>JAFQDF010000034.1 GCA_017416185.1 Clostridia bacterium
CATTATTCACTATTCATTATTCACTATTCATTACAATTTACCCCTTGACAAAATCCTTGTCAAGGGGTATAATTGGTACGTACAAAGGGGAGCTGAGTTACCTCGGCTGAGATCAGGCGTTGAGCCTGGGACCCATAACCTGATCCGGATAATGCCGGCGGAGGGAAATAGTGACACTATTTCAAGGTCTTCCGACGGGGAGACCTTATTTTTTGTTTAGGAGGTGCGTTTATGCAACTTACAAGCGCGGCAATTCAGATATTGCCTATGAATGCTGACAACGAGGAAGTGGTCAGAATAGTCGACGAAGCTATTGCATTTATCAAGAGCTTCGGACTTCATACCGTGGTCGGTCCCTTCGAGACTACGGTGGAGGGCGACTACGATACGATAATGAAGATCATATCCGAGGTCACAAGGATTTCTCTCAAGGCGGGTGCCGAGGAGATAATGACCTATGTGAAGATATGCGCCAAAAACGACGGCGACGTTATGACTATCAATGAAAAGACAAAAAAGCATAATTGACAAGCTGCTTCCCTTGGGGACCTTTGCCGTAATTATAGCAATATGGCAGATACTGTCGGTCACAGAGGTGGTTCCTGCATTTATGCTTCCTTCCCCCGTTAAGGTGGTAAAAGCCTTTGTCAGCGACTTTCCCGTGCTTATGGAGCACGCAGGCTACACCCTGCTTGAGTCGGCTATAGGTATGTCCGTAAGTATCGTCATAGCCTTCTTTGCGGCTGTGATAATGGATAGATTTATCCTTGCAAAAAAGGCGTTCTACCCTCTGATGGTAGTAACGCAGACGGTTCCCGCCATAGCCATAGCCCCTCTTCTGGTGCTTTGGTTCGGCTTTGGGCTGTCGCCCAAGATCATACTTATAGTCATAGTCTGCTTCTTCCCCGTGGCGGTGGGATTTCTTGACGGATTTGCCTCCGCTGACCCCGATGAGATAAAGCTGCTTCGCAGTATGGGTGCAGGTAATATGCAGATATTCAGGCATATAAAGCTGCCTTACAGCCTTCCCCACTTTTTTGCGGGTCTCAAGGTATCCTCTTCATACTGTATAGTCTCTGCCGTCATCAGCGAATGGCTGGGCGGAACCAACGGATTGGGTGTGTACATGACCAGAGTGAGAAAATCCTATGCCTTTGACAAGATGTTTGCCGTAATAATATTGGTTTCGGCATTGAGTCTTTTGCTTATGGCTTTGATCTCCTTACTTGAGAAAAAACTAATGCCCTACAAAAAGGAAGAACGAAAATGAAAAGATCAATTACACTTATATTAGCATTAACGATGCTCTTATGCCTTGTATCCTGCGGAAATTCAAATTCCTCAAAGGATATAACCGTTGTCCTTGACTGGACACCAAACACCAACCACACAGGTCTTTACGTTGCCCTTGAAAAGGGTTACTACGAAGACCTCGGTCTTAACGTAACAATCCAGCAGCCCCCGGAGGACGGTGCCTCTGCCCTTGTAGCAAGCGGAAAGGCTCAGTTCGGCGTTGACTTTCAGGACTATCTTGCTCCTGCATACTCAACCGATGATCCCCTGCCCATAACCGCCGTTGCCGCACTTATACAGCACAACACCTCGGGTATCATCTCTATGGCTGACAAGGGTATCACCTCTCCCAAGGAAATGGAGGGTAACTCTTACGCAACCTGGGATCTGCCCACCGAAAAGGCTATAATCAAAACCTGTATGGAAAACGAAGGCGGCGACTTTTCAAAGGTAGAGCTTATCCCTTCTACGGTTACCGACACCCTGACCGCCATACAGACCAACGTTGACAGCGTGTGGATCTACTATGCCTGGGACGGCATTGCCTGTGAGGTAAAGGGACTTGATACCAACTACTTTGCATTTAAGGATATCGACCCCGCCTTTGACTTCTACACCCCCGTTCTTGTGGCAAACAACGCTTTTCTTGAAAGCGACCCCGATACCGCCAAAGCCTTTCTTGAGGCAACGGCAAAGGGCTACACCGACGCCATCAACGATCCCGAGGGTGCAGCCGACATCCTTTGCAAATACGCTCCCGAGCTTGACCGCGACATCGTGGTTGCAAGCCAGAAGTGGCTCTGTAACGAGTATATTGCCGATGCAAAAAAATGGGGTATCATCGACTCAGAGCGTTGGAACGCCTTCTTTGACTATCTCTGGGACAATCAACTTATAGAAAAGGAAATTGCAGATAACTACGGCTTCTCAAACGAGTATCTGCCTGATTGATATGAACAACATCCTGTCAGCCAAGGGGATTGCCAAGGCTTTTGACGACAAAGTAATATTCCGCGGCCTCGACGTAGACCTTTCTGAGGGTCAGACCGTAGCGCTCTTAGGTCCCAGCGGTATAGGCAAGACGACGCTTATGAACATACTCTCGGGAGTTATGACACCTGACGAGGGCAGAGTCACCCTATGCGGTGAGGATATCACGGGCAAGCCGGGGCATATAAGCTATATGCAGCAGAAGGATCTGCTCCTTCCCTACTATACCGTGCTTTATAACGTAGCACTGCCCTTGATAATCAAAGGCGAAAGCAAAAAGGAAGCCCTGAAAAAAGCAGGCGGATATTTTGAATTCTTCGGTCTTGCAGGCTACGAGGACAAATATCCCAAGGAATTATCGGGCGGTATGCGTCAGCGCGCAGCGCTTCTGCGTACCTATATACAGTCGAGAAAGGTCGTACTCCTTGACGAGCCCTTCGGCGCTCTTGACGCCGTGACCCGCCGTAAGATGCAGAAATGGTATCTCGGTATAGCAAAGGAGCTGGAGCTGTCAACGGTCGTTATAACCCACGATACCGACGAAGCCCTTATCCTTGCAGACAGGATATATATTATGGGTGAGGGCAAGGAGCTTGACGTAATAGAGCTGAAGGATAAGCCCTCTGACTTTGAGCTGACCGAGGAGTTTATAAAGCTGAAGAAACAGATAGTTTCATATTTATAAGACGACCGATTTTTGGTCGTCTTTTCCTTTATTCATTATTAACAATTTGTTGTTGATTTTCTTGTACACAAGTGCTAAAATCTATTCTTGTACTATAGATGAAGAAGGTAAAAAAAATGACAACGCTTTTGATGATCTCCGTAGCTATGCTGGCAGGACTTCTGCTCTCCCGTGTAGCAAAACTCTTAAAGCTTCCTGCCGTTACGGCTTATCTTGTGGCAGGTATACTTATCGGTCCCTTTGTACTGGGCAGACTGGGTATTCCCGGACTCGGCTTTGAATCTATTGAGGCTGTAAAGGCATTATCGGTATTCTGTGAGGTGGCTCTCGGCTTTATCGCCTTTACCATCGGTAACGAGTTCCGCCTCTCTCAGCTTAAGGCTATCGGTAAGCAGGCTACCGTGATCGCCTTCGTTCAGGCACTCCTTGCTACTATAGCTGTAGATGCGGCTCTTATAGGACTCCACTTTGCAATGCCCGACAAGCTCACCCTGCCCGTTGCCATAGTCCTCGGCGCAGTTGCTACAGCCACCGCTCCTGCAGCGACCCTTATGGTCATCCGTCAGTACAAGGCTAAGGGTAAGCTGACCGACATACTGCTGCCCGTAGTTGCTCTTGACGATGCTATAGGTCTCATAGTATTTGCGGTATCCTTCGGTATTGCAAAGGCTATGGAAAGCGGTCATTTTGACCTGATCTCAATCATCGTCAACCCCATACTTGAGATAGTATGCTCCCTCGTTCTGGGTGCGGTGATGGGCGTTCTCTTTACCGTAGTTGAGAGATTCTTCTCCTCTAACAGTAAGCGTCTTTCTATCGCCATCACCTTCGTTATAGCTACGGTCGCTCTGTCTATGCTCGACTTCCATATCGGTGCGGTGGAGATAGGCTTCTCTTCCCTCTTGGTATGTATGATGCTGGGAACGGTATTCTGCAATATGTGTGACTTCTCAGAGGATATGATGGGACGTACCGACAAGTGGACTGCTCCTCTCTTCGTACTCTTTTTCGTATTAAGCGGAGCCGAATTGGAGCTTGCGGTATTTGCAGACCTTGCCATCGTCGTTATCGGTATCGTATACATAATCTTCCGTTGTCTCGGTAAATACTTCGGTGCTTATATCAGCGCCAAGTGGACCAAGTGCGACGATAACATCTCTAAATACCTCGGTATTACCCTCTTTCCACAGGCAGGCGTTGCTATCGGTATGTCTATCATTGCCGCACAGCAGCTTGGTGAGACGGGTATGGTTATAAGAAACATCTGTCTCTTTGCCGTGCTTGTCTATGAGCTGTTTGGTCCTATGCTCACAAAGATCGCCCTTATCAAGGCAGGAGAAATTGATCTCAAGCCTGTAAAGATGAAGCACGATCATATAGTTTCAAACGACAAGAGACCTACAGAGCGTCACGAGAGACGTAAATAAATGTATAATGTACAATGTATAATGTATAATTATGGAGGATTTCCGCCAAAAGCGGAAATCTTCTTTATTTATCCACGTTTCACCGTCAGGTGAAGCATATCGCGTACAACGTACATATCGTATCTGCTATCAGATATATCGCATTTGACCGTAGGACAAATATATCGCACAGGCTGTAATTGACAGCCTGTTTATTATTTTATATAATAATTTTTATAAAAGCGCGAATCAAATCTGTTTTTTTACGACTAAAAGGGCAGAAAGGAGATAACTCTATGACCTATATAGACGAAAAATATCAAGAGTACCTTGACTATCTCTATAAAACTGCAGCTATACGGTTTCCCGACTGTCAGGATATCGACGGTATAGTTCAGGATACACTTCTTGCCTTTTTCATTCGTGAGAGTAAAGGAGAGCATATAGAACATCCTAAGTCATATCTTAATTCCATACTCATTCATAAATACAACGATCATCTCCGAGGTAAATATAAAAACTCGGTCGTTTCCTTTGAAAATATAGAAATGGAAGCCATCCCCGACGAGGATATGAGTGAGGAATACGAAGCGGTGCGCCGTGAGATCGGCAGACTTATAAGGATATACCGTGAGGTCACCGTGCTTCACTACGTTCACGGTAAGGGTGTTGACGAGATAGCAAGAGTTCTTGATATACCGAAAGGAACTGTGCTGTCAAGGCTTTCCACTGCCCGTAAGCAGGTCAAAGAGGGTGTAAGCAATATGGAAAAATATTCTGATATAAGCTACGAGCCTAAGCGCCTGACCTTTGGAATATGGGGTTCCCCTGGGTTTGGTGCAGAGCCCTTTTCCCTTGTGGCATCACCTATTGAAGAAAACATACTTATACTGGCATACGAAAAGCCTATATCAATAAAATCTATCGCAGATACTATGGGTATACCCTGTGCCTATATCGAGCCTATAGTCGCAAAGCTCGTTTCGGGTGAGCTTATGGGTGAAACTCCCCAAGGTCTGGTGTATACAAGATGCTTTATTCAAAAGTATTCAGATTCCTTAGGTGATATAATTTGTCAAAAGCAGACCGCTGACAAATATGCAAAGGCGGTATGGGATTCGTTAAAAAAGCATATCCTTCCCTTGGTCGACAATGGCTCGCTTGCCTTTATGAATGACAAACAAAAGGCAACCTTCCTTTTGTATATGCTGCAGCATATACTGAGCCTTGTTATCCGAAAGACAACAGGCAGCTCCTACCGTCCCGATACTCCGCCGCAGAGACCCAACGGCGGTGCCTGGCTTGTTAGTGCTAAAATGTTTGAAGCGGGAGAAAAGGTGATAAATAAATATGAGACCTCGGGACCTGCCTGCTGTGCATATTCTCAGGGTGAACGGTATATCGGAAAAATGTATGACTATCAGTCCTTTTTGGGTGATACACAGTATGCCTACAGAAGCTTTAGATACAACTGTCCCCCAAACGATATATTTGCTTTTCTCTGCTCCTTTATTGATGATACTATACGTCCCCGGAACAGTATTATATACGAGCTGTGCGAGGATTTTGAAAATATAGGAATACTCCGTCGTGACGAAAGCCACAAGAAGCAGTATACGGTTGATATACCCTATATGACCTTAAATGAGCTTGGAGACGCTTTTGATCGGGCTGAGAAAGCAGCAGACGAGCTGTGTGAGCTTCTTTCTCCTGCTTTTTCGGTGCTCTTGAAGGAGCATATAAACAATGTCCCGAAGCACGTTGACGAATACCGTTATTACAAGCATACAGGAGCGCTTGGCGCATATATACCTGTACAGATAAAAGCTATCCTTGATGCCGGACTGCTCCCCTATTCCGTAAATGTCGGTAGGACTCCTATAATGATTTTAGCCCGTGAGGTATGATATGTTATATTTATATTTGATTATAGCTGCTCTCGTTGTTCTCTGCATACCTTATATACGGGTTATATGCAAGCGCATACAGTTACTTTCTAAGCTTGAAAAGTTGTGTAAGGTCAGTTATTCCTTTTTAGATATGTTCCTTCCTACAAGATTCAGCCGTGGATTTGTGATAGATGATAAATATACCGTACACATATTCACCGCGTACAAAAGAAGCGAAAAGATCTACCTGCTGCCCGAGTCCTGGCGTGTGGAAAAGCGGCTGAGAATGGTCGGTGTAATAACTATCGGCACTCAGAGCTGGTATACCGAGTACAGATCCTATCCCGATTATATAAAAGAAAAGGCAGATAACAAGCTGCTTCTTTTCAATCCCGCACCTCACAGTATATATGACGGCGATAAAAACAAGATATTCGGTCTTAACGAGGGAGATAAGATACTGGGTATGGAGATAGTTACTGCGAGTAAGTTGATAGAGAAAATAATCAAAAAACAAGAATCAACCACTCGTTGATTTCTGTTTACACACGGATAAAGCTGTGCTACAATGAGACTGTAAACCGGTTTAGAATTAAATTGGAGGTATCAAAATGAAGCTTAAATATGGCATTTTAATGGTTACGGTAATAGCGCTGTCGGTAATTCTGTTTATTCCCGTAAGCGCGGATAATGCTGCTTTTTCAGAAAGCTCTGTACCCGGAATTGACTTTGAGTTATATATTGATAAGAACGAGCCGATAAGGATATTGGCGCTCAACGATATCAATTTAGCGGATGCCTTTGCATACCGTGAAACAAGCTTCTTCCCCTGGACGTCGGAAGCCTCAGAGGATGAAAAGCTGAAGTATTCTGATATTCAGAACGTCCTGATAAAATATCTCAATCAGTCAGTAACAAGAACATCCCCCGATCTTATAGTGGTTACGGGAAATTTCGTCAGAGGTATTGACGATTACAAGGGACAGTTATTCAATTATTTTTGCGAAACTATAGACAATTATAATATTCCTTGGGCATATTCCTGCGGCAATGACGAGCGTACAGGCGACTATCCCTTTGAGGATAAGCTTGCCGATTTGGAAAAATACGAAAACTGTATTTTTGACAAAGGCAGTGTATCGGGATATAACTATAATATTGCCGTAGTAAATAAGAGCAAGGTAAGTGAAATAATATATATAATAGACTCGGAAAACGGCGAAAAGCCTGATATAACCGAGGTCACCGAGACTTGGTTTCGTGATTCCTATAATAAGGCAAAAAGCTCTGTGGGGGATGTTCCCTGCTACGTGTTTACCAACCACGCACCAAGATATGCCTTTGCCGCATCAAAGGAATACGGTGTCAGCTCCTATACAAATCCCTCAAACCCTCTTGTATTGGATACAGAGGATGCCTATGGGTATTTTAACATAAGCCCCAACGGCACCCTTGACAGCGATAAAAGCTTTCTTAAGCTTATGAAGGGATCCAACGTCAAGGGAATGTTCTTCGGAGGAGAATCAAGAATAGCAGCAAGCGTTCCCTATGAGGGTATACGTTTGGCTTACATTATGAAAACAGGTCTGTTCGGTATTAAGGAAGGCTCTGTCGTAGGCTCTACTCTGATAGAGATTTCAGATGATAACTGCTCTGTTAAGTATTATCCCCACCAAAGTGTTGCGGAAGCCTTTGACGACGTTCTTGACAAGGCGTGGTATACCGATGCTATAGAATACTGCTATGACCGCCGCCTTATGTCGGGTATGGCACCTGACCGCTTCGGCCCTCAGACCACCCTGACAAGAGCTATGTTTATAACCATCCTTGCAAACATCGAAGGGATAGACAAGTCTGATTACAAAGGAAGCTCTTTTGCCGATGTAAAGGAGGATAAATGGTATTCCGAAGCTATTGAATGGGGCTACAGAAATGAAATTTCGGTAGGTTACGGCTCAAAATTCGGTGTAAACGACCCCTTGACCCGTGAGCAGATGGCACGGATGCTTATGCAATATCTGAAGCTGAAAACCGACGTAGAGGCGGTACATTCTGACGCACTTGAAACGTATATTGATTATTCGTATATAAGCGATTGGGCGCTTGAAGCCATACATTGGGCACATAAAAACGAGATATTGGTAGGTGTTGAGACCGAAAGCGGACATATGATGCAGCCTAAAGCTCCTGCAACAAGGGCGCAGATAGCTGTAGTCGTAAATAATTTCTATGAACAGTTTTGCAAAGAACCTATCACCGACCCCGAGAGAACAGGCAGACGGGTGGCTGAGATACTCTTTATCGGAAACAGCCGTATATACTATGGTCAAGCCCCTGAAAAGACACAACTGCTGTCCAATCATTATAGAGGTGGCTACACCTGTGTTGACTGCACACAACCGGGATACTCTATGTACGGAAACTATCTCAATATGCTCTGCCGTAAGGAATTTGACCCCGAGTTTTTCAGCGAGGCGGATAAGGTAGTCCTGTTAGGTCCGGATAATGAGCTTGCGTTGCAGATGGTAATGGAGCTGTTTCCCAAGGACACAGAGTTTTATATCATTTACGTGTGGGAATATTACGATCCCCAATGGAACGTCCCCGATTATTTTACCGGATATAACGTAAAGATCATACCAGCAGGAAATGCATATATAAATATGCTTCAAAAGGGCTATGACAACGAATTCTTTTTAGCCGAGGACGGTTTTCATCCCAACGGTGTTATGGGATATATCCAAGCTCTGACTACATATGCAGTTATTACGGGAACGGATATATCCGATGCCCCCGAGGAAATATATCCCGAATATGTAAAGGATATAAAGGAAGCTGTAAATGAGGCTCTTAAAGCGCTGAATTTATCATAATTCAATATTCATAAATACTTTCCTGCAAAACAGGAAAGTATTTTTTTATTAATGCCTGTTTTTTACATATTTCCCGTCATAAGTTCTTCAAAAGAACATAGGCAGGAGCATTTGTTAATGCAGGTTGTTACGATGAAAAAACGCCCTGTAATTTCACCGAAAACAAACCGACAAAGCCGCCGTCATCGTTTCGACACAGATAACAGAGATTGTAACCTTAGGTTACAGTCCGCTCTCCTGATCATTTATTTGATAATTTGTAACCCGAGGTTACAATCTGTCTTGAATCACTCGGCTATCAATTTGTAACCTGAGGTTACAAATTCTACTTAAACAGCTTACCTTGACCCCAACGGCACAGCTACCAGAGCGCAGGCTGCCGTAATGTTCAAGGCATTTGACGATTTCAAAGGTTTGAAAAATTAATTTACAGTAATGAATGCGGCATAGACTTGTTTTATGCCTCCGTAATTTTGTCGCATATATTTGTAACCTTAGGTTACATTTTTGTTGACTAAATGCCTTGTATTTGGTATAATTAGTTATATACGAGATTTTTTTCAGGTGGTATTATGGAAAAAGCTATCATTAATAAAATCATCGAGATAAACGAGTGCTGTTTGCCTATCGCAAGGCTCATATTAAAAAATAACACATTAGGTGCATATTCAACGGAAGAATTGTTGTTGATGGAGATATATTCAAGGAATGTATGTTCTGCCTCATCTTTTGCAAAAAAATTTGGCTTCAGCAGAAGTTATGTCGGCCGTATGATAAGACAGCATGAGAATAATTCTCTTATTTCGCGCACACGCTCACAAGATGATGAAAGAGTTTTGATGCTGACCCTTACACCGAAGGGTAAGACATATACCGAATCAATAATAAAGAAAAACAACAGCGAGCTCTGCGAAAAGCTATCTCTGTTATCTGATTCTGAGCAGAAAGAGCTGGTTGAAGCTTTTTGCATAATTACTAATATACTGAAATAAATTTAGATGGTGTTCAAACGAACACCATTTTTCTATTGCAAGATAGTAACCTCAGGTTACAATCTGTACTCTTGATGATTTGTCTGATAATTGTAACCTTAGGTTACAATCTGTACTATTGATGATTTGTCCGATAATTGTAACCTTAGGTTACAGTCTGCACTCTTGATGCTTTGTCTGATAATTGTAACCTTAGGTTACAGTCTGCACTCTTGATGATTTGTCCGATAATTGTAACCTTAGGTTACAGTCTGCACTCTTGATGATTTGTCTGATAATTGTAACCTTAACCGGCGAGTTAGTATAGAATTCTCCCAAACAAACCGATATATTTTACCACCCCGTCCTCTTTTGACATAATTCTTGTCATAATTCATATATACTTATTAAAAAAGCGGCGAGTCGCCGCACCCATACTGCGCCCGTTTACGCAGTAATTCAAACCACACGGAATAGAGAAAATTCCTATATATTAAAAAAGCAGCGAGTCGCCGCACCCATACTGCGCCCGTTTACGCAGTAATTCAAACCACACCGCAATAGAGAAAATTCCTATATATTAAAAAAAGAAAGGACTGATAAAATGCAGGGAGCAAAATGCAAGATAGAATACGACGAGGGTATTCTTATAATAAATATATCGGGTGACATAGACCACCACAGTGCCGGATCGCTTCGTGAGGAGATAGACACCGATCTTTATCTCTACCGCGCAAAGACGGTCATTATGGATCTGGGCGGCGTCGATTTTATGGATTCCTCGGGACTGGGGCTGATATTAGGCAGATATACCAAGATAAACGATTTGGGCGGTCGGCTGATCATAGCCAACCCCGACGACAGCGTGTCAAAGATTTTAGCTTTAGCCGGTACGGACAAGCTTATTACGATAAAGAAATCAGAGGGGGCAAACATATGAAAAAAGAGCTTATAAACGAAATGAACCTCCGTATCCCCGCCCTGTCGGTAAACGAGGGGTATGCAAGATACGCCGTATCCTCATTTGTCGCACAGCTTGACCCTACTCTCGAGGAGATAGCGGATATCCGTACCGTGGTATCCGAGGCGGTTACCAACTCTATAATTCACGGCTACCGTGACAAAAAGGGGGAGGTGCTTATATCGGTAAAATACTATAACGACAGGACGGTTAAGATCACCGTTCGGGACCGCGGCTGCGGTATTGCAGACATAGAAAAGGCAATGCAGCCCTTCTATACGGGCGACCCCGCGGGAGAACGGGGCGGTATGGGCTTTACCATAATGTCCTCTTTTACCGATAAAATGAAGATAAGATCTATACTCAACAAAGGAACTACCGTTACCCTCGAAAAGACCTTACATAAATCTATTGTAAGAGGGTAATATGCGAAACAACCATTCTCTGTTAAAACAGATAAAGGACGGAGATGAAACGGCTCTTGAGGAACTGATAAACGAAAATATGGGACTTATAAAATCGGTGGCTCTGCGATTTTTGGGCAGAGGAGCTGAAACCGAGGATCTTATTCAGATAGGCGCTATAGGAATGATAAAGGCGGCAAGGAGCTTTGATTTCTCATACAACACGGAGTTTTCCACCTACGCCGTTCCCCTTATTATCGGAGAGATAAGACGGTATCTGCGGGACGACGGACAGATAAAGGTCAGCCGCTCTATAAAGCGTCAGGGTATTGCAGTTATGCGAAAAAGTGAGGAGCTTACACGCAGCTTGGGAAGAGAGCCGACGGTATCAGAGCTGGCAAGGGAATGTAATATGCCTCCTGAGGAGATAACCTATACCCTTGAGGCAGTATCTCCTGTTCATTCGCTTTATGAGACAGTTGGGGGAGACAGCAGTCTCACCCTTGAAAACACACTCTCTGACAAGGAGAATGCCATTGACCGTCTTACCGACCGTATAGCGCTGGGAGAGGCTATCTCTACACTTGACGAGACCTCCCAAAAGATACTGCATTTGAGATATATAAAGGAGCTGTCCCAACAGCAGACCGGTGTGATCCTCGGCTTAAGTCAGGTCAAGGTCTCCCGTGAGGAAAAGAAGATAATGCAGAAATTAAAGCAGGCGCTTTAAGAATGCAGAAAAAGACAGCTTCAAAATGAAGCTGTCTTTTCTTTTAACCTAAAAATCTCATTAATATTGAAGCGAGCTGGGCTCTTGTTGCGCTGCCGTTGGGGTCAAGGGTGGTTTCGTTCATTCCTGTAATGATTCCGTTACCGTATGCCCATTTCATTGCATCAACTGCGTAGGCATCAAGCTTGTTAAGATCTGCAAATACAGAGATATCACCCTCGGCGGTTGTATCCTTGCCCGCATATTTTGCATATCTGTAAAGGATAGCCGCCATCTGCTCGCGGGTGAGCTTGTCATTTGGTGCGTATTTGTCCTCAGCCTTGCCTGCGACGATTCCGTTGCCGTATGCCCAGGCAACAGCCTTATCAAAGTAGTGTGTGGACTTAACGTCGCTGAAGCTATGCTCAAATCCTTCGGGACTGCCCTCAAAGCGCCAGAGAACGGATACCAGCATTGCACGGTTGGTGGCAACAGAGGGACCGAAGGCGGTTTCGCTCATTCCCGACATCATTCCCTTATTGAAGGCATACTCAACGGCAGAATAGTACCAATGATTATCCTTAACGTCCTCAAAGGGCATTTCTGTCTTTTCGGGTGATTTATTGAGGGTAAAGCTATCCACCACGCTCATATCGTCTGTGCGGTAGGTGGTCAGGGTAAAGGCGGTATCGCTTACCGACACCATAGATACGTGGGGAATATATTTCTGCTCGTGGATCAGTATATTGGGCTCGTCGGGAAATACCACATCGTAATACTTTGAGCCTGTTGAACTGCCGAAGGTGAAATAGGGTATGCCCTCGGGGTCGGTTGCCGAGGTAAGAGTCTCGTCATCATAATACGAAGAGTCCTTCAGCGGCTCCATACCATCCATAAGATAAGTACGGGAGTATATATGATCGTGTCCCGAAAGGGCTATATCAAAGTCATATTGTTTCAGCAGAGCCGTGAGCCATTCCCGCCTTGAGATCGTAGTAGCATCCTCTCCCCTCTCACTTACCGTGTATACGGAGTGGTGGAAAACGGCTACCTTCCATCTGACGTCTTGATTTACAGCAAGAGCTTCCTTGACTATACCCTCGTGATCCTCTATGTTGCCTGCGCTTGTGTTAAGCAGTACAAAGAGGGTATCGTTATATCTGAACCAGCTGTCGCTGCCCGCTCCCGTAATACCGTATTTATCAGAAGCATTTGCAGGATTGAAATGGTATGAGTAAAGGGGCGCATCGGTTTCATGATTACCTATGGTGGTGGCTATGGGCATTCTTGTGATAAGCTCCTGATTAAGAAATGCTCCGAAATGCTCCTCGCTGTTACAGGAATCCACCTGATCGCCTAAAGAAAGCAGAAAGTCAGCAGCCCCAAAGGCCTCGTTATTATCTATAAGACCGAGGGTATGCTGCCAGGCGGCTATATCACCCTCGAGGGTCTCGCCTGAGCCGAGCTGTGCATCTCCGATAAGTGCAAAGCCGTATTCGTCGCTGTCTCCTGTGGTGAAATACCTTATTTCACTTTGATAACCGTCATTTATAAGACAGTATGCGTACTCTGTAGAAGGCTCAAGGCCTGTAATTGTAGCCATACAGCTGTAATAGCCCTCACCCTCATCTGCAAGCACGGACTGCGCCGCAGCACTCATTGCATCCTTCGGCATTGTACCGTCACTTATCTCGGCAGCCTTGCACCAGACAATGCTTGCGTCCTCACCGTCTGAATACCAGGTGACATTAAGCTGACTTTCATCGCTGCCCATCATCAGATTGATAAAGCTCTGGGTGTAGCCCTCTGCATATACGGGTATTACCGCAAGGACAAGAAGGACTGCGAGCATAAGGGAAATTACAGTTTTTTTCATTTTATTGCTCCTTTGAATTTATACCTATATTTTATCAAAGCCTTGCCAATCCGTCAAGGAATTTGATCAAAATTGATGCAATTCTCCGTCTTAAAAAGTTTACATTTATTTTTGTGGTTTTTTTAGTATTTATATCTTGACATCTACTATCTATTTGTATATAATATTTTGTGCCTGCGTCATCGGGCTAATATTCCGGAGATATATATATGAGTATGCAAATCGATATGGCGCCTATCCTAGCGGGCGAAGTTAAGTCAATACAGTTTGATTATTCCTTCGGGTTCGAGGATAAGGATATCCTGGCAAACGTTGTGTTCCCCGAGCTCTTCCACGTTAAAGGAGCTGTTACAAACAACGCAGGGTATATGAAGCTTACCGCTTCTGCCACCGTGCCGTACAAGTCTGTATGTGCAAGATGTATGTGTGACATCGACGGTGTCTTGCCTATTGATTTTGAAAAGAACGTCGCTGTGATTTCCACTCTTCAAAACGAAGACACGGACGACTATCTCTTCATCGAGGACGCAAAGTTGGATCTGTATGAGCCCTTGTGCGAGCAGATATTACTTGAGTTTCCTACCAAGCTTCTTTGCAAGGAGGACTGCAAGGGTCTGTGTCCCAAGTGCGGCAAGGATCTCAACGAGGGGGACTGCACTTGTCCCACAAAAGAAATTGATCCCAGACTTGCGATAATCCAAAAGTACATTGATCAATTGGAAGACTAAGTAAACAAATTCATTAATATAACGGAGGTGTAGGTAACATGGCAGTACCGAAGAGAAAAGTATCAAAGGCAAGACGTGATAAGAGACGCTCTAACAATTCCAAGCTCACCCTTCCCGGCATGACCAAGTGTCCCAAGTGCGGTGAGTACAATCTCTCTCACAGAGTTTGTAAGGCTTGCGGCACATACGCAGGTAAGGAAATCATCACCATTAAAGAAGAGGCATAAGTTGCTTTCATTGGGCGTACACTGTACGCCCTTCTTTAATATTAATTATGAATTGACAACTATGTTGTCATGAATTGATGCTGTCGCATCATGAATTGTGCTAAAGCACATGAATTGCACACAAGTGTGCATTAAGGTAAGTTTTCGACGAGCCGAAAACTAATTTAATTATAATTGTTTTTGCCTAAAGGCAAAAACTTTCCTTAACGTATCCAAAGGATACAATTCATGAATACGAAGTATTCAATTCATTCCGTAGGAGAATATATGGTTCTGATCACAGGTGTAGAAAAGTCATCTCTTGCCGATAAAGCGGGAGTTTGCGGCGGTGATTATCTTATAAAGATAAACGGCAACGAGATAAACGACGTACTGGACTACAGGTTTTATATTACCGAAAATAAAATAAAGCTTACCCTGCACCGAGGTGCCGAGCTTTTTGACGTGGACATCAAGAAGGATCAGTATGAGGATATAGGGCTTGAGTTTGAGTCCTTCCTTATGGATAAGCAGCACTCCTGCCGTAACAAGTGTATCTTCTGCTTTATAGATCAGTTGCCTTCGGGTATGCGTGAAACTATGTACTTTAAGGACGACGACTCAAGAATGTCCTTTCTTAAAGGCAGCTATATAACCCTTACCAATCTGAGTGAAGCGGATATCGACCGTATATGCAATATGAAGATATCCCCCATCAATATCTCGGTACATACCACCAATCCCGAGCTTCGTTGCAAAATGATGGGTAACCGCTTTGCAGGCAAGAGCCTTGAAGCGTTAAAGAGGTTTGCGGATGCGGGGATAGTGATGAACACCCAGATAGTTCTCTGCAAGGGTGTGAATGACAAAGATGAGCTTACAAGGTCTATGCAGGATTTAGAAAAGCTCTACCCTTGTGTACAGAGCGTATCGGTGGTTCCCTCGGGGCTGACAAAATTCCGTGAGGGGCTTTACCCCCTTGAGCCCTTTTCGCCCTCTGAATGTAAGGAAGTCATAGAGCAGGTGGAGGCTTTTGCCGCCGAATGCAGGAAAAAGTATGACTGCGGTATATTCTATCTCGGAGATGAATTTTACATCAAGGCAGGCCTGCCCTTGCCCTCGGGTGAGAGCTACGACGGCTATCCCCAGATAGAAAACGGTGTGGGACTTATAACCTCGATGAAAGAGGAATTTTACGACGAGCTTGATTTTCTTGATGATTACGATATATCAAGAAAAAGACGGCTTTCTATAGCCACAGGTGAGGCGGCGTATGAGTTTATCTCCTCCCTTGCCCGCGAGCTTGAAGAAAGACTCACCGACACCAAAATAAACGTATATAAAATAGAAAACAAATTCTTCGGCGAGAATATCACCGTAGCGGGTCTTATAGTCGGCAAGGACTTAAAGGAGCAGCTTAAGGACAAGGAGCTTGGAACAAAGCTCTTTATACCCTCGGTGATGTTAAGGTATGAAAACGACCTTTTCCTCGACGATATATCAATAGACTCTCTCTCCGAATATCTCGGAGTAGAGATAGAAACGGTAAACAACTCAGGCTTTGAGTTCGTAGAAGCATTATTAAAGGAGTAAATATGGCAAAACCGATTATCGCTATAGTAGGACGCCCCAACGTAGGCAAAAGCACCCTGTTCAACAAGCTGACGGGTAAGATGATAGCCATTGTTGAGGACACCCCCGGTGTTACCCGTGACAGGATATACCACGAAATAGAGTGGAACGGCAGAGAGATGCTGCTTGTTGATACAGGCGGTATCGAGCCCAAGACCGACGATATGATGCTCAAGCATATGCGCCTTCAGGCACAGATAGCTATCGAGTCTGCCGACGTTATCATATTTATGACCGACGTTACCACAGGTCTTACCGCAAATGACCGTGACATCTGCACAATGCTCTTAAAGAGCCGCAAGCCCCTTGTGCTTGCGGTGAACAAGTGTGACCGTGTAGGTGATCTTCCCTATGAGTTCTATGAATTCTACGAGCTTGGAGTTGAGGGAGAGCCTATCCCCCTTTCCTCCACTCACGGCTCAGGTACGGGCGACCTGCTTGACCGTGTTGTTGAGCTCTGCCCCGAGTTTACCGAGGAGGAGGAATACGACGACGATGCCATCAAGGTTGCCTTTATCGGTAAGCCCAACGCAGGTAAAAGCTCTATCATCAACCGCTTCTTGGGTGAGGACAGACTTATCGTGTCCGATATCGCAGGCACTACCCGTGACGCTATCGACACCGAGGTTGAAAACGAGCACGGCAAGTTCGTATTTATAGATACCGCAGGTATCAGACGAAACGCCAAGATAGACTCAAAGATCGAGCATTACAGCGTGCTCCGTGCCAAGGCTGCCGTTGAACGCGCGGACGTATGCGTTCTTATGGTGGATGCAACTCAGGGCGTTACCGAACAGGACGAGCGTATCGCAGGTATTGCCCACGAATCAGGCAAGCCCTCTATTATAGTTATAAACAAGTGGGACCTTGTGGAAAAGGATTCAAAGACGGTAGACAAGTTCACACAGGACGTTTACGAGCATCTTTCTTATATGACCTATGCTCCCGTTATCTTCGTTTCTGCACTTACGGGTCAACGTACAGGCAAGCTCTTTGAGTTCATCAAATACGTTCACGAGCAGTCGCTGCTGAGAGTCAGCACGGGTATGCTCAACGACGTTCTCAACGATGCTACCGCCCGTGTTCAGCCCCCCTCCGACAAGGGCAGAAGACTGAAGATCTACTATATGACACAATCCTCTGTCGCTCCGCCTACCTTCGTTATCTTCTGTAATTCAGTAGAGCTGTTCCATTTCTCCTATCAGAGATATCTGGAAAACCAGATAAGAGGAGTATTCGGCTTTAAGGGTACACCTATTAAGATAATCATAAGACAGAAGGGAGATCAGGGAGTATAATGGAAATGACATTAGCAACTCTCAGGGCTTACGGATTTATCGGTATGAAGCTTGCCGCTGAGGACGGCTCGCTTTCCGGAAGCTTTCTTATCGTCAGCGCCGTTATTGCCGCAGTGTTTGCATATCTTATAGGCGGTCTAAACTTTGCCATCATCATTTCAAAGGTAAAATACGGAGACGATATCAGAAAATACGGCAGCGGTAACGCGGGTATGACCAATATGATGCGTACCTACGGCAGAGCCGCAGGAATATTCACCCTTGTGGGTGACCTTCTCAAGGCGGTCGTCGCCGTACTTCTCACCCGCTTTTTGGTCGGCGAGACCATAGCATATATTGCGGGGCTTAGCTGTATGTTAGGTCATTGCTTCCCCTGCTGGTACGGCTTTAAGGGCGGAAAGGGCGTTGCTACGGCAGCCGCAATGATACTCTGTCTTGAGCCCGTCGTATTTCTCTTTGTATTCATTACGTTCGTCATCGTCGTTGCGGTGACAAAGTATATTTCTCTGGGGTCGATAATGAGCGCTCTTATGTATCCTATGGTGCTTACCGCCTTCTATCCCCACATTTGTCCCTATCACAATTATCTTTATTTTGTTATCGTCATCTGCTCGGTGCTGACCACCCTTCTTATTCTGTTTATGCACCGCGAAAATATGAAGAGACTGCTTGCAGGCAAGGAAAACAAGTTTTCATTTAAGAAGAAGGGGACACAAAACGACGAAAATATTAACAAAGATTAAAAATGTCAAAAAACTATTGCATTTTGTAATCTGTTGTGATATAATACTTTTCACGTGAGTATTTTAGAAGGGCAAGTTGCCCAACCCGAAACGCTCGTTTGTGGATTTCACAGATCCCACGAAATTAAGTTAATTCTTATATTATATATCCTATGGAGGTGTAGATATGGCTAAGTGTTCAGTATGCGGCAAGGGCGTTACATTCGGTCAGAACGTTTCCCACTCTAATCGTAAGACCAACAGAATGTGGAAGCCCAACATCAGAAAAGTTAAGGCTAATGTTAACGGCACAGTTAAGACTGTAGCAGTTTGCTCCCGTTGCCTTCGTTCCGGCAAGGTAACAAGAGCCGTTTAATTTAACATTAATTATACGATTCGTTAGCGGACAGCATTTGCTGTCCGTTTTGCCTTTGCAGGGATACATCCCTGCACCCATAAATCGCGTGGGGTTATATTTTGACCCCTTCAAATCACACGATGGGAAGTTTTTAACGCCCCGTTTGACGTATCCCCCTTCAACAACTCTAAACTCTAAACTCATAACTCTAAACTCTAAACGGGACGTCGAGGGCGCCGTCCCCTACAAAAGCTATGAAAAAATTATTCACCTCAACAAACACACCGGAACCTATCAAGTCTATGCTAAAAGACATAGGCTTTTCTTTGGTTCATCTCCCCGCTGACCCTTCTCTGCCCGAGCCGGTGTCAAGTCACGCGGATATGCTGATGTTCGGCAATATCCTGCAGAAGGATTATTATGAACGTAACAAGGAGCTGTTCTGCGGCTTTGATGTAGTTCTTGCTGACGAAAAGTTCGGTTGCGAATATCCAAAGGACGTTCTCTTAAATGCCTTTGCCGTCGCAGACACACTTTTCGGACGTTTGGAGAGCCTTTCCGTCAAAATAAAGGAATTATACCCCAAAGCGGTAAACCTCCGTCAAGGCTACGCAAAATGCTCCACACTGCTGTTTGGCAACAATGCCGTCACGTCAGACAAGGGTATAGCCGATGCGCTGTCCGAGTTTGGCATAAAGGTACTGCTTATTACCCCGGGGCATATTGGTCTTCCCGGTTACGATTACGGCTTTATAGGCGGTGCGAGCTTTGTTTATGAGGACAAGATCATCTTTTTCGGTGATATAACGAAGCACCCCGATCATATAAGGATAAAAGATTTCGCAAAGTCGGCAGGCTATGAGCTGATATATGACAAAAACGAGCCTTTGACAGATCTGGGCGGTGCGATTGTACTTGACAAAAAGCATTGAAATATGGTACTATAAATTGATTAAATACGATTATATTTTGAGGAGATAAAGCTATGACCCCAAGAGAAAATTTACTTGCGGCTCTTCGCCGTCAGAATCCCGAGAGAGTTCCCTTTTACTTTGAGCTCTGCCCTTCTCTGAAGGAAGAATTCAAGGCAAAGACAGGCGCTGACAACTACGAGGAATACTATGACTTCGATGCCCGCACCTTTACATATACACCTACCCAACATCAGAACGACTACAGCGAGTATTTCCCCCGTCTCAAGCCCGGTACCACCGTTGACGAGTGGGGCGTTGCCTTTGAGCCCGGCTCTGTAGCTCACTTCACCAAGTTCCTTCACGCAATGGAGGACTTCGTTGATCCTTCAGAGGTTTGGGACTTCCCTATGCCCGATATCCTTGAGGACTACCGCTGGGAGGGTATGAAGGAGAGAGTTGACGAGTGTCACGAAAAGGGCTATGCCGCTGTATTCAACGCTATCCAGATCTTTGAGCCTGCGTGGTATCTCCGCGGCCTTGATAACCTGCTCTGCGATATGATCTCTGATGAAGAAATGGCTGAAGCTTGTCTCAAGCGTATGGCAGACCATCAGGTTGAGGTTGCAAAGAGAGTTGCGGCCTGCGGCTTTGACCTCATTATGTTCGGTGACGACGTAGGAAGCCAGAAGGATCTTATGCTCAGCCGTGAGCTGTGGTGCAAGTGGCTCAAGCCCGATATGGCAAGAGCTATCGCCGCTGCTAAGTCCGTTAAGCCCGACATTCTTGCTTTCTATCATTCCGATGGTGTTATATACGACATCATTGAGGATCTTATCGAGATCGGCGTTGACGTACTTAACCCCGTTCAGCCCGAATGTATCGACCCCGCAAAGGTTAAGGAAATGTACGGCGACCGTCTCTCCTTCTGGGGTACCGTAGGTACCCAGACCACAATGCCCTTCGGTACAGCCGACGAGGTTGACGCAAAGGTCAAGGAGATCATCGAGGTCGTTGGTAAGGGCGGCGGACTCTGTATCGCTCCCACACATATGCTTGAGCCTGACGTTCCTTATGAGAACATTGATGCGTTTATCAACGCAGTAAAGAAATACGGTAAGTATTGAGGGGCGAGTCGCCCCAGCCAAACTACGCTCGTTGGTTTAGTGACTCAAATCACACGGAATGTAGCAATTTCATATATACAAAAAACGGTCCGCGGACCGTTTTTTTGTATTAGTTAATTTTCATAAACAAATATATAATTTGCACTGTCTCTGCTCTGGTAGCCGTACCCTTGGGTGTTAAGAGCGTTTCGCTTCTGCCGGATATAATTCCTACCGAAACTGCCCATTCTAAAGACTCATATGCCCAATCGGATATTTTGTCAGCATCCGTATACTTATTGAGGTCTGCACAAGCCGATACGTCATTTCCGAAGTATGCGGAGTATCTCTGCATAATTGCGGAGAGCTGTTCACGAGTAATGCTGTCCTCGGGGCAAAAATGTTCGTTATCCATACCTGCAACTATACCGTTTTCTGCTGCCCAGTTTATCGCATCGGTGTACCAGCGGTCTGTACCGATATCGGTAAAATACTCTCCCGCAGGCTCGGGACAGCCCTCCATATTCCAGAGGATACGCACGAGCATTGCTCGGCTCAGCTCGGTCTGAGGTGCAAATTTATCATCACCTACACCGCTGATCATATCCTGTGTAAAGCAATACTCTACTGCTTCATAGTACCAATGCTCCGGCTTAACGTCAGTAAAGGTCATTTTCTTTATAAGTGCAGGAATGCTCTCCGTTTCAAGTATCTCGTTACATACCGTACAACTTTTAACCTTTTGACCCTCTGCATTATAAGAGGGTTCTTTCGTTATCTGCCACTCTCCTTCGGTATGACCGCGAGCTGAGCCGATATCAGAGATGGTCGTGGTCTCACGGCATCGTACACAGCTACCCGTTAAACTGCCGTCCTCGGTACAGGTTGCATCGTTGTTGCGGCTATAGCTGTAGCTATGACCGAGGGCTGAACCCTCATCCGTTATCGTTTCTTTATTACTGCACCAAGCACAGCTTCGGGTCTTGGTTCCGTCCTCGGTACAGGTTGCATCCTTATTACTGTAATATAACGTGTACCGATGTCCTGTTGCCGTACCCTCTGCCGTTCTTGTTTTCTGCATACCGCATATTTCACAAGTCGCGGTTTCGGTGCCGTCCTCGGTACAGGTTGAATCATAGTTGTATACGAAGCCTTCGGTACGATTGTCACAGCTCCAGCCTCTGTTGACCTTTCCCCATTCGTGATAGAATGCAGTTGAGCCGCAGTTGAAATTTACAAACATATTTCCGCATCCGTAAAACACATTCTCGCCTATGTCGGTCACACTGTCGGGGACGTAAACCTGTTTTAGTGTAGTACAATTCATAAAAGCATACTCACCTATGCTTGTTATACCGTCGGGAATTTCAGTAATATTAAGGGAACTGCACGCCCTGAACGAACAGTTGCCAATCCTCGTTATACCTGCACCAAGGCTGATACTTCTGAGTGAGCGACAACCGTCAAATGCATAATCACCTATACCCATAACAGAGTCACCCAGTACGACCTTCGTAACACTTTTGCACTCATCAAAGGCACCCTTAAGTATCTCTCCGCCGGTCACCACGACCGATTTCAAAGACTTTGGTATATAATATTCGGTTCGGGTTATCTTATCCGTACTTTCGCAGTAATAGGCCTGTATGGTTCTTTCTTCATAATGACATTGGTGTGTTCCGAATATATATCCAAAAGGATATTGATAGGTATCGGCAGAGGTTTTCGCACGTTCACCAACAAAGGGTATGGTCAATTCATCCAGATAGCAGCATCCGCTGAAGGCTCCCTCACCTATACGTGTTACGTTGTCGGGAACGGTAACGCTTGAATGAAAACCGCAATCCGCAAAGGCGTAATTGCCTATACTACTGACACCTTCGCCTATATCCAAATAGTATACAGACTCTCTAACCGAGTTCCAAGGGGTCTCATTGCGGGTATAATCGTACATATCCCCCGTACCCGAAATAACGAGGGTTCCGTCTGCCTTAAGAGTCCACGTTAAGGAGTCTCCGCAGATGCCCTGTTCCGAAGCGTTTATGCTTGTCAGAGTAAGCAGAGATATAAATAAAGCAGAAAACACGGTTATTATCAAAAGCTTATTCAATTTTTTCATCCGTATCACCTCTTATAATTATATATTATCTGTGCCGTTTCCGCGCGGGTGGCTGTCCCTTTTGGAGCAAGGGTTGTTTCGGTTCTGCCGCTGACAAGCTTTTTGGCTACTGCCCAGGACATTGATTCATAAGCCCAATCCGAAATTTTGTTTTCATCGGCATAACCTGACAGATCTGCTCGGAGAGTTACTTTTCTGCCCTTGTATTCCGTATATCTGTACATCATAGCCGCCAACTGCTCACGGGTCAGCTTACCGCTGGGATAAAATCTACCGTTACCCATACCTGCAACAATTCCGCTTTCGTGCGCCCAGTTTACTGCCTCTGTAAACCAACTGCCGTCACGCACGTCGGTATAATAGGAGTTACCCTTAGGTGCGGGCTTGCCCTCCATATTCCAGAGTATCATAGCAAACATAGCACGGTTAAGCTCGGTCTGCGGTGCAAAACGGTGGTCGCCCACGCCCGTCATTATGCCTTGACCAAAGCAATAGTTCACCGCCTCGGCATACCAATCGTTATCCTTTACGTCACGGTATACCCGCTCAACGGTGGAAAGAACACCGTACAGCATATCCTCGTAATCGGTGAGTATAGCTTCGTCTTCTTCGGTAACATAATAATAATTTTCTTCTTCTCGGAATGCCTCGATAGCTTTGATGCATTCTTTAATTTTTATCAGATCAGCGTGTTCAAGATATTCAGGCGGCTGATATGCGATAAGTTCTTCGGGTAGCGGATATGCCAATATTGGTTTAAGCTTTATATAGTTCGTATCAAACAACTCTTCGGTAACGAGAAAGCTGAATTCAAGCTCATTACCTTTATCGTCGGTCCATCCGACTATCGTCAAAGATTCGGGAGGATAACAGTCTTCGGGGAATACGAAATATTCACCGTATCGCACGCTCACACTGTATGTGGAAATATAACCGTTTTCATCATACACATCAAATCTAAAGTATACAAAAGATGCTACATCTTCAAACAAGAATTCGCTTCTGTTTCCCTCACAGTCAATAAGGATAACGGTATAATCGTGTATACCTACAACCATTGATATAGGAGAAGTTAAGTTAGACAATATTCTTTCTTCCCCGTCGTCAATACGGCATGCCGCTTCTTTAAGATTTTTCATCGTGGGGGAGATATAGATATGATTATCTTTTATCTCTATTGAACACTTAGGCTCTGTAACGTTATCAAATTTCAGTACAATATCAGAATATGTAACCTTGTTGGTATAAGAGTTTTTAAGATATAGGGTATAGGTCTTTATACTTTTGCCCTCTTCATATATCTCTACACTTTCGACCCAATTCTCACCGTCAATAGAAATAAGGTCATATTCGCAGTCTGCCTTAGGTGTAACAGTCACGGGTTTATCGTTAAACCATCCCTCTATCAGACCGTCAATATCAAGAACCTCGTCATAATATGAGCCGGATATCGGATCAATAAACAGCCATCCGTTTGTAATCTTAAGCTGAACCGTTTTGGTATCATCCGAAATGTCGTTCTCTATCCAAGCATTTTCCATGCGAATTACATAATCTCCGGGTTCTTCTCCCTCGTCACGTACGAAGTCACCTACGACCACGGGATCATACGAGGGCTCGGAACAGCTCGTTATCTCATAAGTAAACTCAGGATCAGCCATACCTTCGTACTTTTGAGCATTGTTGATCTTACAGTTTACCTGTATTTTTATTTTTGTAACTCTAAACATTACGTCGATAGAATGTTCTATGCCCGTACCTTCTTCTGTAACAATAAGTTTATCCGGATAATCGCCTACAGGAAGATCGGTAGGTGCCGATAAATATATACGTATATTTTTATCTTTATCGTATATCGCACCGCCGTTTACGGTAAAATCAGCCGCAGGCATATAATCACCGCTTACCTCGTCTATTCTGACATACTCGCCCTTTTCAAGAGCAAAGGTCAATTTAGGGGTATCTATATTACCTTTATTACGCAGCTCTACATAATTACTGACATCTCCGGTACCATGCTGACCAGCAAGAAAAAAAGTAGTATCACCTTCGTTTGACGGAAAGGTAACGGTGTAAAAGTCGTCCTGATCAGCAAATACATTCATCGGTAACATAAGTACTACCGATATTATTGCTAAAAAAAGAGAAATGAATTTTTTCATAAAAACCTCCTGTTTTTAAATTGTTTTAAACGTTTACTTGCCTCCTTTGAGCGCATTATAATCTATAAAGCTACTTTACAGTCAATAGATTATTTGTAGACTATTAGTGGAATTATCATAAAGTGTACCTTTTGAGAGTCGTTTCTATATAGAAAAAGATTGTGACTTTACATCACAATCTTTTCAAACCCATCGCCGATGGATATTACTTCCGGAATATCCTGTCTGTATTATATTTAACAACGCCGACTATCATATATAAAACTAAAGCGGTTGCAAGAATACCGGCAATCCAAAGAACCACCTTACATAGCAACTTAGCCAATTTCGGGGATTTACGGGAAATCAAATATATGGGAATTATAATTGCAGATACGAGCAAAAAAACAACAAAAGGACTTGCAAGGATATCCCAAAAACCATCTCCCCATACATGCATACCCACAACAGCTCTGACAAATAGCAAAATTATTAACAGTATAACCGCTGTTATAACACCAGTCTCTTTTCTGACTTTTTTGAAATTCCACCTGGTGATAAACTTTATCGTTCTGTCAAAAATATCTATTTCAGTATCCAAAATATCCTTGCACAGGTCAATGAACTTATTTCCTTGTTTTTCTTGAGCAGTTATGTAATCAAAATAATAATTTTCATCAAAACTGTCCGAGTTTTCAGCTTTCATTTTACCGGCAACACGTAAAGCACCTTTAAGCTCCTTGATATCTTCCCCTAAACGGGATGCTGCATTTTCTATTATTGTGGACAGTCCAGCCCTGCCTTCAAATAGAGCTTTTATTTCCTCAACGTTTACGCCTATCTTTCGCAGAACTATTATCTTTTTGAGTGCCGCAATATCTTCTTGCCTATAATCACGGTATTTATTCTCCTTACGTTCTACCGAAAGCAAACCCTCTTTTTCGTAATACCTTATATTTGCTCTCGTGATTCCGAGAATTTCTTCGACTTCTTTTATGTTCATAAAACCTCATATCCAAGCCTGCACTATTGTTACTATAAGAGCAACCGCAAGCAATATCAAGGATAATATCCCTAACGCGATCATAATTATACGGAAAACATTTGCCACCTTTGGAAGTTTTACCTTAACAAACATTACGGGAAAGCACACAGCGGAAACTGCTAACAATACTATCAATGGAAATTTTACGGTATCTATAAATCCATCACCGCCGAGACCGAAAAGCAGGAGAAAACCCAGAAGCATAATTACCGCAACCTTTACCCCTGCGTTTTCACGGTGCTTCTTGAAATCAAAGAAAAGAAAATGCTTTGTAAAATCGTCAATTATATCAAGCTCTATTCTGCCTATATCCCTGCACAGGTCCACAAATACGTTGCCCTTCTTTTCTTCCTCTTTGATAATGTCAAAATAATAGCATTCATCAAAGTCGTTGCCGCTTTCTCTTTCCAACCGCTTGGCAACTGCTATGGCGGAACCGATATTTTTATACTCTGTTTGCAGATATTCTATTGAGGTATCAAGTATTTCAGCGAGAGTTTTTTCATTATTCAAATAGCGGCAAATATCCTCTACGGATACGCCGACCTTTCTCAGGACTATTATTCTTTTGAGCCGTGATATATCATCAGCGGTATAATCACGGTATTGATTTTGCTTACGTTTGACCGAAAGTAACCCTTCTTTTTCGTAATAGCGTATATTTGCTCTCGGAATTCCGAGCAGTCCTTCAACCTCTTTTATGTTCATAAAACACCTATCGAATAATATTTTTGATGATAAAAGCTACCCCAAACCCAAAAAGATACAGAGACAGCAATATCTCCAAGACAGCCACTGCCTTAAAGTAAGTGCCTGCAAGCCTTGGGTAGCTCTTTCTGACAAAAAGTATCGGAAAGCCTATTACCGCTGTGAAGTACAAAATACCAAAGGGGACACTGACTACTTCCTTGAACGACTGTCCGAACACTCCGTATTTCCCCAACAGGTACAGGGTCATATATACCGATAAAACCAGAGTTGCAGTTTTGACGCTCTTACGGCTCCATACCCGTTTGTAATCCTCACCGAACAGATACCTCAGCGTTTGGTCTAACGTATCTTTAGTTTTTGTTCCCATATCCTTACAGATATCAACGAAGCCTTTACCGTGTCGTTCCTGCTGTGCTATAAGATCAAAATAATAGTTTTCGTCAAAATGATCTTTCTTATCTGCTACCAGTCTCGTTGCTATATTCAACGCACCCTTTGCCGAGTCAAGCTCGCGTTGCAGTCTGTCAAGAGTAGAATCTAATATACAGTCAAGACTTTTTTCCTCTTTGAAAAAAGCACGGATATCATCAACCGTGACCCCTATCTTGCGCAGGACTATTATTTTTTTAAGCTGCGATATATCGGTATCACCGTAATCACGGTATTTGTTTTCCTTACGTTCCACCGACAGAAGTCCCTCTTTTTCGTAGTAGCGAATGTTGGCTCTTGTAATACCAAGCAGGTCTTCAAGCTCTCCTATCTTCATTCTATCAGCTCCTTTTGAGGACATTATAAACTATAAAGTTACTTTACAGTCAAGAGGTTTTGGAAAAAAATTTGATTATTATACAAAAACAGTCCTTTCGGACTGTTTTTTGTGTTTGTTCATTATATTTATGCTTTAACCTCTACAAGAACCTTGACCTTGACGCCGGTGTTGTATTCAACAACAACAGTCCAGAGGCCTTCGCTCTTCATTGTGAAGGTATAGGGATTGCCGGTGGGGGTAGTAGTTCTGTATCCCTCTGCGCTCTTGATGTTGGCAACCTCAACGTCGCCCTTACCCATACGGATAACCTTTGCATCCTCAAGGCCTTCAAGAGTTACGTCAAGACCGTCGGTGGTTGCTGTAACCTCGGGTACGGGAAGGTCGATAGTTACATGATAGTAGAAGGGAGCTCTGCCGTCGTTATATCTGATATAAACGGTATAAACACCGGGCTCTGCCACCTTGTAGCTGGTGTACCAGTCCTTGGTCTCAAGCTTTACTGCGTATTCGCCGTAGATCTTGTTGTTTGCAACCTGACGGTAGAACATATGAGCGCCCTTAGCGATAAACATATCCTTTACGCCCTCGTCAAGCTCTGTAACCTCTATGGTAAGGCTGTGGATCACCTTGTCTACCAGTCTGCCCAGCATTTCTGTTTCAAGGATCTTGCCGCAGTATACGCACTGCTTTACCTTAAAGCCTGTTGTTACCTCGGTAGGTTCGATAACTGTCAGCCACTCGCCTGCTACACAGTCGGTAACTCCCTCGTTTGACTTCTGCTCCAGACCGCATCTGGTACAGTTGCGCCACTTATAGCCTCCCTGACAGAAATCTATTCCGTTGTAGTACCAGGTATCGTCATATGCGTGGTTGTCGGGATCTGTATAGGATGTGGAATTGATCTTGGCAGTACATACGGTACAGTAGGTGGTCTTGACACCGTTTGAGGTACAGGTTGCGGTAGTAGTGATTACAGGCTCACCGGGAGTATGGGAGAGCTTGTTTATAGTGCCTGTCTTAAGAAGCAGACCGCAGACAGCACAGCTCTTCTGCTGTGTTCCGTAAGCGGAGCAGGTTGCGGGGGTTATAGTCACCCACTCACCCTCGGTGTGCTCGTCACAGGAGAGAACGTGATTGTTCTTGAAATAGGTCTTTGCGTAGGTGTGAGCGGCAGAGCCTTCAACTACGTAAAGCTTTGCGCCAAGACATCCGTAAAAAGCGTTTTTCTCTAAAGTCTGTACCGTAGAGGGAACGTAGATATTTATCTTGGGAAGTGTTGTAAACGCCTTTGCAGCAATATAAGTAACGGTCTTACCGTCAATAGTCTTGGGGATTACAAGGGGATTTACACTGCCGCCGTTATAGCTGATGATCTTTGCTTCGGTATCGTTGTTGATGGAGATGTAAGTATAGTTTCCGCTGGTGTATCTCTTGCCCTCTGCCATATGCAGATAAATACCGTACACCTGTGCGTCCTTACCGTTACCGTGGGTAGCGGGGGTCACACCGTCTGCCAGATATCCGTCGGAGGGAGTGATGTTACAGCTGATTGTAAAGCGTGCGCCCTCGTCAAGATAACCAACGTGGTATCCGCTGTAGGGGTCGGAGGAGGAATAGTACCAACGGTCCATATATCTGAACATTGCGTTGTGAACCGCGTCCATTGCCGCAAAGTCCTCGACCGTATAGCCAAGCTCCTCAACGGTCTTGTCAACGCAGGCTGCGGTATCGCTGAGTATCATATCCCAGGTGAGCTTAAGCTCAACCGTCCAGGTTCCGTCAGAGTTCTTAACGTATGCAACGTCAACCTGATCGGTGATATCACCCTCGTTATACTGGCTTCTGTAAACCTTGATAGAACCGTCGGACATAGGAGTCATATTATACCAGGCCGTGGGGCTGGAGGACTCCCAATAAAGTCTGCCTGTAGTCTTACGGATAGCAAGCGGGTCGATGGAGAATACCAAAACATCTCCGTTACCGCCGTATGACGCACTACCCTCGTCATCATCCTCTGTGTCGGGAGAAACGGTGGAGAGGAAGGGTGTGGGATCGTCTACGGTTGCACCCAGATAATAGCCTGTCTCGTCCCAGGAGGAATAATAATCAATAGTCACGAGCATACGGCTTCTGTATGTCCAGGATGTAGATGCGTTGTGAGCGTCTATACGAACGGGGTCGGTATAGGGCTCGTCGTCGTCGATAACACCGTCTACCGTGACGGTCTTACCTGCAAGTGTTGCCGAGGGAACGTAAATATCGCCTACGTCCTCGGAGAATGCTACCTCGTCTGCTGCACTGATGCCGATAGCGCAAAGGGATGCAAGCATCATAGCGCAGAGAGTGAAAATAATTAATTTTTTCATATAGTCCTCCTATATAATAATATTCTAATGTAATTATCGCATAATTTACATTATTTTGCAATACGTTGGAAGAAAAATATATATTATTTTTTAATGTATTGAAAATCACATTGCTAAGCCCGGCAAATTTTTGCATTACTTAAGGTGCTCCGACCTTTTTATTCATTGTAAATAATAAAGAAAATGCATTTGCCGAAGCAAATGCATTTTAAGCATAGTATGTCTTTGAGAAATAAAGAGTTCCGTCGCTCTTGATAACTATCTCTCCGTAAAGGGTGGCAATGTAACCCTCATCCTTATCATATCCGGTGAAGGTGATGGTACAGCGTCCTATACCGAAGCCGCCGGTATCCCTAGTAAAACGAGACACGTACATATCAAGATAATTGGGGTTGGGATTACATTTGAAATGACCTCTGAGGTTGGCATCTCTTTTAACGACTGCCTCGATCATTCCCTGATAGCCGTTTATATGAGCTCCGAAATTACCCCATTTTCCGGTATATCCCGGGAAATTGTTTGCCAGATTGACACCGTTGTTTACGGTGGCTTGTCTGGATTCGTTTGCCTTGATAGTGTTCTGATAGCCCAAAAGCTTATCGTAGTTGGTTACCAGCGCCTTCTGTTCCTCCGTGAGAGCCTCATACTGGCTGAAAAGCATATTGATCTGAGTATCGTCTGTACCGAGAGAGTAGGAATCAACGCTGTCAATAGCGCGGATAACTTCGTCTGCAGCCTTCTGATCCTTTGCCGTATCAAGAGCATTCGTTGCCGTAACAAGATCACTGTAATTTGTAACAAGATCCTTTTGGGTACGGGTAAGAGCATCGTATTTCATTTTGATCAGGGTGATCTCGTTTTCACTATCTACAGTAACAGTTTTTTCTTTCAGAGTCTCTATAAGTCGGATAACCTCGTCTGCAGCATCCTGATTTGCCTTCTTTTCCTTTTCCACACCCTCGTTCACCTTTGCCTTTTCAAGAGCATCGGTAACCTCGTCAAGGACTTTGCGGTTTGAAACAAGCTTCTTCTGAGCAACGGTAAGGGCATAATATTTATTCTTGATTCGCTCTATCTCGATTTCATCGTCTACCGTGATAGTCTTGTCATCCAGCATCCCGATCATGGCTATGACCTCATTGGCAACAAGCTGATCCTTGTCTGCCTCGGTCTTTTTAATAAACCACATAGTACCAACCGTAATACCGGCAATAACAATAGCAATGATAGCTACGATAATTATGATCTTTATCAAAGATCCGGATCTTTTTGTCTTTTTCTGTATTATATTCTCATCCATAGTCCCACTCCTTCTCTTTGTCATATTTTAACACAGTCTGTCGCTTTTGTCAATTTATATAAGGAAAATGGCACACAACAGTGTTATTTCTTTTAATACCGTGTTTTCCCAAAAGTTATAAAAACACAATAACCGCGATGTTGATGTAAATTAATACAACGGTTGAGACGTGTATGAAAATTTGTATCCTTAGGATACAAATTTCGATATTTTTGTCTGTCGGCAAAAGCGATATTTTTATCACAGATAAATGCGATATGTCTGCTAAAGCAGACGCGATATGTTATCTGTCATAATACAGATAACGTGATAGCCGTCCAGAAATGACGGCTATCTTATAATATGTTGCATTTATGCAACATCTCGTTTGCATAGCAAACATATCGACTGCCGAAGGGCAGATATCGAGTTCACCGTAGGTGAATATATCGAGTTTACGAAGTAAACATATCGACAAAGCCATATTTAAGCCGAACTGTAATACGAAATTTGTATCCTCAGGATACAAATTTAAATATATACAACACCTTTATCCAACCATTTGGCGATATTTTCTTTACTCGAGAGACGGACATTCTACAAATGATATCTTTAATTTTGCTTTCTCTTGTGTTAAAATGATCATATCAAATAACGGAGGTCAAAAAGCATGAGTATCGGCAAGAATGTATCAAAATACAGAAAAGCCAAAGGTCTTACCCAAGAGGAATTAGGATCAATGTTGGGAGTTACAAATCAAGCGGTATCCAAATGGGAGTCGGAAATATCTATGCCCGACGTAATGCTGTTACCCGAAATCATATCGGTACTGAATATTTCTTTCGAGGAGCTTTACGGCATAGAAAAGCAAGTTACGGCATTACCTAAGCATAGTGAGGAATTTTACGGTAATGCAAATAAGATGCTCATTTCCCTGCTTTACGACCATATCGGACACTTGATTGTTTTTCCCGAAATTCAGGTCGAAAGAACCCCCGAACTATATGAGAAAGAAAAGAATCCTATAACAGGTAAAATCGAACACACTCAAAACAACAAATCATTTAATGTTTATTCCGATACTAAAGGCTATGCCTATATTTCCAATGAACTCTCGGTACTTGCCCCCGATTTTATGCTTTTTGAGGAAGAGGACATATTCAGAAAACGCTCCGTTTTATCGGCATTACGGACGCTTGCTGATTCAAAGGCAACGAGCATCCTGTCATTTATGTACAGAGATACGTTTAACGACAAAAACGCTTATCAGGAAAACAGAAAAAATGTAGATATCGAAAAGGAGTATGACTTCAAAGAATTTGTTACGGCGTTTAATTGGGATGAAGATACGATATATGAAACCTTAGAGAAACTGGTTTCTATTACCGTACTCGAAAAACGAGGGAGAACATACGTATTATATAAACCAAAGCTTATACAGTTGATGATAATGCTGAAAACACTTGACCTAATGACACGGGAAACAAACTGCTTTGGATGGGGTACTCCATATACCCTTACGTGTAATTATATTGATGAGTATTTGATATAAAACCAAACTAAAAAGAACACGGAATTGACCGTGTTCTTTATATTATTTTGACCACTTTTTGATTTACAACTGCTCATATATTGCAACAAATCTTTCATCTTCACGAACCGAGTCGAAGCAAGAATCGTTCATATGATCCTTCATTTCAAACCTTCCGTAAAATTCATCCTCCGAACAAGAAAAATCCTTACCGAATAATAAAGGATTGTCAAAGTGCTGCACTTTGTTATAATACTTTTCTGTTATACACATATATTCAAACCCTTTTTCTAAATACGAAAGTGCTGTTTCCAATAGAGTTCATAATATTCTCCTTTGCTTTTCGGTACCGTGTCTATATTATAACACAACATAAACAAAATTGAAGATACTATTTTTCTACACAGATTAAACCGACGGTTGAGACGTGTATGAAAATTTGTATCCTTAGGATACAAATTGCGATATTTTTGCCTGTAGACGAAAGCGATATTTTTATCACAGATAAATGCGATATGTCTGCTAAAGCAGACGCGATATGTTATCTGTCCTTGGGAAAGATAACGCAATAGCCGTCTGAAAAGGACGGCTATCTTATAATATGTTGCATTTATGCAACATCTCGTTTGCATAGCAAACATATCGACTGCCGAAGGGCAGATATCGAGTTCACCGCAGGTGAATATATCGAGTTTACGAAGTAAACATATCGACAAAATCACCGATATAACACAGCCGAGGTTCAACAAGTTGAACCGCGTCTATGTTATGTTCAATTACTTGAACATCGTATTATAAGCGAACTATTGAAATTTGTAACCTTTGGTTACAATCTACCATAATATAATCATATTAGTTTTGAAAGTTGATCTCTTACAAAATCGAATTTTCGGTGAGAAAAATCACGCATCAAATGCGCTATATGTGTTTCTCCCTCGGTTGATATATAAAAAGTTGTTGTAGGATAATCAAATTCAGGAGAAGCAAGAAGCGAGGTATGTCTTTTTTCTTTCGGGAGCTGTGGATACCCCCATACATCGGATATTCCGTAAAGACCGTTTTTAAGTCCTTTCGGATATTGATCCGCCTGTTTAGAATATTCGACGGCGAGTTCCGCACAACGAAGTGTATTTTCTCTATCTTCCATATCAGCATAATACTCAGCCATACGCGCGTATGACCATGCAACCATCCATGAATCGGCAAGATAATCACCGTTTTCGTAAAACACCTCAAACAGCTTCGGTATTTTTTCAAGCATAGTAATTGCCTGTTTGTGAGAGAAATAGGGCTTATCCTCTGTTTTCTGAATACAAAAAAAGTAGATATCATCACATAGATCTAAAAAATTACGATGAATATCATAGTGCATACCATAGATCTTATCCATTCCCTGCATTAGCATCCGGTCAAGCTCACGTCGCGAGTACATAAGCTCGGGTACATTCTCAGCAATTTTCAGAGCCTTGTCACGTTTTCCCTGTCTGATATAAATACTGCACAAACTGCCCTCTGCCTTATTTTTGAGATACAGATCTTTTGTTCCTTCACGGACTCTTTCATAAAGTATTACGCTTTCCTTAATTCGGGCATCATAGCTTTCTTCCTCACCCGAATAGTCAAGTACCTCGGCCAATCTAAACATCAGCTCGTATGAACCGGGAAACTCAGCAAGTCCGAGACGGTATATATTAACCGCTTCTTTAGGCGTTACCTTACAGGCCTGTTCTATGATCTCATCTATTCTTTGCATCTGATTTGACAGATCGATATTAAGTAACATATCTGCAGACACCGAGAAAATCTGACAAAGCTGGGGTATCTGACTGATATCAGGTGCATTTCTTCCGCATTCCCAGCCCGAAACTGCGGCAGAGGTAATCCCCAAAAGTTCAGCTAACTGTTCCTGTGTCATATCCTTTTGACGGCGTAATTCCTTTATTCTTTCACCGATCGACATAAACATTCTCCTTAAAAACAAATTCGGTACCGTGAGTACATTATACTAAATGCTTTTTATATCTGCAAGACAGTGTTCGTGTGATATAATTAAAGTTTGGCTTTAGTTTTATACGGTTACTGTATTTTTATCTCTCAACTTGAAGTTGAAAAGTGTTCGATAAACAAGTTATTGTATTCAACAGAGTAAACCGTTATAATATAGACAGGGCCCGAGAATAACAAGAGGTGAATACAATGACTATTGGTGAACGAATAAAAACTTTAAGAAAAAAGAATGATATGACACAGGAAAAGCTGGCGGATTTTCTCCACGTTTCCTATCAAGCGGTATCTAAATGGGAGTGTGGCATTGCCAACCCCGATCTGTCCCTCATTGTGCCTTTGACGAGGTTATTTAACGTAAGCGCAGACGAGCTGTTAGGATTAACAAATGAAGAAGTTGACGAAAGAAAAGCATACTTTGATGCCGAATACTTCGATTTTTGGATGAAGGATGATTCCGAAGCGGATCTTGAAATAGCACGACAGGCGGTAGCTGAATATCCTTCCGATTTCAGATATCTTCATTGGCTTGCAAGTGATGAGTGGTACGTGGGTTACAGCCCCAAATATTATAATACCGAAAAAGGTAAGGAGCTGCTTGAAAGTTCGGTAAAGCATAATCTTATGATACTTGAAAACTGCGATGAGCCCGATATGAAAAAACAAGCCATATCCGGTCTTGTATACACATACAGCAGTATGGACAACCTTGACGAGGCTAAAAAATATGCAGAAATGTACCCCGAGGATGGTCAAATAGACAGGGATGATCTGCTAATGAGTTGTCTGCGGGGTGAGGAGCAAGAGTCTTTACGTAAAAAGATATTCCACAAAAAGCTGATTCAATTGTCCTTTTCTCTTGAATCGCTTTGGCGTAATTCAGTCCCTCCCTTTCACGAAGCATTGGATGCCCACGAAACGATGATTAAAGCTGTTATTACCGACGGCAATTATCAACGTTTACACGGTAATCTTAGTGATATATATCTTGAGCGCGCAAAGATCTCTATGCAAAACAACGACCCCGACGAAGCGATAAAAAATCTCACCGTCTGTTTGAATCATGCAAATGAATTCGACAAAATGGATAAAATGGGTATAGAAGAATATACCTGCCCTATCTTGAAAGGTTACCGTGCGGATTACAGAAACCGCAGAGTGCTTGAATTCACACACACGGAATATATACGGGATTGTATTATGGATGACAAGCTGTTTGCACCACTGTACGACAGAGCGGAATTCAAAACAATAATTGATTAACAAATGAAAGAACACGGATTTCACTCCGTGTTCTTTCTATTATTTTGACCACTTTTGTGATTTACAACTGCTCATATATTGCAACAAATCTTTCATCCTCACGCACCGAGTCGAACCAAGATAAATTCATATAGTCCTTTAACTCCGATCTTCCATTATACTTATTTCCTAAATAACGATACTCGGTTCCTCTTAACATCGGATTGTCAATATGATTCACTTTGTTGTAATGCTTTTCGATATTACACACATATTCAAAACCGTTTTCCAAGTAATTAAGTGCATCTTGGGTATCACCGATTTGAATGTAGCAATTCGCTAAAAACACATAGACTGAGATAATTGCATGCAACGGCGGAGTATATTCTCCGCAACGGTAAACGGCATCCTTGATTTTTAAAATCGTTTCATAGGTATATATGGCATCCTTGTAGTTTTCTTTTATCAAATAAGTGCCGCCTAAAACCTCGATCTCCTGTGCCATTGTGTCAATAAGTGCTGAAATGTTTTTACAATGCAACTTAATTTCATTATCCCGATCCTTTTCGCTGTCATATATCCATGCAAGCTGTATCCCACGATTATAGAAAAAATCATCGGGGAACCGATCGGCCCACTCTCTTGCAAGATCAAATTCCCGTAAGCTACAGTATATACGTACAAGCCATTGCTTGGCATCCATTATCTGTGCAATATCTTTACTGTATTTTACAACCAGATTTGCACGTCTTATTGCTTCTTTATAAAGTTTATTGATTTCATCGGTATTGTTTTCGTTTTTATCCGCCAATTCTCCCGCTAAAATCGCAATATGTCCGATGGTATACGAAAGTAACCGCATATTGTTGGGATATTTATCGAGCATATCATTGCACTTGTTATGAATCTCAAGCATCTTATCACTATAATGTCCGATTCTTATATATTCCTGACATTCCTTTATCAGAGCATCAACTGCTTCGTTTTCGCTCTCGTCCGATATTCCAAGCAATTCATCGCTCGTTATACCGAAAATTTTGACCAAGGGGATTATCTGGGATATATCCGGCATACAAACACCGTTTTCCCATTTAGATACAGCCTGTGAAGAAATATTAAGCTGCTCTGCTAATTCTTCTTGGGTAAGGTCGTGCTTTTTTCTTAAATCTTTTATTCTGTTTCCAATAGAGTTCATAATATTCTCCTTTTTTTCGGTACCGTATCTATATTATAACACAATATAAGCAAATTTGAAGATAGTGTTTTTCTACACAGATTAAACCGACGGTTGAGTATTTGCTTTTAAAAAGAACACGAATCAACTTCGTGTTCTTTCCTATTTGACCTATATTTACCAAGGACAAGGACCAAGCTCGTCCAATCCCCACTCGCTGTAATATTGACGGAAGGGTGTCATACATTCCTCGTGGTCTGCCTCGTTGTTAAAGTAATCCTCCGAGCCGTCCTCGCTTATCCAAGCGTGGCTTATGATATAGTATGCATATTCGGCTTTTGCCTTGGCTTCTTCTTTTCTGCCAAGCTTCAAAAGACAGCCTGCTTCTCTGAGATACGCGCAATAATGGTGGGTCTGCATTCCTGCCCACAGGTAGCTGTCCAAAGATATCTTGTCGGTTTTTAAGAACACTTCTATTACGCGGCGATACTGAGAAAAAGAATTAAGAGCTTCCTCGTACTTGCCGATCTCGTAATACCCTTGCCCCTCCATATCACAGGAAATATACAGCTCCTGAATCTCAATTATCTTCCACTCTTTCGCCCATTTAAGACGGTCTTCACCTTTCAGAACGTATGAGGATTTACGCATTTTGTCCCTCAACATATAGGGATACACCTCGGGCAAAGTGCCAATGATCTCCTTCATTTTGCCATAATCATCTGCTCTGCTGTAGAGGTTTATAAGTACACTCTTTGTCCGCATACACAGGAATATATCCTTGGTATCCTCGGATATCTGTGTAGCAAGCTCAAACGCCTTGTTATAAAAGTCATCTCCGACGGCGCTTGACCTTTGGAGATACACCTCCAAGAGCTGAGTGAGCAGTTTTTCGTTTCCCGGATAGCTCTTCAAGGCATCAAGATACTTGTTCATACATACGTCTATATCCCGCCAGAACCAGTTTTTCGCATCCATTATGAGTTCTTCTACCTTCTCGTCCATCTGCTTTACGTCATAACCGAAAAGCATGTCAAGGCTTACGCCGAAAAAGCCTGCCAGCACCGGTATCTGTTCCATATCGGGGTAACAGGTTCCGTTCTCCCATTTTGAGACCGCCTGTGAGGATATGCCCAATTTATCCGCAAGTTCCTCTTGGGTAAGCTCTCTTGCACGGCGAAGCTCTCTTATCTTTTTTCCAATCGTTATATCCATATTGATCTCCTTTAGTTGTACTGTAAGACCTTACGAGGAAAGTATAACAAAAATGAGGTGGAATTTCAATAACGCAGTTTTCGGATAAAATCAACCTGTGGTTGTGTTTAACTTATCCACCCTTTCTTCTACACGTTTGACCGCATCCTGCAATCCCTCATAAAGTGTACACTTAAAGAAATTGCGGTCGCAAAAATCGTCCTTGAAGGCATCTATTATCTTTAGTGCAATGTTTAACTGAACCTTTGCTTTTTCGGGTTCGTTGTTGTCTCTATAATGGCGGTAAAGACAGATCAACATACTAACAAGACTTTCTGCCGACAGATTCTTCTGAATTGATGCAGCCCTGTATCTGTCGTAACCTTTCAGCATACACGCCTGTAGCTCTAACTTAGTAAAATAGATCTCTGGCAATTTGTCAAGCGTTTCCTTTACAAGCTCATCGTTACCCATATACGAATAACAGCTTGCGAGCATCCTTAACGCATCAAATCTTGTTGCGTCATCCTTTGAGGTTTCTATGAGATTTTTGCCGACCTCGACAAATTCTTTTCGCTGTTCTTCTTCGCAAAATTCAAGGGTATAGAGTAGATTGTTCAATATGATCTCGTTTCCGGGAAAACGTTTCAAACCGTCACGCAGGATCTGCCGAGACCTTGGGGTATCGGAAAATCTGAATTTATATGCTTCGTCACATATAGCTATTACCTGCTTATTTACCTCTTGCAGGTTAAAATCAAAAAGCTCGTCGGTGGAAACTCCGAAATATGAGGCGATAGCCGGTATCAGCTCAACGTCAGGCAGTGTCACTCCCTGCTCCCACTTTGAAACAGCCTGTGCGGTGAGTCCAAGATGGTTTGCAAGAACCTCCTGTGATATGTTCTTCTCTTTTCGTAAACTCTTTATCTTTGTGCCTAAGTTTATCATATTCATCACTCCTTTGTTTTAATTATATCAGAGCTGTAAGAAAATACAATAACCGTGACGTTGATGTAAATTAAAACAAGGGTTGAGAAGTATATAAAAATTTGTATCCTTAGGATACAAATTGCGATATTTTTGCCTGTTGCAAGGATATATGATTTTTGTTGACTGATTACTAAATGATATATCGCAAGCGATATGATATACGGCTTATGCCGTATGATATATTTTCCCTGCGAGAAAATATGATATAATATCCGTTCCCTTATACACCGCAGTGTATATCATCTGCGAAGCAGATATCATATGCGAAGCATATATCATCCGTGCGCAGGAACGGATATCATTAAAACAAATACACCTTCCGTCGGAAGGTGTATTTGTTTATCTGATGAAGATTATCTTATTTCAATGTGATCTTGCAAGCCTCACCGTGAGCGGCATCCTCTGCTGCCCAGATCATAAAGTCACCGGGGTCGGCATAGCACTTCTTGTCGGTGTGGTAATACTCAAAGGCGGATGCGGGGAGAGATACACGAAGGGTCTGCTTTTCACCTGCTTTGAGAGGAACCTTCTTTACAAGCTTAAGCTCCTTTACGGGACGGCATATCTCGGCTGCTACGTCACGGACATAGAGCTGGAGGGTAAGACGTCCGTCACGCTCACCCGTGTTGGCAACATCAACGTCAAATTCTACCTCGTCGCCTATATTCCACTCGGTCTTGGTGGGTACGGGAGTACCTATATCAAACGTGGTATATGTAAGACCGTGACCGAAGGTATAGAGCGGCTCGGTGGGCATATCAATATAGTGACAGGTAAAGTCGGTAGCGTAGGAGCTTACCTTCTTTGACATTTCAACTATCTCACCCTTATAGGGTCTGCCGGTATTTACTCTTGCATAGAAGATCGGTATCTGACCCATATCGTAGGGCAGGCAGGCACAGAGCTTACCCTCGGGCATTACGTCACCGAACATTACGTCTGCAACACCCTGTCCCATAATACCGAACTGCCAGGGGTAGATAACTGCATCACAAACTGCATTTTCCTTGGTAATAACGAGGGGTCTGCCTGCGATAACCGCCATAGCAAGGGGCTTGCCTAATGTGGAAAGGAACTCGATAAACTGGGGCTGTGTGCCGGGAAGTGTGATATCTCCTCTGGTGTGAGCCTCACCGCTGATATATGATGCCTCACCTACAACTGCAACTATCTTGTCGCAGTTCTTTGCGACTTCAATAAGTGCCTCACGGTCAAATTCCTCACCGTCAAGGAGCTTTCCACCCTCAACGTAGGTGATGTTGTCGGACTTCTCTTTCATTGCGGTGAGAAGTGTTGTGGTATCCTCTGCCTCACCCAATGCTCTCCACCAGCCGAGGGGTGCATCCTGATCGTCTGCAAGCTGACCGACCACAAGGATCTTTTCCTCTCTTGACAGGGGGAAGAAGTTATCCTCGTTCTTCAGAAGAACGGTAGACTTGGCTGCCGCCTCTCTTGCCTGTGCCTTAAACTCGTCACAGAGGAAGGTCTGCGCTTCATATTCTTCGCTGTATTCGTGCTTTTCAAAGAGGCCTAATCTGAACTTGAGTCTCAAAACTCTTGCGGCGTGCTCGTCAAGCTCCTCCATTGTGATCTTGCCTTCGTCGTAGAATTTCTTAAGATACTCCTGGAAGATAAGTGAGCCCGTGTCGATATCACAGCCCGCCTTGAAGCCCTTTAAGCAGGCCTCCTCTCTGTCGGCGGCAACACCGTGGTTGATAAGCTCGTCTATTGCGTTATAGTCGGTGGTGACAGCACCCTTGAAGCCAAGCTCACCGCGAAGCACGTCCTCGATAAGGTACTTGTTTGCGTGCATAGGGATACCGAAGGTCTCGTTGAATGCGGGCATTACGGTATCAACTCCCGCCTCGACTGCCGCCTTGAAGGGAGGCAGATAGGTGTTACGAAGCTCAACCTCGCTTATAAGTGCGGCATCATAATCTCTGCCGCCTACACAGGCACCGTATGCGATATAGTGCTTGGCACAGCTTGCTATTCCCTTTGCGTTCTTGATACCCTTTACTCTTGCACGTGCTACGATAGAGCCGAGGTAGGGGTCCTCACCTGCGCCCTCGGAAATACGTCCCCAACGGGGGTCACGGGCAATATCCATCATAGGCGCATAGGTCATAGAAAGACCTGCCGCCATAGCCTCCTTTGCGCTGCACTCTGCGTCCTTTTCTATCATCTCGACGTCAAAGCTGCAGGCTTCGGCTACGGGCTGGGGGAATATAGTGCGGTATCCGCAGATTATATCAGCACAGAGAAGCGCGGGAATCCGGTGGGGAGAAGCCGCCATTACTCTCTTCTGGAGTATGTTGGAAGGTGCGGCTCCGGGATCGTTTGCCACACTGCCCGCATGGTATTTTTCGATAAACTCAAGCTCAGAGCCCCAGTCAAAGGTTCTGGGGGCGTTGATGTAGAGAAGCTGTCCTATCTTCTCCTCCACCGTCATATCTGCAAGCAGTTCTTGTACCTTTATTTCAATTTCGCGTTCTGTCATAGTGTCCTCCATTAAACACGGTAAATATAATTTTCTTTTCTGGGTGCGGGCTCGGGCAGCTCGCAGTCACGGTAGCCGAGGATAAGGTGTCCGATACCGACGTATTCTCCCTCTATTCCCCATTCACGGAGAAGTGCCTTTCCCTCCTCACTTTCAAACTCCTGCTTTGCTCGGTGGATCCAGCAGGAATCGACTCCTACGGCATAAGCGGCATTCATAAGATTGCCAAGCACAAGGGAGCCGTCTTCAACGTAGGTGGGACGCTCGGTGGATGCAAGGACTATAAGCACGGTAGGTGCGCCGTAGAAGGGATCGGAATCGGGATTGCCCATAATCTCCGCATTCATACGGCGAAGCTGCTCGATGGTCTCCTTATCCTGTACGCATACGATGATGGGCACCTGTCTGTTCATCCCCGTTGCGGCATATGTGCCTGCTTCAAGGATCGCCTGCAGAGCTTCTTCGTCAACCTGTCTATCCTGATATGATCTTATAGATCTTCTTTCTTTCAATGATTTTAATACGATGTTTTCCATATTAACACCTCCGTTACTTTACTTTACCATAATTTATGGGAAATAGCAATATAAAATTTCACGCTTTTTCCCATACTGCCGTAAATGTGCAATCCTTGTATATCGCATAATAATCACGGTAAAAGCTATCTGCCGTCAGGGCATAGCTGTATTCCGCTATCCACCAATATTTGAAGGTGTATCCCTCCTTTGTTGCGGTGGGATACTTGGGTATAGCCTGATAATAATAATCGCCGTTACGTATGGGATAAGAGGTATAGCAGCCCTCGTCCATTACTCCGCCCATAGGGTCGAAGTTTATCGAATAGTAGGTCTCCTTATACCACCTTGCGCTAAAGGTGACGTCCCCTCTGTAGACGTAAGTATCGTGTACGTAATTCCAGGGGCTAAGACTGTATCCGTATTCGTTTGTCCAGCCAAGGAAGGTGTATTCCTCCCTTTCGGGTATGGGAAGCTCGGGGATGATATCATAATAGTTATCTCCCGTATTTATACCGTAGGTCTCTTTTCTGCCGTCACCGTAATCAAGGGTGAGGGTGTACTGCTTGTTATCCTTTTTGATGGGATAGGTGGGATAGCCAAGCTCACAGATCTTCTCGTATACAAGCTCTGCAATAATATCATAACCTGCCTGATTAAGATGAAGATCGTCTGCTGCAAGAAGGGAGGGCGGAGTCCATCCGTATGAAAGATATTGGCTGTCCTTTGCAGTCGGTGTAATCCCAAGCTCGGCAAGTCTCTGCGGATCTGCAAGATAAGGCTGTGCATCGATAAAATGCTCTACGTAACGATCAGCCAACGCGGCATTGATATCCTTATAGGCAGGGGCTCTGCGCTCTGCAGTCATACCGATAACGATATATCTGTCGCTGCCGTGGTATTTTATCATCTTGTCAATTACCGATATGAGTCTGTCGCCCTGTCCCGCCACGTAATTATTGTTATGTCCTGCCCAGACCACCATTATGTCGCTTTCTCTCTTGTCAAGCATTGCGTAGGTGTAGAGCCTTGTAATGCCCTTGAGGGTCACGGCTGTTCCCTTTTCTGTACGGGTAAAATAGTAAGAATTTCCGCTGCGGCTGAGCTGTCCCTCAATGCCGCCTACAGTTACGGGATTTATTGCCGCAAGTCCGTAAATTCCTATGTCCGAGGGGGTTCCGTACAGGTCGGACACCAGCTCCACCGCAACAGGTGTGGCAGTTGACGGGATGGTAACGGGTTTTACCGCCACAAGTAAGCCTCCCTGTCTTGCGGCAATGGTATCGGCCGTCTCTGCGCCTATACCGTAGTTCTTGACCTCCATACCTGTAAGCTGACTTAGCCTTCTGGGATAGGGATACTCTGCTATATCCTCAAAGGAGGTATATATACCGTGGGTCAGAGAATCTCCCCAGCATATTATTCTGCCGTATTCGGTACTTACCGTGGTGTGATGGTAATAATAGCTTTCGTCCTTATACTGAACGCAGAAGGTGTATTCTCCGTCGGCAAGCTCGGATATACGGATATATCCGTTCTCTATTTTCTCGGGGCGAATGACCACCGAGTCGGGGGCGCGCTTTATCTCGGAGGAGCTGTTAAAATTGCCCTTGGCGTATCTGATATTATATAGTCCCTCAAGGTCACCGAAGATAACGGTATTTCCCTCCTCGGTCACGGTGGGTGTCTTCTGCTCAACACTTATATGAAAGAGCTTTGTATAACCGTTATAATACTGTACCGCTATCGTATAATCGCCGTTTGTTCTGTACTGAATTCTGTATTCGCTCTTGCCCGAAAGTACATCCTTGCTTGAAAAGCTGCGAAGGTCAGTACCGTATCTTTTAAGCTCGGATACGCTGTTAAATATGCCTTTGGCGGTACGGATGACCTTGGCATCCTCAATATTTGATACGGTATACTGCAAGCCGTCAGCACTTACCTCCGGCTTTGTCACCTTGATATCAATATGCCTTACAAGATCGGCTCTTGTATCCTTAAATCTGAAAAGTACGGTATAAGTTCCCGGCTCACCTACGTTGTAGCTGTAGCTTTCCTTACCCGAAAGCTTGTTTTCGGTGAGGCGCACGATATAATCATGCTTTAAGGAGCTGTAATCCGAATACTCGCCTCTTGCGATAAATATATCCCTTACCTCTGTAAGACCGCTTACCGTGATAATGACACCGTCGGCACTTGCCTCGGGCGTATCGGCACTTATATTTAAGCATAGTATTGCCGCAAATATAACAATAAAAAGGGGAAAAAGTATTTTCTTCATATACCTATACCTCCTGTATATTTACTTTATCATAACCCAAAGAAAATATCAACAAAATCTTGAAATATCACCGAAAATATGCTAATATTATCTCGATTGGAGGCGATAAAATGTTTGAAAACGAATACATACCCTGCACTATAGATAAGCAGAAGAATATAGCTCTCATAGCCCACGATAACAAAAAGCGGGAGCTGATAGAATGGTGCAAGGCACATAAAGATATACTCTCGACCCATTTTCTCTGCGGAACGGGTACTACCGCAAAAATGATAGCAGCCGAAACAGGCTTACCCGTCAAGGGCTTTAATTCAGGTCCCTTAGGAGGGGATCAGCAGATAGGCGCAAGGATAGTTGAAGGTAAGATAGATATGATGATATTCTTCTCGGATCCTCTTACCGCCCAGCCTCACGACCCCGACGTTAAGGCACTTTTGAGAATTGCACAGGTATACGATATACCGATCGCAAACAATAAGGCTTCGGCTGATTTTATGATAACCTCAACTCTTATGAATGAGGAATATACACATTATCTGCTTAACTTTAAGAAGAATATATCGGACAGAGCTAATACTCTGTAATGCAAAATTCAAAATGCAAAATGCAAAATTAAGGAAGGCTTTCGGCTAAAATTCCGAAAGCCTTTGGTTTTATTCTAATTCGCTGAACTGCATAAGCATACGTGCGGTCTGGGCTCTTGTTGCACTTGCTCTGGGGTCAAGATAGGTTACACCGTTTCTTTCAACACCCGAGATTATGCCCTTGTCCACCGCCCAGCATAAGGGGGCAACCATCCAGGCACTGCTCTTGAGACTGATAATATCGTAATCTCCGAACTCGCTGAGCTCCGCTCTGCCCATTACGTCCATACCGTTCTGCTCGGCATAGAGGTAAAGAAGTCTTGCAAGGGCGGCTCGCTGAATTGCCTGTCCGCGGCCGAATACTCCCTCAGAGACACCGCTTACAAAGCCTGACTGAACAGCCCAGGTAACGGCACCCGAGTACCACTGGCCTGTGGGAACGTCGGACATTCCGCTGCTGATATTCTTATAAACGTTGGTATCCGCTCCTGCAATATTGGCAAGAATAAGCACAAACTGCTCTCTTGTTACGTTGCTGTTAGGGGAAAATACGGTAGAGCTCATTCCCTTCATATAACCCTTATCTACGCAGAAGCTTACCTCATCGGCATACCAGGCATTTGAGCGTACATCGTCAAAGCCTGCTACAGGGGTGGTTATAGTTCCCTTCATAAACATATCCGCTTCCACCTTACGGCGGTAGATAAGACCGTTTACCACCTGTCCTCCTGCATATACAAACTGGCCGAAGGCATCCCTTATCTCCTGCTCGCTGTAGCCCACTATACCGTTGAGAAGGATGGTACGGAGCTTAAAATCGCTTGAGCTGACCCACACGTTTCCGAGATTGTAGGTGAAGCTTACAAGGGCATCATACTGCTGCTGGCTGACCTCAATGCCGTTAACCCCAAGGAAGGAGTCAACGTATGCCTCGTAATTTGCAAGCACCTTTACAAGCAGGGCGCTTGCCTCGGGCTCGGTGATACCGTTGGGATATTCGTGCTCCTCGCACCTTGTTCCGTAGCCTATAGACCACTGGCTGTAGTCCCAATACTTGAACTTATAATATCCCTCAAGGGATTTTATCATTGCCAGACCCCCTGCACTTACGCTGTACTGCTTTGAGCCTGTATGTACCGCATAGCTCAGGCTGATCCAGCCTGTCCTGCCGTTATAGTTGATCCTACCCCATCCGTTGGAGATCTCAAGAACCTCAACATTGCTTCCGCTGTAAAGAGCACCGATCGCGGAGTATGAGGACGAGGGACCTGATCTGACGTTCAGCATACTGGCGGTGACCTTATACAATCCAAGTCCCGCGGGAGCGGCACTCAAGGTCAGGGGAAGAAGCATTGTCAATATTAGTAATATACAAATAATCCTCTTCATAAATACCTTTCTTGATCAAATGTCTGTGGGAAATCCTTATCGCGAACCTCCTCCGTATAAATTATACTACAACTATCGCATTCTGTCAACATAAGCGAAACCAACATTGTTTTTCGAGTCAAATGCTCTACCTTTAAGCAGCTGTTTTCGTTTTATCGAGAGATAGTGTCATCAGGACACTATCGTTTTTCCCAAAGCGAGATAGTGTCATAAGGACAGTGTCTTTCATAACAGCCGGTAAAAAAGAAGATAGTGTAAATCACACTATCTTCTTTTGGCATTGGCTTGTTATTATTTCAAAAGTTCGTCAAACTTCATAAGCATTACGGCTGCCTGAGCGCGGGTCGCTGTTCCCTTGGGATTGACCGAGAGCTTGCCGTTTACATTCATACCTGAAATAATACCTGCATCAACCGCCCACTGTATAGGTTCGACCATCCAGGCGTTGCCTGCCTTGTCAAATTCCTTGGCATCACCAAAGGCGGAGAGATCTGCTCTGCCCTCAACATTTATACCATTTTTAGATGCGTAGTTATAGAGCATACGTGCAAGTGCGGCACGCTGGATAGACTGTCCTCTGCCGAACTTGTCTGCCGACATACCGCTTACGTAGCCTTCATGTACTGCCCAGGTAACGGCACCCGAGTACCACTGACCTGTGGGAACGTCTGCAAAGCCGCTTGAAACGTTTTTATATACATCGGTATCCACACCGGCAATATTTGCAAGGATAAGAACGAACTGCTCACGGGTAATGTTGGAATTTGGGGAGAAGGCGGTATCAGACATACCCTTCATGTAGCCCTTCTCAAGGCAGAAAAGCACCTCGTCTGCAAACCAGGAGTTGCTTCTGACGTCATCAAAGCCGCCTACAGGCTCGTTTTTCGTTCCCTTGATGAACATATCCGCCTCAACTCCGCGGCGGTATATAAGACCGCTCAGCACCTCGCCGCCTGCAGATACAAACTCTCCGAAGGCATCTCTTATCTGCTGCTCGCTGTAACCGACAATACCGTTACGAAGAATGGCACGAAGCGTAAAATCCTCGCTTCTTATCCACACGTTACCGAGGTTATACGTAAAGCTCACAAGGGCATCGTACTGAGCCTGTGATACCTCTATCTGATTGTTGATGAGGAACGTATCAAGATACGCCTCGTATACCTTGAGTGCCTTGACAAGCAGAGCGCTTGCCTCGGGCTCGGTGATACCGTTGGGGTAGTCGTTTTCACCGCAGGCTGTACCGTAACCGATAGACCATTGGCTGTAGTCCCAATACTTGTACTGATAGTAGCCTTCAAGTGACTTTAACATAGCCAGTCCTTCATCGCTCATAGTATAGACCTTGGAGGCGGTATGTACGGCGTAGTTAAGACTGACATACGCCGTCTGTCCGTTGTATATTATCCTGCCCCAATAACCGTTGGTTATCTCAAGCACCTCGACGGTGTCACCCATATAAAGAGTACCTACCTTAGTGCTGGTCGATACGGGCTCGGAACGGACGTTAAGAGCCGTGGTATTAATAACGTATTCGCCAAGCTCCGTGGGAGCGGAAAATACCGCTAACGGAAGCATAGTCAATATAAGTAAAATACAGATTGATTTTTTCATATGATACTCCTCTCGTACCCTTAATTATACTATAAAAGCGAATAAGTGTCAACCACGCAAAAAGATAGTGTCCTGATGACACTATCTTTTTTCTGTTATGATTTTGGATGAATATGCGGTCTTGCACAGTGAGGTGGAAACGGCGGTCTGTGTCCCTCATTTATAACCTCGTCGGCGGTGGAGATATAGCGCTTTGCCTGTGCGGAGAAGAGCGTATAATACTCTCCCTTTGCCGCCATAAGCTGTTCGTGGTTACCCTGCTCAATAAGCTCGCCTTCCTTTAAGACAAGTATCTTTGAAGCTACGGTAGCGCTGGAAAGGCGGTGAGACACGAATATCGTAGTCTTGTCCTTACGTAACTTATCAAACTGGCTGAACACCTCCTGCTCGGCTATAGCATCAAGGGATGCCGTAGGCTCGTCAAGGATAAGAATATCAGAGTCGCTGTAGAAGGCTCTTGCAATAGAGAGCTTCTGCCACTGACCGATGGAAAGCTCGATACCGTCTGTCTCAAAATATCTCATAAGAGGAGTATCATATCCTCGGGGCAGCTGCTCTATATATTCATCGGCGTTACTGGACTTGGCGGCTTCGACTATCTCGGAGTCGATTATTCCCTTGTCGATATCACCGAAGGCGATATTCTCCTTTACGTTTACCGCGTACTTTCCGAAGTCCTGGAATATGATACCGTACATCTTGTACAGCTCTTCAACGTCGTATTCACGGATATCGTGACCGTCAAGCAGAATAACTCCCTCTGTGGGATCGTAAAGTCGGGTAAGGAGCTTGATAAGTGTAGTCTTGCCTGCACCGTTAAGACCCACCATAACGAGAGTTTCGCCCGGCTCGATGGTGACGTTGATATTTTTGAGCACGTCACGGCTTGTCCCCGGATAACGGAAGGATACATTACGCAGCTCTATGGTATGTCCCGTATGTCTCTTTAAGGGTGTAGGTACAGGAAGAATAGATCTTATCGTCTTTTTCTCCTGCATAAAGATAATGAGGTTATCTATAAACAGCGAGCCCTCGTATACCTGTGATATAACGTTGACAAGGGTGGTGACACCGCCTGAAATGGCTGTAAGCGCGCCTGTGTAGAGAGAATAGTCACCTATCTGTCCGTTACCCTTATATACGCTGTAGGCGATATAGAAAAACAGTAATCCGTTGACCACGGAGGTAACGAGAGTCATACCGATGCTCCATACTCCCTCACCGACGATAAGCTTTTTAAGACCCTTGAAATAGCCCTTGAATACCTTGTTATATCTGTCAATAAAGGTATCCGAAAGTCCGAAAAGCTTGACCTCCTTCACTAAATCCTTGTTTACCTGAACATCCGAATAATAGCTCATCTGCCGTCTGTCCTTGGAACGGTGACGCATATAGTGGAAGTTCTTTTTACGGTATACAAAGGTTATGATAGCGCTGGGCACCGATATCAGTATAACTATAAGGGGAGCTATGCTGCTGATAGCTATAAGTATAGCTATATAGCTGAATATACTGATAAGATTGGACACCAGACTGAAGGTGGAGTTGAGAATATGTATAGGTCTCATACCCGCCTCGCGGTTGGCGTTCTCCAGCTTTTCGTAAAACTCGGGCATATCGTAGCGGGCAAGGTCGATCTCTTTTGCCTTACGCATTATCTTCACTTTAATGTGGTTTGTAACCACCTCGCCCGATATGCTCGTTATCATATTGCTTACAGAGTTTACAAGCTTGGTGAAAAACATATATCCGAACTGCAGCGCCATAGGCAGAGCTATTATACCGATAAGATCGGATGCCGTAAGGCTGCGCTCCATCGTAAACAGACCTGCAAGGGAGTTGAGAAGATGCGCAGATATATACGAACCAACAACAGGCATAACGCCGTTGAATATCGCCATAAATATCATTACAAAGAGCAGTATCGGTCTTGCCTCCCAGACAAGTCCGAAGATATAAAATACCCTCTTGAAAAATCCTCCCAATACCTGTTTGAGATATGAAGGAACTTCTTTTATGCTTTGGGGCTTTTGGGGTTTGAGCTTATCGTGTGCCTCCCACGTCGGACGTCCGCCCATAGATCCGGGTCCCATATAAAAATCACCTCTTATATTAGTTTGATATCTAATTATATCAAACATAAGAGGTGATTTCAATATATCAACTTAAGGATTAGACGTACTAAACTATTTTCGGCATATTGCTGTAATTAGTTTAATAGTAGAAATCGTGATTTCCTATACGGGTACAGAACCGCCTGTTATTAATTATCCAGGAGTTCACGGCGGTACGGGGATTGAGAAAATACAGGGCATCCTTTACCTTAACAAAGCCGTCAAGCACTGCCTTTGCCGCCATAATACTATCAGAGGTAGGCTCGTTATAGATACTGCCGTCGGATATGGGACTGAACTGGACTCCGAATTTGGTGTCAAATATTACGTCCTTTACCGTATTGGGAAACTGTGAGGATGCTTTTCTGTTCAGCACCACGTTTCCTACTCCGCATTTACCCATAAAGCTCTCTCCGCGGCTCTCGGCGCTTATTATCCGTGAAAGCCAATAGAGATCCTCGGAGTTGTAATAGCTCTGTGCCGGAGTTAAAGCCTGTCCGCCTCCCGTTACCGTAACGCGGCGGGTGGAGGAGTCCCACTCCACCTTAGCAGAAAACATCTCTGCAAGCTCGGTGACCGGCGCGTATACTCTGCCTGCCTTATTTCTGTTTATTCCGTCACGGACAAGCACACGTCCGTTGGCTACCGAGTAGGCTCGTCCCTGATATACCTCAGCTTCAAGGTCGGTACCCTTTACCGTAGCGATCTTTGCCTTGTCGTTCCAGCCTACAGAGTAGCCTGCATACTGCTCGGTAAACTCTCGGACAGATGCATATGTAATGCCGTTTTCAATATAAGCGTCAAGGCCTTGTCCGTTGACCGTAAGAGTGTTGGCATATACGGGCAGGCATAGGGTCAATATCAATGTGAGACATATGATTGGTGTGATTATTTTCTTAATCATAAAACACCTCCTTTGCTATATCATAACACAAAAGAGGTGTCGAAAACAAATGTAATATATACCATCAAAATAAGCAAGCTTGCAGCTTGCTTATTTTATACCTTTATATTCAGCTTTTACCTTTTCGTAGCTTTCGAGGTTGCCTATATCGTAGCGTTTGCCCGGCATCTCCATAGCGTAAACGGCAGATTTTTTACAGAGCCAGGAAACAAGGCTTCCCGGGGCATCATAGCCGCAACCGTCCTCCAAGGCTTCACCTATGCGGGCGGCGTCCTCTCTTGTATAGATATAGAACGGAGGACAGACCCAATGAGTAGCAGGAGTTGGAGATTTTTCTGTCATTTCGGTGATACGGTCGTTTTCATCTACCGTTACCACACCGCATTTAAGGAGCTTATTCTCATCCGCTTCATAAAAACGCATAACCGAGGACGCTTTCTTTTCCTTATAATACTCAAGGAAGGAGCAAAGCGAGAAATCAAGGAGATTATCACCTGCGATGACCATTATCTCATCGTCGATGCCAAGGGTATCAAGGGCAAATTTGATGTCCTTGACCGCACCGAGACGTGTCTCGTTGGTAAAGGTGTTATCGTTGACCACTCTTACTCGCTCAGGCGCCCATTTTTCAAAGTGCTCTGCAAATTTTCCGTTGGAAATAACGATATATTCATCTATCATGCCCGAGCGGTCAATATCTTCTATAAGCCAGTCAAGGATGGTTTTGTCACCTACCGTTAAGAGCGGCTTGGGAAAATTCTCGGTCAGGGGATAAAGTCGGGTGGCATAGCCTGCCGCTAAAATAAGACATTTCATAATATTACCTCTGCTTTCTCTTACAGTATAGCATTATTTTGTTGAAATGTCAAATATTTAGCAGATAGCATATTCCCAATCCTGTAATAAGAGGTATCAAAAAAGCAGCCAACGTCCATCTGAGACTTCCTGTCTCTTTCTTTATCGTAAGCAGAGTGGTTGAACAAGGAAAATGGCATATGCAGAATATAAGCACCGATATGCATTTTGTTATATCCCAACCGTGGGTAACAAGCAGATCTCTTAACTGCCCTATATTGCCTATATCGGCAAGCACTCCCGAGCCTGTATATCCCATAATCATAAGGGGCAAAACTATCTCGTTTGCGGGAAAGCCTAAAATGAAGGCTACCAGTATCACTCCGTCAAGTCCGAACATGGCAGCAAAAGGATCTAAAAAGGCGGATATATGGGCAAGCACGCTCTGTCCCGACAGGTTTATATTTGCCATAAGCCATATCAGCACCCCCGCCGGTGCGGCAACCGCCACGGCCCTGCCCAGCACAAAAAGTGTCCTGTCAAGAAAGGAACGTACCAAAACCTCTCCGATACGCGGCATACGGTAAGGTGGAAGCTCAAGAGTGAAGGCAGAGCATTTTCCTCTCAATATAGTGTTGGAAAGGATATAAGACATTGTAAGAGTCACAAATATACCGAAAAGTATCACACCGCACAGTACTAAAGGAGACAGCCATTCCGCAAAGAATAACGATATAAGTATGATAAGCATTGGAAATCTGCCATTACAGGGCACAAAAACGTTGGTCAGTATTCCAACAAGCCTTTCTCTTGGAGAATCGATTATTCGACATCCGCAGACTCCTACTGCGTTACAGCCAAGTCCCATACACATTGTCAGACTTTGCTTACCGCAGCTGCCCGCACGGCAGAAGTATGTATCCATATTATAGGCTATCCTGGGCAGAAATCCGCTGTCTTCAAGTAAAGTAAACAGAGGAAAGAATATTGCCATCGGCGGCAGCATCACCGCCACCACCCAGCCGAGCACTCTCCATAGTCCGTAGACCAACATTTCTCTTAGAAAAACAGGAACAGATATTGCTATAAGAAACCGGTTTATATACCCCTCGGCTATATTGAAAGCGTTTGAAAGGAGAGCCGAGGGATAGTTTGCACCCTTGACGGTAATATAAAGCACTCCGCACAAAAGCAGCAGCATTATCGGTATTGCCGTAAATCTGCCTGTAATAAAACTGTCAATGCGTCGGGTACGCTCTATTCTTTTTTCATTATGCGAAAGGGTGGCATCGGCAATGCTGTGGGCATTTTCTGCGATCCGTTCTGCAATGAGGTCACAGCACTTTTCGGGGTAATAACCTATCCCCCACAGATATTCGTATGCGTGGATAAACTCAGGCTCCTCTATCCTTTCTCCCGATATTATAGCCAGCTTTTGTCCGCGGCTATAGCGGTCATCGATAAGGGTAAGGGCATACTCTATTTCCTTGTCATAAGTAACCCTGTATCCTTTTCCGAGCTCCTTATCGAGGGCTGAGATCACTTCACAATTTCCTCTTTTGAGGTTTGCAGTTGACCTCACAACGGGAATATGCAAAAGCTCGCTCAAGCCTTCAATATCTACCCTGACACCGTATTTTTCTGCCTCATCCCAAAGATTAAGTACCAGAATAACTTTCGGGGTTATCTCAAGGATCTGAAGCACCAGTGTCAGGTTTCTTTCAAGGGTAGAGGCATCACACACAGCAAGTATGATATCAGCCTCCCCTGAGGCTATAAACTCACGGGCTATCTCCTCTTCGGGAGAACGGCTGGAAAGTGAATATGTACCCGGAAGATCGACCACACGGTATCTCCTATCATACATTCCCTCGGCAAGCTCCACCGTCTTCCCTGTCCAGTTTCCTGTATGCTGCTTCATTCCCGTAAGTGAATTAAAAAGGGTGGTCTTGCCTACGTTGGGATTACCCGCAAGGGCTATCGTCTTCATCCTTATCCACCTCCACCTCTACGTCCCGTGCATCGCTGCACCTTATTGCTATAACGGCACCTCTCAGACTGTAAGCCTTCATACTACCGCGAGATGAAAGGATACAGCCCACACGGGAGCCGCGTATAAGTCCGAGATCCATAAAACGCTGTCGAATACCTCCACAGTTTTTTACCTCTGTAATCAAGGCTGACTGCCCTGCCTTCATTTCTGATAACACAGTTTTATTCATTATTAATCACCTTGTTATCAGTATATAAAAAAAGAAGCCTTTTGCTACATCATATGCAAAAGGCTTTATGTTAAATTATTCAGTTTCTTCTTTCGGGGGGAATCTTTGAAAGAAGCTTGTTGATACGGTCGATGGGCTTGAGAAGCGGGCTGATGGACTTATCGTGGTTAAGTGTGTCTATAAGCAGAGATACGTACTTACACATATTGACCGAATGATACCATTCCCTCTCCTTGAGCTCAGGTGAGCCGTAAATAAGATTGGTGGTGAAGATCTTGTCAAATACCTTCTTTTCGTACATCTCGTCAAACTTGTCAAGACCGTTACAGAAAAGACCGAAGGTAGCAAAGATGAAGATACGGTTTGCACCCATCTCCTTTAAGTGCTTTGCAACCTCAAACATAGACTCACCTGAGGAGATCATATCGTCTACAACGATGATATCCTTGCCCTTGACGTCACGTCCAAGGTATTCGTGTGCTTCTATGGGATTACGGCCGTCGACGATAACGGAGTAGTTTCTTCTCTTGTAGAACATACCCAGGTCTATACCGAGGACAGAGGAATAATACATACTTCTGCTCATTGCACCCTCATCAGGTGATACAAGCATAAGGTCATTCTTGTTGAGTGAAATATCAGGATAAACACGGACAAGATTTTTGATCATCTGATATGTAGGATGAACGTTGTCAAAGCCGTGGTTGGGAATTGCGTTCTGAACGCGGGGATCGTGGGCGTCAAAGGTAATAATGTTGGAAACACCAAGGCTTATAAGCTCCTGAAGCGCGGAAGCACAGTCAAGAGATTCTCTCATAGAGCGCTTGTGCTGTCTGCCCTCGTAAAGCATAGGCATAATAACAGAAATTCTGTTAGCCTTGCCCTCTATCGCACAGATAAGACGCTTTAAGTCCTGATAGTGATCGTCGGGACTCATAGGAACGCTTTCACCGTACATCTTATAACGAACACCGTAATTGAACACATCCGCTATAACGTATACGTCGTGACCGCGGAGCGAATCGTGAAGTACACACTTACCCTCGCCGCTTCCGAAACGGGGCCACTGAGGCTTGATAATAAAGCTCTCGTCTCCGCCTCTCCACTGTCTGAGATAACTGTCTACCTGTTCTGCGAAATTCTCACCGCCTGTGAGAGTTATTACGCTGAGATCTCCTCGCAATGTTTCACTCATTTTTAGATTTCCTTTCAAGATTTTTACTGCTGATTATTACAAACTGTATTTAGTGTGAATCGCCAAACTGTCAAGTGCAGTATGGCCGCGGGCTAAGCGCTTACTTGCTGTATTTTAATACTATCTTCTGCATCTCATCCAGCTTCTTTTCCATATCGTAAGCAAGCCAGTACTGATTTTTTGTTCTAACAAGATTGTGCTCGGGATAGTCGGTCTTGAAATAAACGTCTCCCTCAAGCCAGTCTGTCATAAAACGGGCAACAAGCTCTGCCGTCATAACATATGCTCCGAGATGCATAGTTTCAAGCTCCTTTGCCGTCATAGAATCCTTGATGGTGGCAATAAAGCCCTTGCAGTACGCATCGTACTTGTCAAGATCAAGGAATACCTTGGAGTACTCGGGATCATCCTCTATAGTGTTGTTGGCACCGAAACGGATAGCATCACCGAAATCGTATGCCGCAAGACCGGGCATTACGGTATCAAGGTCGATAACCGCCAGAGCCTCGTTGGTGTCAACATCAAGAAGAACGTTGTTACACTTGGTATCGTTATGGGTAACACGAAGAGGAAGCTCGCCCTTTTCAAGCATTGTACAAAGCGAACAAGCCAGATCATAGTGACTTCTTAAATACTCAAGCTCGGTCTCAACCGTCTTTACTCTGTCAAACTCATCCTTTTCCGCTACTGCAAAGAGCTTTTCAAGTCTCTTCTTGGTGTTATGGAAATCGGGAATACTCTCAAAAAGACAGGATGCATCAAAATCGCTTAAATGCTTCTGGAAGGTGCCGAAGCCCTTACCCGCTTCAAGCATGATAAAAAGATTGCTGTTATTATGAGTGATGGAATTATCTATAAAGCGGTAGCCTCTCCAGAAATTTCCCTCTTCATCATATGCAAAATTCTTTCCTTCGGGAGTATAAAGGAAATGAAGAACGTTTCTCTTGGCGGTCTCCTCCGTCTCCTTTACCTTTGCACGAATATGCTCGGTCACACGTTCTATGTTCTGCATAACCCCCTCGGGATTCTTGAACACATATGTGTTGACCTTCTGAATGATATATTTTTTATCCTCACCGTCACGGTGATATGTCACAAGATACGTCTGATTGATATTGCCGGTCTTGATCTGCTCGCAACCGACGTATTCGCCCTCTATTGCAAAAAGAGCTCCTACATGCTGTAAATCCATTATAATAACCTCTCTGTCAAAATATATAGATTTCTACCATTAATATATTATACCATAAATAATAAATATTTCAATACTATTCGTGGATATTTTACTCAAATTTACATCCGTCGGCAGAATCACAGATATGAGACGAAAATTTTCCCTTTAATTTTGGGAAAGCCTTGAGATATTCCTCGGTTACGCGCTCTGTGATGCTTTCACGGTATTGGGGGTCTATTATAGCCATACAACAGCCCTTGAAGCCTGCTCCACTGAAGCGTCCGCCGTAAACTCCCTCTGTATTCCTCATTATCTCATAGAGCTTGATAAGCTCAGGCGAGCCTGTTTCGTAATTGTATATACTGGAATATCCGCTCTCAAATACAAGTCTGCCGTACTCCTCGATATCGCCCATCTTCCAGGCTGCAGCTCCTGCCTTGACACGGTCAAACTCGTCATAAAAATGTGTAGCACGACGGCGCCAGTTGTCGGGAAGTCTGTCCTTATACTGTTCAAAAACCTCTCTGGGAACCTCGCGGAGTCTGGAATCAGCAAAGGTCGAGCCGTCCATACCCGCATAGCTCTTCATAGCAAAGGCGGCGGATTTCATCTCGTCTACTCTGGAATTAAAGGCAGAGGATGCCATAAGACTGCGCTCCAGACCGCTGAAAAATATTGCTATCTCGTAGGGCTTCATCTTAGAACGCTTGGGCATAAGCTCGTAGCTGTCGTCCATAGTGTCAAGATAAAGAAGTCTGTCCTTTTTGGCAAGCACCTCACAGCTCATATCAAGCTTTCCGCACTTGACACCGATAAAGGAATTCTCCGTCCAGAGAGCGTGTTCGATTATCTCCTGTTTTGAGAGCTTGATCGAATTGACACGGCAGAACGCTGACAGAAATGCCACGGTCAATGCCGCAGATGATGAAAGCCCGCCTATAGGCATAGTTCCGTGAACTACCGCCCGTACGCCTCTTGTGACCTCGTGTTCACGGCGCAATGCCATAACTGCGCCTCTGACATAGTCGGCCCAGTTCTTCTTTGCCTTACCGATATTATTTACATTAAAGGTGTGGTCACCGAAAATGTTCATACTGTGCAGACTGACCTCACCGTCATCGGTGGGAGCGTACATAATATGTATTCCTTCGCTTATGGCAAGCCCTGTTACCAATCCGTATTGATGATCGGAATGGGCTCCTATGGGACATACGCGATAGGGACAGAATGCCGTAAGAACCTCTTTTTCACCCGGAAAATTATATTCAAAAACTTCCTGTATACTTTGCATTATAAAGTCACTCCAAATTCTTTATCCAATACTTCTGAAAGTGCTGCCTTGTAATTCTTGTAAGTATAGTTATCCTTGATGGATTGAAGGGCGTTCTTACCCCAAGTGGGAACCTGATCGCGGTTATCCGAAATATACTTCAAAGTATCCGCCAGGCTCTCGGGGTTGTCGGTCTCAAAGAAGAAACCGTCAGAGCCTTCTGTTATATAGTGAGCTGTACCGTTAAGGTTTGTACTGATTGCCGTAAGACCGTTAGCCATAGCCTCGAGTATAGCGATGCTCGCCTGCTCCTCCTTGGAGGTCAGTATGAACACGTCGTTCTCAAGATAAAGCTTTTTCATCTCGTGGTAAGGGATATGGGTGCGGAAGGTGAAATATTCGTAAACACTAAGCTCCTTTGCACGCGCCTGAAGGTCCTCATAATACTTGATCTCCTCCGGTGCACCTGCCTGCCCGATTATGGTGAAATGGATATCGTCACCAAGATCCCCTCTGTCCTTCATCACCTTAACCGCATTTACCAGAACAAAGTGGTTCTTGTAGGGACGGTATTTACCTACGTCAAGGATGTTAAGAACTCCGTCCTTGAAATAGCTTCTGTTCTCGGCCGCGGGATTGGGCTCGTGAACGTAGGGCAGAAAATATTCGTGAGGGAGAATATGGAACTCGTCTGCGCGATACTTGAGATCAAATACGTCGTGTATCTTGACGGTGGTCATACGCACCTTAGGGAACATCGAAAACACAAGCTTCTTCTTGAAGGAAAGCTTTTCATTCTTTTTGGTATAAAGTCCCGTCTGGTTATAAAGTATACGCACCTTTACACCTGCCAGCTTGCAGGCAAGGTTAAGTACCATCGTATAGGGCATACGGTAACGTATAACGGCAACGTCCGGCTTATATTTTTTTACTTCTCTGTAGGTCCACCAAAGCGAGGGTATAAAGCGTTCAGTCAGCATACTTTCGTAGGTGGTCTCATCATATTTTTTCTTGAGGTGACGGTCGATGAGCTTTCCTATAAGAGAAAGCTTCATCTGCGTGGGTACAAGAACGGTATGATCCTCTGCCATACCTCTTGCCTGCACGAAGAAGTTCACCTCGTGACCGTCCTCCTTAAGAGCCTTACATATCGGTGCCTGATTGGTATGGAATCGCTGTGCCGACATCAGAAATTTCATTTGTCATTTCACCTTTCTCATCATTTAACGTTATAGATATATAGCCTGCATAGATTGCAAAGAATAGGTACAAATACTTATTGTTAAGCATATTTGCACCCACGTCGTTTATCAAAAACACTACCGAGAAGGTCAGCATAAGTATGGAATACCTGCGCTGTCTTCTGATCATTGGTATAAGCTTTGAATACACAAAGGCATATATGCCGTAGAAAAGCACAAAGCCTATGCTCCCGTAACCCACCAGCACCTGTACAAAGGTACTGTGAGGGGGGCGGCGCACACCGTGGAGCAGCGAGTAGAAATACTCGTACTGTTCGGGACCGTAGCCAAATATGGGATTTTCCGACCACAGCTCTATACCGTATTCTATCATACCCGAACGGGTAAGAAGCGAATCGTCGGTAAGTGATGCAGGATCGTCACGGAATACCTCAAAGATCTGCGCTATACGGTACAGAAAATAGTTACTCTCTCTGTCCGCGAATTCTACTATAAGGTATACCGCGATAAGCAGTACGATACCCACTGCCATAAAGCGCAGTGCGACACCCTTGTTGGTCTTGAACATAAAGAGAAGCAGAAGTGCCAGACCCATAAGCAGAAAGGATTTACGGCTTCCCGCACCTATCATAATAAAGGTGGAAAGTATAAGTGCCGCAAAGCACCAATATTTTTTCTCGAACATTATGTAATAGAGTGAAAGAATGTTGAGTACAGTACAGTATATACCCATACCGTTGGACTGGTTTATCTCCTGTCCGATACGCAGACCGACCGAGATCCTTGAGATTATCTCACCGATACCGTAATACATAACAGTATACAGACACATTATGATGGTACCTACAAATATCGCCCAGAGCACCACTCTGAAATCCTTTTCGTTCTGTATGTTTATGCGTACGACCATATACAGACCGAAAAGCTGTATAAGAGTTATAATAAAACTCATAACACCTTCATCCGAGGGTGCCCAGAATGTAGTCATCATTGCATACATTACGAACAAAAGCAGAGAAAAGAAGCTGTAGTCAAGCCTGAAGCCATCCTTAGACACAATAAAATTGAGAAAGGAAAAACCAACAGCGCCAAGCAATAATACGTGACATATTATATTAAGACTCTCTGAATAAGCCAGTACGTACAATGAATATATATACAGAGTAAGAAAGACCATAGACATCAGCTTAAAAAAGCCGTATTTTCCGTCATCAAAACGTCTTTCAAAGCTCATAGGATGGGTCATCTGTTATCTCCTTAAAGATTATTTTTGTACCATTCTATCGCCAGCTTGATGCCGTCGGCAAAGCTGTAGTCGGGGTCGTAGCCAAGCATTTGTCTTGCCTTTGAAATATCGGCGTTGGAGTGCTTGATGTCACCTGCACGGTCGGGGCCGAAGTTAGGCTCGATATCAACACCGAGTGCCTCGGTAAGATTATAGTAAACGTCGATAAGATATTCTCTGCCGCCGTAGGCTACGTTGAACGCTTCGCCTGCGTACTTGTGATCAGCCTTACAAGCCTTGAGGTTAGCCTCGATTACGTTCTCAATATAGGTAAAGTCACGGCTCTGCTTACCGTCACCGTTGATGGTAGGCTGTTCACCGTTAAGAAGCATCTTGATAAACTTCGGAATAACTGCGGCATAAGCTCCGTCGGGATCCTGACGGCGGCCGAACACGTTGAAATAACGCAGACCGTAGGTATCAAGACCGTAGTGACGGGTATACTGCTTACCGTATTCCTCGCATACATGCTTGGTAAGAGCATAGGGCGAAAGGAGGTTTCCTTCCCTGCCTTCGTACTTGGGAAGGTTGGGCTCGTCTCCGTAAACAGAGGAGGAGGAAGCATATACGAACTTCTTTACACCGTTCTGAGCGGAAGCCTCCATCATATTGAGGGTTCCTCTGATGTTGATCTCCTCGTAAAGCAGAGGCATCTTGATGCTTCTGGGAACAGAGCCCCAGGCTGCCTGATTGAGAACAAAATCAACACCCTCGGTAGCTTTGAGACAGGTGTCAAGGTCACGGATATCGCCCTTAATGAATGTGTAGTTGGGATTATCCGCGAACATATCCACGTTTGCCTGCTTACCTGTGGAAAGGTCGTCAAGGCATCTTACGGTATATCCCATATTAAGTATAGCCTCACAGAGGTTAGAGCCTATAAAGCCCGCGCCGCCTGTTACAAGGAAGGTTGTTCCCTCGTCAAATTTTAAATGCTTGTAGCCCATTGTTATGCCTCCAGTATATCTGCTATTCTCTTGCAGGCAAAGCCGTCTCCGTAGGGATTGGATGCCTGACTCATCTTGTTGTATTCGTTCTCGTCTGTAAGAAGGAGCTTGAAGTTATCGTAGATAACCTTTTCGTCTGTTCCTACAAGCTTAAGTGTGCCTGCCTTGATACCCTCGGGACGCTCTGTGGTATCACGCATAACAAGTACGGGCTTACCAAGGGAGGGAGCCTCCTCCTGGATTCCGCCGCTGTCGGTGAGGATCATATAGGAACGTGCAAGGAAGTTATGGAAATCAAGAACCTCAAGGGGCTCGATGATACGGATACGGTCATCTCCTCCAAGTATCTCGTTTGCAGCTTCTCTGACAACGGGATTCATATGGATTGGATATATAGCCTTGGTGTCGGGATGCTCGTCAATGATACGGCGTATAGCTCTGAACATATTACGCATAGGCTCGCCTAAGTTCTCACGGCGGTGAGCCGTTATCATAATAAGACGGCTGTCCTTTGCCCACTCAAGCTGGGGATGGGTGTAATCATCACGGACGGTGGTCTTGAGTGCGTCGATTGCGGTATTACCTGTGATATAAATATCGTCTGCGCATCTGCCCTCACGGATAAGGTTATCCCTTGACATCTCGGTGGGAGCAAAGTTGTACTTTGAAATAATGCTTACCGCCTGACGGTTGAATTCCTCAGGATAGGGAGAATAGATGTTATAGGTACGAAGCCCTGCCTCAACGTGGCCTACGGGTATCTGCATATAGAAGCAAGCCAATGCGGTAACAAAGGTAGTGGAGGTATCGCCGTGAACTAAAACCACGTCCGGCTTTTCCTTCTCCAGAACCTCCTTGATGGTGTTAAGAATGTTTGTAGTAACGTCAAAGAGGGTCTGCTTGTCCTTCATTATGGAGAGATCATAGTCGGGAGTAACTCCAAAGGCATCAAGCACCTGATCAAGCATCTGTCTGTGCTGACCGGTTACACATACGAGAGTTTCTATATTCTTTCTTGATTTAAGCTCAAGTACAAGGGGACACATTTTTATCGCTTCGGGTCTTGTACCGAATACTAACATTACTTTTTTCATAATAATATTTTGTAATTCTCCATTTCGTGTGATTTGTTCGCACATATTCAAGGCGTGTATAGCCGGGGCGCTTCGCCCCTTAAAGCTTATATACTCCTTCAAGCTTACATACGTTTCTGGTGTCGAGAATAAGCTTACCCTTAAGCTTTTCGTCAGCAGCCTTTATCTCATCGTGACCGACCATAATAACGACTATCTCAACGTCATTTAAGAACTTATCAAAATCGTGATACTGATTTTCCACTATGTCCTTGGTCACGTAAGGATCGTAAACCTTAACACCGTGAGCAAGGTGCTTCTGCATACACTCAAGCATCTGCATTGTGGGACTCTCGCGGATATCGTCTACGTTTTCCTTATAGGTCATACCGTAGATACCAACCTTTGCGGGGTCTGTGATGCCGTGTTCTCTCATAATGGCAGAAATACGCTTGAGTACGAACTCAGGCATAGAATCGTTTATCTTTCTTGCCGCAAGAATGATGTTTGCAAGTCCGGGATAGTCACCTACAAGGAACCAGGGGTCAACCGAGATACAGTGACCGCCTACGCCGGGACCGGGGGTAAGGATGTTTACACGGGGGTGCTTGTTTGCGATACGGATGATCTCGTATACGTCCATATTATCGCTTCTGCATATCTTTGCAAGCTCGTTTGCAAAGGCGATATTGATATCACGGTAGGTGTTCTCAACAACCTTTGTCATTTCGGCGGTACGGATGTCGGTTACGACTATCTCGCCCTGACAGAAGGATTTATAGAGCTCCTTGACCTTCTCACCGATTGCCTTATCGTCTGCACCGATTGTACGGCTGTTATGCTCAAGCTCGTAAACCATATTGCCGGGGATGATACGCTCGGGCGCGTGAACCAGATTGATATCCTGTCCGATCACAAAGCCGTTTTCCTCGATGATGGGTCTTACAAATCTGTCCATAGTGCCGGGAGATACGGTGGATTCAAGAACCACGGTGGCTCCTTTCGGACAAACCTCCATAACCTTCTTTACAGCCGCTACAACATAGCAGGGGTCTATCTTCTTGCTCTTCTTGTCATAGGGCGTGGGGACTGCCACGATGTACATATCGGTGGATATATACTCTGTGGAAAACTCGATTCCGCAGTTAAGTGCGTTTGCGAAAAGCTCGTCAAGACCCTTTTCGTCAAAGGTAGTCTTGCCCGCTCTCAGGGTGTTTACAAGCTCTGCATTATAGTCCGTTCCCACTACCTCAACTCCGTGAGAAGCGAACATAAGCGCTGTGGGAAGTCCGATATAGCCTAATCCGATAACATTAATTTTAGACATCATTTACCACCTATCATCCTTTTGATCTTTACTTTTATTCTGTATAATCTTGTTCTGTTGTAATAATATTTTCTCGCCTTCTTATACCCTTGCGCGCCGAGAACCCTGAAAAACTTGTTTCTCGGAGGAGGAGTGGATATGGAGGACTTTAATTTCTTATGGGTCTTTTCAGCGTGGGGGACGTTTGATTCAACTATTTTAGCATTTTCTATTTCCGATAACAGCTTCCCGCCCTTTTCGGTATGGGTGAGAAGTATCGAGGTTCCCTTATCGTCGTTGAACTCATCGGTCAGCGATTCAACACCCCAATAGTCACCTGCAGTTATATCAGAGTAGTTGTTATAGCCTCTGAAGTGACAGCGGTAACAACTGTTGCGGAGATAATCGAAGTAGTTGAAATACTCGCATTCTTTTCTGGTCATCTTAAGGGTACTTCCGTCCTCAAAGGTTACGAGGACGTTGCTGTATCGCCAGCCGTCCGTCTTGTCGCGGAACTTAAAGTCAACGACCTTCTTCCCCTGCTTTGTTTCAAGAGTCTTGATATATTCGTCAAACACCTCGGGGCTCTGTACACCGTGACATATAAGGTCAAGTGTATATAGGTTATCGTATTTATCACCGAAATAAGTCTTGATCGCAGCTATCTGACAGGGTGTACCCGTTGCAAGAACGGGGAGACCCTTCTCAAGCTCGGCACCAAGCTCGGTGTAGATACTGCCCATATCTGCTTGTACGTACTTTGACCCGCGCATTGCCGCAAACTCGTCCATATTACGGGCGATCGCGTGTACAGGCTTCATATCGCGGTAGATAACGCCTGACACAACACCGCCTGCCGCAAATATCCTTTCTGCTATAAGTCCTACAGCACCGCCCGATGAGGATGCTTTGCGGTTATCCTCGTTTTTATCACAGAGCGCAACCACTCGTGTGGGCTCTGCCTGCTTTTTATCCTTGTTCACGGGACAGAGCTTCATACAGGCTCCGCATTCGGTGCATTTTTCGCTATTGATAACCGGAGTATAGAAGCCTTTTATGAGCTTTATTTCGATAGCTTTTTGAGGACATCTCTCGGCACAGAGCATACAGCCTGTACATCTTATGGGATTGGTGAACTCAAATCCCCTCTGTCTCACTATCTGCTCGGGTATATCAGCTCTTTTGTTTTCCTCACCCAGTACCTCTGCGAGAGCATCAAAGAAGCTTTCTGCCGAGCCTGCCATATGTCGGCGGTTATTGTCGATAACAGAGCGAAGCTCCTTGTCAAAGAGAAGCTCGTCTGCCTTCTTAAGTACACTATCCCAGTCATCAGCCATAGCATCCGACAGAGTGAAGAAGCAGTCGGAAAGTCCCATATGCTCAAGGGCATCCTGAAGCTTGCCCTTATACTTCACACCGAAATCGGTATGATCTATAGATATAACCGGAGTTGAATTTCGAATTGAAAGAAGTGTTCCGTGGAAGAAGTTTGTCAGTGTAAGGTCTGCAAGTCCGAAAAGAAGCGACCATTCAAGAGGATTCAGGTCTGATAAAAATGCATCCTCTTCTCCTGTGGAGCTGAATACTCCTATAACACGGTGGGTATCACGGTACTTGGCTTTAAGCTTACGTACCAGATGACGGTTGGTACCCATAGTACAGATGATCCTCTTATCCTCGGGGACCCCTGCCCTATTATATATCATTTTTCTGAAGCTGTCGGGATCTGTACCCAGACGCTCATATACGTAATCTATATCAAGAAAGGTTGTAGGATCACAGTTAAAACAAGTCGTTACGTCCTCTGCACAATAGTGTACGAGGTTATCCGTATAGGCATCGCGAACACCTATAAATTTAAATTCCGAAAGCGACTTGCCGAAAGCTTTTCTTCTCTCCTCGGTGACGTGCTTCATATCCATACCGAAGGCGGACGCCGCATAGCTGAGCTTGGTAACCCCCTTACCTATATCAAGCAGATAGGGATTGGGAAAGCCTCGCTTGATCCAGTTCCACACCGCATCAGAGCCGACAATAACAACATCGTATCTCTCTCTTATATATTCAAATATCCTCTGTGTGTCATCCTCCACGATGTGGGTAGGAGACAGGGGAAGATATTTAAGGGAGTCACGGAATACCTTCTTACGCTTTATCTTACGGAAGAACTCAAGGGGATAGCGCACCATACGGGGCTTGAATCTTACCTTATAGTTTTTTTCCATAGCGAGGCTGGTATAATCTATTATCTCAACCTCGTGTCCGGGAAAGCGCTTCTGTATCTCGCGGGAAAGGGAGAGTGACTGCATATACGCACCGTAATTTATACTGCGGTGGAATGTCAGTATACCTATTCTCATATTTTTAATCCTTAACCTTTAAATTTCTCCATTTTTTCTTGATGGTCTTAAACATTACTCCGAAGTAAGCGATACCCCATACACAGCCGAGGATCACCGACTCTATCACGCCTCCGTCAAGCGTCTTGTCCGAGATCATAATTCCCGAAAATGCTCTGTCCAGAGGTATAATTTCCTTTACCGCCCAGAAAACAGCACCGAAGGCTATGTTAACAAGCAATATTATCGCCGATTCCTTCCAAGGGAATATCTCCCTGAAACGCATCTCCAAACTCTTTGCCGTTACCGCAAGCTGTAATATGGCCATAGCGGTGGTGGAGATAAGTGTTGCAACTGCAGGGGCAAGCATAGACTGACCGAAAAGCTCAAACGCCTTGAACAGCAGGATATTCAGCGCCGCGTTTGAACACAGTGCTCCGATAGAGCACCAGAATATAAAGCTTGTCTTGCCTATAGAGTTAAGCACCATACCGTAGTATGTACATCTCAGCAGAAGATGCAAGGAGTACAATCTGAACACCCACACACCCTCTATATATTTTTCGCTGTAGAGTATCTTTATAACGTCCTCGGCATAAACGAAGCAGCCTACACCGATAACCGCAATAAGTATCATACTCAGGGTAGTTGCGTTGCCCCAGAGCTTTACTGCCGCGCGGTTTTCATCCCTTCTCAGCATCCTTACCATCTGAGGTAAAAGCACTGCCGTGAAGGAGGAGGCTATCATAGTGACGGGAAGCTCTCTTGCTGCGTTTGTATATATTGCAAAGCTCTCGGTATCCATAAGAAATCCGATAAGCAGTTTATCAAGCTCTACGTTGAGAGTACCCACAACGGAAGCCAGACCAAGCGGAACTGAAAATGCGAGAACCGTACGCAGCATCTTTGCGCTGAAGTGAAATTTTAATCCGCCCGAAACACGGATCGCAATGATATATACCGCCACGGAAAATATCGCCTCTACCAGAACGTAAAGAAGCATATAATCCTTGAAGGTCATTCCAAGCCACTGTACCACCAGAACTGTGAGCAGAAGTGCCAGACTGTTGGCAATACGGAAGATAACAAGTGCCTTTGGCTTTTTATAAACTATCAGCAGATTCTCGATGCTGGAGCATATTATCTTTGTCCAGGGGAATATAGCAAGAAAATACAGAAAGCTGCGGATAGTCGGATTTTCAAAATATTTTTCAATAAGACCTACGCCCAGCACCAGTGCCAGACCAACTATAAAGCTGAGCAGCGTATTCAGGGTATAATAGAGGGAAAGAAACTTCTGCTTCTCTTCCTTTGAGTCTGTTTTTGCGAGAAAATAGTTCAGGGATTTAGGTAAACCCAGCATCAAAATAGATGTAACCAGATTCACCACCATCAGTATCTGGGAATAGGTTCCGTATTCCTCAAGGGTACGGAATCGGGAAAGCAGCATTGCCATAACCATAGCTATGGCCGAGGTCGCTACCTTTGAGAAGGTCAACAGAGTAGCGTCTGCGCCCAGATTGGTTGATTTCTTATCTGACATTATATTAATTCCTCAATCTGTTTTGCAACGTTCGTGAAGTCGAAACGGTTCACTTCATTCTGATCAATATTGAGTGCAGGCTCTTTGCCCGCCTTGAAATCTTTATAGTCGTTCAGTATATATTCTTTAAGGGCTGTACGGTCGGTGTTCTTGGTTACCTCTTCATAGGTAATACCAAGTCCCGCCCTCTTTACCACAACCGTAACCTCGCTGTCGGGTACGTCACCCGATACGAGGGATATGATGGAACGTCCCATCATTATGTACTCAAGGAACTTACCGGGGAAAACTCCGTTCTCACCCTTCTCGTTCCAGGTGGCGTGAATAAGATGTCTGCTTGATGCCTGAAGCTCAAGAGACTTTGCTCTGGGCAACATACCGTGATCACGAATGCGATCCTCAAGTCCGTACTGTGCCGCCTGATCTATAAGTATGGGGAGGTTGTTGCCTCCGTAATTGATAACGATGTCGTTTTTATCAACGCTTCCTTCGTCACAGAGCTCCTTCAATACGTCAAAGAGGGGTCTGATATCTCTTTTACCTGCGTAAAGCGCACCCACGTAGGTAAAGGAGAAGAGACCGTCAGGCTCTATACCCTCGGTATTGATGTCTCCTCTGTCAAAGCCGTTATAGATAACGCTTGACTTTGACTTATACTTTTCACCGAATATACGGTCTGCATAGCCGTTGGAAACAGCCACAAGCACGTCTGCCTTCCTGCATACCTTTTCCTGTAAGGAGGCTCTGTAGGGCTTGGTAAGAGGTGTAGTGAGGTTTACCACCATCGGGTCACGAAAATCTGCTATCCACTTTACCTTGGGACAATGCTTTTTCATAACCAGACCGCAGAGGTGAGATGCCACGGGTCCGTAGGAGGAAATGCAGGCGTCATAGGAGGAATACTTCTCTTTATCCGCCTTCAGCAGCTTTTCAAATCTCTTTGCAAAGCCGATAGAACGCGTTATCTTGAGTATCTCTCTTCCCTCGGTCTTTATCTTACGGATAAGGGTCTTTTTCTTGGGTGCGGCAGCAGGCGCAGGAGCTGCCTTTGGCTGCTGTCCCGCAGGTCTTACCTTTTCCTCAACGATTATCTTGTCGATATAGGTTATATTAAGCTTTTTAAGCGCCTCATCAAAGGAATGGTCAAGGTTGCCGAAGGGCTTGACGCATACCACGTCAACCTCGTTCCCTGCTTCTCTGAGTGCCTGTGCCAGCTTTGTGGGTCTTATAACTCCCACCGTCTGACGGGGAGCAAAATTATAGCTTAAAATAAGTATCTTTTTCATTTGTCTCTCAATTCTGCGAAAATTACAGGTTGATATACTTGAAATACCGATCGCTTATGGCGGATTCATCGTTCTGCCAAGCTCTCTTGCAGCCGCGCTCTGCGTAGTTCTTTCTCATTTCGTCATCGGTGAGCATAGCGGCAAGAGCATCTGCAAACTGACCGTGGCTCCAGTTTTTGTTTTCATAATCAAAATCGGGTATACCGTCAAACACGGGAGTAATGATTCCGTTGTCCGCCTTTTCCCATCTGTCGGGGCGGGTGACGCGGTACTCGTCATAGAGTATCTCGGCAGGACCTGTTGCACAGGCTGTTGAAACCACTGCAGTCTTTGTGGTCATTGCCTCGATAAGAGCATTCGGGAAGCCCTCGCTTATAGAGGACATAGCGTATACATCGCTCTTTGCCACGTACTTAAAGGGGTTTGCACTGTATCCTGTAAGCAGGATATCATCAGCGTACTTATTACGCTTTGCCATATCGCGAAGCTGTTCTTCAAAAATTCCTCTGTGGCCTACAAGAACAAGACCTGCGTCCGGAACCTTTTCCTTGAGAAGCTCGAAGCTCTTGAAGAGGTCCCAATGTCCCTTGTGCTGGCTCAGTATTCCCACGGTGGATACCACCTTGTGAGTATCATAGAATTTCTGCTCTTCTTCGGTAAGCTCTTCCTTTGACATATCCTCTATATGCTTGCAATCAACAAGGTTCTCGATGGTATAACACTTGTCGGCATCATCGGGATATTTTGATTTATAATACTCCTCCATCTCGCGGGCATTGAAAAGTATCTCTCCGCCTGCTTCGATCATCTTGTGATATTCGGGTGTGTTAGTCTCAAGATCCTCAAAGCCTCGGCAGGAACCCACCCAACGGCACTTGGGCTTGGCAAATCTCAGGGAGATATTGCTGGAGGGTGTAAATGAAAAGATTACATCAATGTTATTTTTCTTGCATATACGGCGTATACGTCTCGCACGCTTAAGAAGGTTGAATACCTTTTTTACGAAATTGTGTGTAGCGGGAATATTAAGATTGATAAGCTCGGCATCTATCTCGTAGCTTTGATCTCTGTCATCGAAAACGATGTAGTAGATATTGTATTTATCCGAAAACAGCTTGGTAAGTCTGGAGGCTACCCTTTCGCTTCCTCCGCTGCGAAGGTCCGGAGTAAGAAACGCTATATTCTTCTTTTCGCTCATTTTATCTTCCTCCGTCAAGAATTTCGGCTAAATCCTCTATTACCTTCTCCGGCATAAAGAGCTCAGCCTCTGCTACACAGTGCTTTCTCATAGCCATAATCTCCTCGGGATGATCATAGCAGTATTCCAGCTTTTCTCTGAAGGCATCAAAGTCCTCAAGCGGGAAGGAAATTCCCGTCTCGCCCTCTCTGAGCATATCGTGGCAGGAGTTCCATCTGCCCGAGATCACGGGGGTACCCGCAAAGAAGCTGTCTATAATAGAGGCAGGCTGTCCCTCGGTGGGACACTTTGTGGGGAAAAGCTGAAGGAAATATCCGTTTATTACCTCGGTCGTCTTCCAGGCATCGCAGATACCGTGGTATTTTATATACTCGGGCAGATCTGCTCTGATCCTTGAAAATTCTTCTTCATAATCGGGACAAACAATGCCGTACATATCAAGGGTGAACTTGATCTCGTTTTCGTTGATACGTTTAAGCTCGCGTATCATCTCGGTAACACCCTTAAGACCTACGATCCTGGACATATAGACCAGCTTATAGGGCTTGGTAAATTCCTTTGGCTGCTCGTCAAGTCCGAAACGGCGAAGCTTTTTGAAATTAGGCACTATATAAAGACGCTCAAGTCCTCTGTCAACAAGATCACGTCTCAAAGTCTCGGTCTCTACAAATATGCCCTCACACTGCTTCAGTATGGGAAGAGCTGCGGGGTTCTCGTCTATCTCCTCGTGTAGGGCTGCGCCCACAAGCATAAAGTAAAGCTTACGGTGAAAGATCTTATTGATAAGAGTACAGGCTTTAAGCAGGTTGCCGACTCCCGTGGAGTTTGCGGCAACTATGATCTTCTCGCTTGATGCAAAGGAAGAAAGCAAAGCCATAAGAAGCTTGGGCTTGTTGTCTCTTATCTTGGCATAGCAGGTCTGTCTGACGTTTTCTTCACCGTATTTCTTAACAAGCTCCTCAACCACCTCAATGGTCTTGATGGTCTGTCCGTCACAGGCATTATCTCTGTTAAAGCGTCCGACAACACATATCTTGAACCTTGCCATTTCGATCCCCCTTGACCAATAATCTGTTAATAAGCATACTTACTTTATTATAATTATAATATATCTATAATATTATATCATATAAATACATTACTGTCAAGCAAAGTCGCTATATGTAAAATAAAGGATTTCGGGGAATTTAATGACTTTTTGTACAAAAGCACTAAAGAGGAATAGCCGCGGCTATTCCTCTTCATCTTCACTTATTTCATTTACTTTTACAACTATTTCAAGAACGTGACGCGTATCGGTCTTGGTAACGGTAACGCTGAGATTTTCGTACTCGAATTTATCTCCGGGTCTGGGTAGCTGTTTTAACTCCTCTACCACCCATCCGCTGACGGTGGCAATATCAAGATCGTTCTCGATATCGAGAAATTCAAACATATCCGCAAGGGCTGCACTGCAGTCGATACGGTACTCGTCGTCAGATATCTTCACAAAGCTCTCAACGATCTCATCGTGCTCATCCCAGATCTCGCCTACAAGCTCCTCTATTACGTCCTCAAGGGTAATGATACCCGCAGTTCCGCCGTACTCGTCAACAACGGCAGCCATATGGGACTTGGAATGCTGAAGCTTGACCATAAGCTCTGAGATCTTCATAGTGGGAACAACGTATTCTATGGGCTTCGTTATGGCACGAAGACTCTTGTTCTTAGCCATATAGAAGTCCTTTTGATTAACAACACCGAAGATATCGTCTATATTATCGCGATACACGGGCAGACGGCTGTAGCCGCTTTCACGGAAAAGCTTGTCGACCTCATTCCAATCGTCCTCGGAATCAACAGCCACAACGTTTACTCGAGGCTGTAGAATATCACCGACCTCAATATCCTTGAACTCGATGGCGTTACGGATAAGCTCTACTTCTTCCTCCTCCATATCACCCTCGGTCTCTGCCTCCTCCACCATAGTGAGAAGCTCTTCCTCTATCTCGCCCTTATCCTCAGAGGGCTTGATAACAAGGGATATAAGCATTTTCCAGCCTGTGAAAATAAGGTTGAGGGGGTAAAGAATAAACATAAATACCCGAAGCAGAGGTGCGGAGAACATAGCAAAGCTCTCGGGTCGCTCTTTTGCCAGACTCTTTGGAGTTATCTCACCGAAGATAAGCACAACAACGGTAATTACTATCGTCGCAACGGTAGTTCCCAGCGCCTGATCTCCCTTACAGATATCAATAAACAGTAGGGTAGCAATAGATGTTGCAACGATGTTTACGATATTGTTTCCGATGAGAATAGTGGATAATATAGTATCAAATTTTTCCGCCATATTGAGAACTAACGCAGCCCTCTTGTTACCGTCGGATGCCATATTCTTGATACGGATACGGTTGAGAGCAGAAAAAGCCGTTTCGGTTGCGGAAAAATATCCGGAAAATAAAATAAGTACTACTAAAACAATGATCTGCGTTATACTGCCACTGTCCATAATTAAATAAATTAAACTCCTTAAAAACAAAAAATTACACGAATGCACAAAAAGGCAGTTCACTTCCCTGCCGGCAAACGTGTATCAATCGATATTCAAATTATGACATAAAGGGGGTATGTCCAAAATAACTGACTCTCCTAATCATTAAATATCAACAGATATATTAGCATATAATACAGGAATTGTCAATAGGACAATTCATTGTAATCCGTATATTTTATATAATGCTTTTTATCACGAAGTGATCTCATCTCATATCAGTGTTATTCACCCCACTCGCGAATACGGATCAAATTTTAAAAGACCCTGTCTTTTGACAAGGTCTTTTTCTGTCTATGGACTACAAAAAAGATATTTTCGGCAGTTTTGCGTATGAATTCGAACTCTTACTGAAATGAAATCCTTGCTGGCGCAAGGATGAAATCAGCTGACGCTGATGAAATCTTCGACTTTGCCTCAGATGAAATTAAATTCACCCATCCGCCGTCGAGGCGGATTTCATCCAACGAAGTTGGATTTCATCGTCGAAGACGATTTCACCCAC
>JAFQDF010000035.1 GCA_017416185.1 Clostridia bacterium
ATATTCCATTCGATTGGCAGAAGGACTTTGGCTCCGAATATCTTGAAAACATCAAATATTACTGTCTGGTAATGAGTGAGGAATATATCAGAAATTACTTTTCTGACATAAAGAAATATGCAAATGCCATTGAGAATCGTTTGGATGATGAATGGTGTACAATGGAGAATGTATTGTCAGAAAATGCACAGATGTTAGAATTTGCAAAAAAGTATAATGTGAACTATATACTCATCGACGATAAGTACGAAATCAATATAGAGTTATAACAACAAATTCCAACAAGTCGAACAGTTAGATAAATAAGAATATGGAGCTATGATATATGAAAAATCTAAAACTATTTTTCTCTGCATTAACAGTAGCATTTGGAATATTAGGCTTAACAAAGGCTCTTTCAACAGATATTACAATGCCGATAATGTTCGTTTGTTTAGCAACGACAATGTTTATAACATCCAAAGAATACAAGGATAAACAGCAAAAAAGCACGGCAGTCTATTTCTTGTTGTTGGGAATATTCTTGTTGATTGTGACTGTCAATAATGTTGCTTCATTGATTTGGGGCATATAAAAGACCAATTCCAATATATCGAACAGTTAATAACAAAAAATTGACGGAGAAAAGATATGAGATTGAAGAAAGTTCTGATCGTTGTTAAAGATATAGAAAAATCGAGAAAATTCTATCACGATTTGTTTGGCATAGAGTTGGTGCTTGATAACGACGGCAATATGATCTTAACCGAAGGTCTTGTGCTTCAGGACGAGAAAATATGGAAAAGATTTTTAGGCAGAGATATCGTTCCGAAGAACAATTCCTGTGAATTATATTTTGAGGAGCAGGATATCGATTCATTTGTCCGAAAATTAGAAAGACTATACCCCAATACCGAATATGTAAATCATCTTATGACCCATAGCTGGGGACAACGGGTGATCCGATTCTACGATCCGGACGGTAACTTGATCGAAGTAGGAACACCGATATGATCAATCAAAGTGAATTTTGAGAGGTGATAATAATAAGCGGTGTCGCAGGACACCGCTTTTGTCATAGTTTTGTATTTTATCCAAGCAATACGTCGGACACCAGCATCACACAGAATCCCACCAACAACGCATAAGTTGCACCGCGTTGGCTTCCGTGAGCGTGGGTTTCGGGGATCATTTCGTCGCTTATGACGTAGAGCATCGTTCCGCCCGCAAAGGCAAGAGCAAAGGGAAGTATGGCAGTTGATATACTTACCGCAAAGTAACCGATAAAGGTTCCTATCACCTCAACCAAGCCCGTTATCATAGCAAGAACAAAGGTCTTAGAGGGCTTGACTCCTGCCGAGAGCATCGGTGCTATAATAACCATACCCTCGGGGATATTTTGGAGAGCAATACCTCCTGCGATCATTAGCGCCTGTGAGGTATCTCCCGAGCCGAAGCCCACACCTGCGGCGATTCCCTCGGGCAGATTGTGTATGGCTATCGCCATAACAAAGAGCATGACCTTGTTAAAATCTGCGTTTTTGTGACTTTCAAGGTCGGGGCCGATCATCTTGTGCAGATGGGGAACAAGCTTGTCTATGAGATTAAGACAGAGGGCACCTGCAAAGATGCCGAGGATGGTTACGATAATGCCGTATTTTCCGCCGTATTCAAGGGAGGGAAGCACCAGCCCCAGTACCGCCGCCGCAAGCATTACCCCTGCCGCAAAGGAAAGGACGATATCCGAGAATCTATGAGATTGTTTTTTGAATATAAAGCCTATAAGGGCACCGATGACGGTAGCACCGCCTACGCCTAAGGCTGTTAATAATACTAAATTCATAATTGTTTCCTGTCGGTTATTCACTATTCACTATTCGTTATTCACTATTCACTAAAGAACGGTCGGTGATAATAAAACATGATTAGCTGTATTTTATAGTTAAGTTGACCAAATACTATTCACTTAAACCTATATCAAGTGAATAGAGAATAGTGAATAGTGAATAGATAATAGTGAAGGTTGAAAATAGTCCCTTAAGGGGACTATTTTCTTCATTAATTTTGCACTTTGCACTTTGCACTCTGCACTTCTTGTCCTTACAGGACAAGAGAGGGTGCAGAGTAAACTCTTGCGCCAAGCTCCTGATTGAGCATATACAGACCCTTGGGGTCGCCGCCGAACAGCTCCATCTTGGAGATGAGATCGTTTGCGTTGGTCTCCTCCTCGCCCTGCTCCTTTACGAACCAGTCAAGGAACTGCATTGCACGGAAATCTCTTACGTCATAAGCCGCGCCGTAGATATCGTTGATAAGGGAGGTTACGTACTCCTCGTGCTCAAGACCTGCCTTGAGTACGTCCATATGTGATTTTAATTCCTTATCAGGCTTTGCAATAGCCTCGAGGGTAACAGGCATATTTTCGTTCTGGAGGTAGGTGTAGAAGAGCATTGCGTGGTCTCTCTCCTCCTGTGCCTGTATCATATACCAGTTGGCAAAGCCGTCAAGACCTGCTGCCTTGAAGTAGTTGGAAAAGTCGAGATACAGATAAGCCGAATAAAGCTCCTTGTTGATCTGCTGATTGAGTAATTCGTGTACTTTTGCGTTCATCATTGTTATTTCTCCTTATGTAAAATTATAGGTTTTGTTATTCACTATTCACTATTCACTATTCGTTATTCACTATTCACTATTCACTAACGAAGCGGTCCGTAATAATGAAACTTGATTAGCTGTATTTTATAGTTAAGTTGACCAAATACTATTCACTTAAACTTACATTAAGTGAATAGTGAATAGATAATAGAGAATAGATAATAGTGAAGGTTGAAAACAGTCCCTTAAGAGGACTGTTTTCCTCCTTAATTTTGCATTCTGCATTCCGCATTCTGCATTAGCCGATAGGCTCAAAGTCCGCCGCGCCGTGCTTGCAGAGGGGACATACTATATCATCGGGAAGGGTATCGCCCTCGTAAACGTATCCGCATATCTTACATACAAAGCCCTTCTTGCCCTCGGTCTCGGGCTTGGGCTTGACGTTTTCGTGATAGTAGGTATAGGTCATAGTTTCCTTATCCGAAAGAACTCTTGCCTCACTTACCGAGCAGATAAACATTCCGTGGGTGTCAAGGTCGATATACTGCTCAACCTTTAAGGACATAAAGGAGTTTATATATCTGGGTAATACCACAAGTCCGTTTGCACTTCTCAAAGGCTCGCAATCCTTGAACTTGTCTACGTTTCTTCCGCTTACAAAGCCGAAGGACTCAAACACCTTGAAGGGAGCATCAACGGTTAAGGTATTGATGTTCATCTTGCCCGACTGCTTTATAACGTGGTGGCTGTAGTTTTCTTTATTTATGGTAACTGCAACACGGTTGGGTGTGCTTGTGACCTGTGTAACGGTATTAACGATAAGTCCGTTGTCCTTCTTGCCGTCGTTAGACGTTACAACGTAGAGTCCGTAGCCTATATTGAAAAGGGCGTTGGGGTCATTCTTATTTGTATTATCCTCGCTTAATGCGATATACTCACGGCAAAGCTCGTCGCAGAGAGCTTCAAGCTGAGCCTTACTATCATCGTTAAGGGCAGACATAATCTTGACGGTAGCATCGGTATAGGTGATGTTCTTTGCTCCTTCAAGCATAGCCTTCATTCTCTTTGTTGCCTGGGGAGCCCAGCTTCCGTTCTCGATAAAGGCAACGGTGCGGTTGGAGAAGTTACGCTCGGTGAGGTGGTTTATAAACTCGCGCATAAAGGGGAAGATATCCGCATTGTAGGTGGTGGTCGCAAGAACTAACTTTGAGTATCTGAAGGCATCCTCAACGGCTTCTGCCATATCACATCTTGCAAGATCGTTTACCACTACCTTTGGAGCGCCCTTTGCCTTTAATTTCTCGGCTAACTTTAGAACAGCCTTCTTTGTGTTGCCGTAAACAGAGGTGTAGGCGATAACGATGCCCTCCTCCTCGGGCTGATAGCTTGACCAGGTGTTGTAGAGATTGAGGTAGTAACCCAGATTTTCGGTGAGAACAGGACCGTGGAGAGGACAGATCTTTTCTATATCAAGTCCTGCCGCCTTCTTGAGAAGGTTCTGAACCTGAACGCCGTACTTGCCTACGATACCGATATAATATCTTCTTGCCTCACAAGCCCAATCCTCCTCTACGTCCAGCGCTCCGAACTTGCCGAAGCCGTCAGCAGAGAAGAGGACCTTGTCTAAAGAATCATAGGTCACGATGACCTCGGGCCAATGAACCATAGGTGCGGTAACGAAGGTAAGGGTATGCTTTCCGAGAGAAAGGGTGTCGCCCTCGCCCACAACGATACGGTTGTCCTCGTATTCGGTGCCGAAGAAATTCTTCATCATCGCAAAAGCCTTCTGAGAGGAAACTATCTTCGCCTCGGGATAGGTCTTTACGAAATTAGCGATATTTGCCGAATGATCAGGCTCCATATGCTGAACGATGAGATAATCCGGCTTTCTGCCGTCAAGAGCAGCTTCAAGATTGTCAAGCCACTCGTGTGTAAAATTCTGGTCAACAGTATCCATAATTGCGATCTTCTCGTCAATTATGGCATAGGAGTTGTAGCTCATACCGTTGGGAACGACGTATTGCCCCTCAAACAGGTCTACCTTATGGTCGTTTACGCCTATATATTTGATGTCGTTTGTGATAAACATTTTAACCACCTCTGTAATTGTTTTCTATAGTTAAATATATCATAAGTATTAATATTTTTCAAGTATTTAATCCAGGATTTTTCCGTCTGTTGAGACGGTTACCACCTGCCAGGGGATAAATTTTCCGCTTGCCATAAGTGCGTTCTTCGTTGCCGCCTCTATACCGCCGCAGCAGGGAACCTCCATACGTACCACCTTGACGCTTTTTATATTGTTATTCTTGATTATTGCCGTCAGCTTCTCGGTATAATCACCCATATCAAGTTTGGGACAGCCGATAAGGGTTATGTGGTTGCGGATAAAGTCATTATGGAAGTTTCCGTAAGCATATGCGGTACAGTCGGCAGCGATCAGCAGGTTTGCATCCTCAAAGTAGGGGGCGTTGACAGGAACCAGCTTTATCTGACAGGGCCACTGGGAGAGCTGACTTGTTACAGGCTTGGCTGTGGATGCGGCATTTTCTCGCTTTATTGCCTTTGTCATAGTTCCGGGACATCCGCAGGGGAGCTTTTTAGGAGGAGCGGATCTTGCCGCCTTTGCCCTGAGAACAGCCGCCTCGTCATATGCGGGAGCCTCTCTTTCTTCAAAGCTTATCGCACCTGTAGGGCAGGCGGGAAGACAGTCCCCCAGCCCGTCACAGTAATCCTCACGGGTAAGCTTTGCTTTGCCGTCTATCATTTCGATAGCACCCTCGTGACAGGCCTCGGCACACAGACCGCAGCCGTTGCACTTTTCTTCATCTATCTTTATAAGGCTTCTTATCATATTTTTTCTCCTTTGCTCTTGTCTTTCTGCAGCTATTATAGTATAATAAATACATAAATTCTGTTGAAAATCCAACAAAACGGAGAAAATATGATAAAATTTTTTGATGTTTTAAGAAAATGTTCCCTCTTTGACGGAATCGAGGACGAAAACCTTGATAAGATACTTCACTGTCTGAGAGCGACCCCCGACTTTTACGATAAGAAGTTCACCATATTTACCGAAGGCAAGCCCGTAAAATATATAGGTATAGTTTTGTCCGGCTCGGTGCAGGCGGTACAGGTGGACTATTACGGTAACAGAAGTATCCTCACCGAGACCACCCCCGGCGGAATGTTCGGTCAGGCGTTTGCCTGCTCGGGGGCGATACCCGACACTCTTTCTTATATCGCCAGTGAGCCGAGCGATATAATGCTTCTTGATTGCAACCATATACTGCATACCTGTTCCAACAACTGCGGCTTCCACCAGCAGATGATATATAATTTAATGAAGAATATGGCAAACGCAAACATTGAGCTTCATCAGCGTATAGAGATAACCTCCAAACGATCTACCCGAGAAAAGCTGATGGCTTATCTGTCGCTGTATGCTCAGAAGACAGGGTCAAACGAATTTGACATTCCCTTTGACCGTCAGGAGTTAGCCGATTACCTCGAAGTTGAGCGAAGCGGACTGTCCTCGGAGATATCCAAGCTCAGAGCAGAAGGAGTAATAGAGAGTAATAAAAGACATTTTGTGATCAATATGTAGAGGAGAGGTTTCGCCTCCCGAATTAGAAATTAAGGAAGAAAACCGCTTTAGTTTTTCTACATATGAATTGCATCTTATAAAATGCGATAATTTTGGAGTATAAAATGACAAATTTAAACATCGTATATGATGAAGAGTATAATGATACGGATATAATCTCCGTACCGGAGGAGATATTCAATAACTTAAATACGGTTGTTAACGAATTTATGGCGTATCTGGATTACGCACCTAAGGACGATATTGATTATTGGGTAGAGATCGACGGCATATTGTGTTCAAATCTGGAAACAGTGGGCTTTATAAAATGGTTGAATAATACCTATTGTGCGGGAAAAGAAAAGGCTGTAATCGTAAAACAGCATACGGACTATGATCCAAAGTACAAAACTATTGAATGGTAATACAAATAACATTTGGTTTGATATTAAAGAGATTGAATTTTCGGAGAAATTAATGAAATACAAAGCAATATTTTTTGACCGTGATGGAACGCTTACCTATTTCAACAAGGAAAAGGAGCTTTGGCGGGACGGTACTATTCAGGAATGGTCCGGTAAACCCTTTGAATTGCCGTATGAAAAAATGATGTATCTTTTTTCGTTGGCATCCGAGGGTAAGCGGCCTTGGTACAAAAACGTAGACGATGAAAAGGAATTTTTTAAAAAATATTACAGGTATCTGCTGATAAATGAAGGAATAACCGAGGACACAGAGGCTAAAAGTCTGCTTTTGTTTAACGAATTATGGTGTAACAACGACCGTATCCTGTACCCCGAGGTGACAGAGGTGTTGGGATATTTTTGTAACCGCGGTTATAAAATGGGGGTCATCAGTGACACTTCACCTTCACTTGAATATACTTTACAGCAATTAGGGGTGAATAAATATTTTACTGCCTTTACCGCGAGCTCTCTTGTAGGTGTAGGCAAGCCGAGCCCGATCATATACAATGCCGCTCTTAATTCTTTGGGGGTTTCAGCGCAGGAAAGTATATACGTTGACGACTGTATGATAGAAGCAGAGGGTGCCGCTAAATTAGGATTTACCGCTTTTTATATAGACAGAAGCGGTGAGAATAAGGATAAAACGAGCATTAAAAGTCTGCGTGAATTAATTGACTTTGTTGAGAATTTAAGTGAATAGAGTATTACAAACGGAGATAGTTTCCAAAGTGAACGATCTGCCGTAGAGTCTTCCACATGGAGATAGTTCGCAAAGTGAACGATCTGTCGTAGGGTATTGCACATGGAGAAAGTTCACAAAGTGAACGATCTATCGTAGAGTCTTCCACATGGAGATAGTTCTCAAAGTGAACGATCTGTCGTAGGGTATTGCACATGGAGAAAGTTCACAAAGTGAACGATCTATCGTAGAGGCTTACACATAGGGATGGTTCGCAAAGTGAACGATCTGTCGTAGAGGCTTACACATAGGGATGGTTCGCAAAGTGAACGATCTATCGTATAGGCTTACACATAGAGAAAGTTCGCAAAGTAAACGATCTGCCGTATAGGCTTGCACATAGAGATGGTTCGCAAAGTGAACGGTCTGCTGTGGAGTATCGAGCATAGAATAGTTTCCAAAGCGAACGATCTATCATAGAGCATCATACATAGAGATAGTTCGTAAAGTGAACGGTTTGCTTTGCTTTTTGTGTAGGGGAGGATATCACCCTGCCGAAAACAAACATATTTAATTCAGCTTAATGTTGCATATTTAATTCATCTTAATGCTGCATTGATGTACAGTCAATTATCTGTCTATTCCATTTTCACACTTAACCTGCTATAATAATACCGTAAACAGATTACGGAGGTGACGGTATGCAGAACAACATCGGTAAGGTGGTAAAGCGTTTAAGAAAAGAGAGGGGCATAACACAGGAAGAGTTAGCTTGTACACTTGGAGTTACCGCACAGGCGGTCTCAAGATGGGAAAACTGTATAGGTATTCCGGATATTTCTCTTCTCGTTCCAATAGTAAACTATTTTAACGTGAGTATGGATACTCTGTTTTCAAGAGAAAGCGACGGTATCGACAAGCAGGTAAGCGAGTTGTTGGAGAAAATAGATAACGACGGATTATCCCATATTCATAAAAACGAAGTACTTGTAAATGCTCTCTGTCAATTTCCCGATCATCCGGATATACTCTATGCCATCGTTCAAAACGCGAAGTTTGTCGATATGTTGTGTGATGATAAAAAGGCGGCGGAGGAAATTCTCATAAATGCACTCAAGGCTGCTGATACTTATATCCGAACCTGCAAGGATGCAAATATGGTCATACGGGTAAAGAGCGATAGAATAGGATTGTTGACCGACCTGGGGCGCTATACGGAGGCCGAGCAAGCGGCGTATGAATTTGAGCTTCCGGTTATCAACGAGCATATGCATCTTGCGCAAATATGCCGAAAGCAAAAGAATTATCCACAAGAAATAACCCATATTCAGGAAAGTATCGCACGTATACTGGGATATCTCGCGGATGAGATAGAGAATCTTGGCAGAGCATATTGGTCAAACGGAGAATACGATAAGGCGTATCAGGTGTTGAATGTTGATCTTGAATTGCCGAATATACTTCTTTCAAAGAACGGATTTCACGCTCCGTTGCAGAATTACTATGCAATAGCCGGCTTTGAGGCGGCGATATGTCTCGTTACGGATAAAAGGTATGATGAGGCAATAGACCTTCTGGAATTAATATTTGAAAAGGGAATACAACAATGTGATCATTGTACCAACCGAACGCCTATAGATTCCCCTCTTTTTTGTAATATTGATCCGTCACCCTATCACGGAGAGGTCAAGTATGACGATTATCTGTATCAGATAACTATGAGGGAGTTTGAACCGTTGAAGGGTAACCCGAGATACGATAAATTGGTTAAGAGGTTTAATTCGTTTGATACGAGAAAGCCTGTATAAATTATTAAAGCAGTGACCGTAGTCACTGCTTTCAGCGTGTCGATAAACCTATCGACACGCTGTCAGACTTCGAAAAGGCAGGTAGGTTTTCGTCAAATCATCTCGTAGGCGTACTAAGTACGGTAGAGAGGATTTGGCGGAAAAGTGTGAAAGGACGGTATAAACTCGATGTTTATGCCGTCCTTGAATGCTTATCTACCTCAAAAGGGAGAGATTATTAATATATTGTCGTTAAAGAATAATTGGCGAAATGTTTTATAAATATATTTTTCTTTACACGTCCGACCAACTTTTTCGACAGTCTGAAAGCAGTGACCGTAGTCACTGCTTTAATATATTCATTATGGTGCTGAATGCTTCCATTAACTTTTGCCTGTCAACCTCACCTAATGCCGCTATCTTTTTTCCGACTCTTGATGAGGCAGAGGACATAAATGTTTCAATATAAGTCTTGCCCTTATCGGTGAGATAGAGAAGGTAGATCCTTGCATCATTTTCTGCTTCTTCTCGGCGAATATATCCCTCTTTTTCATAGTCCTTTATTATTCTGCTGATGTAACTCTTGCTGATATGTAATCGTTTTGATACTGATGCAGCCGTACAACCGCGGTTTTTATAAATATCATACAAGATCCTCTGTACGGTATCGGAACAGCCGGTATCAAAGTATCCGGTTTCCATCAGTCCGAACAATGCCGGAGAAAAATCACGGAACAACTTATCTGAGTCTCTGCCCATAACAACCTCACAAACCGTTATTTTATGACTTGATTATATCAAAATCGGAATATAAAGTCAATGGGCGTTAGACAGATCGTTCACAAAGTGAACAATCTCTCATAGAGGATCATAAACAAAGATGGTTTACAAAGTGAACAATCTTTCGCAGCGGTATATATACAGAGATAGTTCGCAAAGTGAACGATCTGCTGTTGAGACATTACATATTAAAGATAGTTTACAAAGCGAACGGCCTTTATAGTGTCAGATATGGCGAAGGTTCAAAAAGCCAACGATCCGGGATTGATTTAGAGTGTATATTCATATAAGATTCAAAAGAAGAAGACCGATGGATTCGTTTGAAATCTATCGGTCGTTATATGTTTTTAGACTAATAAAATATATGAAATCTGTTTTAATGCGTTCTGATAATATGTATTCGTATCAGCGGAGCTGTCGGGATAAGTTTTAATTCTTTTGTTTTCGTATTCAGTATATTTGTTTACGATTTTAACAAAGAAGTTATTTTATTGTGATACATATCAGACAAATCAATTGGGTCATTCGGATGCCTTACCGTCTATCTCAAAAGCTCCAAGACCTATATAACAAAGTATTTTACCGGACGTGATTTCGTTATGAGTGAATGCAATATACCAATCAAGAGACTCATCCATTACATATACGTCCTCACCCCAATACTGTTCATTGGGATGACGGCCCAAATCATGTAATAATATCTCCGTCACTTTGTTTGCTTCCATTTTCAAAATAGTATCGGATAAAAAGTATTTCGTGTACGGATACGGTAGTGTCGGACAAGAATCAGGATAAATATGCTCCTTTGGACGAATATCCCACATAACAAATACCTGACGATCATCAAGCCGCCTCAGAATATCCACTGCCTTATGAAATTCCTCCCTACGGTAGGATTCTTTCTTCAGACAATCCCACAGAAAAGAAAAACGTATATCATATCCGTATACAACATCGGTAGCTTTCATCGTCTTGATCCATTGCACATAGTTTTTATGTGATGTGTCTACGTACAGGTCAATGAATCTCTTACGAATTCTGTAAGCACATTCCGCCGGAATAATATTGGATTCAAACATTACTCTTCCTTTCACGGTTAAAGATCTCTTTTCATATATTCCTTTAACGTCACACCGTAATATTTCTTAAAAATTCGGCTTATGTAGTTTACGTTGTCAAGTCCCACGAACTCTCCCGCTTTTCTGGCAGAATAACCGAAGCGGCGCATAAGCTCAAGCATATGGTTCAGCTTCATACGGTTGATATATTCGGTTATGGGCATTCCCTTATATTTTGAGAATATATTGGTAAGGTAGTTTTTTGAAATGCCTATATGCTCGGCTATCTCCTCTACCATTATGTGACGGGTAATGTTATCCATAGCATATTTTTCCGCCATAGTACAGTAGCGCTTTGTTGCGGGAGGTACCGACTGACCCTCGTTCTTCTTCTCCGTACAGCTTTTAATATAGGAAAGAAGCTTCATATAGTCGCTGCATTCTTCAAAGTAGCTTGAGGTATGAAGGGAGGCACTTTTTGAAACTATCTTTTTTAGTATATCCGCAATACGCTCGTTCTGAGGTATTATAAGAGGAAGTGAGATGGTTGTGGGGCTGTCCTCTCCTTCTGTATACTCGATGATAGCCTCGGTGGTGATGTGCCTGTGTATACCCTTGTCACGGGTCCTTATCTCAAATTTGCTTTTAGGCGGAATGATAAAGATATCTCCCTCGTTTGCGGTATGGCAGCTTCCGTCCTCAGCCTTGAATATGATGGGATTGAGCTTTACCGTACCTATCTCCATAACTCCGGTATTGTATTCCCTGTGCAGGGGAGGATAATCCTCGGTCTCCAATACGTACTTATAATCCGTTGCCGTATGCTCGTGAGCGTAGGCTATTTTTACGAAGCTTTTAATGTCGATTTTTGTAGTTTTCATAGTTTTACTATAGCACAAATTAATGCAAATGTAAATACTTTCCTGCATTTTTTAATTATTTTAGATTTTCCTATTGACAACCGTTGTCAATAGTGATATAATAGAGCCACAGTAAAGAACAGGAGGCGATGAGATGGAAAGACGTAATACCCGTCAGCTTGAAGCGATACGGTCGTATGCCGAGCATTCAAAGAGCCATCCCACAGCCGAGGATGTTTACCGTGAGATAGTCAAAACTATCCCCGATATCAGTTTGCGAACCGTCTATCGAAACCTCAATAAGCTCTCAGAGGAGGGTATACTTCGTAAGATACAGGTTCCAAACGGTCCCGACCGATTTGACAGTACCCTTGAACCTCACCAGCATATACTCTGTACCGAGTGTGGCGAGTTCATCGACGTGTTTATGAACAACGAGGAGAGATTACTTGAAGAAATCAAGGACCTCTGCGGTTACGAGATAACGGGAATAGACGTTGTTTACAGGGGCAGATGTCCTAAGCATTGAGCTGAAAGCGGTATTCGGGAGGATGATATCCTCCCCTACAAAAAGAAAACGGTTTATGACCGTAAAACTTGTTTTGCAATAATCGGCAAAAAATATTATTTGTTTATCCTCTGTTTTAGTGAATAGAGAATAGTGAATAATGAATAGTGAATAAATAATAAATTAATAAATTCTACATAATAAGGAGAACAACACAATGGAACTCAAAGGATCAAAGACAGAACAGAATCTCTGGGCAGCATTTGCAGGCGAAAGCCAGGCAAGAAACAAGTACACCTACTACGCATCCAAGGCGAAGAAGGAAGGCTACGTACAGATCGCAAAGATCTTCGAGGAGACCGCCAACAACGAAAAGGAGCACGCTAAGCTCTGGTTCAAGGCTCTTCACAACGACGGCATCCCCGCCACCGCCGAGAACCTGCTTGACGCTGCAGAGGGCGAAAACTACGAGTGGACCGATATGTACGCAGGCTTTGCAAAGACTGCAAAGGAAGAGGGCTTTGATAAGTTAGCTTACCTCTTTGAGGCAGTAGGCAAGATCGAAAAGGAGCACGAGGAAAGATACCGCAGACTCCTTGAGAACGTAAAGACCGGTAAGGTATTCGTAAGAGACGGCAAGCAGGCGTGGGTATGCGGCAACTGCGGACACCTCCACGTAGGCGAGGGCGCTCCCGAGCTTTGCCCCGTATGTGCTCATCCTCAGGCATACTTTGAGATCAAGGCTGATAATTTTTAATAAATAATATCAATAAACAAAGGTTTTTGTATCATTGTGTACAAAAACCTTTTGTTTGTTATTGAAAAAAACTTTGGTATGTGATAGAATAGTATCAACAAAATCAAAGGAGAAAATGTTATGGAATACACCTGGCAGGACAGAAAGAGAACACTTTTCGGTTTACCCCTGAGCTTTACGGTATACAGACTTACCGAGGAAAAGCTCTTTATAGAGACGGGCTTTTTTAACAAAAAGGAGGAGGAGATCAGACTTTACCGTATACTTGATCTTACCCTTAACCGCAGCTTCGGTCAGAGACTTTTCGGTGTGGGAACCATACACTGCTGCACCGCTGATAAGTCTACTCCCGAGTTTGATATCAAGAGCATCAAGCATCCTAAAGACATCAAAAATATGCTGTCCGATATGGTTGAGGCTCAGCGTGAAGCAAAGAATATTACCGCCCGCGAATTTATCGACGACGATGAAGAGGACTGCATACATTAAGGTTTTATAAATGGTTTTCAGTTCAACGATATTTCTGTGTGTCTTTTTGCCGTTGGTGCTTTTGTTATACTACATAGCACCCGGAAAATGGGCAAAGAACATAGTTTTACTTGTATTCAGCCTTATATTCTACGGATGGGGCGAGCCGAGACTTCTTATACTTATGGTGGTCTCGCTTTTGGCAAACTATCTCTTCGGCATCCTTATCCACCACAGTCACTTAAAGGACAGGAAGGGAAAGCTGTGGCTTTGGCTTTCGGTAGTCTTTAATATAGGGCTGTTATTCTATTTTAAATATTTCACCTTTGCGGCAGAAAGTATTGCCGCACTTACAGGAGCCGATTGGGTCATAAAGGAGATAGCTCTGCCTATAGGTATTTCCTTCTATACATTTCAGGGTATGAGCTACGTTATAGACGTTTACCGCGAGGATATCTCTGTCAAGCCTATGGTACAGAAAAATCCTGTCAAGGTTGCATTGTATATCTCTATGTTCCCTCAGCTTATCGCAGGTCCCATCGTGCGATACGAGGATATTCTGCCTTATCTTGATAAGAGGAAACACACCCTTGAAAAATTTGCAGAGGGTGTGGAGGTATTTATCATAGGCCTTGCAAAGAAGGTCATCTTTGCCAACCTCTTGGGTGAGGTCGCTACCTCCCTTATGGAGACTAACGTAGGTATGATAGGCACCTCTCACGCCTGGCTTGGGGCGATCTGTTATACTATGCAGATATTCTACGACTTTTCGGGTTATTCCGAAATGGCGATAGGCTTGGGTAAGATGTTCGGCTTTGAGTTTATGCAGAACTTCAATTTCCCTTACATATCAAGAAGCATAACCGAGTTCTGGAGACGCTGGCATATATCTCTTTCCGGCTGGTTCAGAGATTATCTGTATATACCTCTCGGCGGAAACAGAAGGGGAAATGTATATTTCAATCTCTTCGTGGTATTCCTTGCCACCGGCATATGGCACGGTGCCGCCTGGGGCTTTGTGATATGGGGTCTCTGGCACGGTGCGTTTATGCTTATCGAGCGTATACTTAAAAAGCATCCTCTGTCCGTAAGACTTCCGAAATTTCTTTCGGGAGCGCTCGGATGGGTATATTCTATGCTTGTGGTCATTTTCGGCTGGGTACTGTTCAGGATCGTAGACCTGCCCGCAACCCTTGATTACATCAAGCTCATGCTCGGTATAGGTAATCCCGAGTATGTCCGTTACGGTGTTATGTATTATCTCAATGCAAGGACATTGACGGTGCTTATAGCGGCGGTGATCTGTTGCTTCCCCTGGAAGAATATCATCAAGCCTAAAGGAGCTTGGTTTACGGTATTTAAGCGTATAGCTTTAACAGCACTTTTCGTTATCAGCTTTATGCTTATAACCAACAGTACGTATAATCCCTTTATTTACTTCAGATTTTAGGAGGCAAGTATGAAGAAGATCGGTAATATCATATTCTGCCTCGTGTTCCTTTTGATGCTGGTGCTGCCCTTTGCGTTCACCAACTTTGAAAAGGACGTAATATCAGAAATAGATAACGAATATCTGCCCGAGCTTGAGACCGAGAGCGTTGAGGCTTTTGTCAAGAGTGCAAACGGCTATCTCGACAAGCGTATAGGCTTTCGTGAACAGAGCCTTGAGCTGTATCAGCTTCTCAACGACAAGCTTTTTTCCGAGATGGAGCATCCCAACCATACCTACGGAAAGAACGGACATATGTACTATAAGTGGGATAACTACTTTGCGGACTGGCAGCATCTGAACCTTGACCCCGAATGGGCAGAGGGCTTTGCTAAGGGAATAAAGAGCTTTCAGGACTATGCGGAGAGTAAGGATAAGAAGTTTATCTATATGCTCCTGCCCGATAAAAAGACGGTATATCCCGAGTATTTTCCCGAGGGCTATAACATCAAGGGGGATATTTCCCGCACAGATCAGGTATTGGGCTTTCTCGATGAATATGAGGTCAACTACTACTGGGCAAAGGACACTATGCTCGAGGGCAAGAAGACGATGGCGGTCAACAACAAAAAGTATGACATCACCCATTGGAACGAAAACGGTGCATTTATCGTTATAGATGAGCTGCTCTCCCGTGTGGGGCTTGAGGGACTTGATATAGAGGATTATGAGGTGACCGAGAAGGTTGAAAAATATCTTCCCAACTCAGAGTTTGTCATCAACGAACAAGTACCTTTGTACACCTTAAAGGAACAGGATGCCGTTCTTGACAGGACCTGGCACGAGGTGAATAGGCTAAAATTCCCCTCGGATAACCCCTCTTATTTTTCCTATCATAAAAATCCCGAAAATTCCGAAGCACCCAGACTTCTCATCATCCACGACAGCTATCTTGCCGAAAAGGAAAAGTTCTTCTGCGAGAAGGCAAGCGAGCTTTTCTTCCTGCACAGATACAATATCCGTAATCTGGAGGCGTTTTGCTATTATGTGGATAAGATCGATCCCGACATAATAGTGTACGAAAATCCCGAAAGAAGCTGGCAGATTGACTTATACAGAGATTTTAATATCGACTAAAAGGACCCATCCGGGTCCTTTTGTGGTTAATATATACATATTTTTGCGATTTTTTTAATTTTTTTATAATAAAATGACAAACTTCTATTGAAACTCGGAGACAAGAGAAGTATAATATATACATATAGATATCAATTTCCCCAAGGGAGGGATTTACGTTGGAAAATAAACAAAATAACGCTGCGGCATATCTGTTTCACGAGGGCACGAATTATTTTGCATATAAGTATTTCGGCGTGCACTTTGAGAACGGAGAATATGTTTTCCGCGTATGGGCTCCCAATGCCGACTCTGCCTATGTTACGGGACATTTTAATTTCTGGTCAAAGGCAGACCCTATGTATGCCGTAGACGATGCAGGTATATGGGAATGCAGGATATCGCCCGAGCGCTTCGGTGACGGTTACGGTTATAAATACCTGTTTATAAACAAGGGCAGGGAGATATACAAAAGCGATCCTTACGCCTTTTACTCCGAGCTGCCCCCCGAAACAGCCTCACGATGCTATGACATAAGCGCTTACAACTGGAATGACCAAAAATGGATGAAGGACCGCAAAAAGCGATTCACCCGTGAAAGGGTGGCCTCTCAGCCGATAAACATATATGAAGTACATCTCGAGTCCTGGAAACGCCGCGAGGACGGAACGCTTCTTACATATAAGGAATTAGCCGAGGAGCTTGCTCCTTACGTTATACAGATGGGATATACTCACGTTGAGCTTCTGCCTATAACCGAATATCCCTTTGACGGCTCCTGGGGATATCAGGTAACGGGTTATTTTGCACCTACCTCCCGTTTCGGTACACCCAAGGACTTTATGGAGTTTGTGGATATAATGCATACCGCAGGCATCGGTGTCATACTTGACTGGGTTCCCGCCCATTTCCCAAAGGACGCTCACGGGCTTTGTGAGTATGACGGAGGATATCTCTATGAATATCAGGGTGCGGACCGTATGGAGCAGGCGGATTGGGGAACGAGACGCTTTGACGTAGGCAGGGAAGAGGTTCAATCCTTTCTTATATCCAGTGCTTTGTATTGGGCAGGAGAATACCATATCGACGGTCTCAGGGTGGATGCCGTGGCGTCTATGCTATATCTGGATTTCTGTAAAAACGAAGGCGAATGGGTGCCTAACGTTTACGGTGACAACCGCTGTCTTGAGGCTGTGGCGTTCTTCCGTAAGCTTAATTCCGCTATGGCAACCCATTTTCCCGACGTTATGACCATAGCCGAGGAATCCTCCGACTGGCCCGATCTTACCACCTTTGAGCGTGAGGGTCTTGGCTTTACTATGAAGTGGAATATGGGCTGGATGAACGATACTCTCGACTATGCCGAGACAGACCCCCTGTTCCGTAAGTACAAGCATAACAAGCTTACTTTTACAATGATGTACGCCTTCAACGAAAAGTATGTTTTGCCTGTTTCCCACGACGAGGTGGTACACGGCAAAAAGTCGTTTCTTGACAAGATGCCGGGAGATTATAATACAAAGTTTGCGGGTGCAAGGCTCTTTTTCACTTATATGATGACCCTGCCGGGCAAAAAGCTCAGCTTTATGAGTAACGAGATAGCTCAGTTCAGCGAGTGGGCGTATAAGAAAAGCGTTGAGTGGTTTATGCTGGACTATCCTATGCACGCACGCTTCCAGCTCTTCTGTGCGCGGCTCAATCATCTTTATCTTGACAATCCCTGTCTCTGGGAGCAGGATGACTCCTGGGCGGGCTTTAGCTGGATAGATGCGGATAATGCCGATGAAAGTATTATTTCATACCGACGCTTCGACAAAAAGGGAAGGGAGCTTACTGTTATACTGAATTTCACCCCCGTGTACCGTCAGGGATACCGTATCGGCGTAGGCTACAGCGGAAGCTACAGAGAGGTCATATCAAGTGACAGCCTCTGCTACGGCGGCTCGGGAGTGGAGAACGGTGCGATGAAGAGCGACGATATCCCTTGGCAGGGCTTGCCCTATTCAATAGTTGCGGATATACCGCCTATGGGTGCTCTTGTCATCGAATGCAAGCGGAAAAATCCCAAACCTAAATCAAAAAAGTAATAAATGAGCATATATATCAACCATAAGGAGGATCAGTGATGTTCAAAAAGAAAGAGTGCGTGGCTATGCTTTTGGCAGGCGGACAGGGTAGCCGTTTATACGCACTTACGCAAAACGTGGCAAAGCCTGCAGTTCCCTTTGGCGGAAAGTACCGTATTATAGATTTTCCGCTGTCAAACTGCACAAACTCGGGTATTGATACCGTTGGTGTCCTGACCCAGTATCAGCCCCTTGTGCTTAACGACTATATAGGAAACGGTCTGCCCTGGGATCTTGACCGTACCTTCGGCGGTGTAAAGATCCTGCCTCCCTATCAGGGCAAGGACTCTGCCGACTGGTATAAGGGTACTGCCAACGCTATATATCAGAATATGAAGTTTATCGAGCAGTATGATGCAGACTACGTGCTTATACTTTCGGGTGACCATATATACAAGATGGATTATGCAAAAATGCTTAAATTCCATAAAAAGAATAATGCCGACTGTACCATTGCGGTAATAGACGTTCCCATAGAGGAGGCAAGCCGCTTCGGTATCATGTCGGTAAACGAGGATGACTCTATCTTCAAGTTCTCGGAGAAGCCCAAGAATCCCGACTCTACCCTTGCTTCTATGGGTATATACATATTCAACAAGCAGAAGCTCTTTGATTACCTCACCGAGGACGCAAAGGATCCCGGGTCGGCAAACGATTTCGGTAAAAATATAATCCCCAATATGCTCAACGCAAAGGAGCGTATGTTTGCCTACCGCTTTGAGGGTTATTGGAAGGACGTCGGAACCCTCTCCAGCCTTTGGGAAGCCAATATGGATCTTCTGGGCGAAAAGCCGACATTCTCCCTTGACGATGAAAAGTGGAGAATGTTCACAAGACACGGAGCGCGCTCACCTCAGTTTATAGGTGAAGGTGCCGTGATAAAGAACTCTATCGTCAGTGAGGGCTGTAAGATATACGGCAGGGTGGAAAATTCGGTGCTTTTCGGCAACGTTACCGTTATGCCGGGCGCGGTCGTCCGTGACAGTGTTGTATTGAACCACTGCCGTATCGGCGCAGGCGCTAACGTAAACTATGCCATACTTGATACGGGAGTCAGCGTAGGCGCAGGTGTTACGCTGGGCGGTGACAAGGCTGCGTCACCCGACGTTACGGTTATAGGTGCCGAGACCGTTATAGCCGACGGTGAAAAGATAGAAGCGGGAAGAATGATTCCCGACGTAAGATAAGGGGGCGAGGATATGAAAGCAGCAGGCTTGATCTTATCAAATATTCACGACAATAATATTCCCGAGATGACCGCCAGACGAACGATGGCATCCCTGCCCTTTGGCGGAAGATACAGACTTATAGACTTTCCTCTCTCCAATATGGTCAACAGCGGCATTACCAAGGTGGGTATCGTTACCCACGATAACTACCGTTCGCTTATCGACCATATAGGAACGGGTAAGGACTGGGACCTTGCTCGCAGAAACGGCGGTATTATACTCCTGCCTCCCTTTATTACCGCTTTTGACGGACCAAGAGCAAACAAGCTTTATACTACCCGTCTTGAGGCGCTTATGGGCGTTATGGACTTCATCAATCACTGCTCTGAGGACGTTATCGTGCTTTCCGACAGCGACGTGGTATGCAATATGGATCTGCGTGACGTTATAAATCAGCACGCGGCAACGGGTGCCGACGTTACTGTGGTAGTCCGCGAAAAGACCGTAACCGAATCGGACAGAAGAGCAACGAACTCTATAGTTGTTTCGGATGAAAACGGAACCGTAAATAAATTCGTCGAGAGCACGGCGGCGATATCAGGCAAGTGCGACGTAAGTATGAATATACTTGTCATTACCAGAACCTTCCTTGTTTCTCTGCTTAACAATTCCATAGCTCACGGTCTCAAGGGCTTTTACAGTCAGGCACTTCCTTTCCATTTCGGAAAGGCGGTATACAAGGTATACCGTTATGACGGCTACTGTGCCGAGATAGGTGACTTGAGCAGGTATTTCTCCGCCAATATGCAGTTGCTCAACGAGGGAATCCGTGACGAGCTGTTTGCCAACAAGGAAAGACCCGTTCTCACCAAGGTACGAAACACACCTCCCACACAGTACGGTGAAAACGCTAAGGTATCAAACTCCCTTATCGCTGACGGCTGTGTTATAGACGGAACGGTGGAGAACTGTATCCTGTTCAGAGGCGTACATATAAAGAAGGGTGCCGTTGTACGCAACTCTATCCTGCTTCAGGACACCTGGGCAGGGGAAAACGTAGGACTGAACTGCGTAATAAGCGATAAGAAGGTCTTTATAAGAGACGGAGTTACACTGTGCGGTCACGAAACTATGCCCTTCTATATTGCGAAAGGAAAAATGATTTGACGTTGTTATGAAAAAAATATTATACGTAGGCAGCGAGTGTATGCCCTTTGCCGCAACAGGCGGCTTAGGTGACGTTATGGGCAGTCTCCCTGCGGCTCTCAAGAGCTGCGGCGGGGATGACGTTGACGTGCGCTGTGTTATACCTTTATACGACAAGGTCGGTGAAGAGTGGCGCGCACAGATGAAGACCGAGGCGATATTCACCGTAGAGCTTGGCTGGCGTAAGCAGTACTGCGGTATCCTCTCACTTGAAAAGGACGGGGTAATCTATTATTTCGTTGACAACGAGTATTATTTCAAGCGGGGCGCACTTTACGGACATATGGACGACGGTGAGAGATACGCCTTCTTCTCCCTTGCGGTGATAGAGATGCTCTCTCATATAGACTTCTATCCCGATATACTTCACGCAAACGACTGGCAGAGCGCTATGAGTGTGGTATACCTCAACCTCTGCTACAGAGAAAAATCGGGATACGAAAACATAAAGACGGTATTTACCATACATAACATAGAGTATCAGGGTAAGTATGATATGTCCATACTTGCTGATATCTTCGGTCTTGACTGGAAGCACGTAGGACTTATGGAGTGGGAAAACTCTATGAATCTTATGAAGGCGGCGATAGTTTGTGCCGACCGTGTAAGCACGGTAAGTCCGAGCTATGCCCGTGAGATACAGACGCCCGAATATGCCCACGGTCTTGACAGTCTCCTTTGTGAGCACAGCTATAAGCTGACGGGTATACTCAACGGTATAGACTATATATACAACGATCCCCACAATGATCCGGATATAGCGAAAAAATATATGTGGCGCAGTTTAAAGGGCAAGACGGAAAACAAGCTTGCGCTGCAGAGAGAGCTGGGACTTCCCGAAAGAGCTGACGTTCCTATGTACTCTATCATTTCAAGACTTGTTGCCCATAAGGGTACCGATCTTGTCTGCGAGATAGGCTACAGGCTGATGTCCGAAAAGGATATACAGCTTGTGGTGCTTGGAACGGGTAATGCCGAGTACGAAAACTATTTCCGCGAGCTTGAAAGACAGTTCCCTGATAAGGTAAGAGCGCTTATCACCTATGACCGCAAGCTCTCAAAGCGTATATATGCGGCATCGGATATGTTTATTATGCCTTCAAAGAGCGAGCCCTGCGGCTTGTCTCAGATGATAGCATCCCGTTACGGTGCAGTACCCATCACCCGTGAGACAGGGGGACTTGCCGACTCTATCAAGGGCTATTGGGTCGATAAAGGCGAGATCAAGGGTAACGGCTTTACCTTTGCTAACTATTCATCGGGTGAGCTGTATGACCGCATATGTGCGTCCTATGAGCTTTACTGTGATACCAAGGCTTTCCGTAAGCTTCAGCAGAAGGTTATGAAGACAGATTTCTCTTGGTCTGTTTCGGCTCAAAGCTATATGGAAATGTATGACGGAATGTAAAATGCAAAATGTAAAATGCAAAATTATGGAAGAAAACGGGTTCTTGAAGGAACCCGTTTTCTTCATTATCATAAAAAGTTATTAAGACGGTATTGCAAATTAAGAGATTATGTGGTATCATACTTTATTATTTATTATTTATTACACTGAAAGGTTTCTTAAATGAACAGCTCATTAAATGTCAATGATGTTAAAAATAATATCAAGGTAAAGCTTGCCCGTAATTTCGGATGCTCCATTAAGGAAGCCTCCAAGGAGCAGCTCTACAGAGCCTGCGCTCTTACCGTCCGTGATATCCTTTGCGAGAAAAGACAGGCTTTTAAGACCCGTGTTAACGAAAAGGGTGCAAAGCGTGTTTACTATATGTGTATGGAGTTCCTTGTAGGCAGATCGCTTAAGAACAACCTCTGCAACCTCGGTCTTTCAGATGTCTATGAGGAGGTTCTTAAAACGACCGGCTATACCCTTGAGGATCTTTATACCTGCGAGCCTGATGCCGGATTGGGTAACGGAGGTCTTGGCAGACTTGCAGCTTGCTTTATGGACTCTCTGTCCTCTCTTGACTATCCCGCTACGGGCTTCTCTATCTGCTATGAGTACGGTCTTTTCAAGCAGAAGATAATCGACGGCGTTCAGGTAGAGATGCCTGACAACTGGCTTCCCGGCGGAGACGTGTGGCTTGTCCCCCGTACAGACAGAAGATTCCGTGTGCGCTTTGGCGGACAGATAAAGGAGAGCTGGGACAACGGCAGACTTGAGATAATCTACGAAAACGCAGATGAGATAAACGCCGTACCCTACGATATGATGATGAGCGGTGCGGACAGCGATGCTGTCAGCCAGCTCCGTCTCTGGAAGGCAGAGGATTTAGACGATTTCAATATGAATCTTTTCTCCGAGGGACAGTACCGACGTGCACTTCAGTCCTCGGTGGATGCCGAGATAATCTGCAAGGTGCTTTATCCCTCTGATAACCATCACGAGGGTAAGCTGCTTCGTCTGACACAGCAGTATTTTATGGTCAGCGCATCCTGTCAGAGCATTATCCGTGACCATATGGCATTGTACGGCGATATCAGAAATCTTGCCGATAAAACCGCTATCCATCTTAACGATACCCATCCCGCACTTTGTGTTCCCGAGCTTATGCGTATCCTTATGGATGATTACTGTCTCGGATGGGACGAGGCGTGGGATATAGTGACAAGGATGATATCCTATACCAATCATACCGTACTTCCCGAGGCTCTTGAAACCTGGAACGAGTCCTTGTTTGCGCTTTTACTGCCGAGACTTCATATGATCGTCAAGGAGATCAACGAGCGCTTCTGCAGACAGGTATGGGAAAAATATCCCGGCAACTGGGACAGGATCTCCGAGATGGCTGTTATCGGCGACGGAGTGGTACGTATGGCAAACCTCTCTATCATTGCTTCTCACCATATTAACGGAGTAGCCGAGATACACTCCAACATTCTGAAGGACAGCACCTTCAAGAATTTCTACCGTATGTGGCCCGAGCGCTTTGACAACGTGACCAACGGCGTTGCCCACAGACGTTGGCTCTGCTATTCTAACCCCGAGCTTGCATCCCTGATCTCTGATTGCATAGGGGATTCCTACCGCAAGGACCCCACGGCTCTTGCAGGATTGCGTAAATTTGCGGATGATAAAAACGTGCTTTCCCGACTTGAAGAGATAAAGAAATCTAATAAGATCGCCTTTGCCGATATCGTAAAAGAACGTACCGGAGAAATTATTGATCCTAACAGTATTTTCGACGTACAGATCAAGCGTTTGCACGAGTATAAGCGTCAGCTTCTGAACGCTATGCATATCATAGGCCTTTATCAGGAGCTTAAGGCAGACCCCAACGCGGATATCCTTCCTCAGACCTTTATCTTCGGTGCAAAGGCGGCCCCCGGCTACCGTATGGCAAAGGAGATAATCAAGCTTATCTGGTGTATCGGGGAAGAGATAAAGAAGGATAAGCGTATTTCGGAAAAACTTCGCGTTCTCTTTATGGAGGACTATAACGTAACTCTTGCCGAAAGACTTGTTCCCGCAGCAGAGATATCCGAGCAGATTTCCCTTGCAGGCAAGGAAGCCAGCGGTACGGGTTGTATGAAGCTTATGCTCAACGGCGCTCTTACCATCGGTACCGCAGACGGTGCCAACATCGAGATGGCAAGAGAAGCGGGTGAGGAGAATATGTTTATGTTCGGTCTTACTGCACCCGAGGTAGACAATCTTCGCACAATGGGCTATCACAGCTCTGATTATTATAACGGAAACGAAAGACTCCAGTATATCGTCAACAGCCTTAACGCAGGCTACAACGGTCAGTCCTTTTCACATCTTTCAGAGTATCTTTTAGTTCACGATCCTTATATGTGTATGGCTGATTTTGAGTCCTACAGACATATCCATTTAAAGGCATCTGAGACCTACCGCGACCGCGATACCTGGAACCGTATGGCACTTATGAATATAGCAGGCGCAGGCAAGTTTGCCGCTGACCGCAGTATAGGTGAATACGCAGAGCGTATCTGGCATATAGAGCGTATGATCAAGGAGTAATTATGCTTATCAAGCTTTCAAATGAGCTTATATCCGATGAAAAGATAACGTTTAAAAAAAATACCACCGAGGATGCTTCGCTGCGCGGAGCATTTTCGGTATCCGAAAAGCTTAAGCTTGACCTTACCATACCCCGAAGCTACGGTGTCCGTATGGCGGTTATGCGGCTGCACCGTGACGGTGAGGCGGAAAGGGATATACCCTTTAATACCGTAGAATGCGGAAGCTTTACCTTGACTCTTGATATGTCAGAGCTCGGTGTGGGCTTGTATTACTACAGTATCCTTTTTCTGAGGGGCAATGATACTCTGTTCAGCCATACCGTAAATAACGTAGACCTCGAATTATCCGAGCGTAAGGGAAGTGATTTCAGAATGCTTGTCTATTCTGATGATTTTACTACCCCCGATTGGTTTAAGGGCGGAGTGATGTATCATATCTTCGTTGACCGCTTTTATAAAAGCGGAAACTCCCCCGTGAGAGAGGATGCAGAAAATCAGAACGACTGGTTTGCGCCCATATCCCAGTACGGTGTTATTCCCGGTGCCGCTGTCAAAAACGACCTGTTTTACGGCGGAGACCTCTACGGAATCACGCAGAAGCTTGATTATCTTGCCAAAATGGGCGTAAGCATAATCTATCTCAGCCCGATCTTCAAAGCTGCGTCAAATCATAAGTACGATACCGCAGACTATATGCAGATAGACCCTTGCTTCGGCGGCGAAGAAGCCTTTTGCGACCTTATAGCAAAAGCTGAAGAGAAGGGAATAAGAGTTATCCTTGACGGTGTGTTCAATCACACGGGGGATGACAGCATATACTTTAACAGATACGGTAACTACCCCTCAAAGGGAGCTTACCAAAGCGAGGATTCCGAATACCGTAACTGGTATTTCTTTGATAAAAACAAAAAAGCGGGTTATGAGTGCTGGTGGGATATAGATATCCTTCCCAAGCTCGACCACCGTACCGAAAGCTGCCGCAGATTTTTCACCTCCGAGGAGGGCGTAGGTGCAAAATACGCAGGTATGGGAACAGGCGGTTGGCGACTTGACGTGGCGGATGAGCTTTCCGACGATTTCCTGTACGAATTCAGAAAAAGCGTTAAGAACGCAAACAAGGATGCCATAATTATAGGAGAAGTTTGGGAAAACGCCGCAGATAAGATAGCCTACGGCAAGCGCCGCCATTATTTTCAGGGTAAACAGCTTGATTCGGTTATGAACTACCCCTTCAGGACGGCTTTGCTTGAGTTTATTTTAAACCGTAATGCAAAGGTTCTTGCCGACGAGCTTACCGATATATATTCATCCTATCCCAAGTGTGTAGCCGACTGTCTTATGAATATCATCGGCACCCACGATACCGAGCGTATTATCACGGTGCTCGGTGACAAAAAATACAAGGAGCTTTCAAACAGAGAGCTTTCGGGTCATTATATGTCCCGTGAAGAATATACCGAAGCCACAAAGCTTCTTAAGATAGCTTCAACTATACAGTATACCGTGTACGGCGTGCCCTCGGTGTTTTACGGAGACGAGGCGGGTCTGGAGGGCGGACGCGACCCCTTCTGCCGCCGCACCTACCCCTGGGGCAGGGAAAACAAGGAGCTGTATAAGCATTATAAGACCCTTGGCAAGATCAGAAATGTCCCTGTTTTCAAGACGGGAGATTTTAAGATCATCGAATACGGGGCTGACTATATAATCTATCAGAGAAGTCTTGCAGACACCAAGGTTTTGATTTGTGCCAATATGGGCAATGAGCCTGTAGAGCTTAATGTCAAGGGCAGGGATCTTCTTACCGGAAAAAGCTTTTGCGGTATAGTTGAGTCAAAGTCGGCTGCGATCTGTTATATAGAAAAATAAGATCCCAAACGGGATCTTATTTTCATTTTACGTTGTTTACAGTACCGATAAACAGCGGCAAGCCGTCATAGCCGCCAATGACAAACACAAAGGGTCTGTCAAGGACGAAGTTTATCTCGTCAAGAGGGGCGGAGGTAGCACCGCAGATCATCATTGTGAAGGCGGCTGCCTTGCAGCCCTTTTCGTCTACCGTAACTCTTGCACCGTGTACCATAGTGTCAAGAAATGCTCCCGCATCGGTGATGGGGGACATATTGGCTTTGATCTCATCTGTGATGTCCGTTATTCCCAGTTTGCCGAGATCCTCCGTCAGATCAAGCTGAGAGGAGACGTCGAACTTCGGCATACTGAAATTGATTATTGCACGTCTCTCGCTGTCCCAACAGGGCTTGTCGGTAAGGTCGCTCATATAGCTGTCCCTGCCGCCGCAGAGTACGAACTCGGCAAACTCGTCGGTAGCTATAAGCTCCTGAGGGGTCATACCCTCTTTGGGGAGTATAAAGGTCATATGACCGTTTTCGGTGAAATACTTTTTGTACGCCGTGAAGTTGTCGCCTACCGAGATAGAACCGTTTGTGCTCTCGTTCATAAACTCTGTCGTGACCTTGCCGTCGGTACCGTGGAATACTCTTTCTCTGTTACGCTCGGGATTAAATTCCTCTGACCATTTTCCGTTGAAAAGAATGGTGGAGGCAAGGGCAAGAACGGTTTCCTCGGGCAGTCCGATCCCTTTTACCTGATCGGTGAGCATTCCGTCGGTCTGCTCGTTCAGCCAGCCGCGCAGAACCTCGTCGTATTCCTTACTGCCCATCCTGCCCTCAAAGGTGGAGGCGTAATAGTTTTCTGCCAAAATTTCAAGAGGCTCGGACTTATATTCCCCCTCCTCGCGAAGCCACAGGGAGTTGGCAAGGATAGTCTTTGCCGTACCGTCATCGGTATATAGAGCCTTCCAGAGAGAGTTGGCGTCGGCGCGAAGCTCATCTATACTGTCACTTCCTAAAGCATTAAGTATCTGGGCACGGCTTTCACCTGCGCTCGTTTCTGCAAGCATTGCCAGAGCCATATATACGTTGACGGGGGAGTAGATCGCGTTGTCCTCGGTGTCAGCTAAAAACGCCTTGGTGGAGTACTTGATGAACTTACTAAGGTCTGGAGTGTCGCTATCGTAAGCCTCGCGGAAGGAATCCCTGTCGTTTTGCCATTTGTTATAAGCCTCGGGGTCGTTTAGGTCCGCGTTCAGGCTATAGTTAAGCACCCTCTCGGGATAAACGGCTTTTTTCATACAGTAATCAAGGTTGTAATAATGTTTGTTTCCGGAGATGTCCGTGGCGCTTTCCTGCTCGTTTACCTCCGCGTCATCGCCCGCGTTATCGGTCAGCAAATTTTGATCTATGGGAGTCTCGGGCAAATTTTGATCTATGGGAGTCTCGGGCATAGATTCTTCCTTAGGTCGGAGTGCAACCACTCCCATAAGTATTGATATACACAGAAGTATTGCCACTGCAGGTATCCAACGGAGTCTGTTTCTTTTCTTTTTATAGCTTGCCGCCTCCTCGATAAGATCGTCCCCGATCATACCGACAGCGTCCTGAAGCTTTTCTCGTTTCATATACTAATACCCTCCTCACTGAGATATTTTTGCAGTCTTTGTCTTGTACGGCAGAGCTGCATTTTAATTTTCCCCTCGCTTGCACCGAAGCGCTTGGCTATATCCGCGATAGAGTCGCAGAACCAATAACGGCGAAGGAAAACTATACGGTCGCTTTCCTTAAGCTCCCTCAGAAATCTGTCGATATAGACCGACAGCTCCTTTGCTTCAAGAGCGTTCTCCACGCTCTCGGCGTTGGGGATACATTCGCCTAATTCGTCGAGGGATGCGGAAATATTGCAGGCGCGCTTTTCTGCATATTTGTACCGCCATATCTTTAAGGAAATATTCCTCGTTATCCTCATTATAAAAGAGGATAAAACGTCAGGCCTGTGGGGCGGAATGGAGTCCCATACCCCAAGGTATGTATCGTTGACTGCCTCCTCGCTGTCGCGGGAGTCTCCTAAAATGTTGTAGGCAACGCTGTAGCAGAGCCGTCCGTATTTCTGCCGTGTGGCTTCAAGCCCGGATTCGTCCCTTTGCCACAGAAGCTCTATAATTCTTTTGTCCTCCATTTTTCCACCTCCTATACGTAAACTACCGATATTTTTTGTTTGGTAACGTTATTATAGCAAAATAAACCGTTGGTTGCAACGGTTTATTTCGGTTTACTTTTAAATAACAGTGCTGCCATGTATCCGAAGATAAGGGCGGCGGCGATACCTGCCGCTGTTGCGGTGAGAGCACCGGTGAGAGCGCCGAGGAGTCCGTACTGTCTTACTCCTTCCTCGATTCCCTTGGCTATGGAGTAGCCGAAGCCGGTTAAAGGAACGGTGGCTCCGCAGCCTGCGTACTTAACTATAGGCTCGTATACTCCTGCGGCGGTCAGTATCACTCCCGCTACCACGTAACCTACAAGGATACGGGCGGGGGTGAGCTTTGTTCGGTCGATGAGTATCTGGGCGATGACGCAGAACAGTCCTCCTACCCAGAAGGCATTAAAGTATTCCATATGGTTTCTCCTTCCTTCTCGTTTTGCGAAGCAAAATATATCGAGTTGACCGTAGGTCAACATATCGACTGCCAACGGCAGATATCGAATTCACCGAAGGTGAATATATCGACTTGATCGATCGTTTTGAAATCACAATGGTTCTGTCGGTAACCGAATAGTTTTGTCGATATGTTCGTCTGCGACGAACTCGATATGTGCTTTGCACTCGATATGTTTGCTAAAGCAAACTCGATATATTTTACCTGCGGCAAAATGAGCTTCGGTTTGTTTAGATTTGAGATTTTATATGCACTAAATGCGCAATCCCCGGTATATTCTGCCCCTGCTGTACTGCCATAGGACTGAGTAATGCCCCCGTTCCGATAAAGAGGATGTTTTTTAGAATTCCTTTTTTCATCTCCTCAAGAAAGTGGGAGGCCATCATTACCGCCGAGCATCCGCAGCCCGAGGCTCCCGCGTGCATATCCTGCTTTTCACGGTCATAGATGAAAAGACCGCAGTCGGTATATACGTCACGCATATCGTACCCCTTGTCAAGCATCAGATCAATTACTATTCCGTGACCCTCAAAACCTAAGTCTCCCGTGATTATCTTGTCGTAGTCTTGGGGCTTTGTACCTGTCGCTTCAAAATACCTTGTCAAGGTGGATATGGCGGCAGGAGCCATAGCCGCTCCCATATTGTTGGCATCCTTTATACCCATATCGGTAGAAATACCGCCCATACCGTCAACGATATAGGGTCCGTCCCCCTCGGATGACAGTATAAATGCTCCCGCGCCCGTTACCGTATGCTGGGAGGTTGGTGTGCGCTGGCTTCCGTATTCAAGGGGAAAGCGGAATTGCCTTTCAGCCGAGCAGAAATGACTGCTTGTAACACAGGCGCAGCTCTCCATACCTGCGTTTATGGCAAGAGAAGCCAGAAACAGGGAAAGGGCAGCGGTGGAGCAGGCTCCGTAAAGCCCGAAGTAGGGAATATCAAAATCCAAAAGCCCGTAAGCCGAGGAGGTGCATTGATTTATCAGGTCTCCCGCAAAAAGTCCGTCAATGTTTTCTTCTTTCATATCTGCTTTATTCAGAGCTATAGTCAAGGCTCTCTTTTGCATTTCAGCCTCGGACTTTTCCCAGCTGTCCTTGTCAAAGCTGTCGGTTGTATCAAACTCGTCAAAAACATCTCCGAAGGGGCCCTCGTGCTCACGTTTACCCACCACGCTTGCGGCTGAGATCATTGATACCGGACGTTTAAATCGTATAATTTCCTTTCTCATTGTTACCTCATTAATTGTATCAGTAATTAGAGGAAGAAAACCGCTTTGGCGGTTTTCAACCGTCACTATTCACTATTCTCTATTATCTATTCACTATTCACTTGTTTTGGCTTTAAGTGAATAAGTATTTGGTCAGTAAAATGATGAGCCGCAGAAAACAAGCTTTATATTAAAAGACCTCTTCTTTAGTGAATAGTGAATAACGAATAGTGAATAGAGAATAACCGAACATAGTTTATACCAAGTATGTGAAACTATGTATAAAAGTGTGAACTTTTGTGAATTTATATGATAAATTTATCACAAATCATTGACAGTTGACAGCAAAAGTGATATTATGTATTTGAAGTAATTTGGCTTCAATAGGGTATCTTTGTAAATGACTTTCAGACATACCCAATAAATCACAAAGGTGGTTAACAAATGAAGGTTTCATCGAGAAGAGAGGTCATCAGAACTCTGCTCGGTACCAAGCCTTTTATTTCCCTTGAGGAGCTTGAGGAGGCCTTTCCCGAGGTGTCGCAGATGACTCTGCGACGTGACATCGAGTATTTTGAGAAGCAGGGCGAGGCTATCAAGGTGCGTGGCGGAGCGCGCTCAATGAAATTTATCACTACATCTATGGAGGATGCATTCTCCAAGAGATTGCAGGAAAACGTTCTCTCCAAGGAAAGACTGGCGTCTGTTGCGGTATCTATGATCGAAACAGGCAGAAGCATATTCCTTGATTCGGGAACAACGATGCTGACCTTGGCATCTATACTTCCCGACGAGAGATTTACCGTTACCACCACGGGTCCCAACGTCGCCCTTGAGATAATCAAGAAGCGCAGACCTATGGTAAACATAGTAGGCGGTATGCTCAACCGTGATAATATTTCTGTTGTGGGTAATCCGGCGCTTGAGTTTATTGATTCCATCAATATCGACATAGCGTTCATTGTTCCGTCAGGTGTGTCAGCCGACGGACTGACCAGCGGAAATTATACCGAATGTGAGATCAAAAAGAAGGTAATTTCAAAGGCGCACAAGGTAGTGGTACTGATGAATTTATCCAAGATCAATAAGGTTTTACCTTATACTGTATGTTCACTTGCCGACGTTGACGTGTTGGTATCGGACATGCCTCTGCCCCCTGAAATGAGAAGGCAGGCAGAAAAAGCAAATACTGAAATAATTATTACTCAATAATAGGAGGAAAACAAATGGCAACATTAGTTATCATGCCAAGACAGGGACAGAGCGTTGAAAGCTGTGTCATCACCGAGTGGGTGAAGAAGGTTGGCGACAAGGTTAACGTAGGTGATGTTCTTTTCTCTTACGAGACCGATAAGTCCAGCTTTGAAGAAGCCGCTCAGGTAGAGGGTACACTTCTTGCTGTCTTCTGTGAAGACGGTGACGACGTACCTTGTCTTGATCCGGTATGCGTTATCGGAGCGGAGGGTGAGGATTTCTCCGCACTCGTACCCAAGAAGGAGGAGGAGGCAGCTCCTGCTGAAGCAGCACCCGCTGAAGCGGCTCCTGCAGCTGTAGAGGCTCCCAAGGCGGACCTTGCAGCACCCGTTGCAACAAAGTCCGAGGACGGCTTTGTACGTATCTCCCCCAGAGCAAAGCATCTTGCAGAAAGAACAGATGCAGACCTTTCCAAGGCAGTTCCCACAGGCCCTATGGGCAGAATCATAGAAAGAGACGTTAACACTCTTCTTGACAAGGGTTACCTTGTTGGTGCGGCTACCGAAGAGGCAGTTGCGGCTCCCGCAGCAGCGGCAGAGGCAGCACCCGCACCCGAGTACGTTGACGAAAAGCTTCCCAATATCCGTAAGGTTATTGCTAAGTCTATGCACGCATCTCTTTCCAATATGGCTCAGCTTACACTCAACGCATCCTTCGATGCTACCAAGCTTATGGCTCTGCGTAAGACTCTCAAGGCTAACGCTGAGAAGCTGGGTATGAACAATATCACATTAAACGATATGGTTCTCTTCGCTGTTGCGAAGACCTTAAAGAATCACCGTGACCTCAACGCTCATTACCTTGACGCAGAGGACAAGATGAGATTCTTTACAGACGTTCACCTCGGTATCGCTTGTGATACTGACAGAGGACTTCTGGTTCCCACAGTATTCAATGCAAACAAGATGTCTCTCAACGACCTTGCTGCTGCATCCAAGAGCGTTATCGGTGACGCAAAGAACGGTTCTATCAGCCCCGACAAGCTTAAGGGCGCATCCTTTACCGTTACCAACCTCGGTGCTATGGGCATCGAGAGCTTCACTCCCGTTGTTAATCCTCCTCAGACCGGTATTCTTGGTGTCGGCACTATCATGCGCCGCGTAAAGAACGTGGGCGGTCAGGACATCTTCTATGATGCAATGGGACTCTCCCTTACCTTTGACCACAGAGCTCTTGACGGTGCTCCCGCAGCTAAGTTCTTAAAGGAACTCTGCGCTAACCTCGAGAACTTTGATCTCTTACTTGCTAAGTAATTTCGGAGGTAAGACAAAATGATTTATGATCTTATAGTTCTGGGCGGCGGCCCTGCAGGCTACAATGCCGCAGAGCGTGCAGCTCACGCAGGCTTAAAGACCCTCTGTATCGAGGGCAGAGCTCTTGGCGGTGTTTGTCTTAACGAGGGCTGCGTTCCCACAAAGACACTTCTTTACTCCGCAAAGATTTTTGATTACGCAAAGCACGGCGCTGAGTACGGCGTAAGCTTTGCTGGCGCTACCATCGACCACGCAAAGGTGGTTGAAAGAAAGGGCAGAGTAGTAAAGATGCTGGTTGGCGGCATCCAGAATACTCTTAAGAAGGCAGGCGTTGAGGTTGTTAACGCATACGGCGAGATCATGGGCCGTGATGCAGAGGGCTTCACCGTTAAGGCAGACGGCAAGGAATATAAGGGTGCTAAGCTCCTTATCTGTACCGGTTCCACCGCAGCTGTTCCCCCCATTCCCGGTCTTAGAGAAGCTGTTGCTTCCGGCTTTGCAGTTACCAACCGTGAGATCCTTGATATGACCAAGGTTCCCGAGAAGTTCGTTGTTATCGGCGGCGGCGTTATCGGTCTTGAGATGGCTTCCTACTTTAATTCCGTAGGCTCCAAGGTTACCGTTATCGAGATGCTTGACCACATCGCAGGTCCTACCGACCGTGAGATCTCCAACATCCTTCAGAAGAACTACAAGAAGAAGGGCGTTGAGTTCCTTCTCGGCTGTGCAGTTAAGTCTGTAGGTACTGACAGCGTTACCTACGAAAAGGACGGTAAGGAGTTTACCGTACCCGCTGACTGTGTACTCGTTTCCATCGGACGTCGTGCTATGACTCAGGGTATCGGCCTTGAGAACATCGGTGTTATCACCGAGCGCGGTGCTATCGTTACCGACGATCAGATGAGAACCAACGTTGCAGGCGTATGGGCGGCAGGTGACGTAAACGGCAAGTCTATGCTTGCTCACACCGCTTACCGTGAGGGTGAGGTTGCCGTAAACAATATGCTGGGTAAGAAGGATTTTATCCACTACGATTCTATCCCCGCAGTTATCTACACCAACCCCGAGGTTGCAAGTGTAGGTGAGACCGAGGAAAGTATCAAGGCAAAGGGTCTTGACGCTAAGTGCCAGAGCTTCACTCTTAAGTACAGCGGCAGATATATTGCCGAGAACGAGGGCGGCGACGGTATCGTTAAGATCATCATAGGCAATGAGCACAGAAACATTCTCGGTGTTCATATGATCGGTAACTACGCATCCGAGATCATCTACGGTGCGGCTATGATGGTTGAAAAGCAGATGAGAGTAGAGAACGTCCAGAAGATGGTATTCCCTCATCCCTCTGTTTGTGAAGTAATCAGAGAAGGTCTCTTCCAGATCTAAGCAGGGACCGGTCCCTGCACCCATTAATCGTGTGAGGTTAGTGCGAACAACACTGCACGAGGATTAAGCAGGCAGTGCCTGCACCCATAATCGCGTGAGGTTAGTGCTAACAACACTGCACGAGAATAAAGTTATAATTAAAACGGAGCTTTTGCAAAGCAAAAGCATCCTCAATTTTGCATTTTGCATTATGCATTCTGCATTTAATAAATGAAATTTATTATTAAGGAGATATAACTATGCCTAAGAGTCAATATGTAGATCCCGGTAAAGTCTTTGAGCCCGGTTTTATCACATTCCAGGATATTCCTGTAAACCAGTATAAGAAGACTTTCGCACAGGAAAAGAAGCTTTATACCAAGGACGATATGATGAGAATTTACCGTGATATGAGAATTATCCGTGAATTCGAGACTATGCTTAACGAGATCAAGACCAAGTCCGCTTACAACGGCGTTGAGTACAACAACCCCGGTCCTGCTCACCTTTCTCTCGGTCAGGAGGCTTCCGCAGTTGGTGAAGCTTACGCTCTTGATATCAACGACCTTACCTTCGGTTCTCACCGTTCTCACGGCGAGATCCTCGCAAAGGGTCTTTCCTCTATCCACAAGCTCGACGATGAAGAGCTTTACGACATTATGAAGGAGTTCCTCGGCGGCAGCGTTCTTAACGTAGTTGAGAATAAGATGGCTGCTCACGAGAGCATCAAGGAGCTTGCAATCGACTTCCTTCTCTACGGTGCACTTGCAGAGGTATTTGCAAGAACCACAGGTTTCAATAAGGGTCTTGGCGGTTCCATGCACGCATTCTTCATTCCTTTCGGTATCATGCCTAACAACGCTATCGTTGGTGGTGCTGCTCCCGTTGCCCTCGGTGCTGCTCTTTACAAGAGAGCTAACAAGAAGAAGGGTATCGTTGTAGCTAACTTCGGTGACGGTGCTTGCGGCCGTGGTCCTGTTCTTGAGGCTCTTAACATGGCTTCCATGGACCAGATCAAGCAGCTTTGGGGCAAGGACGGCGTTAACGGTGACGGCGGTCTTCCCATCCTCTTCAACGTATTCAACAACTTCTACGGCATGGGCGGTCAGACCCGCGGCGAGACCATGGGTTACGATATGGTTGCTCGTATCGGTGCAGGTGTTAACCCCCAGCAGATGCACGCAGAGCGTGTTAACGGTTACGATCCTCTTGCAGTTATCGACGCTGTTACCAGAAAGAAGGAGCTTCTTGTTAACGGTGACGGTCCTGCGCTTCTCGACGTTGTAACCTACAGAACCACAGGTCACTCCCCCTCCGACTCCTCCACCTACAGAACTCAGGAAGAGATCGACGCTTGGAAGGCGGCAGATCCTATCGCAGCATATAAGGCTAAGCTCATCAAGGGCAAGCTCGCGACCGAAGAAGAGTTCGCTGCTATCGACGAGGTTATCATCGGCCGTATGACCGAGGTTTGCAAGCTCGCTATCAACGACGAAGTATCCCCCAGAATGGATATGAACAAGGATCCCGATGCTATCGCAAACATTATGTTCTCCAACCAGCACGTTAAGTCTATGGACGAGACAAGAGAGCCCGAAGTGCTGGCTCCCAAGGAAGAGAGCCCCAGAGTTAAGGCTATCAAGAACAAGGTTAGAACTCACTTCGACGCTAACGGCAAGCCCGTAGCTAAGGCTAAGGTTTATCAGGTTCGTGACGGTCTCTTTGAAGCTATCGTAGACAAGTTCTATGAAGACCCCACCCTTATCGCATACGGTGAAGACAACCGTGACTGGGGCGGCGCATACGCAGTTTACAGAGGTCTTACCGAGGTTATTCCTTACCACAGATTCTTCAACTCCCCCATTTCCGAGGCGGCTATCGTTGGTTCCGCAGTTGGTTACGCAATGAGCGGCGGTCGTGTTATCGTTGAGCTTATGTACGCTGACTTTATCGGTTGTGCAGGTGACGAGATCTTCAACCAGGTTGCTAAGTGGCAGTCTATGTCCGCAGGTATCCTCAAGATGCCTATCGTTATCCGTGTATCCGTTGGTTCCAAGTACGGTGCTCAGCACAGCCAGGATTGGACAGCTCTTACTGCTCACATTCCCGGTCTTAAGGTTGTATTCCCCTCCACTCCTTACGATGCTAAGGGTCTTATGAATGCAGCTCTTAACGGCACCGACCCCGTTGTATTCTTCGAGTCTCAGAGAGTTTACGACTTCGGCGAAATGTTCCACGAAGGCGGCGTTCCCACCGATTACTATGAAGTTGAGATGGGCGATCCCGATGTTAAGCGCGAAGGTAAGGACATCACCATCCTCACCGTTGGTGCTACTCTCTACAGAGCACTTGATGCAGCAAAGGAACTCCAGGACAAGTACGGCATTTCCGCAGAGGTTATCGACAGCCGTTCTATCGTTCCTTTCAACTACGAGAAGGTTATCGAGTCTGTTAAGAAGACCGGTAAGATCATCATCGTAGGTGACGCTTGTGAGCGCGGTTCCGTAATGAAGGATATGGCAGCTAACATCAACGAGTTCTGCTTCGATTACCTTGACGCTCCCGCAATCGCACTCGGCTCCAGAAACTGGATCACTCCCGCATACGAGCTTGAGAAGTTCTTCTTCCCTCAGGCAGATACCATCATCGACGCTATCCACGAGAAGATCATGCCCATCGCAGGCCATGTTTCCACTCACGACGTAAGCGACCTCGAGAAGGTAGACAGATCCAAGAAGGGACTTTGATCAATAAAATAAAGGCTGAGCTTCGGCTCAGCCTTATTTTATTGATAATGCAGAATGCAGAGTGCAGAATGCAGAATTAAGGAAACCTTTCGGCATAGAGCCGAAAGGCGTTTTTTTATATTAGACCAATATAGCGGACAATATATATTTATAAGTTTTGGTATTCCACTTTCATATATGTTTATCGGTGATAAAGAAATTATTTTGAAGAAATACCAACGTAATCGACGGATGTTGCAGTAATGCAACACCGTTATACAATTATATAGATTTTTTGTTGCATTACTGCAACATCAATCTCCTTAACTTTGCATTTGCATTTAGCATTTTGCACTTAAAATGATCCTGTATTCGCTGTTATTGACAATTTCAAGAATATATGGTATTTTTTATATATAGTGGTTTATATGAAGGGGGATAGTTATGTTTAAGAAACGCATCAGATCTATTTTAGCAGTAGTAATGTCAGTTACTATGCTGCTTGGTACTTTACCGTTTTTATCAAATGCGATGGTGCCGACCGATCCCGATTCGGGAATAATAAAGCATCACGTAATTCCCGGTGACAATGTCTCCGAGTACGGTTACGTTGAAATGATAACTGTAGATGATGACGGTAACAGGGTCGAGCGTGTAGCTGCCGTTGCTGACCGAGGACTGGCAATGGGCGGCAATGCAACCTCTTTTCCTTCATCGTATAATTCGCTTGGTGTGACCAATGCGGCAGGCGGTAATATTATCACTTCCGTCAAGGATCAGATAGAATCAAGCAACTGCTGGGCTTTTGCTGCTGTTGCGGCGGCGGAAACCGCATATATGAGAAATCACGCGGTTGACGATGTTGATTTTTCCGAGGCGCATCTTGCGTATTTTGCCTGGAACTCTAAAACCTCGGATACCTCTGACCCTACCTATCAGGACGGTGCATACGAGGCTGACCCTTATAACAAGGGTGGTAACATCTACTTTACCTCGGGAGCCTTTGCAAGATGGGTAGGTCCCGAAAAAGAGGAATATCTGCCTCCCGTTAACTGGGCGTACGGTTTTTCGGGTGTAAGCTACAGTGAAAATATGCGCTATATCGCCGAGGAGCACCTAATCACCTCCGCTGTCATAGGTGCTCGGGATTTGTATTCCATGAAAAATGCTATTATGCAGTACGGCGGTGTTGTGGCAAGCTATTATTCCCATAAAAACAAAGGATATAACTTCCTTCCCGGCGGAGTTGCGGCATATCAGGATATCTACGATTATACCAACCATGCTATTTATATAGTCGGTTGGGATGACAACTTCCCCGTAAGCAATTTCGGTACCTATATGACTCCTCCCGCAGGTGGAGCGTGGCTTGTCAAGAACAGCTGGGGTACCGATTGGGGAACAGGCGGCGGTTATTTCTGGCTTTCTTACTGGGAGCCCAGCCTTGTTACCGCCCGTATACTTGATTTTGAGCCTGCTGACAACGTGGACAACAACTATCAGTATGACGGAGACTGGGGTAAGGGTATAACTTACTTCTGGTTTGATGAGCTTAGCAATGCCGATCCTATGGTTACCGCAAACGTTTTCACCGCCAAGGGTCACGAGGTCTTAAAGCAGGTGGGTGTTTATAATATGAATGCCGCAGCACAGCTCGTGGTACGCGTTTACGTTGACCCGGTGGAGGACGTTCCGAATTCCGGAACCTTCGTTTCGGGTGTTGTTACTCAGGTCAACGGCGAGGGATATTATACAATAAGACTTACCGATCCCGTGACCCTAAATCCTGGCCAGAGATTCTCCGTAGTCCTTGATACCTTTTCACTTTTGCCCTCTCAGAAGGCTTATGCGGTTGAAGAATATAATTTAAGCTATACCCCTACGGCAGGCCCTAACCAGAGCTATTATCTGCGTAACGGAATATGGCACGAGGAAATGTGGAACGTTATCATAAAGGCGTTCACCAAGGACGTAACCGTAGATAAAACACAGCTTATCGATATGGTTGCAGCCTGTGACGAATTTGATATCGGCAAGGGAGTTAACCATTACGAAAACGCTAAGCTCCTTATAGAGGATGAAAACGCATCAGGTCAAGCTGTAAGAAATGCATATAAGCGGCTTTACGAGTTCTATCGCGGACAGATAGGCGCATCCGGTTTCCTACACTTTGACGGAGTTCTTCCCACCTTGGATGTCCCCGAGTCAGTTTCATATCGAGGCGGTGTTGCAAGGATACCCGATAATCTCCCCGACTACCCCGATTGGGTGTTTGTAGGCTGGAGCGTTAGCGGTGCGGCTGATACTGTCTATAAGCCGGGGCAGACGATCGCCCTTCCGGGTGGAGATATAACCCTTAAGGGTGTCTGGATGCGTGCCGACGGTGACGGTGCCCTGGGAAACAACGGCTATTATAACGTATATTACCACTCAAACGGCGGTACCTGGGGGCTGGGAGATACAACAGCATATAAGATCCCATCAACGCCCCACGGACTTATGACCCTCGGTACACCCTTCAGCTTTCCCTCTGAAACAGCGACTCTCTGCCGTGAGGGCTACAGGCTTCATACCGACTCCGAGGATATGACGATACCCGAGTTCAGAACTGCGGACGGTAAGGGCAATTATACCTACGGCGATACCGCGGCAAATAACGGTTATGAATACGAAATATATCCCGATATATACAAATCAAGTGTGTTTATGGTAAACAATGACCGTGTTCCTTACGGTACCAATATATTCGTATATGCTTGTTGGGATCCGATAATTACCTATAATATAAATGACGGCTCAAGAGATATTCAGGACTTTGTTGACGTGACCGAAGGGTACAACTACACTCTGCTTTCCGAGGGCGGTTATACAAGATATTCTTCCTCCTCTGTTCTCAATGCAGGCAGAATCCCCGATGACCAAAATACTCTTCTGCCCAACCGTGAGGGCTACAGTGGCAGAACTATGATTCCCGAAAGGGAAGGATATACCCTTGCAGGCTGGAACACTATGGCTGACGGCAGCGGAAAATTCTATGCCGCAGGCAGTGAGCTTGAGGTCACCGAGCCTATAACCCTGTATGCGGTATGGGAGAATGAAAATGCTCCCGAGCCCGAAACCGAGCTTTCCGTATCTTCGGACGGTCCTAACCTCACCGTATCCGGTATGGCAGACGTCAAGGACGTATTCATCGCTCTCGGTGAGTATACCACCTACAGAGATGTTAAAAATAATATGGTAGTTCAGCTTACCACAAACAAGCTTGCAGGAGCAGAAAGCTATACCTACACACTTAAGGCAGGCGGCTACTACACCGTACTCGTTAGATACAACGACGGTACACAGAAATTCCTGTATCAGCAGATAGACGTGACCGAACCTACATTTGCAGCTAACGGTCTCCAGCTTACAGTTGGTAACCTCAGCGGCGTTAAGGTTATCAGAACCGCATACGGCGAATATAAGACCGTATCCGAGATAAAGAAAGCGGCAGGTGCAAGAGCGTTCACCGCGAAGAACGATATCAAGGGTGCAGACAGCTACAAGATCCAGTACAGATATAACGGAGTTGTTACCGTTGCGGTTCAGTACGAGGACGGCTACACTAAGATATACACCTATGAGGTAGAGCAGAAGACTCCCGACTTCAAGCAGGACGGTAACACAGTTACCATCGGCAATATCGACGATCTCTATATCGTAAGATATGCAAAGGGCGAGTGGGAAACCTCCTCCGAGATCAAGAGAGCGCCCGGCGCACAGGCTATCAAGCCTGTAGCGGCAGTTGACGGTGTTATCACTATCACAGGCCTTAAGGCAGGCACATACACCTTCTGCGTTCAGTATAATGATGAGTCCTATAACTACTATGTAATTATTGTAGAATAAATCAAAAGAAAATGGTGTCTTCGGACACCATTTTCTACCTTTACTATTCACTATTATCTCTTCTCTATTCACTATTCACTTGACTTGGATTTGAAATGATAATATCATTTTCAGCAAAATAATAAGCTACAGCAAATCAAATTTTATTGTTCCAACTGTTTCTTTAGTGAATAGAGAATAGTGAATAACGAATAGAGAATAACGAAATCACCCGATTGCTCGGGTGATTTTTTGATCATAGGGTGGGGGAAGATGCCCCCATCATATCGTTGATTGTATAAAGTCTTTCAATCACACCTTCAACCGTTGCAGTACCGGTAGTACCTAACTGTTGAATTGTAATTGAAGAAACACAGCAGGCAACCATTGCCGCCTCTGTAGGTGTAAGACCAAGAGCCAGGGAAGATATGATACCTGCATTGGAAGCATCTCCTGCTCCCGTTACGTCAATTTCACCCGATACGGGATAGGTGGGAACGTGGGAGATCTCATCCTCAAAGACCTTGATTCCGTCCTTATTACAGGTGATAAAGATAGAGTGTCCTACCTCCTCCTTCATCTCCATACCGCCGCGCAGCACATCCTCCATACATTCGGGATCGCCCTTTGCACCGCAGTATTTCATAAGCTCGTAGTTGTTACACTTGATGAACATACCGTGATACTCACGTGCAAAGGCACGGGAATCCACAAGGAAGGGAATATCGTATTTTGCGGCATATTCATTTATCTTTTTTCGGAGAATATCCCCTACAACGCCGGAGTTTCTTTCAAAGAACTGGTCGGAAACGATAACACCGTCAGCCTCTTTTACCGCTTCTTCAAAATTCTTACCCAATTCCTCGAACATCGCTTCGCTTGTGATAGAACGGTTACGGAAATCAAGTCGGGTATCCTCACGGTACTGTCCGTCAGGCTGCCTACGCATATTCTTAAGATAGGTAGCGGTGGTTATATCACCGCTTACCATAACGTATCGGGTATCGGCACCTATATCCTTGAGGCATTTAAGCAGGTCGTAGCCCTCACCGTCATCACCTACGATACCAACGCAGATAACCTCAGTGCCCAAAGCACGGAGATTGTTGGTGATAGTACCTGCAGCCCCCGCCGCCATTTTTTTGCCGTAGATCTGCCACGCCGCAACACCTGTTTCAAGAGAAACGTCATCCTCTGCGGGATCTGAGTATACGTACTTGTCAAGGCAGTAGTCGCCTAAAACAAGAATTTTCTTTTCGTTTATATGACCGAGACGGTCGATTATTCTGTTAATATCCATAAAAACTCCTTCGGAGTGAAATGATACCTACGGTATCGTGAAATAACCAGCGGCCGTGAAATGATGCTAATGCATCGTGAAATGACACCGTAGGTGTCGTTAAGGAAGATTTTCGCCTTAGCGAAAATCAATTATAATTGAATTAGCTTTCGCCTACAGGCGAAAGGTTGCCTTAACGCATCGAAGATGCATTTCACGACGGCTTTGCCGTCATTTCACGATTGAAAATCATTTCACGAACACAAAGTGTTTATTTCACTTTTTATTTATCCATATCCAGAACCAGCTTAGCAAGGGCGGGAACCGTTCTCTGATGCTCACCGCGGATATAGAAGCTCTGTCCGCCGTCGGCTACCGTTCTTGCAAGAATGGTCTTCCAGGGTCTGAAATAATATCTGGGATCGCTCTTGGGAGGAGCAGAGGAATGATCCGCATCCTCGTCTATCTCAAGAAGATCGAAAACGGCTGTGGTAAAGTCGGTTATCCTCTCACCCTTCTGATGAGCAACGTTTCTTGCCATAGCAAGGGCTTTCAGATATACCTCGGGACCTGCAACGGCAGATCCGAAGTTAAGGAATGCACCCTTCTCAAGCTTGGTCACGCTCTGGGCGTAGATAAGGAAATCGTTATAGGAGCAGATACCCATAGCCGCACCGTCGCAGTTGGGATGCTCGTGGATAATATCATTACCGATACCGATATGAACGGTGCAGGGAACACCCAGGTGATAACCCATTGCAAGAACGCTCTGTTCACGGTAAGGGAAGTTATTTTCCCAGATATAACGTCCTATAGCCTCGCCCCAGCCGAGATCATCCCTTGCACCCTCTTTGATAATGTCATTGATGATGCCCGTTTCCTGCCACAGACCGAACTGACCCTCGGAAATGTATTTAGCAACACTCTCGCAGGTATGGCCTATCATAGCAAGCTCAAAATCGTGTATTGAGCCTGCACCGTTGGTGGCAAAGTGAGTGACAAAGCCCTTTTTCATCAGCTCTATCATATAACCTGCGTTACCTGTTCTGATAACGTGAGCGCCGTACATCATAAGCACGGTGGCGTCGTATTTTCTTCTCGCCTCCCAGACAGCCTTGGCTATGGTGGGGAGATTTTTATTTTCAAAATCGGGAGTATGAGTCCCCGGATCCTTATAGACCTTACTCAGATCCACGTCATGTATTCTTTCGTTTAAGGGAAGTATGTTAAGCTTACTTCTGTCAAATTTTTCAAAGGGCATTTTTATACCTCACGGGTTATATATTCCATAAGTCTCTTATGGTCTGCAAAGTCGGGAATTATCATAGAAGCACCGGCAGAGAGGAGTCTGTTACGCTTCCACTCGTTTATGCCGCATCTTCTGTCCTCGTCGGTGGCAACGCCAACGGTATAGCCGCCGATGTTGGCTACAAGCTCTATCTCGACGTATCCGTCACCGAAGGAGATAAGCTCCTCAGGTTTGATGCCTCCGTCCTTGATAAGAGAGTTGATGACCATTTCTTTAGAGCAGTCGGTCATATAGTCGTGTGCACCGTAGATATGGCCGTCAAAGACCTTGTCAAGACCAAGCAGCTCTGCCTCATAGAGTACATCCTTTTCGTCGGTACCGCTGGCAAGGTAGCACTTGATACCCTTTTCCTTAAGAGCGTATACGAAATCGGTGCAGCCGGGAACTATAAGCTCCTCGGGCTTGATCGTTCCGTTTACAAGGCCTTCTTTTCTTTCCTTGATATGTATTTCAAGACGTCTTAAATATTCGTGCTTATACTCAACGGGGTCAACGTGCTCTCCACCGCGCTTTACGACCTCCTCGTCAAGACGCATACACTGGAATATGGTCTGTTTACCTGTAAGAGTATCAACGAAATCACGGACGATCTGTGTTATTTCTTCTTCGGTTTCATCCTTTGCAACAGCCATCAGAACCTCTATAAAATAGGGGATCATAATATCCTGCCAGCCGCTGCGGATAAGGCTTACCGTTCCGTCAAAATCAAAGAGTGCGGTTTTGAAATCGGGAGACTTAAGGGGCTTCTTTATCTCCATATCCCACATATCACGAAGCTCGTTACGGATAGCTACAACAAGTGCGTGAACGTAGAGCATATGCATATCCTCAAGCATCTCCATGGAGTCTGTGGGAGCAATAACGTAATAGTCACAGAATGCCTTGAGCTTTCCGCCGTCACGGCCTAAAAATCCGACGGTGGTAACGCCCATCTGCTGAGCCTTTTCTGCGGCTCTTACCACGTTGGGAGAGTTTCCGCTGCCCGAGAACATAAGGAGAACGTCACCTTCTTTTGCCTTGGTCTCGAGCATTATCTCGAAAATTTCATCATAGGAAAAATCGTTTGCCAGACAGGTAACCACAGCTGTAGAATCTGCAAGACACTCTGCCTTGAAGCCTACGCGGTCGTATACTCTGCAGCCCTTTGCAAGATCGTTGCAGATATGAGAGGCCGTAGCCGCAGAACCGCCGTTACCTACGGTGAAGATCTTGTTCCCTGTTTTCTTTGTTTCAATAATAACACGGGCGATTTGGGATAATGCTTCGAAATCTGTTTTCAATACCGACTCGGTACATTCCTTCGTATAGTTTTCAAGAGTGTTTTTCATATTACATAGGTCCTTTCCGATGATAGGTTTATTATAACACGCCATAAAATTAAGTCAAGGTTTTATTGACATTTATTTCTCTTTTTGATATAATTGACCCGTTAGCACGTTAGGAGGTACAGTATGTTATTAGCGATAGATATCGGCAACACCAATATAGTTCTCGGAGGTTTTGTGGATGACAAGCTTTCCTTTATGGCTCGTATTGCCACCAATGCCCAAAAGACCGAGGACGAATATGCTACAAAGATAAAAAGTGTCCTGTCCCTCCACGGAATAGAGAAGGCAGAGCTGAGAGGCGGTATAATCTCCTCCGTCGTTCCTCCCCTGACCTCTATTGTTAAGAAGGCTATAGGCAAGGCTTACGGTATTGACTGTATGACTGTGGCTCCGGGTATAAAGACGGGTATCAACCTGCAGTGTGATTCACCTGCAACGGTCGGATCCGATCTTATCTGCGGCTGCGTTGCGGCGCACCATATATACGGCTCACCCTCACTTATAGTTGATATGGGTACTGCAACCAAAATTCTTTTGGTGGATAAAAACGGTGCATTCTGCGGCTGTTCTATTATTCCCGGTGTCAATATCTCGCTTAAGGCGTTGGCGAGCGGAACGGCACAGCTTCCCCAGATAGGTCTTGAAGCGCCTAAGTCTGTTATCGGTAAGAATACCGTAGACTGTATGCGCTCGGGTGTGGTGTTCGGTCACGCCTCTATGATAGACGGTATGATAGACCGTTATATCGAGGAGCTGGGCTATGAGGTCAAGGTCTATGCCACGGGCGGACTTGCTCCCGCGATAGTCCCTCATTGTAAGCACGAGATAACCTATGACGATCACCTTGTATTAAAGGGATTGAACATTATATACAAAAAGAATAATTAATTGTGTATAACTCGAAAGAGTTAATATAAATTTTTATGCGTCGCACCACAGAAGGTGGGTGACAGCAAGGAGGAATTTTTATGAACACACAAGTAAGAAGAAACAAGACCGAGAAATTAGTCTTGGCGGCACTCTTGACGGCATTGGTAGTATTGCTTCAGTATTTAGGCGCCTTTGTCAGATTCGGACCCTTCTCCATTTCATTGGTGTTGATACCGATAGTTATCGGTGCGGCAACCTGCGGAGCTTCTATAGGTGCCTGGCTTGGATTTGTTTTCGGTGTAGTGGTACTGGCAAGCGGAGATGCGGCGGCTTTTTTGGCGGTAGACGTTATCGGAACCGTTATTACTGTACTTGTCAAGGGTACAGCCTGCGGATTTGTTGCAGGGCTTGTATATCGCGTTGTTCTTAATGCTTTGGATAAACGTTCAAGCAGACAGATCGACCGTATGAAGTCTGATTTCGGTCTTTGTCAAAACTGCGAATCCGGAGTTTTTAAGTTTATTTCACGCAATAATACATATATCGCGGTTCTTGTTGCGGCGATAGTATGTCCTATCGTGAACACGGGAGTTTTCCTTATCGGATGCTTTATATTCTTTATGGAGACGATAACCGTGTGGGCAGGCGGCAGCAACGTAGGTCATTATATTATATTCGGTCTGGTTGGCGGCAACTTCCTCTTTGAGGTGCTTTTCAACATAGTACTCAGCCCCGTTGTAGTAAGATTACTTAATATCAAAAAAATGAAGAAATAAGATAAGGCAGTCGCGAGACTGCCTTGCATTTTTTTCGGAAATATGTTATAATATCTGTCGAAGTAAGGTAGACCTACAACGGTAGGCGGTTAGCTCTCTTTAATCGGAGGGCACTTTTCCCTCCAGAAAGGAGGGCGGTGCTTATGATTACTTACGGCGAGTTGTTTTTATTACTCACTCTTATAGTTTCCATAATCGCACTTGTTGTTAATATAACAAAAAAGAAATAACCGCCCTCAGCCAAAGTGTGCGGTTATTTCTTAACCCATATTTAAGCTAACCGTCTATCGGTTTGCCTTGCTTCATCTATATTATAGCAAGAATAGTTATAAATGTCAAGTGCTTGTATTGTTCTCCAAGTTCTTTATGAGGGTATGTCTGCAATCAAAACAATGCGTATTTTCTGCGGGGTTTTCGATGCCGCATACCGGACAGATATATGAAGTATTTGTTTCCTTAAACACTACGTACTGTTTTGTGCCGCCTATATGTAACATATGACTACCAGGTGTATATATATCCATCAGACTGTTCAAAGGAGTATTTTTAGGCAAGCTGATTATCTTTTTGAACTTTCGGTCTTTGTTTTTTAGCGTGAACATTATAAAAGTGCCGGAAAGTTTGCGGTAAGGAACGAGTCTGCTTGTGCCTCGGACGGGAAGCTCTACCGAAAGATCTCTTACCTTTACGATCTCACCGACCCAGGTTTTGTCAAAGAGATTGTTTTTGAAAATCGGCAGATCATAGAATATAACGAAGGCTACGATAATCCCCACCGCCGTTCCGATAGGCGGGATATACTTGCTTGATATGCATATTAAAGTAATGAGTGCCATCAATGCCAAAAAGAATATCACATAAGGTATACGTTGCTTAAAAACATATTTTTTAATATCCTTAGGCACGTTTAGTCTCTTCAATATTATCACCTCATATCTATTATACACTATAAAATGACAAAATGCTACATAGAACGTAAAAAAGCTCGGTATACACCGAGCTTTTTGACTTGTTTGAAGTTAGATAAGCTCCTTAACCTTGGAAGCCTTACCAACTCTGCCACGGAGATAATAGAGCTTAGCTCTTCTAACCTTACCGCGTCTTACTGTTTCAACCTTTTCAACGTTGGGAGAGTGAATGGGGAATGTCTTCTCAACGCCTACGCCGTAGGAAATTCTTCTTACAGTAAATGTCTCGGAGATTCCGCCGCCGTGACGGGCAATAACTGTACCCTCAAAAAGCTGAATTCTTTCTCTTGTACCCTCCTTGATCTTGTTGTGAACACGAACTGTGTCACCGATCTTGATCTGGGGTACCTCTGTCTTTAACTGCTCACTTGTAAAAGCCTTAATAAGATCCATTGTAGCTTTCCTCCTAATTCTTTACGGATATTCTTGCAGAGCGTCGCAGAGGACTATCCGTGTCATATTTATAACAACGGGATTATACCACATATTTCCCGTGATTTCAACCCCTTTTTGTAAGTTTACTTTTTTGTAACATTTGCGGCGCGGTGCCGGTTAGCTCCGAATTTCAAATCACACGGAATGTGGATTTCTTAAACACAAAATTTTATAAAAGTCTTGTAAAAACAGACAGTATGTTATATAATATATTATTATACTAAATATGTCAAGAGGAAAAGACTATGAAATATCTCGTACTTGTAACAGACGGCGCAGCCGACTACCCCATAGAAGAGCTTGGTGGTGCTACACCTCTCGAAAAGGCAAACAAGCCCAATATCGACGCTTTGGCTAAAAAGGCGTTCTGCGGTACCGTTTCCAACGTACCCGAGGGTATGGTACCCGAAAGCGACACCGCAAACATTGCAATTATGTCCTATGATCCCAAGGTATACTCCAAGGGCAGAAGCCCCCTTGAGGCGGTAAGTATGGGACTTACTATGACCCCCACACAGACGGCCTTCCGTACTAACGTTGTAACGATGGGCGACGAGGAGGGTTATGAAAACAAGACTATGATCGACCACTCGGCAGACGAGATAACCACAGCCGAGGCTGACGAGCTTATCAAGGCTATAGATGCCGAGCTTGGCGACGAGCTTAAAAAGTTCTATACAGGCGTAAGCTACCGTCACTGTCTGCTCTGGGAGAACGCTCCCGAGAACGTGGAGTTTATGAGACCCCACGATATCTTAGGTCAGAAGGTCACAGAGTACCTTCCCCCCGAGCCTTTTCTTACCCTTCAGAAGAAGAGCTGGGATACACTCACCAACCACCCCGTAAACAAAGCAAGAGTTGAAAGAGGACTTCGTCCCGCAAACTCTATATGGCTCTGGAGCCCCGGCAAGAAGCCCGCGCTTCCCAACTTTAAGGAAAAATGGGGAGTTGAGGCATCGGTTATCTCCGCAGTTGACCTTATCAAGGGTATCGGACTTTGCGCAGGTATGGAGTCTATCGACGTTGAAGGAGTTACAGGCAACGTACATACCAACTACAAGGGCAAGGCGGACGCGGCAATAGACGCATTTAAGCGCGGCAAGGAGTTTGTTTATATCCACGTAGAAGCTCCCGACGAGTGCGGACACCGAGCAGAGCTTGAGAACAAGATCCTGTCGGTTGAGCTTATCGACGAAAAGATACTTAAGCCCGTTTACGAATATCTCGTTTCTACAGGCGAGGACTTTAAAATACTTATTCTTCCCGACCATCCCACACCTATCTGCACACGTACACACGCTATGGATCCCGTTCCCTTCGTGCTGTATTCTTCAAACGAAGAGCAGGAGGGAGCAGAGTCCTTCTCTGAAAAGGCAATGGAGGGTAAGACCTATATCCCCGACGGAAGCACGCTTCTGTCCTATATGATAAAGGAATAATATGATGGATAACAACGAAACCAACGTAACAGTAAAAGAGAAGCCTAAGTTCGATCTTTCCCGTTCCGTGTTTGAATGGGTAGAGCTGGTGGCGATATCCATAACCGTGGTTATGGTGATACTTAACTGCTTTGCCAGATATTCTCCCGTAAACGGAGCCTCTATGAACGAGACCCTCCAGCACGAGGACGTGCTTATATTAAGCGACCTGTTTTATACCCCCAAGAACGGGGATATAGTGGTCTTTGAGTCTCAGGTCACAGGCTACGACGAGCCCTACGTTAAGCGAGTTATCGCAACCGAGGGACAGGTAGTTGATTACGATCCCATAACAAACGAGGTCACCGTGGACGGCAAGGTTCCCGAGTGGGAGCAGCATGCAGCCTATAAGGGCAGTCAGCGTACCACGTATTACGCCGAGATATCATATCCCTATACCGTACCAAAGGGACATATATTCGTTATGGGTGACAACCGCTGGAACTCCCGTGACAGCCGCGACATCGGCCCTGTTGACGTAAGAACGGTGCTGGGCAGAGTGGTGTTCAGACTTTTCCCGAATACAGGTGTTGTGGAATAATTTGAAATCAAAGGAAGATTTTTGTCTTATGACAAAAATCTACATCAATTATGCATTCTTCATTTTGCATTTTGCATTCTCCGAAGGAGGTAATTATGCCGTCAAATCAGATACAGTGGTTTCCCGGACATATGGCGAAAACCCGCCGACTGATAACAGAAAATCTTTCGGCAGTTGATATAGTAATAGAGATACTTGACGCCCGTATTCCCGAGAGCTCACGTAATCCCGAGATACACCGTCTCTGTAAGGACAAGCCTATGCTTACCCTTCTGTCAAAATCCTCGCTTGCCGATCCCGTGGCATCGGACAAGTGGAGAGCTTGGTATCAGAAGAAGGGCAGACACTGTATGTTTATCGACAGCATCACAGGTGCAGGCATCAAGGATATAGGAGATGCCGTCCGCGAGGTCTTGAAAGAAAAGGTAGAGCGTTACGAATCTAAGGGTATGCAGGGCAGAGCCTTAAAGGCTATGATCGTGGGTATCCCTAACGTAGGTAAATCCTCTCTTATCAACCGTCTTGCGGGACAGAAGAAGGCAAGGGTAGAGGATAGACCCGGTGTTACGATGACCAAGCAGTGGGTCACCACCAACGTAGGTCTTGAGCTTCTTGATATGCCCGGTGTTCTCTGGCCTAAGTTTGAGGATGAATACGTGGGCGAAAATCTTGCAATTACGGGAGCAATAAAGGATCAGGTAATGGACCTTGACCGTATCTCCTGCGCTCTTGTTACCAGACTTCGCAAAAACTATCCCGAGCTTCTTTGCGAGAGATATAAATTGGGGGATATTTCCCAATATGACGATCTTGAGGACTGGGAGCTGGCAGAAGTCATCGGCAGAAAAAGAGGTTTCCTTATCTCAGGCGGTGAGGTAAGCTGGGAAAGACTTTCCAATATGCTGCTTGACGAGTTCAGAGGAGCTAAGATAGGCAGGATAACGCTTGAATTACCGGGTGAGAGATAATGAACTGGGATTACGAAAATAAATATTTTGCCCAAGGGTACAGCGTAGTCTGCGGGACGGACGAGGCGGGCAGAGGCCCCCTTGCAGGACCTGTTGTGGCGGCTGCGGTCATTCTCCCCGAGGGACTGATGATAGAGGGACTTAACGACTCCAAAAAGCTTTCCGAAAAGAAAAGGGAAAAGCTCTATGATGTTATAATCAACGAGGCTGTAAGCTACGCTATATGCGAGGCTTCTGTTGAGGAGATAGATAATCTTAACATACTTAACGCATCTCAGCTTGCTATGAGACGCTGTGTTGAAAAGCTTGACCCCAAGCCCCAGGTGGTGCTGGTGGACGGCAATATAGCAAGGGATTTTCCCATTATTGCCGAGCCTGTAATCAAGGGTGACGCTCTTTCTCCCTCCATTGCCGCGGCATCCATACTTGCCAAGGTTACAAGAGACCGTATGCTTGTGGAGCTTGATGAACAGTACCCCGAATACAATTTCAAAAAGCATAAGGGCTATCCCACAAAAGAGCATAGAGAGGCGGTCATCAAATACGGACCCAGCCCCGTACACAGAAGGACTTTTCTTAAGTTTCTCGATAAATGAACAACAAAAAAGAGATAGGCGATTTCGGTGAGGCTCTTGCAAGAAAATATTTAAGACGGCACTTCTACCGAATAGTCGAGACGAATTATAAAACCAAGCACGGCGAGATAGATATTATCGCCAAGAAGGGAAGATATCTGATCTTCTGCGAGGTCAAGAGCCGACGTGCGGAGCATACCGAGCTTTACGGCAGACCTGCCTATGCGGTAAACTATAAAAAGCGGGAGCATATAAGATATTGCATCAGAAATTACCTTGCCCGCAGTAATACGAGCCTTAAGCCGAGAATAGATATTATAGAAGTATATTTATCCGAGAAAGGACACCGTATAGAGCATATTAAGGATGCTTTCGGTGCAGAGGGATGAGGTTATTCGATCTACATTGTGACACTCTTTACGAAATGTATAAGAGAGACTGTCATTTTGATAAAAATGAGTTAAATATAAGCTTAGAAAAAGCAAAATGCTTTGATGAATACAGACAGGTGCTTGCGGTATGGAGTCAGAACGATCTGACCGAGGAGGAGTGTTACAGACAGCTTCTTTCGGTATATGAGATTTATAAGCAAAGAATACCGTCGGGTTTTCCCCATATACTTGCAGTTGAGGGCGGCAAGGCTCTGGGAGGCAGGATAGAAAATCTTAAAAAGCTCTATGAAATGGGCGTACGCTTTCTTACCCTTGTATGGGCAGGTCAGTGTTCGCTCGGCGGTGCTCACGATACCGATATCGGACTTACCGATTTCGGTTATGAGGTATTAAACGGATGCTTTGAGCTTGGAATAGTACCCGATGTTTCACACGCAAGCGACAAAATGTTTTGGGAAGTGTATGAGGAGGCAAAAAAACGCGGAAAGCCCTTTGTTGCCACCCATTCCAACTCAAGAAGTGTACATAATCATAGAAGAAACTTGACAGATGAGATGTTCTGTGCTATAAAAGAGGTTCAGGGTGTTGTCGGTATCAGTCTTGAGCCTACACATACGTCATGTGGCGAACCGACCGTAAAGGATATATGCAAGCATATTCTGCATTATATATCCCTTGGCGGTGAGGACAGCGTTTGTCTCGGGTGCGACCTTGACGGCGTTACCCGTAATATAAAGGAAATTCCCGATATCTCACATCTTCCGAAGCTCTATGAAGCGTTAAGAGCTGAGGGTGTTGATGCGGACAAAATATTTTATAACAATGCAAATAATTTTCTTATAAGGAATGTAAAAATATGAAATACTACAGTACCAGAAACTTAAATCAAGAGGGCGTATCTGCCGCACAGGCCATCAAGCAGGGTCTTTGTAATGACGGCGGTCTCTTTATGCCCGAGACTATCCCCTCTCTTACCCTCGACGATATTACAGCTCTCTCAAAGAAGAGCTACGCAGAGAGAGCGGCGTATGTCCTTTCTCTTTTCCTTACAGACTATACCTATGAGGAGCTTTTATCCGATTGCTCCGAGGCATACGGTGAAGCTCGTTTCAAGGGAGGGGCTGCACCTCTTGCCACACTTAACGACAACACTTCCGTTCTTGAGCTGTGGCACGGTCCCACAAGCGCATTCAAGGATATGGCGCTTCAGATAATGCCCAGACTCCTTTCCCGCGCTCTTGATAAGACAGGCGAGGAGAGAACCGCATTCATCCTTGTTGCAACCTCGGGTGACACAGGTAAGGCAGCTCTTGAGGGCTACCGTGACGTAAACAAGGTAAGGATCACCGTATTCTATCCCGTTGACGGTGTAAGCCGTGTTCAGAAGCTTCAGATGGCTACCCAGGAAGGCTCAAACGTAGAGGTTTGTGCCGTTATCGGTAACTTTGACGATGCACAGAACGGTGTTAAGAAGATCTTTTCGGACAAGGGGATGGCAGAAAAGCTCAATGCAAACGGCTATTTCCTCTCCAGCGCTAACTCCATTAACTGGGGCAGACTTGCTCCCCAGATCGCATACTACGTTTCCGCTTACTGCGACCTTGTAGCCGAGGGTAAGATCAAGATCGGTGACAAGATGAACGTATGCGTTCCCACAGGTAACTTCGGCAACATCTTTGCCGCTTATATCGCAAAGCGTATGGGTCTGCCCGTAAACAAGTTTATCTGTGCTTCAAACAAGAACTCCATCCTTACAGATTTCTTAAACGAGGGTACGTACGACCGTAACCGCGATTTCTATACCACAATGTCCCCCTCTATGGATATCCTTATCTCCTCCAACCTTGAGAGACTTCTCTATCTTGTAGGCGGAAGCGAGCGTACCGCAAGGTATATGAAGGAGCTTTCCGAGAAGGGCGTATATACGGTAGATGCAGATATAAAGGCAGCCCTTGACGCTGAGTTTGCAGGTTACTTTGCAGACGAGGATGAGTGCGCCGCTACCATAAAGAATACCTTTGCAGAGGGTTATCTCTGTGATACACATACCGCAGTTGCAGTTTGTGCGGCTAAGAAGTATCAGGCAGAGACAGGGGATAACACCTATACCGTTGTTGCCTCCACCGCCAGCCCCTATAAGTTTGCGGCAGACGTTTATAAGTCCATTAAGGACGGCGCAGACTTTGCAGATGACTACGATGCGCTTCCCGCACTTAACACACTTTCCGGTGTTGAGATACCCGAGGGTCTTGCAACTCTTATGTCAAAGACCGTTCGCTTTGAGAAGGTCATCGAGGCGGCAAAGATGCCCGACGAGGTACTTTCCGAGCTTGGAATTAACTAAGGTAGAAAATGCATCTGCGGATGCATTTTCTTATTAGATGAATTGAAACCGAAGGTTTCATGAATTGCCTTCGGCATGAATTGGCTTCGCCATGAATTGAAAGCCGTTGGCTTTCATTAAGGAAGATTTTTGCCTTAGCAAAAATCAATTTCAATTAAATTGCTTTTCGGCATGTCGAAAAGTTACCTTAATGCACCATCGGTGCAATTCATGACGCATTAGCGTCAATTCATGATGCGTTAGTATCAATTCATGACAGCTATGCTGTCAATTCATTTCCGAAAGGAGTTTTCCTATGGCACTTTTTGTTCTTGCCGACACCCATCTGTCTATAACCACACATAAGCCGATGGATATTTTCGGATCCCGTTGGAAGGACCATACCGACAGAATAAGACAAGAGTGGGAAGCCGTGGTTTCTCCCGACGACACCGTGGTGATACCCGGAGATATCTCCTGGGGTATGAATTTTGAGGAGGCGAGAGAGGATTTTCTATTCCTTGACAGCCTTCCGGGGCATAAGCTTATATCCAAGGGCAACCACGATTATTGGTGGGCGACAAAGAGTAAGCAGGATGCTTTTTTTGAAAAAGAGGGAATAACCACCATAAGCCAGCTTTATAACAACGCTTATAAAGTAGATGAATATATGGTCTGCGGCTCCAGAGGCTGGTATAACGATGACCATAACGCACCCAAGGATTCCGACTATCAGAAGATAGTCAACCGAGAGGTTGGACGTATGGAGCTGAGCATCAAGGCGGCAAACGATATTGACCCCAAACTTGAAAAGCTGATGTTTCTGCATTTTCCCCCTGTGTTCGGGGATTACGTATGCGAGGAGATAGTGGACTGTCTTGTGAGCAACGGTATCCGCCGCTGCTATTACGGTCATATCCACGGAAAATATTCCTGTCCTCCTGTTACAAGCTACAGAGGTATAGATTTTTATATCATTTCGGCGGACTATCTTGATTTCAAACCGATGTTAATTGATTAACAAATTGAAAATTTTACATATTTTACTTGACTTTACATTATAAATAAGTACAATAGACGTGTTACAAAGTTTTAAGAGATGAAAGGACATTGAAAACAATGGTAAAAGTAAACAACATTGAGACCAACAAGGTAGAATTAGAGTTTACTATTGATAAGGAGAGCTTCGACAAGGCGTGTATGGCCGCATATAAGAAGCAGGTAGGTAAGATCCAGATCCCCGGTTTCCGTAAGGGTAAGGCTCCCAAGTCTATGATCGAAAAGATGTATGGTAAGGGCGTATTCTATGAAGATGCATTAAACGATCTTCTTCCCGATGCAGTTGAGGCTGCAGTTAAGGAGGCAGACATCAAGGTTGTCAGCGCTCCCGAGTATGATATTGATACAATCGACGAAAACGGCGTTGTAGTTAAGGCTAAGTTCTTTGTATATCCCGCAGTTGAGCTTAAGGAGTACAAGGGTCTCAAGGCTGAGCGCAACGTAAAGAACGTTACCGCAACTGAGGTAAACGAAGAAGTTAAGAGAGTTCAGCAGAGAAATGCAAGAACTATCGACGTAACCGACAGAGCGGCTAAGAAGAACGATACAGTCAACATCGACTATGCAGGTTCTGTTGACGGCGTTCTCTTTGACGGCGGCTCCGCACAGGGTCACGATCTCAAGCTCGGATCCGGCCAGTTTATCCCCGGCTTTGAGGATCAGATCATCGGTCATAAGATCGGTGAGGAGTTCAACGTAGAGGTAACCTTCCCCGAAGAGTACCACGCAGCTGATCTTGCAGGCAAGGCGGCAGTATTTGCTACCAAGATCAATGCTATCAAGTATGAGGAGCTTCCCAAGCTTGACGATGAGTTCGCAAAGGATGTTTCCGAATTTGACACACTTGCTGAATATAAGGCAGACGTTAAGGCAAAACTCACAGAGAGAAACGAGAAGGCCGCTGACGCTGAGGTAAACGAAAAGCTTATGGAGGCTCTCAGAGAGAACCTTGTAGCTGAGATCCCCGCTCCTATGGTAGAGCGTGAGGCTGAGAATATGGTTCGTGACTACGATACCAGACTTCGTATGCAGGGTCTTGACCTTGCTACCTACTTCAAGTATACAGGTCAGAACCTTGAGTCTCTGCGCACTCAGTTTATGCCTGAGGCAGAGAAGCAGGTTAAGACCAGACTTGCTCTTGAGAAGATCGCAGAGGTAGAAGCACTTGAGGCTACCGAGGACGAGATCAATGAAGAGTTTGACAAGCTTTCCAAGGCTTACGGTGTTGAGGTAGAAAAGGTTCGTGAGCTTGTTGAGGATTCTGCAGTTGCAGACGATATCAAGGTAAACAAGGCGTTCGAGCTTGTTCGTGCAGAGGCTAAGATCACAAAGAAGAAGGCTGCAGCTAAGAAGACCGAGGCTAAGGCTGAAGGTGAGGAGAAGGCTGAAGGCGAGGAAAAGCCCGCAGCTAAGAAGACAACTGCCAAGAAGACAACTACAAAGAAGGCAGCTGAAAAGAAGACCGAAGATAAATAATCACTTCAATCACTTGCATCTTTGGTGCAAGTGATTGTTCTCTATACCAATAATTATTACAGGAGGAAAAATATTATGGCATTAGTACCAACCGTTATTGAACAGACAAACAGAGGCGAGAGAGCATACGATATATACTCCAGACTCTTAAACGACCGTATCATTTTTCTTGCAGACGAGGTAAACGACGTGACTGCATCCCTTGTTGTGGCACAGCTTCTTTTCCTTGAGGCTCAGGATCCCGACAAGGATATCTGTATGTACATCAACAGCCCCGGAGGAAGCGTGTCCGCAGGTATGGCTATCTATGACACGATGAACTACATCAAGTGTGACGTATCCACCGTATGTATCGGTATGGCGGCAAGTATGGGCGCGTTCCTGCTTTCATCAGGTGCCAAGGGCAAGCGTATCGCACTTCCCAACAGCGAGATAATGATCCATCAGCCTTTAGGCGGTATGCAGGGTCAGGCATCTGACATCAAGATCCACGCAGACCACATTCTGCGCACCAAGGCTAAGCTCAACGAGATCCTTGCACTTAACACAGGCAAGCCTCTTGAGGTGATCGAGCGCGATACTGACCGTGACAACTTCTTAACTGCTCAGCAGGCTATGGAATACGGTCTTATAGACAAAGTTTTTGATAAGAGAGCGTAATTTTTAATGGCAAACGAAAGCAATACAAACAATCAGAGCTACCGTTGCTCCTTCTGCGGCAGAGCAGAAAAGGACGTTATGTTCCTTATTCCTTCTCCCGTAGCTAAGGGTACCTTCATCTGCAACGATTGTGTGGATGCCTGTATGGAGCTTTTAGGGGACTATGCTCCCGAGGCAGTAAGAACGGCAGGCGGCGGTAAGCTCACGTACGAGACTCTTCCCAAGCCTACAGAGATAAAGGCGACCCTTGACGAGTATGTTATAGGTCAGGACGGAGCAAAGAAGGCTCTGTCGGTTGCTGTATATAATCACTATAAGCGCATACTTTCCAAGGATAAAAAGAATGATGACGACGTAGAGATCCAGAAAAGCAACGTTCTGCTGCTTGGTCCTACAAGCGTTGGTAAAACGTTTCTTGCCCAGAGTCTGGCAAAGACCCTGCAGGTTCCCTTTGCCATAGCGGATGCCACTACTCTTACCGAGGCAGGCTACGTAGGTGAGGACGTTGAGAATATTCTGCTTCGTCTTATTCAGGCGGCTGATTTTGACATCGAGCTTGCCGAGAAGGGAATAATCTATATCGACGAGATCGACAAGATATCCAGACGAAGCGAAAACCGCTCCATCACCCGTGACGTATCGGGCGAGGGCGTACAGCAGGCGCTTTTAAAGATACTTGAGGGAACTGTTTCCAACGTACCTCCTCAGGGCGGTCGTAAGCATCCCAATCAGGATTTTATACAGATCAATACCGAGAATATCCTCTTTATCTGCGGCGGTGCTTTTGACGGTATCTCCGAGATAATAGAGAAGCGTAAGGGCAGCGGCTCTATGGGCTTTGGCGGCGAGGTGAAGACCAAGCAGGATAAGCAGCAGACCGCAATATACAAGGACGTACAGCCCCACGATATTATGAAATACGGACTTATCCCCGAGCTTGTGGGACGTCTGCCCCTCATAGTCGGACTTGAGGGACTTGACCGTGACGCTCTTGTGCGTATCTTAAGAGAGCCCAAAAACTCGCTTATCAAGCAGTACAAGAAGCTCTTCGGTATGGATAATATGGATATCGAGTTTACCGACGATGCTCTCTATAAGGTGGCAGACCTTGCTATCGAGAGAAATATCGGTGCAAGAGGACTTCGCTCCATAATGGAGGAGATGATGCTCGACCTTATGTACGAGCTGCCTTCAAAGACCGACGTAACCAAGGTGACGGTGAACGCTGACGTGGTTACCGGTGAGGGGAAACCCACCGTAGAATAAATGCGGAATGCGGAGTGCGGAATGCAGAATTAATGATAAAATCGGTGTTCCGAAGAACACCGATTTTTTCGTCTTATTATAATATGTCTTATATATAATATAATGGAATTTTTGACACCTAAGTGTCAAAAATCACCATAATTTTGCATTTTACATTTTGCATTCACCATTGGTACTGCGTCAGTTGTCCCTGCTCACAAAGACCTTCAAATCCTCTTTGTCTGAACGTCTCGTATACCGCTATGGCTACCGTGTTTGAAAGATTTAAGCTGCGGAGATTTTCACGCATAGGCATACGGACGCATCTTTCTCGGTTGTGATACAGCAGATCCTCGGGCAAGCCTTTCGTCTCCTTGCCGAAAACCAAAAAGACCCTCTCGGGATATTTAACGTCGCTGTAGCACTGAGGAGCCTTGGTGGTAAAATAGTAAAATTCCTCTCCCTTGTTGCGTTCAAAGAAATCGTTTATGTCTTTATAATAGGTAATATCAAGCTCGTGCCAGTAATCAAGTCCCGCACGCTTGAGCTTTCGGTCGTCTACCTTAAAGCCCATAGGCTCTACAAGGTGCAGGGAAGCGCCTGTTGCGGCACAGGTTCTGGCGATATTTCCGGTATTTTGGGGGATCTCGGGTTCAATTAATACAATATTGATGTTGCTCATAGTTTCACCTCACGTATATCTTAACACTAAAAGGCAGAAATATCAAGTAAGGGTTTACATTTTTGTTTGTTTGTGATATAATAATTAAATATTAATTATGAAAGAGAGAAAGAAATTGGGTATCTTCAGTTCTATATTCGGAACATACAGCCAGCGCCAGATTAAAAAAATCACTGCTACGGTTGACCGTATCGAGGCAATGGCAGATAAATATTCTAAAATGACAGATGATGAGCTCAAGGCACAGACCCCTGCTCTCAAGGCAAGACTTGAGTCAGGCGAGACCCTTGACGATATTCTCCCCGAGGCGTTTGCTACGGTACGTGAGGCGTGTACACGTGTCCTTGACAAGACACCCTTCCGCGTACAGCTTATGGGCGGTATCATTCTTCATCAGGGCCGTATTGCCGAGATGAAAACGGGTGAGGGTAAAACTATCGTTGCAACCCTTCCCGCATATCTTAACGCACTTAACGGCAAGGGCGTTCATATCGTTACGGTAAACGAGTACCTTGCACGTCTGGGTGCAGAGGAGATGGGACGAGTTTATAACTTCCTCGGTCTCAGTGTAGGTCTTATCTGTCACGGACAGAACCAGCGCGAAAAGCAGGAAGCGTATAACGCTGACATTACCTACGGTACCAACAACGAGTACGGCTTTGACTATCTTCGTGACAATATGGTGCTCTATAAGGAGCAGAAGATGCAGCGCAGCCACACCTTTGCTATCGTAGACGAGGTTGACTCCATACTTATAGACGAGGCAAGGACTCCTCTTATCATTTCGGGTGAGGGTCAGAAGTCTACCGAGCTTTATGACCGTACCGAGACCCTTGTTGCAAGAATGAGACAGTACCGCATCAAGGAGCTTGATTCAAAGCAGGAAAATGACGATATAGATGCAGACTATATCGTGGACGAGAAGGCAAGAAGTGTTGTGCTCACTGCCAGCGGTATTGCCAAGGCAGAAGAGTATTTCGGTATAGAGAATCTCTCTGATGCCGAGAACTCCCTTATCTCCCATCATATCAATCAGGCGATCCGTGCCCACGGTATTATGCACCGTGACGTTGACTACGTGGTAAAGGACGGCGAGGTGCTTATCGTTGACTCCTTCACAGGCCGTATTATGCCCGGCAGACGTTATTCGGACGGTCTGCATCAGGCTATAGAGGCCAAGGAGCACGTTAAGGTAGAAAAGGAAAACAAGACTCTTGCTACTATAACCTTCCAGAACTTCTTCCGTCTTTATGACAAGCTTTCGGGTATGACGGGTACGGCTCTTACCGAGGAGATGGAGTTCAGAGAAATATATAACCTCGACTGCGTTGAGATCCCCACCAACAAGCCTATGATCAGAGAAGATCATAACGATGTTGTTTATAAGACCGTGGCTGCAAAGAATGCCGCTATTGTCGAACAGGTCATTGCCTGCCACGAAAAGGGACAGCCTGTGCTTGTAGGTACCGTTTCTATTGACAAGTCGGAGGAGATCAGCCGACTTCTCAAACGTCAGGGAATAGAGCATACAGTCCTTAATGCAAAGAACAACGAGAAGGAAGCTGAGATCGTTGCCTGTGCAGGTAAGCTCGGCACCGTTACCATATCCACCAATATGGCGGGCCGTGGTACCGATATTATGCTTGGCGGTAACCCCGAGTTTATGGCCAAGCAGGAGATGCGTAAGCAGGGCTACGAGGAGGACGTTATCGGTCTTGCGGTAGGTTCTTCGACAGATGTTTCCGAAGAGGTCCTTGCGGCAAGAGTTGTTTATAAGGAGCTGTATCAGAAGTACAAGGAGGAGATCGCTCCCGAGGCAAAGAAGGTCTGTGAGGCAGGAGGTCTCTTTATCGTAGGTACAGAGCGTCACGAGAGCCGCCGTATAGACAACCAGCTCAGAGGACGTTCGGGCAGACAGGGTGACCCCGGTGAATCCCGCTTCTACCTCTCTCTTGAGGATGATCTTATGCGTCTGTTCGGAAGCGAGAGAGTGCTTAATGCCGTTGAGCGTATAGGTCTTCCCGATGACCAGCCCATACAGGCAGGTATACTTTCCAATTCTATAGAAAATGCTCAGAAGCAGCTTGAAAGCACCAACTTTGAAAGACGTAAGCACGTACTGAGCTACGACGACGTTATGAATAAACAGCGTCAGGTTATTTACGCACAGCGTGATGACGTTCTTAACGGCGTGGACTTAAAGGACCGTATCGTTAAGATGATAAGAGATGTCGTCGAGGGTGTTGTGGATGACGCCGCTCCCAATCCCGAGGATGATGCGGGTGTATGGAATCTTGACGTTATAAAGCAGAGCTTCGGCAATCTGTTTGTAGACGAGGATGATCTTGATTACTCCGAGGAGGAGCTTCGCACCCTTGATCCCGATGAGCTTACCGAAAAGCTGTACGGAAATGCTATGGAGCTTTATGCCGAAAAGGAGGAGCTCTTCGGTGAGGAGCAGATGCGTGAGATAGAGCGCGTAGTACTGCTGCGCCGTGTAGACATCAACTGGATGGAACATCTGGATGCTATGGATGACCTGAAGGGAAGCATAGGACTTCACGCATATGCTCAGCGTGATCCTATCTCGATGTACCGTATCGAGGGCGGTGATATGTTTGACGATATGATCGCCACGATCCGTAACGAGACCGTTCGTGCCGTTCTGTCGGTACGTCCCCGCGAGGAGGTCAAGCGTGAGGCTGCGGCAAAGGTAACCGGTGAGGGCTTTGTAGGTGCAGGCGACGGCACCGTAAAGAAAAAACCCGTGGTCAAGAAGGCGGCTGACAAGGTGGGCAGAAACGATCCCTGTCCCTGTGGCAGCGGAAAGAAATACAAGAAGTGCTGCGGTGCAAATCTTGATAATGCAGAATAACTAAAAATTAAAGTGGATTTTTTGTCGATAAGACAAAAAATCCCTTTTGTTTTGTTTAAAGTGACAAATTTTGCAAAACTCTTGTAAAATATTTGGTTGTTTGTTATAATATATAATGAATATACAACAATCAAAGGAGATACGTTATGTCAACGATAAGGAGAGCGATTGCACATTTGCTGATCTCGGTCATGCTGTGTGTTCTTGTCCTCGGAACAGTAATACCCGTATCGGCATCGACTGCCGACAGAGGTTACTCTTTTAGCGTAAATATTGACGTCAACGGTCTTATCTCATATCTTGAAGAAAACCTGCAGAGCTGCCCGAAGCGAGTTGACATATCAGCCTTCGGTGTGCCTTATACCACCGCTGACGGTGTTGCTATCCAGAAGCTTGTCTGGTACGGAACCCCGGTTTTGTTCCACGTAAACGGTATAGGTCTGAGCGGAGCCAACGGGGTTATTGAATATCTGTATTTCACCTATCATTATGATGCTTCGGTCTATAAGCAGATGCTTGACGGCTGTGTAAGTGCGGCAAAGGAAATGACTGCAGATCTTGTGAACAATAAGTCTCTTGACGATGTGATGAAGGCACTTATTATTCACGACCGTATAATCGCACGCTGTGAGTATGATCTTGCGGGTGCTTCCTCCGGTAATATTTCAAACGAAAGCCAGGAAATGTACGGCGTTCTGGTAAAGGGGCTTGCCACCTGTCAGGGGTATGCCTATGCCTATATGTATCTGCTTCGTGAGGTCGGTATAGACAGCTATATCTGTTCCTCGGAAAAGATGGGTCATGATTGGAACATAGTTATAATAAACGGCAAAAAGTATCATGTTGACGTTACCTTTGATGACCCGGTAATGGACGTGACGGGAAGAATATATCACAATTACTTTATGCTTTCCACCTCTGCCCTGAAGAAGGGAGAGCATAACTTCAATGACTACGATACCTCCCCCACCGATACGTCATATGATAATGCATATTGGAGAAATTCGAGATCCGAATTTCTTCATATAAACGGTAAGATATACTATTTCGACAATTCAAAGGAGACTCTTCACCGTCTCGGCTCCTCGTCACCGCTTGCGAAGATAAGTGACGTATGGCTTACCGCTGAGGGTAACTACTGGAAGGGCAATTTTGTCCGTCTTGCAAGTGACGGTGTTAAGGTGTTTTATTCAAAGAGCGACGGTATCTACAGTTACGATATATCAAGCGGTAAATCAAGTAAGATGTATACACCGTCCTTTTCCGGCGAGGCGAAATCTGTTTACGGCTTTACCTATGACAAGGGATATTTTGTCATAGACCGCTTCAACCGTCCTGATTTTTCGGCTTACACCAAAACTAAATATCAGCTGAGAGTTCCTTACGATACAAAGAATCCCACTGTGTCACTTTTCTGTACTAACAATGTGGCGGCATATCAGACCGTTACTATCAGTCTCAGCGATGATAACAGTATAGCGGGGTATTACTGGGGTAAGGATAAGGTTTATTCATCAAACAGCTTCACTTCGGCAAAGAGCGGTACTGTGACTGAGTACGTATCAGACTCCGGAACCTACTATCTCAATGCTGTGGATACTGCAGGCAATATTTCCGAGACAGTATCGGTCACCTTCTATAAGACCAGACTTGAGACCGATGGCGGAAATGTGTCGGCTGCTACTGTCATAACACCAAAGGACTCAGGTTTTATCCTGCCTGTCCCCGAGAGGTATGGATATCAGTTTATAGGCTGGTCAAAGTCCTATACCGATATGGGTGACTATTTTACTTCATTTGTTCCAAATGCAGACGGAGTTCTTTATGCTCTTTGGCGTTATACAGGAGCCTCCGGTGAACCGGATCTGCCTGAGGAAGGGTATATCAACCGTTTTAAGGACGTATCTGATGATGCCTGGTATGCGGATGCCGTTGCATATTGTGCGTCAAGAGGATATATTAACGGGATCAGCAGTACTGTGTTTGCTCCGTCTTCATACCTGACAAGAGAGCAGTTTGTACTTATACTGGCAAATGTAGCAGGTGTCAAGGCGGACAGCTATAAGTATGCATACAGCGGTATGACTGACGTTCCTGTGGGACGGTGGTACAGCGGTGCTATAGCCTGGGGAGTATCTGAAGGATACGTCAAGGGTGTGGCTGCCGACCGATTCGGATTAGGGCAGAATATAACCCGGGAACAGCTTGCCAGACTTTTCTATGCTTATGCCGAGGATATAGGTATGGACGTTATGGGCAGAGCAGACCTTGGTGGATTTAAAGATGCCGCAAAAGTATCCGACTGGGCAGCCGAAGAGGTGCGCTGGGCAGTAGATGCACAGATCATTTCGGGTATGACCTCCGATACCCTTGTTCCCAGAGGTAATGCTACCAGAGCTCAAACAGCAAGGATGTTTATGATTTTTGATAAACTTGATGAAAATAGCGATCGTACCTATTGACAAATTGTTTTTAGAGTGTTATAATACTCATAGTATTTTGAAAAAATAAATTTAGAGAGGTTACTATAATGAAAAAGTTTTTTGCAATGCTTATGATAGTTGCAATGATGTTCGCCATTGCAATTCCTATGTCCGCTGAGATCAGCCCTAAGCCCCAGCCTGAGGTTGATACTGAGGTTATTCCTGAGGCAGGCGGTGCTGTTACAGAAAAGGACAATGGTGACGGCACTGTTACTCTTACCGTTAATCCCAACAAGGGTTATGACTTCATCAAGTGGGTTATCACCGGTGAGTATGAGCTCGTTTCCGGTAAGCTTACCGACACCACCATCACTATCAGACCTACCACAGATGTAAAGGCTCAGGCACAGGTTAAGGTTCAGAGCACAACAACTCCTACTCCTCCTGTTGTAAAGCCCGGTACATCTTCTCCTTCTACCGGTGTGGCTCCTGTTATGATGGCAGTTGCTTTCGTAGCATCTATGGCAGGTGCAGGCTATTCCTTCAAGAAGAGCAGCAAGTAATCAACAAACCCGTTGTTAAAGACCTACCTCTCACAGGTAGGTCTTATCGTTTAATGAGGATAATATGAAAAATTCTTCAAAAAAGGTCATATGGCGCATTATCGGCGTCGTGTTTGCAGTACTGGCTGTGGTGTTTGCCGTACTTTTATTTCTCAACCTCCGTGGCTGTGAGGGAAGTATTGAACAGTTCAAAAAGCCGGGAAAATCCGAGCAGGCTGTTACGTTGCCCGGAATAGACGAGCCTATTGACAGCAATATTACCATCGAGTCCGAAACCACACCACCTCCGGAGACTGAGCCTCCCATTGCAACGGGGGAGCTGCCATCCGAGGTAGATGAGACCTATGACGTGGACTTCGGATCGATGTACGATATCAATCCCGATATCCATGCCTGGATAACCGTACCGGGAACACCTATAGATTACCCTGTTCTCCAAAGCCAGGTGAGTGATCTGTATTATGAGCGTAGAAGCTACACGGGTGCACACAGCGTATCCGGATGTATCTTTACCCAGTATTACAACAGACCGGATTTCAGCGACAGAAACACTGTGCTTTACGGTCACTATATGCTTGACGGAACCTTTTTCGGCTCCCTTCATAACTACAAGGACCCTGAATTCTTTAACAATAACAGGTATATCTATATAACCCTTCCTGACAGAGTTCTGGTTTATGAGATTTTTGCAGCTTATGAGACCGATAACCGTCATGTGCTGACACTGTGTAATTATTCGGACGATGAGGATTATCTCAGATATCTTGAGAGCTGTCTTAATCCCTCCACTATGGTGCGTACCATAAGAGAGGGTACCCAGCTGTCAGCAAATGACAGGATTATTACCTTAAGCACATGTGTGTCCTATTATACCTATTCCAGTCGCAGATATTTAGTACAGGGGGTGCTTATAGCAGATGTCGAAACGCAGTGAAGCGCTGAATCCTGATGAACGCAAGCGTAAAAAGTCCAAGACCCGTAAGATAGTATTATGGGTGGTTTTGTCAATACTGATCATTATAGTTGCTCTTATTGTAGCTGCGGCGGTAACAGTGGGCGTGCTCTATAATAAGGGTAAGGTATCTATGTCGAATGAGGAGATCAAGGTTACTGCTCCCGAGGGTGTTACACTTATTGATGACGGTGCCGAGGTGCACTATAAGGATGGCAAATATAACTTCAACAAGAATCTTATCTCTATTCTGATAATGGGTGTAGACAAGGAAAACCTTGAAGATGTAGGAGAAGAGGGATATAACGGACAGGCGGATGCACTGTTTTTACTGGTTGCGGATACCTCAAACGGTGAGGTTGATCTTATAAATATATCCCGCGACTCTATGGTCAACGTGGATGTTTATACTCCCGACGGAACCTATGTGACCAACAGAAGAATGCAGCTGTGTCTTGCTTATGCTTACGGTAAGGATGAGGAAGCAAGTGCCGTGAACGTTATGAAATCCCTGTCCGAGCTTATGTACGGAATCCCGATAAATTCTTATCTTACCCTGGATATTGCTGCGGTGAGGCTGCTCACCGAAGCTGTCGGCGGTGTTGATGTTCCGGAGTATACAGAGAATTATTCCAAGCCTACGGGTAGAACGGTTACAGTTTCGGGAACGGATGCCGTGAAGTATATCAGACAGAGAAATACCGATGTTCTGGACTCCAACCTCAACCGTATGGAGAGACAGAAGGCGTTTATCCGTGCCTTTGCAGCCAAGGTCGTGGAGCTTACCAAACGGGATATAAGAACTCCCGTAAATCTTTACAACTCTCTCGACGGATATATGTATACCGATATCGGTCTTGATGAAGCAACCTACCTTGCGGCAGAGTTTATGCACGGAGTATCGGATATGGAGTACTACAGCATTAAGGGTGAGGTTGTCAAGGGCGAGAGCTTTGCGGAATATCACATTGACACCCAGGCTTTATATGAGCTTATCCTCCAAATATTCTATACAAAGGTGGAATAATTTATTATTTGTTTACAAAGAATATTATTTGTGGCAATAATATCATAATCCAGGGTTTATAAATACTTGATATACTTAATCCAGCAGTATTTCAGGAAGGTGAATCCCTATGAACGAGAACAGAGTACCCACCTACGGTGCGGTAGTATCATCTATGGATTATGATTTAAAACTCAAAAGACGCAAATGGCTCAAAAACAACAAGACCTCACTTATCGTAGGCTCTGTGTTGCTTGTTCTTGTAATTCTGGCGGTAATGTTATTTGTGCTTATATAATAAAAAAGATGCGAGACGATCGCATCTTTTTTAATATATAGGAATTTTCACTATTGCGGTGTGGTTTGAATTACTGCGTAAACGGGCGCAGTATGGGTGCGGCGACTCGCCGCTTTTTTATTATAGAAATATTGATTATCCGTTATGCCTTAAGCTCCCGTACGGTTTGGGGTATATCGCTTGATCCGAATACTGCGGAGCCTGCAACGATAACGTTTGCGCCTGCATCCTTGACAACGTGGGCGTTCTTTGGGGAAACACCACCGTCTACCTCAAGCTCTATCTCTCTTCCGCTTTCCTTGATCATAGCTGCACAAGCCTTGATGTTTTCGACTGTTGCCTCAATAAAGGACTGACCGCCGAAGCCCGGCTCTACCGTCATAACAAGGATAAGGTCAACACGGTCGAGGTAAGGTCTGAGTATCTCGGGCTTGGTGTTAGGCTTGATAGAAATACCCACCTTTTTGCCGTTTGCCTTGATACGGTCGATTGCCGCGGCTACGTCGAAGGTGCTTTCAACGTGGACTGTGATAAGATCAGCTCCTGCTTTTGCAAAATCGTCTATGTAACGGATTGGATCGGTTATCATCAGATGCACGTCGAAGAAAAGGTTTGAATACTTACGGATAGCGGATACCACACAGGGGCCGAGGGTTATGTTGGGAACAAAGATTCCGTCCATAACGTCGATATGCAGATATTCTACACCTGCATCCTCAACCTTTTTGATCTCGCTCTGCAGGTTTGCAAAGTCGCAGGCAAGAATCGAGGGTGAAATTTTGATCATTTTATTTTCCTCCTGATCGAAATATATTTTTGACATAATGAAAAATATCTCATAAGATACTATAGGAGCATTACAACCCAGGTACGGGGTATACCGACAGACGTTAAAAAAAGAGGAAGTGCAGAGAATATCGGTCTGCTCTGTATCTTTAAAATAAGAATCGAAAACCGCGTAAGCGGTTTTCTTTATTTACTTTCGTATCAACAATGCAACACAATGGGCGCGTATGCCCTCGAGCCTGCCGGTAAAGCCGAGATTTTCCTCGGTGGTTGCTTTGACGCTGACACGGGAAACGTCAATACTCAAGGCTGCCGCCAGGTTTTGTCTCATTTCATCAATATAGGGTGCGAGCTTCGGTGCTTGTGCAATAACGGTGGCGTCTATATTCGACACCTTGTATTCCCCGAGAAGAGAAACACAGTGCTTCAGCAGCTTTATGCTGTCAGCACCCTTGTAACGGGGGTCTGTGTCGGGAAAATGCTTGCCTATATCCCCCAGAGCCAACGCGCCCAGCAGAGCATCGCTTACTGCGTGGCAGAGCACGTCTGCATCGCTGTGACCGAGAAGACCAAGCTCATATTCTATTTCTGTGCCGCCCAGGATAAGCTTTCTGTCCGGGGCAAAGCGGTGTACGTCATAACCGTGACCTATACGAATATCTGTCATTTTTGTGTCTCCTTCAGGAGTATTTGTGCTATGTGTATGTCCTCGGGGGTGGTTATCTTTATATTACGGTAACCGCAGTCCACCAGCTTGACCCTTGCACCGAGAAATTCAACCAGAGAGTTATCGTCGGTGGCCTCAAAGCCTTTTTTGAGAGCCCAGAATGCGGCCGCACGGTAAAGGTCTGATCTGAATATCTGAGGTGTCTGGGCATACCAAACCTTTGAACGATCCGGAGTAGACACAACATAGCCCTTAGTGTCGGCGATCTTAACCGTATCCTTTGCAAGACAGGCAGCACTTGCCGCATCGCAACGCCTTGCCTCATACAGCACCCTTTCGATTTCTTCGGGGGTTATAAGACACCTTGCTCCGTCGTGTATGGCTACAAAATCGCATTTGTTGTCTATGACCTTGAAGCCGTTGAGGACCGACCCCTGCCTTGTGTCTGCACCTGTTACGATACGTCTGATCTTTGTGAAGGAATATTTTTGTATAAAATTTCTGTATATGTTTTTCTCATCGGCCCTTGCCACTATTATAATATCCTTTATTGAGGGGCATTTTTCAAAGGCGGCAATACTTCTTGCCACCACGGGTATCCCGTTGATCTCCATCATCTGCTTTGTGACAGAGGATTCCATACGGCTGCCGCTGCCTGCCGCTACTATTATTGCCGTAACGTGCTTTGCGGCTCTTTTCGGGCCGAGATTTTTAAGTAATTCCTTCAGTTTCATACACAACTCCAACTCTTTACTGTTGCTATTGTATCACATTTTTTAAAATTTGTACAGATAAATAAAAAAATCTTCAATTTACATTGAAATATTCTTGTTTTTATGCTATAATGTAGACGGAGAATTATTTGTTCGGGGGACTAAACGATGAGGTTTTTTGACTGGCTCGAAAACGCATGGACGTTTTTTATCAATCAGATAAAGTCTATCGGAATAGCAGACGTTATCGATATTGCTATTGTTTCGGTTCTGATATATTATGTGTACAAGTTTATAAGAGATCGCCGTGCGGGTAAGCTTGCCATAGGTATAGGTATGCTTGCTGTGCTTACTATGCTCAGCAACCTGCTTGAGCTTTCGGTGATAAACTTTTTTATGAGGAACGTTTTCCAGATAGGTCTGTTGGCAGCGGTGGTCATATTCCAGCCCGAGCTTCGTTCCTTGCTTGAAAACGTGGGCGGTGACTCCATCAAGAGGTTGCGTAGTTTCGGCGAGGATAAGGAGGATCAGCATACTCTTAAGTTTATCAATGAGCTTTGTGAGGCGGTAGGTGAGATGTCTATGTCAAAGACCGGTGCGCTTATCGTTATCGAGCGTTCTACAAAGTTAGGTGATATTATTTCCACCGGTACGGTTATAAATGCTGATACCTCATCAATGCTTATCCGTAATATTTTCTTCAACAAATCACCTCTCCATGACGGTGCGGTGGTCATCCGTGATACCCGTGTTTATGCGGCAGGATGCTTGTTACCCCTTGCAACCAAGAACAATATAACCAAGGAGCTCGGAACCCGCCACCGTGCGGCGATAGGTGCAAGTGAGGCAAGTGATGCTCTGGTTGTGGTGGTCTCTGAGGAGACAGGTACAATATCCCTTGCTCATAAGGGGCATATGCACAGGGGCTACGATGCGGTAAGGCTTAAGGCGAAGCTTGATTCTCTTCTTATCCAGGAGAAGAGCAAGAAAAAGCCCGTCAAAATAAAGAAAAACCGTGCTGCACAATAACGGGGAAGGGAGAAGCATAATGGCGATCAAAAAAGATGGTGTAGTTCTCGGCACAACCGAAGAGAACTCCCCAAAAAAAGGTTATAACGTTTTTCCGAAGATCATATCCGTGGTGCTTGCATTCATTCTCTGGTTTTACGTAATGACGGTGGAAAGTCCTGTGAACGAGGAGGTTTTCCGCGGAATTCCCATTGAGGTGATGCTGCCCGCGGCAGGAGATCTGTCCCTGTATTCGGGGTATAATGCAACCGTTGATGTTACCGTCAGCGGCAAGAGAAGTGAGCTTAATCAGATCACTGCAGAGCAAATCAAGGCCGTTGCGGATGCAACCACTTACACCCAGGCGGGTAAGCATTCCATACCTGTGGAGATCGAGCTGCCTGATAATATCAGATTTGTGGATAAGTCCATCAGTTTGGTGACGGTATATCTGGGTGCAAAGGCTACTGCCTCTGTTCCGATACAAATCAAATATGACGGTTACAGTATGGGTCATGGCCTTGAATTCGGCACAGACAGTGAAGTGAAAAAGAACCCCAGTGAGATTTTCCTTTCCGGACCCAGAAATATTCTTGAAACCATCACCACAGCCCGTGTGTCCATCAACTGCGGCGTGGTAACATCTTCCTTTGAGGCGTCGGGTAAGGTTGAGCTTATAGATGCGGCAGGAGAGGTGGTTACCAACCCTTACGTTACCGCAGAGCCTGAATCTGTTGTTGTAAGTGTGCCTGTTTTTATGTCCAAGGAAATAGAGCTTAAGGTGGATTTCAAGAATGGTTATCTTGATTCCTCCAACTGTGACGTAGAGCTCTCACCCTCACACATAAGAGTAAGAGGACCTGTAGAGACCCTTTCAAAGCTTGACGAATACGTTTTCCATACCATCAACGAGAAGACTCTTACCTCGGAAAGCCTGAATGTTCCTCTGGAGCTGCCCGAAGGGGTAAAGTGTGTCGACGGCACAGAGAACGTTGATATCGGTATAACACATAAGGGAAGCTCAACCAAGAGCTTTACAATAGAGGAGCTCAAGGTCGAGAATCCCCAAAAGCTCAAATACACCTTGGCTGTTGATACGGTTAATATCACCCTCAGAGGAAAAAGTGAGGATATATCCGAGATAAGTGCTGAGGATATTACTCTTTCCATAGACCTTTCAGAGGTCAAGGATGATCCCGAGAGCATAACTCTGCCCATAAAGGTAGAGATCGCAGAAAAATATTCAGGAAGCGTATATGAGCTTGGTGAATACAATATGGTGGTAACCTTCAAGAAATGAAAACAATAGTATTTAAGAATATACGACTGCCTTATACTGCCCCTTTGGGCGAGGCAGTCGATATTGCCCTAAAAAGGGCAAGGAACGCCGGTATAAAGATAAGCAGTCCCTATATATACAAGCGTTCCATCGACTCAAGACACCGTGACAACATACTTTTTGTTTACTCTGTTGCGGCAAGCTGTGATAAAGTAAATGAAAAACAGCTTAAAAAGACGGATGCAAATATCGAAAAGGACGGTTGGGTAACTCCGACACAGGGAAAAGAGCTTCTGTCGGCAAGACCGGTGGTTTGCGGATTTGGTCCTGCGGGTATGTTTGCTTCACTTCTCCTGGCGGAACAGGGCTACAGACCCATCGTTCTTGAGCGCGGTTCCTGTGTAAAGACCAGAGCCGAAAAGGTAGAGAACTTTATGAGGACGGGCGTTCTTGACACAAGCTGTAATATACAGTTCGGTGCAGGGGGCGCGGGTACCTTTTCTGACGGAAAGCTTGTTACCCGTATTTCAGATTCCGCCTGCAGATACGTATTTGACAGATTCGTGGAGTTCGGAGCTCCTGAGGAGATAATGTACGATGCCAAGCCTCATATCGGCACAGACAAGCTTCTCGGTATAGTGGATGCCATATCCCGCCGTGTTGTAGAGCTGGGGGGAGAAATATATTACGATACCGCCCTCAGAGCAATAAATAAAACAAATAACCGTGTATGTTCAGTTGTGACCGACAAAGGGGAGATAGATTGCGGAGCCCTTATACTGGCGGTAGGAAACTCTGCAAGAGATACCTACAGGTACCTTATGGCTGAAAACTACGTTGTAGAGCCAAAGCCCTTTTCCGTAGGTGTTCGTATCGAGCATTTAAGAGAGGACATAGACCGTGCGATGTACGGTGATCATGCAGGAGATCCTCTGCTTGGGGCAGCACCCTATGCCTTTTCAAAAAGGGTAGGAGAGGATGCTGTATATACCTTCTGTATGTGTCCCGGCGGTGAGGTCATTGCCGCCGCCTCGGAAGAGAACACGGTGGTAACCAACGGTATGAGTCGATATGCACGTAACGGTGTGAATTCAAATGCCGCTATCGCTGTGTCGGTGCGCTCGGATGATCCTATTGCATATCAGGAGGCTCTTGAACAAAGAGGATATGCTGCGGGCGGAGGAGAGTATTATGCTCCATGCCAATCGGTGGGCGATTTCCTTGACGCAAGGCAGGGTGTGCTTCCACACCGTATAAAGCCTACCTATATGGGAGGTAAGGTGAGAGCATATGATCTTAACAGCCTTTTTGAACGCCGTATATGTGATATGCTTAAGCTGGGAATAGCCTCCTTTGATAGAATTCTGCCCGGCTTCGCGGTAAGGGATGCTCTGCTTACAGGTCCGGAGACAAGGACAAGCGCACCTGTGCGTATAACAAGAAACGGGGACCTTCTTGCTCTCGGTGTCGATAATCTCTATCCCTCGGGAGAGGGAGCAGGCTATGCGGGAGGAATAACCAGTGCCGCGGTTGACGGTCTGCGCTGTGCCGCCGCTCTTATTTCAAGATACAAAAGGAATTGAAAATGATACAAAAAGGTAAGGTCATTTCCCTTGACGGGGAATATGCTGTAGTAGAGGTCATGCGTACCTCGGGCTGTGTAGGATGCTCAAAGCAGGAGGGCTGTATCGCCTGTAAAAAGAAGATTAGCACTCTGGCATATAACCGAGTGGGTGCAGCGGTAGGGGACAACGTTACCCTGGAAAGTGAATCAAAGACGGTTTTGTTCTATGCATTGGTGGTATTTGTGCTTCCTCTGGTGCTTGCAATAGGCGGATATATTGCCTCGTCCTTGCTTTTTTCTGCACAATTTGTGCAAATTTTGGTAAGTGCTTGCATTTTTGTACTTACTTATGTTATAATATATTTTATCCTTGACCGTAGGGTCGAGACTAAAAAAAGCGTTAGAATAACCCGAATAGATTAGGAGATCCCATGAGAAGATGGCAGTTTGCTTATGACAACAGAATAGATGAAACTGCTATCGGCAGTCTGTGCAGCGAGCTTGATATACTTCCTGTCACTGCTAAGCTTCTGTGGCAGAGGGGATATACCACCCCTGAACTTGCGGGTGGATTTATCAGAAGTGAGGACAGCTATTTCCACGATCCCTTCCTGATGGCGGATATGGACAAGGCTGTAGAGCGTATACTTCTTGCCCTTGACCGCGGTGAGAAGGTTATGATATTCGGAGACTATGACGTGGACGGAGTTACCTCTGTGTCTACCCTTTATCTTTTCCTGCGCTCGGTGGGAATCAACTGTGATTATCATATCCCCAGCCGTATAGGAGAGGGCTACGGTATAAGCATAGGCGCCCTTGATCAGATAATAGCCGACGGGTATACCCTTATGATATCGGTGGATACCGGTATTACTGCCTGTGCCGAGATAGAATATGCCAAGAGCAAGGGGCTTGATACCGTGGTTACCGATCATCACGAATGTCACTCGGATATTCCCGTTGCCGTGGCAGTGGTCAATCCCAAGCGTCCCGACTGCACCTATCCCTTCAAGGAGCTTGCAGGTGTGGGGGTTGTATTCAAGGTGATAACCGCCCTGCGTATCAGACTCAATCAGCGCAAGGGTACAGATGAAAACCCCTTTCGCAGTATATGTAACGAATATGCGGATCTTATAGCTACGGGTACTATTGCCGACGTTATGCCTCTTGTGGACGAAAACCGTCTTATAGTCAGCATAGGTCTTGCCCGTATGGAAACGGCTCCAAGAGTAGGTATGGCTGCACTGCTTGACAAGGCAGGCGCAGGCAAGACCAAGCGTATAACCTCCTCAACTGTGGGTTATACTCTGGCACCCCGTATAAATGCTGCAGGCAGATTGAGCGAGGCCTCCATTGCCTGTGAGCTTATGCTTTGCTCAGACAGGGAAAAGGCGGACAGTCTTGCCCAGACCCTCTGCGATTTCAATGAGCAGCGCCGTGCGGAGGAAAATGCCATTGCAAAGGAAGCGGCTGAGATGATTGCCGCAGACTATGATTTTGAAAACAATCCCGTCATCGTGCTTGCCAAGGAAAACTGGCATCACGGTGTCATAGGTATAGTTTCCTCAAGACTTACCGATAAATACGGACTTCCAACCATACTCGTTTCCTTTGATGAGGAGGGTATGGGTAAGGGAAGCGGCAGAAGCGTCAAGGGTCTGAACCTTGTAGAGGCTCTGAGTGACGTCAGCGATACTCTTGAAAAATTCGGAGGTCATGAACTGGCGGCAGGCCTCAGTGTCAGAAGAGATAGGTTTGATGAGTTTTGCCGCCGTATAAATGAGTATGCCCGTGAGCATTTTGATCACGATGCACATTCTCCTACCTGTAATGCCGACCTTGAGCTTGATGCTGAGGATATAGACCTGAGACAGGCAAACGAGCTGTTTTTACTTGAGCCCTTCGGCACCGATAATCCCGCACCTGTGTTTGTTATATGCGACGCGACGGTTACCGAGATAAGGGGGATAGGCTCAAACAAGCACAGTCGTATCGGTATCACTAAAGGGAACCGAGCCTTCGGTTGTGTATATTTCGGAATGTCCCCCGAGGAGGCGTCTTTTAAGAGAGGGGACAGGGTAGACGTTGTATTCTCGCTTGAGATAAACGAGTACCGCGGAATCACCACACCTCAGATAAATATACGTCATATTCTTCCCGACAGAAGAACTGTAGAACGCTATGAAGAGCAGAAACAGCTTTACCGCAGGATAAAGAACGGCGCACATTATAGTATTACAGATTCAATTCTGCCTGCACGTAAGGAATTTGCCGCTCTTTACACCTATATCAAGCGTTGTGAAAAGAAGGGTTTATTCACCCTTTCAGAGCTTATTCGCGAGGCGTCCCTTACGGGAGAAAATGCCATATGCAAGCTGAGATTTATGCTTGATGTATTCAGTGAAATGAAGCTTCTGACGGTAGAGAAATCAGAGGATGACTTTGAGGTCAAGTATAAGATAGGCGTAAGATTTGTAAGAGGAAAGGTAAACCTTGACAAATCGATAATATTACAGAATTTAAGATCAAAACAGGATAAATAACATGGAAGACAAATATGCTCCGATAAGCAAATTACTCCTTGCCCTTGAGAAAACAGGTAAGAAGTATGATGTGGAAAAAATCAAAAAAGCATATCTCCATGCTGCAGAGTTTCACGAGGGACAGTTCCGCCAGAGCGGAGAGCCCTTCGTATATCACCCCATTGCGGTAGCGGAGATAGTTGCTACCCTTGAATTAGATACAGATTCCATCTGTGCGGCACTTCTTCACGATACGGTGGAGGACTGCGGCGACAAGGTGGACGTGGGTGCTATCCGCCGTGAATACGGTGAAGAGGTAGCTATGCTGGTTGACGGTCTTACCAAGCTTGTGCAGATCCCCTTTGAGGACAAGGAGGATGAGCATGTAGAGAATCTGCGTAAGATGTTTTTGGCTATGTCCAAGGATATCCGCGTTATCTTCATCAAGCTCTGTGACCGACTTCACAATATGCGTACCCTCTCTGCCAAGAGACCGGAAAAGCAGAGGGTAACAGCCCTTGAAACAATGTACGTTTACGCTCCTTTGGCACACCGTCTCGGTATGCAGCGTATAAAGCAGGAGCTTGAGAACATATCCCTTTCTTACCTTGACCCCATAGGCTATGCTCAGGTCAAGGAGGATATAGAAAAGCGTTACGGTCAGAGCCGTGACTTTATTGAGAACGCAAGGAACTCTATTTCCGAGAAGCTGGACGATTCCAAGCTGAAATATTCCCTTGAGGGACGTGTCAAGACGGTATATTCCATATACAAAAAGATGTTTGAGAATAACAAGAGCTTTGAGGAGATATTTGACTTCTATGCTCTTCGTATTATCGTTGAGACCGAGCTTGAGTGCTACACCGTGCTTGGTATAATCCACGATATGTTCAACTCTGTTCCCGGAAGATTCAAGGACTATATCTCCACCCCAAAGCCCAATATGTACCGCTCGCTTCATACCACCGTTATCGGACGTGACGGTATTCCCTTTGAGGTTCAGATACGCACCTGGGAGATGCACCGTATCGCGGAATACGGCCTGGCAGCTCACTGGAAGTATAAGACCGGTGCCGAGAGCCGTGCCGAGATAGATCAGAAGCTGCAGTGGGTGTCTAAGCTTATCGACGTTGAGGACGAGACCAACGACCACGATGAGTTTATGCATGCCCTGAAGATAGACATATTCCATGATGAGACCTTTGTGTTCACCCCCAAGGGCGATGTTATTACCCTGCCGCAAGGCTCCACCGTCATCGACGTTGCTTATGCTATACATTCGGCTGTAGGTAACAAGATGGTGGGTGCCAAGATAAACGGTATGATAGTTCCTATCGACCGTGTGCCCCAGAACGGAGAGATAGTTGAGATACTTACCTCCAACGCGTCTAAAGGCCCCAGCCGTGACTGGCTTAAGATAATCAAGACAGGTGAGGCAAGGACCAAGATAAGACAGTGGTTCAAAAAGGAAAAGCAGGCAGAGAACATCCTTGTGGGCAGAACCGAGATAGACAAGGAGTTCAAAAAATTCAACCGTCCGTATACCGAGGAGCAGCGTGAGGAGATACTTTCAAATGTAGCTTCACGTATAGGCATACAGAGTGTCGAGAGCCTTTATAACACTATAGGCTACGGCGGTATAAGCATGAACAAGGTAGCCTCCAAGCTCCGTGATGAATTTGACCGTATAGTCAAGCCTTTGGTACAAGAGCCTGTAGAGGTCGATATAGAAAGTCTTAATAAGCAGGCAACTCCCCGTAAGACCAGCAAGAGCGGCGGTGTTATCATTGACGGTGTTGACGGCTGTATGGTCAAGTTTGCCAAATGCTGTAACCCCCTGCCCGGTGACGAGCTTATCGGATTTATCACCAAGGGCTATGGAGTTTCCGTTCACAAGCGCGACTGCCCCAACGTTATCGCCAATATGAAGAAGGCGGAATACGAGGGCAGATGGGTCAGTGCTTACTGGGAACAGGGTGCAAGCCTTATGGGTACGTCCTCCCAGTTCTTCGAGGCGATGCTCCGTATTTTTGCCAAGGACAATATCGGTCTGCTTGCACAGATCACGGTAGCACTTGCAGATATGCGAGTAAACCTCGTCTCTGTTTCCACCCAGAAGAGAGCGGACGGTGATATAATAATCAACCTTACAGTCAATGCCAAAAATCTTGAGCACGTCAACAGTATCGTATCAAGACTTAAGAGCATTGATAACATAGACGACGTAACGAGAGGATTCGGCTCATGAAGGCTGTGATACAGAGAGTTTCCCATGCTGCTTGTCATGCTTTGGGAGAGGTAACGGGAGAATGCAACGAAGGACTTCTTATTCTTTTGGGTGTTGCTGCAGGTGACACCGAGGAGGATGCAAGACTCTTAGCGGAAAAAATTTCAAAATTAAGAATATTCAGTGACGAAAACGATAAATTAAATCTGTCCGTTATGGACGTAGGCGGCTCGGTGCTTGTCATAAGCAATTTCACTCTTATGGCAAACTATGCTCACGGCAACCGCCCCGATTATATGGGGGCAGAAAAGCCTCAACGCGCAAACGAGCTTTATGAGTATTTTATGAAGCTTCTTTCAGATAAGGGCATACCCGTGGGAAAGGGCGCGTTCGGCGAGCATATGGAGATAGTGACAAGCCTTCACGGACCTATCACTATCGTTATGGAAAGTGAAGTATTAAGAAAAAAAGGTAAATAAGAATGTGGATTTTGTCCTTTCGGACAAAATCGTCCATAATTTTGCATTTTGCATTCCGAATATTATTTTTTGGAGTCAACAATGATAGTTAACATTGACGGTAATATCAACAGATTTTATGCGCAGACCCTGTGTATGGTGTTTTTCCCCGGAGCAAAGTTTGCCGAGGATGAGATTGCCACCGAAAACACTCCTATAGTAGATCTTATACAGCGTGATACAGATGAGGGTTGCTATGCCAAAGCTACCATAACCATTGGCAAAAAAACTGTCACCTGTGAGCATACAGAGCCATATTCCGAGACAAATGTTAAGATAAAGACTGAGAAGGTAGCGGTAGGTGTTGCTCTTTTCAAGGCAGGAGAAAAATTTTTCCGTATATCCCCCTCCTGGGGTATCCTTACAGGTGTTCGTCCTGCAAAGATAGCAAGAGATCTTCTTAACGGCGGATTGGGGCTTAAGGAAATGAAGGGAATACTTACCAAGCAGTATTTTGTCAGCCCGAAGAAGGCGACCCTGCTGGGTAATATAGCAAAGAACGAGAACCGTATAATCAAGCAGATGGGAGATAATACCTGCAGTCTGTATATTTCCATACCCTTTTGTCCCTCACGCTGTTCGTACTGTTCCTTTGTTTCATATTCTACCAAGAGACTTCTCTCTCTTATACCCGATTATCTTGCAAAGCTTATGTATGAGGTGGAGAACAGTCTTAAGCTTATTTCCGAGCTTGGACAGAGGCTTATTGCCATTTATATAGGCGGCGGCACACCCTCTATACTTACTCCGGATCAGATGAGTATGCTTCTGGGTGTTATTAAGGAAAACGCGGATCTCAGCCAGGTAAAGGAATATACCTTTGAGATGGGCAGACCGGATACCGTAACCGAGGAAAAGGTCAGAATAGCCATTGAGATGGGTGTCAACCGTATCAGTATCAATCCTCAGACCTTAAACGATGCCGTGCTTGAGACTATCGGCAGAAATCACACCGTTGAGCAATTTTACCGTGCGTATAATATTGCAAGAGAAGCGGGCATAGAATGTATCAACACCGATCTTATTGCAGGTCTTCCCGGCGAGAGTCCCGCAAGCTTCCAGAAGACTGTGGACGAGATACTGAAGCTGCGTCCCGAAAATGTAACCTACCATACCTTCTGTGTCAAGAAGGCTGCGGATATCTTGAAGGACGAGAATAACGTATATTCGCCCTTCGACCCAAACGTAGGAAAGTGCGTGGATTATGCTCAGGTCAATGCAAAGAATAACGGTTATATTCCATACTATATGTACAGACAGAAAAATACCGTGGGTAACTATGAAAACGTAGGTTATTCCTTACCCGGCTATGAGGGTCTGTACAATATATATATGATGGAGGAGATACATTCGGTATTTGCCTGCGGAGCAGGTGCGGTCACCAAGCTCGTGTCTCCCAACCGTGATACCATCAAGCGTGTCTTTATGCCGAAGTATCCCTACGAATATCTTTCGGACAAGGTTACAGAGGCTGATATACATAGGACCTACGATAGCTTCAGAGAGTTTTACGATACTCATTTCAAGGAGAAATAATGAAAAATCAGAAAACCAAAAAAGCGGCAAACCTGTTTGCCTCCGGTGTGCTTGCCCTGACGATAGCGAACCTTGTGGTCAAGGTTATCGGTCTGGGTCTCAAGATACCGCTAAAGTCTGCTATTACCAACGTGGGTATGGGCTATTACAACGTAGCCTACAATATCTACGTGCTTCTGTTTATGATAGCTACAACGGGTATACCCGTGGCTATTGCGATGATGGTCAGCGAAAGCCGTGCCAAGGGTAATCTCAGAGAACCGAAAAGAATTTTCCGTGTAAGTCTGGCGACCCTTGCCGTTATAGGCTTTGTGGGTATGCTGGCGATGATGCTCTTATCCGGAGTAATAGCCGACGGCTATAATTCTGAGGGTCTGCAGTATTCTATAATATGTATTGCACCGACGCTGTTCTTTATCTGTATTGCATGTGCGATCCGCGGATATTTTCAGGGACATCAGAATATGGTGCCTACAGCGGTGTCAGAGGTCATTGAGGCTCTTGGTAAGCTGGTAATCGGTCTTGCTCTGGCACTTGTGGCGATGAGGTTTATACCCGACAGCAATTCCAAAAAGCACGCCCTTGCTGCCGCTATGGCTATTCTCGGTCCTACCGTAGGTGTTGCCATAGGTATGATATATCTTATCATAAAGAAGGCATCCTTTAAGGAGGAGCTTTACAATGCCGAGTATGAGCGTCCTGACAGCTATGATATGCCCGTGCGCTCAAACAAAACGATACTCAAAACACTTCTTCTTATCGCTATTCCCATAACTCTCAGCTCATCGGTAATGAGCCTTACAAATGTTATCGACAGCTGGATAATTGCCAACCGTCTGGATTTTCTGGGGCTGGCAGAGACTGCAAGAGTGGAGATGTACGGAGCTTTTACCACAGAGGTAATAACTCTCTTCAATCTTCCTCCTGTGCTGATATATCCCATTTCCGGATCTATAGTTCCTTATCTTTCCGCACTGCTTGTAAAAAACGAAAAGGACAAGGTTCACGGACTTCTCAACAGCTCCCTGAAGGTAGCCTCTCTTATCGCACTGCCCTGTGCCCTTGGTATGTCCGTGCTTTCCGAGCCTGTTATCACGCTTATCTTCGGAGATTGCTACGTGGATTCTCCCGGACATCTGCGTATTCAGGCACTGGCTGTATTCTTTATGGCGATGCTCTCTATGAGCACCTCCTTCCTTCAGGCATACAAGCTTGAGCGTAAGCCCATCATCAGTATGATAGCGGGAGCTGTAGTCAAGGTGACTACCAGCTGGTTCCTTATAGGTAACGAAAATATCCGTATGTACGGTGCACCTATAGGCTCTTTGCTTTGTTATATTACAATAGTTATCTTCAACTTCTACTTTGTGGCAAAGCATATAGGATTTATTCCCAGCTTCAGAAGGGTTTTCCTCAAGCCCCTTGCCGCAGCGGTACTTTGTGCAGCAACAGCTCTCGGCGCTTATCATCTGTTAGCGGGCTTCCTCGGTGTGGGAAGGATAGTAACCATCCTTGCTATAGTTGTGGCAGCTGTGGTATATCTCTTTGCCATACTTCTTTTCGGTGCCCTGAACAAGGATGATTTTGCCATCATACCCAAAGGAGAGAAAATTTATTCATTACTGAAGAAGGCAAGACTTGTAAAATGATGACAACGGAACAGATTAAAAATAAAGACATATACACTATGGATGACCTCTGCGAGATAATGAAATATCTCAGGGTTGGCTGTCCATGGGACAAGGAGCAGACCCATGAAAGCATACGCACCTGCTTTATCGAGGAGGTTTATGAGGTCTGCGATGCTATAGACAAAAAGGATCCCGAGCTTATGTGCGAGGAGCTGGGCGACGTGCTTTTGCAGGTGGTTTTCCACGCCCAGATGGCAGAGGAGGACGGAGAATTTACACTCGGAGATGCCGTAGACGGCATCTGCCGTAAGCTTATAATACGTCACCCCCACGTGTTCGGAGACGTCAAAGCGGATACCTCGGGTGAGGTATTATACAACTGGGATAAGATAAAGGCGGATACCAAGGGTCAGAAGACAGTTGCCGATACTGTAAGGGACGTACCCAAGGCCCTGCCCGGACTTATGAGAGCTCAGAAAACGGCAAAGCGGGCGGCAAAGGGTGATAGCTATACCCTCGAGGATAGGGAACTGGATTTCGACTCTCTTGGTGAGGAGCTTTTCAAGCTTTGCTCCGCGGCTCAAAGGGCAGGAATCGACGCTGAGGAGGCTCTTACCCGATATTGTGACAGATTTATTGCAGATTTTGAGTAAAAGAATTAATAAAATCAGAAAAATTTTGCAAAATCTATTGATATTACCGATAAATCGTGTTATAATGTAGTGTAGAAGTAAAAAAATAACAGAAAGGTGATTAAAATTATGATGACCAAGGCAAATATCATTGATGCAGTAGCAACTAAGACAGGCGCAACCAAGAAGGCTTCCGAGGCAGCTGTTAACGCAGCTATCGAGGCTATCGTTGATGCTCTTAAGGCAGGCGATAAGGTTCAGGTTTTCGGTTTCGGTACTTTCGAGGTTAAGGAGCGCGCAGCTCGTACAGGAAGAAATCCCCGTACAGGCGAGACTCTTGAGATCGCTGCTTCCAAGAATGTTGGTTTCAGCGCAGCTAAGGCTCTCAAGGACGCTATAAAGTAATAGCAAATTTTGAAACGGTCGGGAATCCTTGAGCCAAGGATTCCCGATATTGTTTATAGGAAGGGGCTTGCTCCTTTTGTGTACAGGAAAATACAATGAGATTGGATAAGTATTTAAAGATATCAAGAATAATCAAGCGCCGAACCGTAGCCAACGATGCCTGCGATGCAGAGCACGTTCAGGTGAACGGCAGACGCGCCAAGGCATCCTATGACGTCAAGGTCGGGGATGTTATCGAGATAAGCTTTGGCGAGAGGACTCTCAAACTCCGTGTCCTTGAGGTAAAGGAGCATGTTGCCAAGGCAGATGCCTCGGGTATGTATGAGGTAATAAACTGAACAGCTCCCGCATATAAATGTGATATCACGTTTATGGGGGATGTATATGAAGGAATACGGATCAAAGCAGTCTATAAGTGTCACCGACAGACAGAGTGCGGTGCTTACGGGGGTAGATGAGGTTTTATGCTATGACGAAAATAATATCGTTATGCAGACCTGTCTCGGACAACTTACTCTTGACGGCGAGGGATTAAATATAGTACAATTAAACTTGAGCGAGGGAATAGTCTCGGTTGAGGGTAGGATAGATGCCTTTTACTATATGGAACAAAAGTCAAAAAAATCGCTTTTGTCCCGTATTTTCGGATAGTATGGCACATAGCTATTCTCAGATATATACCTTCATACTTTATTCTGCCGTTATCGGATTTGTGTTTGGATGTGTGTACGATGCTCTTCGTCTCATCCGTACGGCATTTTATATGGCGGGTAAGAAAGTACTGACAAATGTCATTTATTTTACCTGTGACGTTCTGTTTTTTATAATCATCGCCGTGGCATCGGCAATATTTATTTTTCACGTCAATAACGGACGTATCCGCGGGATAGCGATATTCGGTTCTCTTGCGGGGTTTACGGTGTATTATAACACCGTAGGCAGACTGACCTCTGCAGTGTACAGATATATCATTAAGGGTGTATACCGTGTGCTGCGTTTTATTTGGGAGACTGTTTTGCTTGCGATATGGCACTTTTGCGTCGGTGTGGGTGACAGTATTTATACCCGCAGACATTTGAAACGCAGGATAAGAAGCTTTAAAAGGAAAGGATGTTGAGCTGTGGTAAGAACAAATATATTTGTTAAGGTAGCTGTAATTATCGTTATACTTGTTTGTCTCATTACAATTTTGAAGCTCCAGATACAGTTCAACAGTCTTAACGAGGAAAAAAAGGTCTTAACAAGTCAGGTCGAGGAATACCGTGAGGACATAGAGGAGCTCAAGGCCGAAATGGAAAGGCCCTTTGATGATGAGTATGTTATCCGCGTGGCAAGAGAAAAGTTAGGCTATCATCTTCCTGATGAGATAATTTATTACAACGATTTAAATTAGTATGAGAAATATTATAGTAACCGGCGGCAGTCGAGGTATCGGTGCCGCTGTGGTTCGCCGTTTTGCCGCAAACGGTGACAATGTTGTGTTCTTCTACCATTCAAACGACCGTGCAGCTACAGAGGTAGGCGTACCCTGTATCAAGGGTGATATACGTGACCCGGAAGAGGTAGGCAGAATGATATCAAGGGCGGCGGATTACCTGGGAGGTATTGACGTTCTTGTGAACAACGCAGGCATTGCACAGTCTGCACTTATGTCGGATATAACCGACAAGGATTATATGGATATGATAAACACCGACCTTTCGGGAGCATTCTACTGCTGCCGTCAGGCTATCCCATATTTTCTCCGTAACCATAGCGGTGCTATCGTTAATATCTCCTCTATGTGGGGAGAGGTAGGAGCATCTATGGAGGTTCATTATTCTGCAGCAAAGGCGGGACTTATCGGACTTACCAAGGCTTTGGCAAAGGAGCTGGGTCCTTCGGGTGTCCGTGTGAACTGCGTTACCCCCGGTATGATAGATACCGATATGAACAGAGGATATTCCAAGGTGGATATTCAGGCAATAGTTGACGAGACCCCTCTTATGCGCATAGGCAAGCCCGAGGACGTGGCAGAGGCTGTGTTCTTTTTGGCATCGGACAAGGCAAGCTTTATCACAGGTCAGGTGCTGGGTGTTAACGGTGGATATGTGATTTAAGAAGCTTTTCGGCAACGAAGAGCTTCTCTTTGTTTTATAAACAATAATATATAATACATAATACATAATACATCAATGGAGGACAGTATGAAAAAGTTTCTTTTGGCAGCATTCGTTGCCCTGATGCTGACAGTAACAGCCTTTGCCGTATCGGCAGATGATTTTAACTTTAATGATGCCGCAAAGACTGAAGAGCTGGTGGCATATCTTGAAGAAAAGGCGCCCGAGGCGGGAACGAAAAATATCAACATAACCGATTTCAAAATTTCATCTGATAATACTCTTGATCTGTATCAGCTTTGTATCGATGAAGCACCCCTGCTTTTCCAGTTCAAGCAGATAGTTGTGGTCAAGGATGCACATAACGAGTATATTACTCATATACGCTTCTTATACAAAGACGGATATGATCACGAATCCTACGTAAAAGACGTAGAGACGTGTAAGGCTAAGGCCGGAGAACTTCTTTACGGTATCAAGGATAACGACAGTCTTGATACCGTTACCAAAGCCTTGCTTCTCTACGACAGACTGGCTATGATATGTAGATATGATAACGAGAGTGTCGCTGCAGGTGTGGTCGAGTTTGGCTCTGATACTATGTACGGTCCCTTCATCAAGGGTAAAGCTATCTGTACAGGTTACACAGGCGCATATATGTATTTGCTGCGTGAGATAGGTGTTGATTCAAGGACGGTTCGTTCAAAGGACGGTGAGGTTACTGTTCATGCCTGGCTTGTTGTTACAATGAATGGAATTGAGTATCATGCCGATCTGACCTATGACGATTCCGAACCTGACGTTCAGGGAAGAATGGCACACGACTATTTCCTTATTTCCAGTGCAAGACTTAATTCTCTGGGACAGAACAAAATTTATCACAAGCATAATTTTGAGCTTACCGATACAAGATACGAGGACAAATACTGGAAAAATTCCGAGACTCAGATAGTATTTGCAGACGGATTTATATATTTTATAAACAACCGTATTGAGAAGGAAAGAGGCATATACCTTGTTGACCCTGCGGATCCCACGTATACTCCGGTAAAGCTCATTGATCTTACCGATTACTGGATCAAGAGCAAGGTGGGAAACAGCTATGAAGCATATGCCAACTATCACTGTCTTTCCACCGACGGGAACGTTATTTTCTACTCCACTCCCAGAAACATATATGCTTATGATCTTACCAAGGGGACTACAAGGGTTATATGCGCTCCTGTGATAACAGGTGAGTACGATAATATCTACGGTTTCAGATACGATAACGGTGATCTGGTATACAGCATTCACTATGCACCTAACTTCGGTGATTCCGATATCAACGACGTATTTAACGACGAGGATTTTCAGATAAGAGAAAAGTATGATCCCGATGCTGCCCCCACACCTAACAAGACCCCGGTAATAGATGTACCCGATCCCGGTACAGACCCCGATGACTCTGTTATAACCGTTTATTTTACCGACGTTAAAAAGAATCATTGGTACTTCGGTGCGGTGGAATATGCTTTAGTCAAGGGATATATGAACGGTATGTCCAAGACTACCTTCGCCCCTAACGGCAATATCAAGCGTGAGCAGTTCGTGCTTATCCTTGCAAATATAGCAGGAGTTAATACCGATAACTATAAGAACGTAAGCAGCGGTATGACCGACGTTCCTACGGGACAGTGGTATTCGGGTGCTGTTGCCTGGGCTGTGGAGAAGGGATACGTCAGCGGTATGACCCTCACCACCTTCGGACGCGGCAGGGATATCACCCGTGCTCAGCTTGCCAGACTTTTCTACGTGTATGCAGAAAAGAACGGCATCGACGTTAAGGGCAGAGCAGAGCTTTCAAGCTTTGCAGATAAGGCAAAGGTTCAGGACTGGATGTATGACGGACTTTCCTGGGCGGTGGATGCAGGTATCATAAACGGTATGGAAATAGGCGGCAAGCTCTCTCTTGATCCTAACGGAAGTGCTATCAGAGCTCAGTGTGCGGTAATGCTTCAAAAATTTGATGTATACAGAGGAAAATAAAATGAAGATTTGTAAAAAAATAACAGTTATTGCTCTTACGGTGTTGATGATTATTCCCCTTGTGACGGCAATGAACTCCTCCGCCTTTGTCGTGACCGAGTCTCATGACGCAAAAAAAGAGGGAAAGGGTCAGTATAGCTACGGTGATCTGACCTATAATATAATTAACGATGAGGCTGTCATTATGTACAGTCCCTCCGCTTCGGGCAAGGTCACGATTCCCGATAAGATCGACAACTATAAGGTGACCCAGATAGCGGACTATGCCTTTTATAACAATTCAAAAATAACAAGCATCAGTATAGGCAAAAACGTGTGGCGTATAGGCGACTATGCCTTTGACCACTGTCTTGAGGTGGAGGCTGTCACTATGGGCAGCTCTGTAGAGGAGATCGGTGAATACGCTTTCCGTTACTGCTCCTATGTGGATTCCATATCTCTGCCCAAGAATATAGCCAGAATCGGCTACGGCTTTATTCACGGTACGGATTATTATCTGTGTGCAAAGTGGGCTGATAATATTCTGTATATAGACGATTATCTTATCGAAGCAAAGGTCTCAAAGATAAGCGGTTCTTATAAGATAAAGGATGGTGTTACCTGTATTGCAGACGGGGCGTTCAGAGATTGTGCAGGACTTACGGAGATAATCATTCCCGACTCGGTTATTACCATAGGCGGATTTGCCTTCAGCGGTTGCCCCAAGCTGGAAAATGTGGTCATCGGAAACTCTGTGAAATATATCCACGACTACGCTTTTCACGCCTGCAACGAAGTAAAATCTATAGAGATAGGTCCCTCGGTGCAAGAAATAGGCTACGGTGCCTTTGCAGGAGTCAGGTGCAGGGAGGTTATTGACGACGTTCATTATATAGGAAACTATCTGATAACGGCACTTGTCACCGTCTCCGAGGTCGAGGTAAGAGAAGGTACTATCGCCATAGCAGAAAGAGCTTTCTGCGATTGCACATTCTTAAGAGAAGTAAGACTTCCTTCTTCGCTTAAGAGTATAGGTAGTGTTGCATTTTCGGGAACTAACTCTCTTGATATGATAAACATTCCCGCGTCGGTTACCCGTATCGGTGGAGACGCTTTTAAGTTCGGCAAAAAGAATATAAGAGTATACGTAGAGGATATTTCGGCTTGGTGCGGTATCAGCTTTGAAAACCGTGATGCCAACCCCTTCCGCCGCAAGAACGCCACCATAGTGGATGATTTCTACGGAAAGACCGTTACCGAGATAACCGTTCCTGACGGTGTAAAGAGCATCGGTGAATATGCGTTTTATAACCTGACTACTCTTGAAAAGATCAACATTCCCGATTCGGTAGAGAGTATAGGCTACGGCTGTTTTGAAAAAAAGGAAAATGACGTTATAGTTGCAAACAACTCGGTAACTATGGTCTGCAATGAAGGCAGCTATGCCTACGGTTATGCAAAAGCTCAGGGAATGCCTTACGTTCCGAGCTGTGAACACAGCTTTACAAACTATATTTCAAACAATGACTTTAGCTGTACCCATGACGGCACCGAGACCGCGGTATGCGATAACGGCTGCGGCAAAACCGACACAAGGGTAACCAAGACAGCTCCCGGACACAGCTTTACAAACTATAAACACACAAGCGACTTCAGCTGTACTACCGATGAGACCGAAACTGCGGTATGTGACAACGGCTGCGGCAAGACCGACGTAAAGGTTATTCAAAAGGCACCCGGACACAGATTTGAAAAATGGGTGACCGATATCGAGCCTACCTATATTTCAGAGGGTCAAAAGAGCAGTGTGTGTGCTGTCTGCTCCCACGTTGAAACCGTTGCAATACCAGCAAAGCACCTTAGCTTTCACGACGTAAACAGTACCCACTGGTACGCAGATTCGGTAAAATACTGTGTACAGATGGGTTACGTAAGCGGTATGACCCAGTTCACCTTTGCTCCCAACGGCAAGCTTACCAGAGCGCAGTTCCTTACTATCCTCGCAAAGCAAGACGGCGTTGACCTCAGCGTATACGAGGGTAAGGACTCAGGCTTTACCGATGTTAAGTCCTATCATTGGTACAACACTTACATATGCTGGGCGGTGGAGCAGGAGCTTACCGCAGGTCTTACCCCCACCACCTTCGGACCTAACACTAACGTTACCAGAGCTCAGCTTGCACGTTTCTTCTACGTATATTCCGAAAAGAAGGGCATAGCTGTTGAGGGCAGAGCGGATATTTCCGCATATCCCGATGCCGACAAGGTGGCAGGATGGGCCATAGACGGAATCTCCTGGGCTGTGGATGCAAGTATAATTAACGGTGTCAAGAGTGGCGATGTTAACTATCTTGACCCCAACGGTACTGCCACAAGAGCGCAGGCGACGGTGATGTTCAAGGCGTTTGATACATTCAGAAAATAAATAATAACAGAAAAGACAGTTGCGCGCAACTGTCTTTTCTGTTATTTAAGTCTGACTTTTTTTGAGAGATACTCATACTGCTTCTTAACATCCTCGGGGGTTACGTATGCCTTTTCGGCGTATCTGACCGGGGTGTAAAGCTCAAAGAGCTCGTGCTCGGTATCGTTTTCGGCAACCTTACGCTCTAGCTCCAGAGGAGTATCGTAGGAGTGGCAGTTGCCCTTCTTTTTTTGCTTGTATTCTATATACTTTACGTACATAAAACGTATACGTTCGGCATCCTCTGTAAGAGAATTAAAGCGTTTCTTGGTTACAGGCTTCTGCTTCTTTTGACGAACGCGGTCATCTCTTATTATAATATTGACCTCATCTGCACTGCGGTGTCTTATCTTGGGCTTGATGCCTAACTTCTGTCTGATCTTATCAACGGCAGCCTTGAGCTTTTCGGCTACGTTAAATATAGCCTTACTCAAGCGTCTGTACAGCTCCTGACGTATCTCCTTTGTAAAGAGCCTGCCGATATGGTAGAGGTCAAGGGCTATGGACACGTATCCGAAGAAGGCGCAGAACTGACGTATATACTTATATTTTGGGTCGAGGGCAACGGAGAAGTAGATCAAAAGTGCCGCAAGGGATGCGAAGATGATAACCAGAGCCAATCTCTTCTTACTGAAAACTATCTTTTGGCGGTTAGGGTCGATCTTTTTATTTCTCATCTTCCGTCCCCCTTCCTGAAGGTACGATAAGATTTACCGAGTTTCTGCTACGCTTGAGAGCCTCAAGGTGAGCCTCTATCTCCTCATCGGTATAGGCGGAGAATACGAAAATCTCGGTGTCACTCAGTCCCGACTCTATTACCCTTGCAAGCAGGGTAGGAAAGGAATGGGATGCGGCTATACGTACCTGACTCATACCGCGGAGCATATCTCTTGCGTGTATCTCACCCGAGCGCATAGGAAAGGCAAGTCCTTGGCTTGAATCGTTCTGGGTGGAGTTGGTATAGAGCCCGAGACGGTAACCGTTGTCGCTCATTATGCGGATTATATCCGCAGTATATGACATAGAGTTTTCCATCATTACGTCAAACTCTGCCGAGGGAATAGGATCAAGAGGGTCGGTGGCAAAGTTTATGAATATCATAAAGGTACGGTTGGAGCAATAGTCAAGGGCATTGACCCGAAGGGGCTGGGCAGCCTGTGCATATGCCTTTGCCGTCTGCTTGAAGTTTATCTGATTAAAAGGGTCACCGAAGGTGTAGGGCCTTACCCCCGTGATCGAGAAGGGATCCTTTATGAGCATACGCTTGGTTATGCTCTCGCCCATAAGCATTCCCACGGGATTCGGAGAGGTGGGAGTGGCAAGGATCTTTGGGTAAACGTAGAGGGTAGACTTGCTCTCTACCGTCCTTTGTGTTCCGGGAAGGTGTATGACCGCAGTTTCCAGCTTGTATACTCCTCTTTTGGTACAGGTGACGGTATGCTTACGCTTGATCTCCATATAGGGAAGGATAAAGGAAAAGCGGCTCTCGAAGCGCTGCATGGCAGATTTGTCCTTACCCTTTGGCACGCCTAAATCGAGCTGTGGAAAGAAATAACTCTCCGCATAAGCCCGGAACAGGGGCAGACGGGTAGGATTGTATATCCGCTCGGTCAGGGTAACGCTGTCACCCTCGTATACACCGTCCTCGCTGAAGGTACGTCTGTACTCAAGTCGGTCTATAGTGCGCTTACACAACTCGCGGTAGACAAGCCAGCCTGTAAAGCCCAGCAATGCCAGACCTACTATGATAGCCGCCGTTATTATCACCGGAAGGCTTATGGTGACCGTGCTTCCTGCGTGGCTCATCTCTTGGAATAGAATATCTCAGGCTCGGTGGGAACGGTAACGGTGGTAAGTATCTCCTCAATAACCGCCTTGTCATAGTCCTTCTTGATACGGTGGCTGTTGTGGAGGATAAGACGGTGGGCAAGGGTAGGCACTGCCGCCCTCTTGATGTCGTCGGGAAGCACGTACTCTCTGCCTGCGATTGCCGCAAAGCCCTTTGCCGCCTTCATAAGGGCGATAGCTCCTCTGGGGCTGACGCCCAGTGCAACGCCCTCCATATCTCTTGTTGCCTCGACTATTTTCGTGATATATTCCATAAGATCGGGATGTACGAACACAGAGGCGACCTCCTTTACAAGGAAGGGGATCTCGTCAGCGGTGATGACCGGAACGAGCTTAATGCTGTTAGGCTTACCTGCAAAGCGTTCGAGTATGGCAATACTCTCTTCGGCAGTAGGATACTGCATTGCGGTCTTGAAGAGAAAACGGTCAAGCTGTGCCTCGGGCAGGGGGAAAACACCCATATTCTCAACGGGGTTTTCTGTTGCTATTACCATAAAGGGGTCGGGGAGCTTGTAGGTGGTACCGTCGATGGTAGCCTGTCTTTCCTCCATACATTCAAGCAGTCCCGACTGGGTCTTGGGGGTAGCTCGGTTTATTTCATCTGCAAGCAGGATGTTGGCAAAGCAGGGACCGGGTATGAACTCAAAATCACCTGTTTTCATATTGAAGTATCTTACACCCGTGATATCACCGGGGAGAAGGTCGGGGGTGAACTGAAGACGTGCGGACTTGCAGTTGACCGAAGCGGCAAATGCCTTTGTCAGCATTGTCTTGCCCGTTCCCGGTACGTCGCAGATAAGCATATGACCTCCTGTAAAGAGGGCGATGCACATAAGGTCTACTACCTCGTCCTTACCTACTATTACGTTTGCTACGCTTTTTTTGATCTTTTCGTATGCGAGAGAAACTTTACTCAATGTTAAATCTCCTTATACTTGCTTTTTTTATAATATTGATATATAATATTATAAAATCATCTTAAGTAACTTGCAATGATTATCTGCAATATTTCTTGTAATATTTACAAATGGAGGCAAAATGAAGGAATTTCTCTCCTGCGGAAGGATAGTAAACACCCACGGCGTGGGTGGTATGATAAAGATAGAATCCTGGTGCGATACACCGAAGGTCTTAGCGGGTCTGAAGACACTGTATCTTGAAAAGAACGGAGTATATACTCCCTTTAAGGTAGAGCGCGCAAGCGTTCATAAGGGTATGGTGCTCTGCAAGCCCGAGGGCTCTGACACATTTGAAACGGCTATTCTTTATAAAAATAAAGACGTTTTCTGTAAGCGTGAGGATCTTAAGCTTCCCGAGGACAGGGTGTTTATCGAGGATATACTCGGACTTTCTGTCATCAATGCAGACAGCGGCAAGGTCTACGGAAAGCTTGTGCGCGTTATAGACAATCCCGCAAACGAGATATACGAGATAGAAACCGAAAAGGGTATGGCGTATATGCCTGCGGTAAGTGAGTTTATAGACCGTATTGAACTTGAAAACGGCATATTTGTCAGACCTATAGAGGGTATGTTCGATGAGATTTGACATTATGACCCTTTTTCCCGCTTTGGTTGACAACGTTCTCTCCGAGAGTATAATCGGCAGAGCAAGACAGGCGGGAGTTATAGAGGTAGAGACGCACAATATCCGCGATTACTCCAAGGACAAGCATCGCCGTGTTGACGATACCCCCTACGGCGGCGGTATGGGTATGCTCCTTGCTGCCCCGCCCGTATACGATTGCTACGAGGCTATTGAAAAGAAGGGTAAGACAAGAACGATATATATGTCACCCAAGGGCAAGGTCTTTACACAAAAGAAAGCAAGAGAGCTTGCCGGGTACGATCAGCTTATTATCCTCTGCGGACACTATGAGGGCGTTGACCAGCGTGTGCTTGACCGTATCGTTGACGAGGAGATATCGGTAGGCGACTACGTGCTGACAGGCGGTGAGATACCTGCCTGTATCGTTGTCGATGCCGTGGCAAGACTAAAGGACGGGGTTCTGTCCGACCCCGAGTGTTACGAAAACGAAAGCCTCTGTCAGGGAATGTTAGAGTATCCCCAGTATACCCGCCCTTATGATTTTATGGGAGATACCGTACCCGAGGTGCTTTTGGGCGGTAACCACCGTGAAATAGAAAGCTGGAGATTTAAGGCTGCCCTTGAGTTAACCAAGAAACAAAGGCCTGATTTGCTCTGATTTTAGGTAAAAATAGCCTAAAAAACCTATGTGAAAATGTTAATATTTTTGCATTTTAGCAAAAAAGCATAAAGCTATTGATTTTTGACAAGCTATTTGTTATAATACTTATATAAATTTTGCGAAAAAATAATAATAATTTATAGAGGAGTGTATCAAATGATTACACGTGACGTTACAATAAAGAATAGTGTAGGACTTCACGCAAGACCTGCTACGTTTTTCATTCAGAAGGCTAATCAGTTCAAGAGCACCATCTGGGTTGAAAAGGACGAGAGACGCGTAAATGCAAAGAGCCTTCTCGGTGTTCTTTCTCTCGGTATCACCAAGGATATGAGCGTTACCCTTATCGCCGACGGTGCTGATGAGGAAGCTGCACTTAACGGACTTGCTGAGCTTATCGACAGCGGCCTTGAGTCTGTTCTTTAATTATAAACAGAGATAACGAACGAGCAGAATCAGCCTTGGCTAATTCTGCTTGTTTTTGTTTTTTAAAACCGAACGAAACGGACCGTCCGGGGGGCGGTCTCTACAAAAAATTTATGGCAGATATAAACGAGCTCCGAAAGAGAGCAAACGAGCTTCCTTCATCCCCCGGTGTATACCTGATGAAGGACAAAAACGACAGGATAATATACGTAGGCAAGTCAAAGGTGCTTAAAAACCGAGTTTCCCAGTATTTCAAGGAAACGGGGCATCACGATTTCAAGACCGCAAAGATGGTATCGAACGTAGACCACTTTGACTATATGCTTACCCATACCGAGATAGAGGCATTGAGTCTTGAAAACAGACTTATAAAGCTTCATAAGCCTAAGTATAATATTCTCTTAAAGGACGATAAGAGCTACCCCTATATCAAGGTGACAACAGGGGAGGAATACCCGCGGCTTCAGTTCGTCCGTAAGCGAAACAACGATAAAGCAAAATACTTCGGACCGTATTCGGGAGCAACGACGGCATATTCCATTATCCGTACCGCACAGCGCTCCTTCGGTATACCGAGATGCTCTAAAAAGTTTCCGCAGGATATAGGCAAGACCCGACCCTGTCTTTACTATCAGCTTGGTCAGTGCACCGGAGTATGTACAGGTAAGGTCTCAAAGGAAAGATATAACGAAACTGTAAAGGATCTTTTGGCTTTCTTAGGCGGATCATTTTCCGAGGTCAAAAAATCTCTTGAGGAAAAGATGTACTACGCCTCCGAAAATCTGCTTTTCGAGATGGCGGCGCAGTACCGAGATTCCATAAAGGAGCTTGACACCCTCTGGCAGAAGCAGAAGGTGGTGGGCGCTCCCGATGCCGAATATGACATAATCTCACTTTACAGCGACGAGGTCTCCTCCTGTCTTGCAATATTCTACGTCCGCGACGGCTGTGTTATCGACAACGAGCGTTTTATCTTCGGTGCAGATCAGATCATCACTCCCGACTCTGTTGCGGCGTTTCTGTGTGATCTCTATACCAAGCGAGAGTATATACCAAAGAATATCCTTATCGGCTTTGAGCTTGATGAAGAAAGTGACGAGATGCTGACTGCTTTTCTCAACGATAAGGCAGGGTACAGGGTACACGTAAAATACCCCGAGCGAGGTGATCTCAAGTCTCTGTGCAATATGGTATACGATAACGCAAGACAGTATGCGGGACAGTATAAGGCAGATACCGAAAGGGATAACAAGACACTTATCAAGTTAGCTTCTATGCTCTCCCTTGAGGTGGTTCCCGAGCATATCGAGGCTTATGATATATCCAACTTCGGCTCGGATAACATCACGGGCGGTATGATATCGGTGCGTGACTCTAAGTTCTGCAAAAAGGATTACCGTACCTATAAGATAAGAGGAACGGGCGGAGAACAGGATGACTATGCTTCTATGAGAGAAACTATAGAGCGACGCCTTTCCCATACCGAGCAGACCTATCCCGACCTTATCCTCCTTGACGGAGGTAAGGGTCACGTTTCTACGATTAAGCAATTACTGGAAGAGCTGAATATCGACATCCCTGTATTCGGTATGGTCAAGGACGAGTTCCATAAGACCAGAGCCTTAACCACCGAGGACGAGGAGATAAGTATAGCAAGAGAGCAGTCGGTATTCCAGTTTATATATAAAATACAGGAGGAGGTACACCGATTTACAATCAAGGCTATGTCGGGTGCCAAATCAAAGACCTTGACCCATTCCTCCCTTGAAAAGATAGAGGGCATAGGTCAGACCAAGGCAAAGAATCTCTTAGCCCACTTCAAAAAGCTTGCGGCAATAAAGGAAGCAAGCGTAGACGAATTAAAGCAAGTAAAGGGCATATCCGAAAAGAATGCCAATGATATTTTTGACTATTTTCATCAGGAGAAATGAATTATGATGCGTATAATTACAGGAACTGCAAGAGGAACCAAGCTCCAGACCCTTGAGGGTGAGGCTACCCGTCCCACCTCCGAGCGTACCAAGGAGTCGGTTTTCAGTATGCTGCAGTTTGATATAGAGGGCAGACGTGTCCTCGATCTTTTCGGCGGTTCGGGACAGTTGGGTCTTGAGGCGCTGAGCCGCGGTGCGGCTTCTGCCACTATCGTTGACCAGTCTGCGGATGCGGTAAAGATAATCAAGGCAAACGCACAGAAGACCAAGCTCTTTGACCGCTGTGTCATCCTCACAAAGGACTATAAGGCGTACCTCAAGGGAACAAAGGAAAAGTTTGATATCATCTTCCTTGATCCTCCCTATGACTCAAATATGCTCAGCGAGGCTATGAGGATAATCCTCGAGCAGGATATGCTCAACTATCAGGGTACCATAGTTCTCGAGAGCGGAAATGATGATATTCCTGAATATGGAGACTTAACCTTACGCAGACACTATAAGTCGGGCAGAGCGTATGTTACCGTATTGACCAATGAGGTTGGTCAATAAATGTATAATGTAAAATGTAGAATGTAAAATGAAGGAGATTTTTGTTGCTTAAAGCAACAAAAATTCCATCCATAATTATACATTGTACATTATACATTTTATATTCTTTTCAGTAAATTGAAAGGTAAAATCAAACTATGAAAAAAGCAGTTATCCCCGGAACATACGACCCTATAACCAACGGTCATATGAACCTTATCCACCGTGCGGCAGATATGTTTGACGAGGTCATCGTTGCGGTGGTATATAATGCGGCAAAGAACAATATGTTCAGCCTCGAAGAGCGTAAGGCATTTGCAGAAGAGGCCTGCAGCAAATATCCCAACGTCCGTGTAGAGGCCTTTGAAGGTCTTTTGGTGGACTTTGTAAAAAAAGAAAATATAGACGTTGTGGTCAGAGGCGTGCGTAACGCCCGTGACTTTGACTATGAGTACGAGCTTGCACAGATATACTTTATGACAGGCGACGGATTGGAAACAGTATTTTTGCCCTCTAACGGCGCCAACGCCCACGTAAGCTCCACTATGGTACGTGAGCTTATCAAGCACAATAAACCCTGTGATGAATTTATTCCATTCACGATGGAGGAAAAACAATGAGCTATCCTACACCGCATATTGATGCAAAGCCAACTGATTTTGCCGAAACGGTATTGATGCCCGGCGACCCCAAGCGCTCTGCCTTTATAGCCAAGGAGTTTCTCACCGATGCCGTGCTTGTAAACGACGTGAGAGGAGTTCAGGGCTACACGGGATTTTACAAGGGTAAGCGTGTTTCCTGTATGGCGAGCGGAATGGGTATGCCCTCTATGGGTATCTACAGCTACGAGTTATTTAACTTCTTTGACGTTAAAAATATAATCCGCGTAGGCTCAGCAGGTGCCTTTCAGCCCGAGATGAACTTAGGCGATCTTGTTTTCGCAATGGCAGCATCCACAGATTCTAATTATTTAAAGTCCTTCGGACTACCCGGTGATTGTGCTCCCACAGCCTCGGAAAAGCTTCTTTTTGATGCCGTGGATAACGCAAAAGCAAAAGGACTTCGTTACTTTGCGGGTAATATCGTTTCAAGCGATATTTTCTATAACCCCGATCCCACGGTCAACAGCCGTTGGGCAGAGATGGGAGTTTTGGCGGTAGATATGGAAGCGGCGGCTCTCTATGCCAATGCCGCAAAGGCAGGCAAAAATGCTTTAACTATCCTTACCGTGTCGGATCAGCTTGTCCGCGGTGAGCATATGTCAAGCGAAGAAAGGCAGAATTCCTTTGCGGATATGATAACCCTTGCACTTGATATAGCATAAGAGTATTTTAAGGAGGTATCTTTATGAAGAAAGTCATTCCTATACTTATTTCTTTATCGTTGATCGTCACTATGACTGCGTGTTCGGTTAATGATGTGACCTTTGAATCCGAAAGCATTTCGGTAAACGAAAAGATAACCACCAATCCACCAATTAAAGAGATAAGCGATGATGATATTGTGCCCATATATTCCAGTAGTGACGTTATTGCTACCGATATCAATGATATCTGTAAACTTTCGGATGTGATCATCAGAGTACGTTACGGCAAGGATATTGATACTTATGCCAGAGAGGGTTCGGGTACACCTGTTACGATTGCTGAGTTTGAGGTGATCGATGTGATTAAAGGGGAATATAACGGCAGTACCATCAAGGCTGAATTTTACGGTGGAATTATACCGATGTCTGAGTATTTGCAAGCATTGAGCGAAGCTACCCTCCAAAAAGCAGGCTATGATAACTATACAGAGGAAGAAATTAAGAAAAAATTTGTAAAGCTTGTAGATACTACACCCTTGTCTGAATTTTCAAGTAGTGATGAATATCTGTTGCTGTTGTCCTACGATCCCGAAACCGACGTGTATTTTGTTCTTTGTGGGGGCTACGGTTCACCTGTTGTTAAGGACAATAAAGTATACAACTCCGTTAAGGATGAGTACGTGGATATGGCACGTATAGAAGCGGCTGCACAAACCGAGCTTGAGTTTGCAATAAAATAGAATAATTAAAAAGTAGGGATGATTGACCTTGGTCAATCCTAAAAGTATAATGTATAATAATTTTGGCACTTTGGAGGTTAGTACGGTTCAAGAAGTTGATCATATCGCTTTTAATCAAAAACATCCGTAATATTCAGTTATAATACTGAATATTGATTATAAAACTTTTTTCAAAGGAGTCGGAAATAATGAAAAAAATATTCCTTATACTTATTTTTTTATTGTTGATCGTAGCTATGACTGCGTGTTCGCTAAACGAAACGGTCACTGATTCCCGGAACAATGCAGAGGTCGACGATATTACTGCAGAGGGAATCGAGGATACCGATACCGCAGAAGCATCTGTTGCCGATGATATTCCCGAAGATATCAGAGAAGAGGATATTATAACGGTAGGCGGAACAAGTGCTATGTATATTTCTACCGATGTTAAAAGGATATATATATATTCGGATTTAGCTGTGAGAGCACGCTATGTTAAAGATATAGATACTTATGCTAAAGAGGGTTCGGGTATGCCCATAACCGTTGCCGGATTTGAGGTCGTTGAGGTGCTTAAGGGTGAATATAACGACGATGTTATTGATGCTAAGTATTGTGGCGGTATCGTACCAATGTCCGAATATCTGCAGGCTTTAAGCGAATCCACGCTGAAAAAAACAGGCTATGACGGTTATACTGAAAAGGAAATAGAAAGTAAATTCGTAAAATTTATAGAAAGCGATCCGGCAGTTGAGCTTACTGTGGGTGAGGAATATCTGTTGCTGTTGGAATATATCCCTGAAAGCGGAGTGTATAATATTCTTTGTGACGGTTACGGCGCACGCGTTATCGAGGATAACAAGGTGTATAATATTATAAAGGACGAGTACGTAGCTATGTCTGAGATAAAAGCGATCAACGAAACCGAGCTTAAGTCTGCACTCGATACCGAATAGAATTAAATAACGAGAGGATGATTGACCTCGGTCAATCATCCTCTTTTATTATCTTATTCAGTACGTCACAGAAGATGTCGACCTCTTCGGCGGTATTGAATGCACCAAAGGACACCCGAACTGCTCCGCTTTCTCCTGTTCCCAGCCTTTTATGAGCCAGGGGTGCACAGTGAAAGCCTGCTCTTACGCAGATTCCCTCACGGTCAAGCTTATCTGCCGCCGCAGTTGAGGACATACCTTCGACGTTGAACAGTAGTGTCTCACCGTATCCCATATCAGGGCAGTATACCTTTATACGGTCGTGATTGCATAGCCTTTCCCTCATACGTCTGTATAGGGTTATCTCGTGTTCGCGTATACGGTTTATGCCTGTCTCGGTTATGGTGCGTATGCCCTGACAGAGACCTGCAATGGCGGGGGTGGGCAGAGTTCCCGGCTCCAATCTTTCGGGCAGGACGGAGGGCATAGCTTCCTCAAGGGATGCCGTTCCGCTTCCGCCCTCTGCAAGGGTATGGAGCTTTCTTGCCGCCTCTCCCTTGTATCTGTCCGAGAATATTACGCCGCCGCATCCCTGTATTCCGTATAGTCCCTTATGACCGGGAAAGCATAGGGCGTCTATTCCGCAGAGCTTCATATCTATGGGGTATACCCCTGCCGATTGTGCCGCATCCACTATAAAGCATATTCCCCTCTGTCTGCACAGTTCACCTATTGCCCGCAACGGCAGTCGTACGGGACAGACGTTTGACTTGTGGGTGCAAACTATCATACGGGTACGGGGAGTGAGCTTTGAGGTGATGTCACAAAGGATCGCTTCACTGCTTTTCACAGCGTCAAATACGTCGTAGTCACACCCCGTTGCTATAACAGGCCTGAGTACCGAGTTATGCTCCATATTGGAGATGATGATATGATCTCCCGTTCTGGCTATGCCCTTTATAGCCGTATTGAGAGCGTAGGTGGTATTGAGGGTGAACACTACGTTTTCGGGTTCTGCCGAAAACAGCTCCGACAAAAGACATCGGCACTCGTATACCGTATTCTGTGCGGCAAGGGAAAGGGCGTGACCGCTTCTTCCCGGATTTCCGCAGTATTCGCTCATACATCGGGCTACCTCGCGGTAAACGCTTTCAGGCTTCGGGAAGGTGGTGGCTGCATTGTCAAGGTATATCATAGCTTATGATATAGGTATACTGTTATTCGTCAGTATACCCTTTGCCCTTACGCTCAAACGGCAATCCACCTCTATGCCGTTTGAGCAGCCCTTTTTTGTGGCTGACGGGTCGGTTTTTACTACCCTTGAAGCAATACCCTTTGCAGACAGCAGCTTTTGTGCGCTCATTGCATAGGTCGCAGAGGGAAGAGAAATTATACATCTGTTATTTGAATTTGCCATAGATTTAAACCTCCCTGTTTGCATTATATGCAAATATGCGGGATGTGGGATCAAATAAAGAAAACTGTTGCTTAAAAGCAACAGTTTTCCACCGTAATTATACATTATTCATTTTACATTATACATTTTTTTCGCAGGGGTTACAGCACAAGGTTTTCGGGATCAAGCCCGGGAAGTGAGCTAACGGGCTTGGGATCACGCTTGAGAGGGTCATATATGAATTTTTTACATACGTGTCCGCTTGATACCACTCCCTTAAGAGAACAGAGAACTATATCTTCGTTGTTAAGCGTCTCGGCAAGCTCACAGCAGCTGCAGACACGGTTTATTTCGTGTTTTGTCTTTTTAGTCATATTTTCACATCCTTTAAGGACAGTATACACTAAAAAAAGATATTTTTCAAGTACAAAATCAAAAAAACACCTGTAGCCTGAATTGCTTTTGCAATATAATATCTTTTCATGGAAAAACGCCCTGCAACGGCTGCTGCGGTTTGCATATGTACACACATGCCCGACCAGAAAAGGGTAAAGCCGAGAAGAGGGATACAGATAGCTTTTCGGCATATAAACCTTACTCCGTTTGTAATTTCGATTATTGAATAAATGAATGCTTTTATTTCCGTGCTCACGGGAATAAGCGATACCCATGAGCATACAAGCGCAAAAATTACCACAAAGCTGCATATATTAAGCATCGGGATGACCGAGGAGGTAACCGCCTTGGGTATGATATCAAAGCCAATGTGATCGTTTTTTCTGATCTCATCAGCCTCGGTAAGCTTTTTCGGCCTTGACAGTATTCCGTACAGAAGCGTTATTCCTAACTGCATAAAAAAGAGGCTGCGTCCGAGCTTCACATCTCCCGAAAGACTCCCTACAGCACCTATCATAAAGGCGGGTCCTGTATTATTGCAGAAGGCAAGGGCACGTTCGGCCTCGTCCTTTGTGCAGCCGCCCTTATCGTATATTTCGGCTATTGCATATGCTCCCTGAGGATAACCTGATATCATTCCCAGAATATATGCTGAGGCAAGGTTTGCGTTCAGGTGAAATATCGCCTCAAAGGGCTTTTTTATAACACTTTTTATCATTGAATCAAGCCCGCAGGCAAGAAGCAGCTTTGTCAGCACCATAAATGGGAATATAGAGGGGATAAGTGTCTCGGCACATAGCCGCAGTGCATCGGTGATTATGTAATTTATAGCCATCTCTCCGCATAAGATATTTTGATAAATTATACTTTTTTGCGGGAGAAAATATACATGAAACGGAAAAGAAGAGCTCTCGGTGAGCTTATAGCAGATTCGGTGGGATTTCCCGATACCCTGTCGGTGTCTGCTCCCGATATACATATTATGGGAACAAGAGAGATCTCAATCGACGGCTGCAGAGGGATTCTGGTTTACGAAAGGGAAGAGATACAGCTGAGATTAAAGGATCGGGTAATGACTATATTCGGTCATGATCTGAGGTTGAAGACCTATTACACAGGACACGTTTCAGTCAAGGGACGTATATTCTCTATCAGCTTTGAGGAGGGATTATAATGGCTTTTTCGGGGGTAAAATGGTTATGGGGCTTCCGTAAGCTCAGGTGCGAAAGACTGCATTCGGTAAGGCTTCTCAACCTTATGACCCGTGAGGGGATAGATTATTTCGGACTCGTACGGTGCGACGGGGGTGAAATAAACTTTTTCCTGCTTGAAAAAGAATACAAAATACTTATGTCAATTCTTGACAAAACCGACATAAAGGTTTATAGTGTATACTGTAAAGGTGTACCCTTTGTTATAAAGGCACGCCGCAACAGATGGGGTCTCGTTTTAGGACTTGTGATATATCTGGGTATCATTTTCCTGTCCTCGCTTTTTATATGGGATATAAGGGTGGTATCAAATACAGATACTCCCCACAACGTGATCATCAAAAATCTTGAGACCTTGGGGTGCTTTGAGGGTGCTTTTTTGCCTGAGATCGATTTTGAAAATCTCTGTATAGATTATGTTGGCAAATACCGTGAATTTTCCTGGATATCGGTCAATGTCAAGGGTACTGTTGCCTACGTTGAAATACAGGAAAAGAAGCTTCATTCGGAGCAGACACAAGAGCCCCGGAATCTTATAGCCTCCCACGGCGGAATAATAGAGGATTTCAGCGTTTACGAGGGACGAAGCCACGTGGCTGCGGGAAACGTGGTAAAGCCGGGAGACCTTCTTGTAAGCGGTGTTGTGGAAAACAAGGAGGGAGCATACAGGCTGTGCAGAGCAAGGGGCGAGGTAATGGCGACCGTGGATACTACACTTACCGTAGAGGTGCCTTTTTGTTATCAAAAGCAGGTATATACAGGCAGACGCTTTGAGGAAAAACGTATAAGATTCTTCAATCTTACCTTTCCGTATTTTTCTGATAACGTACCGAAGGATATAACGTGTACAAGTCTCAGAGAGACAGAATCGGCAGTGCTTTTTGAGGTGATCGAGCTTCCCCTGTCTATAGAGAAGCAGGTGTACCGTGAGTATACCGCAAAGGACTTTGTATACTCCGAGGAGGAGGCTGAATCTGCCGCCGAGGCTTTGATGAAGCGAAAGCTTTCGGATGAGCTTCCCGATGCCGAGCTGATATCGGTTGAGACCGAGGAAAAGAAAACGGAGACCTCGTATATATTAACTCTTAACATAAAATGCAGGATGGATATTACCACACCTGCTGATATAGAAACACAGTAATTTGAAAGGATCTACCTTAATGGCAGAAAGAATTATTTTAACAGATACCATAGAGCAGACCGCAATAATCTTCGGCAGCTTTGATGCCAATACCGCCCTTGTGGAAAAGGCATTCGGTGTTACGATAAACAACCGTGATACCGAAAAGACGGCGGGTGATGCCATCGTTATCACCGGTGACGAGGAGGCGGTAAATCTTGCAGCTGACGTTGTGACCTGTATGAAGCGTATGGCTACCTTCAATTCTGAGCTTAGCCATCAGAGTATACAGTATCTCATAGATATGGTCAAGGAGGGCAAGCAGGAGGAGTTAGCTGGCTTTGTGGATGACGATTGCATCTGTATAACCACCCGCGGTAAGCCTATCAAGGCAAAGACGGTAGGACAGCGTAAATACGTTGAGGATATAGAGAAGAACACTATTGTTATGGGTGTAGGTCCTGCGGGTACGGGTAAGACCTTTTTGGCTGTTGCAATGGCTGTCAAGGCCCTTCGGGCAAAGCAGGTAAACCGTATCATCCTGACCAGACCTGCCGTGGAGGCGGGTGAAAGGCTGGGTTATCTTCCCGGTGATCTTCAGAGCAAGATAGACCCTTATCTTCGTCCTCTGTACGATGCGCTTTTTGAAATGTTAGGTCCCGAAAACTACCAGAGATATCTTGAACGCGGAACTATAGAAATAGCACCTCTTGCATATATGCGAGGACGTACACTTGACGATTCGTTCATCATACTTGACGAGGCGCAGAACACCACTCCCGAGCAGATGAAGATGTTTTTGACACGTCTCGGCTTTAATTCAAAAGCTGTGGTAACCGGTGACGTTACCCAGACCGACCTGCCCTTCGGAAAGAAGAGCGGACTTGTGGAGGCGACAAAAATACTTTCCGACATCGAGGGTATTGCCATCCACCGCTTTACCGACCGCGACGTTGTACGTCACCACCTTGTACAGAAGATAATCAAGGCTTACGAAAAATACGACAAGGAAAGAAAGGACAAGGGAAATGAGGAAAAACGGCCACGACATTTTTATAAAAAATGAGCAGGATGTAGTTGAGGTCACCTCCGAGCTGAAAAAGCTTATTGTGAACTCGGTAGCCGAGAGCTTAAAATACGAGGAATTTCCCGATAAATGCGAGGTTTCGGTTACCCTTGTGGATAACGAAGAGATCCATATATTAAACCGCGAATACCGTGATGTGGACCGTCCCACCGACGTTCTGTCCTTTCCCATTTTTGACGAGGACGATATGGGCGGAAAAACAGTTCTCGGTGATATAGTTCTCTCCCTTGAAAGGGCAAGAGAGCAGGCCGAGGAGTTCGGACATTCCTTTGAACGTGAGGTTGCTTTTCTCACGGTACATTCAATGCTTCACCTTTTAGGCTACGACCACGAGGAAGGAAAAGCCGCCGAGAGCGAAATGTTTTCACGTCAGGAAGCAATTTTATGCAAAATGGGTCTTGCACGAAATAAGTAAATATAGTATAATATATTGAATACACTTTGTGTATTCAGCTAAATTCGCTATGCGAGCTAAATGTGCAGAGCACGCTAAATTACTTCGTAGCTAAATTGACCTTCGGTCAGCTGATATGCGAATTTAATTTAGCTGTTTCACAGAAACAATTTAGCTATCACGCAAAGCGGGATAATTTAGCTTTGCACGTAAGGGCAAAATTTAGCCCAACATAAGATTTTTAAGATAATTGAGGACATATCGTTAATGAAAAAAACAGGTTTTGTCGCAATAGTAGGTCGACCCAACGTAGGTAAATCCACATTGCTTAACGCACTTTTGGGCGAAAAAATAGCTATCATATCAAAGAAGCCCCAGACCACCCGTAACCGTATAACAGGTATACTGACCCGAGGCGAAACACAGTTTGTTTTCCTTGACACTCCCGGTATGCATAACCCCAAGACAAAGCTGGGGGATTTTATGGTAAAGTCTGTTTCCTCTGCCATTGGCGACGTGGATGCGGCGATACTTGTAGTCGAGGCGGGCGCAAAGCCCCACGCAATAGAGCTCGGATTGATAGAGAAGTTTAAAAAAACCGATATGCCCGCGCTTCTTGTTATCAACAAGACGGATAAATCCGACGCAGGCAAGGTTGCCGAGACGATAAACGAATACGCACCTCTCTATGAGTTTTCCTCTGTAGTTCCGATCTCGGCGCTTAACAATGACGGCGTTGATATCGTTCTTAACGAGACGGAGAGCTTTATGGAGGAGGGTGTATGGTTCTTCCCCGAGGATGCCATAACCGACCAGCCCGAACGTCAGATCGCGGCTGAGATAATCCGTGAGAAGATACTTCGTACCCTTGATGACGAGATACCCCACGGTACTGCGGTAGTTATAGAGGCGTTTGAAGAAAGCTCCAAGCTTATCAAAATAAGAGCCGAGATATTCTGCGAGAAGGCTTCTCACAAGGGTATCATCATCGGCAAGCACGGTGCGTCATTAAAGACTATCGGTTCCTATGCCCGTGAGGATATGGAGAAGTTCTTCGGCACCAAGGTATTCCTTGATCTCTGGGTCAAGGTAAAGGAGAACTGGAGAGACTCCAATTTCAATATAAGTAACTTCGGCTTCAAGGACGATATGGGAGAATAAAATGCGTAAGACCTTTGAGGGGCTTATACTTTCCGAGACTGTTCTCAAGGAACGGGATAAGATACTTACTATCCTGACTGCAGAGCGGGGTAAGGTTTCGGTCTATGCAAGAAATGTCCGCAGTCTGAAAAGAGGCAGTCTTGCATATACGATGCCGTTTCAGCATTGCCGTTTTGAAGTGGAGGAGCGTACAAGCGGTATGTCGCTTATTAACGGTGACGTGCTTCACTCCTTTTACGATATTACAAACGACCTCGCCGCATTTGCTCTCGGTCAGTATATACTTGACGTGACGAGAGAGCTTACGGTAGAAAATAATAACGAAGCGGATATGCTCCGTCTTACCCTTAATACTCTGTATCTTATTCAGAAGGGGGAAAGGTCCTTGCAGCATATCAAAGCGACCTTTGAGTTTCGGGCTATGGCGATATCGGGTTATATGCCCGAGCTTCACGGCTGTGATATCTGCGGCTGTGAGGACGGCGAGATGCTTTTTGACGTGATGAACGGCATCATCTACTGCCGCGAATGTCAGAAGATAAGAAATATGGGTGAGGCAAGACCCGAGGATACGGGAACGGCATCTATAGTTCTTCAGCTGACCCCGTCGATATTAAAGGGACTTCGCTACGTCCTCTCCGCTGAGCCTAACAGAGTTTTTTCCTACTCTATAGCCGAGGACGAGCAGGCAGATTTTTCAGAGGTCTGCGAAAAATATATTATAAATCATCTTGAAAGGGGATTTACCACCCTGGACTTCTATCACGAAGTCGCAAATATGTGAAAATGTCAGAATATACAAAAGCAATAAAAACCTTAGAATTTCATAAGATCAGGGAAATGCTTCGGGATATCGCTCCCACCGATGGAGCAAGAAGTCTTGCTATGGAAATAGAACCCTCCCACGAGGTCTATACGGTAAGAAGAATGCTTCTGTCTACCTCGGATGCCAAGCGCCTTATAGACGAAAAGGGTATGCCTCCCTTCGGTGATATCAAGGATATCCGTGATTCTATAGAGCGTGCGGTGAAGGGTGCGAGCCTTAACACGGTAGAGCTTATCCGTATAGCTGAGGTGCTTGCAAGTGCCAGACGCTTACAGGAGTATATCGACTCCAACAAGCGTTTTGAGACTATCCTTGATGAAGCCTTCTATCTTCTCAGCCCCAACAAGGCGCTTGAGGACAGGATAAGAAAGGTGATAATAACAGCGGATATGATAGCAGACGATGCATCTCCCGAGCTAAGTGACATCCGCCGTAAGATAAGAAACACCAACAACAAAATAAAAGAAACACTTTCCAAATATACAGGCGGACAGTATGCCAAATATCTGCAGGAGAATATAGTCACCCAGCGTGACGGCAGATACGTTGTTCCCGTCAAGATCGAGTACAAGAACGAGATAAAGGGTCTTGTACACGACACCTCTGCTTCGGGCGCCACCCTCTTTATTGAGCCTATGGCGGTGGTCGAATCAAACAACACCCTTCGTGAGCTTGAATCGGCTGAGAAGCACGAGATAGAGCGTATACTTGCCATACTTTCAAGCGAATGTGCAAACAATTCGCAGGAGATAATGGCAAACTACGATAACATAACCGATCTTGCACTTTACTTCACTATGGGTAAGCTGTCGGTGAATATGGATGGTTGTATGCCGACGATAAATGAGGACGGCGAGTATAATCTCATTAAGGCAAAGCATCCTCTGCTTGACCCCAAAAAGGCGGTTGCTATCAATGTAGCCGTTGGCGGTAAGTATGACACCCTTGTGGTAACAGGCCCCAACACAGGCGGTAAGACCGTAACTCTTAAAACTCTCGGTCTTTTTGCCATAATGCTTCAGTGCGGACTCCACGTTCCCTGTGATCCCCAGTCCACAGCCTGCGTTTTTGACAAGGTTCTGTGTGATATCGGTGACGAGCAGAGTATAGAGCAGTCGCTTTCTACCTTCTCGGCTCATATGGTCAATACCGTTGAGATAATAAAGCAGGCAGGTAAGGGAAGTCTTGTACTCTTTGACGAGCTTGGTGCAGGCACCGACCCTGTAGAGGGTGCGGCATTGGCTGTTTCCATACTTGAAAAGATAAGAGAAAAGGGTGCTTTGTGTGCGGCAACGACCCACTATGCCGAGCTTAAGGTATACGCCCTTGATACAGAGGGTGTATGTAACGCCTCCTGCGAATTTGATATAGAGACCCTGCGTCCCACCTACAGGCTTATTACCGGTACACCGGGTAAGTCAAACGCCTTTGCAATTTCGAGAAAATTGGGCTTGCCCGAGGATATAATCGACCGTGCAGGCAGCTACGTGGCAAGCGATAACAAGCGCTTTGAAATAGTTATCGAAAAGCTTGAGGCTACCCGTATCGAGATGGAGCGCGAACGTGATAAGGCAAGAAGCCTTAAAAACGAATACGAAAACTTCAAGCGCAATGCCGAAAAGAAGATGCGTGCCAGACTTGAAGAAAGCGAAAAGCAGATAGAAAAGGCAGAGGCGAAGGCTCAGGCTATGATAGCATCTGCAAGAGCTTCAAGCGACTTTGTTTTCCGTGAGCTTGAAAAGGTCAAGAAGCAACGCGACAGCGAGAGACTTGCAGAGGGGTTGGAGGAAGCAAGAGCCAATATCAGAAAGCGCCTCCGCGATGCAGACGATAAGGCGAACCCCGTAATAGACAGAGCAAACGAAGGCTATAAGCTTCCCCGTAAGCTCAAGAAGGGAGACCTTGTCCGCATAGTAAACATCGACCGTGAGGGTATAGTTGCAGAGGAGCCCAAGGGTGACGGCAATATATCGGTGCGTATCGGTCAGATGATAACCAAGACCAAGGAAAAGAACCTTATGCTTGTGGGTGACGGTGCGATATCGGTCACCACCAAGGATAACAAAAAGGTCACCACAGGCAGTTTTGCAAAGACCGTATCAAGCAGCTTCAAGCCGGAGTTAGACCTTCGCGGTATGAACGGCGAGGATGCCTGGTATATGGTTGACAAGTATCTTGACGATGCCCTGCTTTCGGGAGTCAAGATAGTAACACTTATCCACGGCAAGGGAACAGGCAAGCTTAAAGCGGCACTTAAGCCCTTACTCAAAAAAGACCGCAGAATATCAACCTTCCGTGAAGGAATGTACGGCGAGGGAGACGGCGGCGTAACTATTGTAGAATTAAAATAACACATAGAGGAAACAGATATGGAAAAGATGAAATTCGGTGTACAGATATATACCATACGTGATTATCTGACTACCACACCTCTCTTTGAAAGATCCATCCGTAAGATCGCGGATATGGGTTATAAGTATTTTCAGCTCTCCGGTGAGGGCGAGGGTGTTACCACACCCAAGAGACTTCGTGAGCTTATGGACGAAACAGGACTTGTCTGCGGACTTACCCATTGGGATGATAAGGAGATAGTCGGCAATACCGAGAAGTGTATCGAGGATCACGACATTATGGGTGTAAACGGTATCGGTATCGGAGGTATGCCCGGCGAGTTCAGAAACTACGAGGGCTACAGCCGCTTTATAGAGAAGTATTCTCCCGCAGTTGAGAAGATACACAAGGCAGGCAAGAGCTTCTGCTATCATAATCATTGGTTTGAGTTTGAGCGCTTTGAAAACGGCAAGACAGGTCTTGAAATGCTTCTCGAGGGTATGCCCGAGGGCTTCAAGTTTACCTTTGATACCGCCTGGGCGCAGATAGCAGGTATAGACTGTGCCGCATTTATTCGTAAATATAAGGACCGCATTTTTGCAACTCACTTCAAGGATCTCACCGTGGTTGACAACAACCTTCAGGTAACCGAGCTTCTCACCGGTAATATGAACTTTGACGCTATCGTTGAGGCCTGTGCTGAAGCTGGTATCGAGTGGAACTTTGTTGAGCAGGATACCGTAAGAAGATATAATCTCTATGATTCCATCAAGGTCAGCCTTGACAATATTATGGGAAGATACGGCGATTACTTCTTGCAATAAGGTTGAAAATATGGTAGAATTTAAGTTAAGCGCATTCGCGGACGAATACAGTCCCGAAATTGACAAGCAGATAGAGTGGTTATCAGCCAACGGTCTAGGGCTTCTCGAGATAAGAGGAGTAGACGGCACACCCGTAGCCGACATAACCCTTGACAAGGCAAGAGAGGTCAAGGCAAAGCTTGACAGAGCGGGTATAGCTATCTCCGCTGTAGGCTCTCCTGCCGGTAAAATAAACATTAAGGATGACTTTGACAAGCACCTTGAGCAGTTCAGACATCTTATAGAGATAGCACATATACTTGAAGCAAAAAGAATGCGTATCTTCAGCTTCTTTATGCCTGAGGGCGAGGACGTGTCACTTTACCGCGACGAAGTGGTAAGACGTCTTAATGTTATGTGTGATATTGCAGAGGAAGAGGGAATAACTCTCTGTCACGAAAACGAAAAGCAGATATACGGCGAAACGCCCGAGCGTTGCCGTGAGCTTTATGAAGCTACAGGCGGCAGAATGAAGTGTGTTTTTGACCACGCAAACTTCATTTCCTGCGATATAGAGCCTTTTCCTTATGCTTATAACATAGTCAAGGACACCCTTTGCTATATGCATATAAAGGACGCAAATGCAGAGAAGGAAATGGTTGTAGCAGGTGAGGGAATAGGCAATATACCCGAAACACTTGCCACAGTTAAAAATGACTTTGAGGGCGAGTTCGTTCTTACTCTTGAGCCTCATCTTATCGAGTTTGACGGTCTTAAGGGACTTGAAAGCGAGGGCCACACCTCAAACGTAGGTAACAAATACAAAAACACAGACGAAGCATTTGCGGATGCTCTGTCTTCACTTAAAAAATATTTATAATAACATACAGGGGGAACAATAAAATGGCAGATTTTAAAATGTTAGCCATCGACCTCGGCGCCTCCAGCGGCAGAGGTATCGTAGGTCGTTTTGACGGCAAAAAGCTTTCTCTTGAAGAGAACCACCGTTTTGATAACGATCCCGTAATTGCGGCAGGCACCTTCTACTGGGACATCCTTCGCATATTCTTCGAGATCAAGAATTCTATCCGTAAGTGTGCGCTTTCCGAGGACAAGGATATCGCCTCCATCGGTATCGACACCTGGGGCGTTGACTTCGGTCTTCTTGACAAAGAGGGCAAGCTTATGGGCAATCCCGTTCATTATCGTGATGCACGTACTATGGACTTTGAAAACTGGGCTTTCAATAAGCTCTCAAAGGAGCAGATCTTTGAAAAGACAGGTATCGCTCACGTAAACTTCAACAGCGTATTCCAGCTTATGTCTGCGCTTCGCACCAATCCCAATGCTTTTGATGCGGCAGACAAGCTTCTCTTTATACCCGACCTTCTCAACTACTTCCTTACAGGTCAGGCAAAGACCGAGTACACCGTAGCTTCCACCGGCGGTCTTCTTGACGTTAAGACCAGAAACTGGGCTATGGATATGATAGCTGAGCTTGGTATTCCCACAAATATGTTTACCGATATCGCACAGCCCGGTACAGTGCTCGGCAAGCTCCTTCCTCAGATCAGCGAGGACACAGGCATCTATGATGCAAACGTAGTTCACGTTGCGGCTCACGATACTGCAAGTGCAGTTGTATCCGTTCCCGCAAAGGGCGAGGACTTTATCTACATAAGCTCGGGTACATGGTCTCTTATGGGTATGGAGCTTAACGAGCCTAACCCCACCGTTGAGGCTATGAACTGCGGCTTTACAAACGAGGGCGGTACTAACGGCAAGATCAGATTCCTTCGTAACATTATGGGTCTCTGGCTTGAGCAGGAGTCAAAGCGTCAGTGGGCGCGTGAGGGTGAAAAGACCACCTACGATCAGCTTTCCGATATGGCTATGGCAAGCGAAGCGCATAAGTGCTTCATCAACCCCGACGATCCTTCCTTTATGGCGCCCGGCAACCTTCCCAAGAGAGTTGCAGAGTTTTGTGAAAAGACAGGTCAGTACGTTCCCCAGACCAAGGGTGAGATCATCCGTTGCATCTTTGAGTCCCTTGCTCTTAAGTACCGTTGGACAGTAGAGAATATGGATGCTATGATGGGCAAGTATACTCCCTTCATCAACATTGTCGGCGGCGGTACCAAGGAAGGTCCTCTCTGCCAGTTTACCGCTGATGCTTGCAAGCGCCCCGTATACGCAGGTCCTACAGAGGCAACCTCTATCGGTAACCTTCTCGTTCAGCTTATGGCAGCAGGCAAGGTTGCAAACCTTGACGAGGCAAGACAGGTAGTACGTGACTCCTTCGAGATCAAGTGCTACGAGCCCAAGGACGCTGACAAGTGGGATGCGGCTTACGAGCGCTTCCTCAAGCTTCTTTAATTCGTAAATAAAGGAAGATTTTTGTCCCTTGCGGACAAAAATCCTCCATAATTTTGAATTTTGCATTTTGCATTAAATACAAAATATATTTTGGAGGATTACATATATGATCAACAAGAGCTATGAATTAGCAAAAGAGATCTATGCGGCACAGGGTATTGATACCGATGCTGCGATCGCTAAGCTTAAGAACATTCCCGTTTCACTTCACTGCTGGCAGGGTGACGACGTTATCGGCTTTGACCACGACGGCCCCCTTAACGGCGGTATCCAGACCACAGGTAACTATCCCGGCAAGGCAACCACTCCCGAACAGCTTATGGCTGATATGGACAAGGTTCTTTCCCTCTGTCCCGGTACCAAGAAGATCAACGTTCACGCTTGCTACGCTATCTTTGAGGACGGCAAGTTCGTAGACCGCGATAAGCTCGAGCCAAAGCATTTCGCTAAGTGGGTAGAGTTTGCAAAGGCACACGGCTGCGGTCTTGACTTCAACCCCACCTTCTTCTCCCATCCTATGCAGAATGACGGTCTTACCCTTTCCAGCCCCGATGAGAACGTAAGAAAGTTCTGGGTAGAGCACGGTAAGGCTTGTATCCGCATTTCCGAGTATTTCGCAAAGGAAACAGGTATGCCCTGTGTTATGAACATCTGGATCGGCGACGGCTTCAAGGATATTCCCGCTGACCGTATGGGTCCCAGAATGAGATATAAGCAGTCTATCGAGGAGATCCTCTCCGAGCCTTATGACTTCAACCTCGTTAAGCCCTGCGTTGAGTCCAAGGTATTCGGTATCGGTGTTGAGTCTTACACTGCAGGCTCTGCAGAGTTCGCTCTCTCCGTTGTTGCGGCAAATGCCGATAAGTGCATTCCCCTTATGGACAACGGTCACTACCATCCCACCGAGGTCGTTTCCGACAAGATCCCCGCACTTCTTTGCTTCTTCCCCGAGATCGCACTCCACATCACCCGTGGTGTTCGTTGGGACTCCGACCACGTTGTTCTCTTTGACGACGAGACCAAGGAAATGGCAAAGGAGATCGTTCGTTGCGACGCTCTTGACCGTGCATACATGGCTCTTGACTACTTTGATGCTTCCATCAACCGTATCTCCGCTTGGACCACAGGCTTCAGAAGCTGGCAGAAGGCTCTGCTTGCGGCTATATGTACTCCCAACGCAGCTCTCAAGGAGCTTCAGAATGCAGGCAACTTCACCAAGCTTATGGTTATGCAGGAAGAGGCTAAGATGCTTCCCTTCGGCGCAGTATGGGCTAAGTACTGTGAGGAATGCGGCGTAGCAGGCGACGCTTCCTGGTTTGACGAAGTAGAGAAGTACGAAACTGAGGTACTTTCTAAGAGATGAATTGAACCCTATGGGTTCATAAATTGAGCCTGGCGGCCCATGAATTGACAACTTTGTTGTCATGAATTGTGTCACAAGGACACATTAAGGAAAGTTTTTGCCTTTAGGCAAAAACAATTCTAATTGAATTAGTTTTCGCCCAAGGGCGAAAAGTTACCTTAATGCACCGTAGGAGCAATTCATGACCGTAGGTCAATTCATGGTGAAACCAATTCATGGCGAAGCCAATTCATTTACATAGCTAAATAACATTTATAGAAATTAAACTTAATTTTGAGGTGTATTCCAATGATGAATCTTGAAAAGGAGATCCGCGAGCAGCCCGAGGTGCTCGGCAGAGTTCTCACAACAAACAAAGAAGCTCTTGAGGCGGCAGCCGCCGCTATCAAGGCAAGAGGTGATATCACCAACGTAGTATTCGCAGCACGCGGTACATCCGACCATGCTTGTATCTATGCACAGTATCTCTATCAGAGATATCTCGGCATTCCCTGCGGACTTGCAACCTCCTCCGTTAACACCAAGTACGGTGCAACCATCAATTACAAGAACACTCTTGTAATCGGCGTTTCCCAGTCGGGTATGGCAAAGGACGTTCTTGCTATCATCGAGATGGCTAAGGCTACAGGCGGTCTTACCGTTACCATCACCAACAATACCGAGTCTCCCGTAGCAAAGGCAGGCGACTTCCACCTCTTTATCGACTCGGGTCACGAGGCTTCTATCGCTGCAACCAAGACCTTTACAAGTGAGATGTTCCTCCTTGCAAAGCTTGGTCAGCTCTGGGCAGGCGACGAGGAGCTTGCAAAGGAACTCGAAAGTGTTCCCGCAGCAGTAGCAGAGCTTCTTGACTATATGCCCGACAAGGTACTCTCCACCGTTGAGAGATTCCGTTTCATGCGTGAGGGAGTTCTTGTAGGCCGCGGTATGACATACCCCATCGCTCTTGAGGGTGCGCTTAAGATTATGGAGACCAACTGTCTTAAGATCTCAGGCTACGCTATCAGCGACTTCCAGCACGGTCCCCTTGCACAGCTTAATAAGAACGGTCTCTGCATCGTTCTTGCAGCTAACGGTGCTTGTCTTGACGACGCAAAGATCGTAATCGAGAAGGTTAAGCCTACCGAGGCCGAGGTTCTCGTTATCACCGATACCGATGATTTCGACGATATGCCCCTGGTATTCAAGCTTCCCAAGCTTGCTTCGGATAACGTTTCTCCCTACCTCTTTGCTGTTACCGTACAGCTCATCGCTATGGAGCTTACCAAGGTAAGAGGTATCGACCCCGACGTTTCTGTGGTACTTAACAAAATTACAGTTACAAAGTAATATTAATGAAAGCCGTCCTTCGGGACGGCTTTCACGATATAAATCCCTTTCGGGATTTGCGATATTCCCTATGGGGAGCGATATGCCTAACGGCGCGATATGTCCTGCGGGACGTGGGGGGATTTATATCATATCGCGTCTGCTTTAGCAGATATATCGCTTTTATCAAAGATAAAAATATCGCATTTGACCGAAGGTCAAATATATCGCAATTTGTATCCTAAGGTTACAAATTTTATATCGTATTCCCCGTATGATAATACCTATTGAAATAACACCTTGACATAATTTCTTAATTGTGATAAAATGTTCTTGCGACACATCTGAATATTTTAACCATTAAGGTGCATTTTATATTGGTAAAAATGCATCCTCTATTTTCGCACCTAAATGGTTTGAAAGATGTGTCGCAGCATTCGAGGCTCTGCGTTTTTCGTGCGTAGCTTCGGCTGCGCACTTTTTATATTTAAAGGAGGAAAATATGAGAACTTTCAAAAAACTGTTGCCGATAATTTTTACGATGGCATTCATCATGGTGTTATTTATTATTATGTCCGTGTGTGTATCGGCGGAGATTCATTCCGGTACCTGCGGAGACGGTCTCAGCTGGAACATTGATGATGAGAATTGTCTTATAATTTCTGGAATGGGGGAAATGGAAACATATGCTTCTGATTCAGATGTTCCGTGGTACACTTTTAGAAATTCGGTAAAATCGGCTGTAATTTGTGAAGGTGTAACCAGTTTAAGCGCAAATGTGTTTTCTGGTTTTACAGAGCTTACTGATATTACTATTCCTAACAGCCTTAAAAAGATAGATTGTCTTTTTGTGGATTGTAAAAAACTTCAGAATGTATATATTAGTGATATAATATCTTGGTGTAATATTGAGTACCCTTATAACAACTCTGCCAATCCGATGTTCCGTGCAACGAATCTATACCTTAACGGAGAACTTATAGTCGATCTGGTTATACCTAAGGAGTTGACTGTTATAAGTCGTTATGCATTTAGCGGATGCGATTCGATTTTAACCGTAACCATTCCGGAAACAGTAACTAAAATAGACGATAATGCCTTTTTAGATTGCGATAATATTCGAGGTGTATACATATCCGATTTGGCAACATGGTGTAATATTGAATTCGCAGACCAAGATTCAAATCCGTTGAGTAATACGTACAATCTGTATCTTAACGGAGTACTTGTGAAGGAGCTTGCTATTCCAGATAGTGTAACCGTTATAGGAAATTATGCATTTTACAATTGTGCATATATTACGTCGGTAATTATACCGGATAGCGTGGAAAAGATAGGTATAAGATCGTTTTATGGTTGTAAATCTCTTGCGGACATTGATATTTCCAATAATGTGAAAATTATCGGTAGAACTGCATTTTACAATACAAAGTATTATAATACTTCAGCGAATTGGGAGTATAATATATTATATATCGGCAAGCATTTGATCAGATCCGAAACTTCTTACGTAGGCAGTTATGATATAAAAAGCGGAACGAGAAGCATTGCAGTGGGTGCCTTTGAAGACTGCAAAAATCTCACGGCTATCACTATACCTCATAGTGTTGCAGCTATCAATAGTTGTGCGTTTGAAGATTGTTTCGCTCTTAAAACCGTAACTATCGGAGTAAATGTAAGTTATATAGGTGAAAGTGTGTTTTTTAGATGCGGTTCTCTGGAAAAAATTACGGTGACCGCTTCAAATCCTTATTATACAAGTATAGATGATGTATTATTTGATAAGGCTGTTACAACTTTAATTCACTATCCTGCTGCCAAAAATACAACTGCGTACTATATTCCCGATACTGTCAAAATAATAAATCAGCAAGCATTTTTTAGTGCAGATAAGCTTGAATATTTAAACTTGCCTTCATCTATTACTGAATTTGGTTATGGAGTATTTTATTATTGTACTTCTCTGAAAAGCATAACAATTTCTGAAGGAATCACAAACATTGGCGCGGCGGCTTTTATGTTTTGTACTTCTCTTGAGAAAGTAATCATTCCCGATACTGTAACAAGAATAGAAAGCAGTGCTTTTTCGGATTGTACGTCTCTTAAATCTGTTGTTATTCCCAATTCTATATCGGTGATAGAGGATAGTGTGTTTTATAATTGTGTGGCTCTCAACTCCGTGACAATTCCTGAAGGTGTAACCTCGATAGGTTCGTACGCTTTTTACCGTTGTGTTGCACTAAAGAATATTGTAATTCCACAAGCTGTGACGAATATTGGTGACAGTGCGTTTGAAGGGTGTGAAAATTTGACAATTGATTGTTATTTTGGAAGTGTTGCTGAAGCTTATGCAAAGGAAAACGGTATTAAATATGTGTTCATCTCGGTAGAGTACGGTACCTGTGGTGATGATCTTGTATGGATACTTGACGGTGACGGTGTATTTACTGTATCGGGTACGGGTGATATGTACGATTATTCACTTGTTGATATCGAATATAATACAACTCTTCCATGGGATGATCTAAGGTCTGATATCAAACAGGCTATAATAGAAGACGGTGTAACGTCTATTGGTGCATTTTCATTTTTTATGTGTGACAAACTTGAAAAAGTGAGCATTTCGAATACGGTCACGGTAATAGGGAACGATGCTTTTTGCGGATGTTTATTATTGGAGGAGGTTTCGATTCCTTCAAGTGTGACTGAAATTGACACGAGTGCTTTTGCCGCATGTGAATCAATAAAAAGTGTTGTTTTACCGAAAACATTGACTACACTGGGAGGGGGAATATTCTTGGATTGTATCTCTCTTGAAAATGCGGAAATAGAAGAAGGGGTCAACATTGTGATGTCTGATTATATTTTTAGCGGTTGTACCTCTCTTGAAAGTATTGTAATTCCTTCCGGTTCAGGTGTGGGTTGGGGTGCGTTTATGAATTGTACGTCCTTAAAAACTGTTACATTTCTTGATGAAAGTCCGTACATATGGGGTCAAGCTTTCCAAAACTGTCCTGCAATCGAAACGGTTAATATCACAAGTTTAAAAGGATGGTGTGAAAGAGAAGCTACCTCGTATGGTCCTTTGAATAACGGAACAGCTGTGCTGTATCTGAACGGTGAACCGATAATCGATCTTATTATTCCGGAAGGTGTTACAGAGATTCCAGCTTTTGCATTTGAAGGTTATGGATGTCTTAAAACAGTTGTTATTCCTGACGGTGTTGTGAGTATCGATAGCTTTGCGTTTGCAAATTGTCCTTCACTTACTTATGTTACAGTGTCCGACAGTGTGACCCAAATGGCGAAAAATGAAGTCTTTTCTATGAGTGAAAACGTTGTTATCAGATGCTCAAAGGATTTTTATGCCGAACGCTATGCTATAGAAAATGATATACCTTATGAGTATATAAACTTTGTTACAGGAGAAAAAGAATTTGCGGATATTAATGAATCCTATTGGTTCTATGATTCGGTAACATTCGTTGTTTCAAAAGGTTATATGAACGGTATGTCTGCCACCAAGTTCTCACCCAACAGCAATATCACCCGTGAACAGTTTGTGCTTATCCTTGCCAATATCGCAGGGGTTGACACCAACGAATTTAAGACCGTATCAAGCGGCTTTGCCGATGTTCCTACAGGCCAGTGGTACTCAGGTGCCGTAACCTGGGCGGTACGTGAGGGCTACGTCAGCGGTATGTCCCCGGATAAGTTCGGTCGTGGTCAGTCTATTCAGCGTGCAGCTCTTGCAAGAATGCTCTATAACTATGCCGAGAAGAACGGCATAGATACCACAGGCAGGGCAGATCTTTCAAGCTTTGGTGATGCCGGAGAATTTGACAAAGTAGGCAACCTATGGATGAAAGAGCCTGTACAGTGGGCGGTACATAACGGCATCATATCCGGTATGAGCGTTAACGGAGTTAATTGCGTTAACCCTAAAGGAACAGCAACCCGTGCTCAGGCTGCCAGAATGCTGATGATTTTTGATACTGTCGAATAAAGCATAAAAGCCGTCCTTCGGGACGGCTCTCTCGTTTTGCCGACAGGAAAAACATATCGCTTCTGCCGTTGGCAGAAATATCGCGTACAAGGTACATATCGCATTTTGCCGAAGGGCAAATATATCGAAATTTGTAACCTAAGGTTACAAATTTCATAATGGTATGGTATAATCTTAGACCATACCCTAAAGTTACAGATTTGAAGACAGATTGTAACCTAAGGTTACAAATTTAAAATGGGTAGTATAATGTAAAATTGTAACCTAAGGTTACAATTTTTATATAAAGAGTATATTAGTGCAACAATGACGGTTTATAAAATATATTGCATTTTGGAATATAATTTGTTATAATATTCCTATATTCCAAAACAAGGAGAATAACTATGACTATTCCGATGAATTTTATATACGGAAGGGAAGAACACAACCTTCATTGGAAGTATATTCCCCAACCTTATTTCCGCAGAAAATTCAAGGTGCGTTCAGGTCTTGTGGCAGCATCCCTTACCATAGGCGCACTCGGCTATTACGAGGTACACTTAAACGGTGAAAATATCACCCGAGGTGAGCTTGCATCCTACCGCGCTAATCCCGATCACTATATATATTTTGACTATTACGATATAACCGATACCCTCAAAAAGGGCGACAACATTCTTGCATCCGTGCTTGGTAACGGTATGCAGAACACCGTGGTGAAAATATGGGGAGGTTGGAATTTCCCCTGGAGAAGCTCGGCAGCACTTAGCTTTAATATCGAGCTTAAGTACAGCGACGGAACGGTGGAAAGAGTAATTTCCGACGAAAATACACTTTGGGCAGATTCTCCCATTACCTTTAACGATTATTATTTCGGTGAGCATTACGATGCTCGTCTTGAGCAGCCCGGCTGGGATACTCTTGACTTTGACGACAGCTCCTGGCAGAAGGCAAATCCCCGTCTGCCCACCCGTGGTGAAGCCCGTATCTGCGAGGCTCCGCCCGTACTTAAATACGAGGAGCGTAAGCCTGTATCTATCACCGAATACAAGGGCGGTTATATCTACGATTTCGGTCTCAACGGCGCAGGCCTGACCCGACTCCATATCAACGGTACCCCCGGTCAGAAGGTAACTACCAAGCATTTTGAGGTAATGGTGGACGGCGCTCCCTATTATGACAACATTTGCTATAAGGGCTGTGAGCGTATGCAGGAGGATGAATACATCTGTGCAGGCGGTGAGGCTACCCATATGCCTAAGTTTACCTATCACGGCTTCAGATACGTATACGTAACCGGTATCACCCCCGAGCAGGCGACCCCTGAGCTTCTGACATACGTTGTTATGCACTCTGATGTTCCTATGAGAGGCTCCTTTAAGTGCGATAACGAGACTATAAACAAGATACAGGAAATGACGGTACGCAGCGATCTTTCCAATCTTATTCATATACCCACCGACAGTCCTCACCGCGAAAGGAACGGCTGGACGGCAGACGCGGCACTTTCCGCCGAGCAGATGCTCTTTAATCTGACTCCCGAAAAGCTCTGGAAGGAGTGGATACGTAACGTATACCGTTCTATGAACGGTGACGGTATGATCCCCGGTATCATACCGACCGCGGATTGGGGCTACGAGGATTTCAACGGACCCTGCTGGGACTGTGTTCTTGTATACATCCCCTACTACGCATATATGTACCGTGGGGATATAGATATGCTCCGTGAATCTGCGGCACCCCTTATGCGTTATATTCACTATCTCTACAGCATCATCCGTGAGGACGAGCTTATCGAGGCTCCCGGAGGCCTTGGCGACTGGGCACAGGTAGGACGTCCCAGCGGCAGAGCCTTCAAGACTCCCGTTGTTGTCACCGACTCTATCCTTTCCGTGGATATTGCGGATAAGGCGGCACAGATCTTTGACGTTCTCGGTATGAGTGAGCAGGCAGAGTTTGCCCGCGGTCTTATCAAGCGTCTCTTAAAGGGAATTAAATTCAATCTTATCGATCACGAAAAGGGAATGATCGTAGGAAACACCCAGACCTCCCAGGCTCTGGCGCTCTACTACGGCATCGTTGAAGGTGAAGAGAAGCAAAAGGTTCTTGACCATCTCCTTGAGCTTATAGAGAAGGATAACGAGCATTTCAACGTGGGTGTTATCGGCGGCAGAGTCCTCTTCCGTGTGCTTTGTGACAACGGATATGCAGACCTTGCCTTTAAGATGATAGTGCGTCCCGATTTCCCCTCCTACGGTAACCTCGTTGAGCGCGGTGCTACCACACTTTGGGAGTTCTTTGATCCGGTGGGCGGTAAGATAGATTCTCTCAACCATCATTTCTGGGGTCATATCTCCGCATTCTTCTATCAGTATTTTGCAGGTATCAGGGTCAACCCCAACTTTACCGATATATCTAACGTCGATATCAAGCCGGTATTTGCAGAAGGCTTGAATCACGTTACAGCCGAGCACGAGCTCCTTCAGGGTAAGCTCAGTGTTGAGATAGCCCGTGAGGGTGAGTGCGGAACCATTACGATCACTTGTCCCGACTCTGTTCACGGTGAGATAAAGCTCCCATCGGGCTGGTGCTTCGAGGATGGGGCTGACACTACTCCGCTTAAGAGCGGAAGCTATAAATTCGTTAAATAACAGAAAAGGCACTCCTGTGAGTGCCTTTCATTGGAGTTTTTATGAAGGATTTTGTTTGTAAAGCCAAGGTCGTACTGGTTGGAGGAAGCTCCAGCCGTACTATGGCATACAAGACCTGTAAGCTGTGGGGAGAAAAGCCCCACGTGGTCATATTACCCACCGCAAGAGGGGATGATCCCGAAATAATAGAGGAGACCGTAGGCTTCTACAGTGAATTTGCCAAAAGCGTTGACGTGCTTAAGCTTGTGAAGGAAAAGCCGTCAAAGGAGGACGTTCGCCGCCGCATACAGGCAGCCGATCTTATCTACGTTCCGGGAGGCGCTATGGAGTCTCTTATTAAGCGTTGGTCGGAGTACGATGCGCAGAGGTGGATCCTTGAGGCTGCCGCCACCGAGGGTAAGGTGCTTGTGGGCTCAAGCGCAGGCGCTATGGCATTTTCCCATACAGGCTTTGAGGACTACGACGGCGAATATTTTATTGACGGTTATGATATTGTCCCCGTTTGGTTCAGCCCCCATTATCAGATGGAGGAATGGAAGCGCTTTGACTCTTTTCTTACACAAAAAACAGAGCCAAAGCTTGCCTTTGCCGCAGGAGACGATGCGGGAGTGTTGTATTACCAGGGCAGATATTCTGCCTTCTTCGGCGAGGAGGGCAACTCTGTATGGAGATTTGTATTAAACGATAAAAGCGGACTTTGGGACAGAACAGAGTATCCGGCAGATGAAGATAAGGATATAACACCAAATGGATATTAAAGCTATAGTATATACCTCAAACACAGGCTATACAGCCGAATATGCAAAAATACTCGCAGACAAAACAAGTCTGCCTCTCTATACCTTAAAGGAGTCAAAAAGCATTGAAAAGGGAACTCCCGTAATCTATATGGGCTGGCTTATGGCAGGCAGTGTCAAGGATTATAACAAGGCGGTAAAGCGCTTTGATATAAGGATGGTTATAGGCTCCTGTCTCGGTACTACAGGCTCGATGACCGACTCTGTGCGTAAGGCTCATAAGATACCCTCGGAGATACCCGTTTTCACCCTGTGGGGCGGCTTTGATATGAATAAGCTTCACGGTATTTATAAGCTTATGATGAAGATAGTCGGCAAGGCTATAAAGAATAAAATACTTAAAAATCCAACTCAGACCGAGGAGGAAAAGAAGATCGTAGATATGCTTGACCACGGCGGTTCGGCAGTTGATGAAAAATATCTTGAGCCGATAATACAACTGTTACAATAAATATCTTGACTTTAGCTTGAATAAATGATACCATAGCCTTAGCTATGGTATTTTGTTTTGTACAGTCTTTATTCCGTGTGAATTGAGTTGTTGTGCAAAGGAGCGCAGTATGGCTGCGGCGCCGCGCCGCTATGGTATTTTGTTTTTTTGAGGTGTATTATGCAGGGAACTGTCTTTAATATTCAGCGATTTTCAATACACGACGGACCGGGCATACGCACCAACGTTTTTCTTAAGGGTTGTCCCCTTAACTGCCTGTGGTGTCACAATCCCGAGGGACTGTCAAACAAGCCGCAGGTGAAGTATTCTCCTTTAAAATGTATAGGCTGCGGAGACTGTGTCAAGGTCTGCGAGCCTAAGGGTCATCAGTTAAGGGATGGTGTGCATACCCTTGATTTTAGTAAATGTATCGGTTGTCTTGAGTGTGCGAGGATATGTCCTGCCGGGGCAATGGAAAGCTACGGCGAGGCAAAGAGTGTGGAGGACATCATAGCAGAGGTAATGCGGGATGCCGCATATTATAAGACCAGCGGCGGAGGACTGACTCTGTCGGGCGGTGAGCCTCTTTATCAGGGTGAGTTTGCCGTTGAGATATTAAAGGCGGCAAAGGAAAAGGGAATACATACCGCCGTTGAGACCTGCGGAATGGTATCCGAGGATGTTATAAGAGCTGCGGCAGAGTACGTTGACCTCTTTCTTTACGATTACAAGATAACGGGAGAGGAAAAGCATAAGGAAATGACAGGTGCAAGCCAGAAGCAGATCCTTTCAAACCTTTCAATGCTTGACTCTATGGGATGTGAAATTATTTTGCGTTGTCCCATAATTCCCGGTATCAATGATGACGATAACCATTATCACGGTATAGCGGATATTGCCAATAAATATAAAAATATAAAAGAGATAAACATTATGCCATACCATACCCTCGGTAACTCCAAAAGAGAAAAATTAGGTATGGATATAAAATACGAGACCCACAGTATGAAGATGACCGAGGCGGAGGCTGTACGGGATATCATACAGCAGTACACATCCACCCCTGTGAGGGTGAGTTAGGAGGATATAATGATAGATTACAGAAGCACAGAAGAGAAATTTGAATATTCTCCCTTAATGGAAAAGGTTTATGCAGATTTTTTGAAGCGCAAGAAGAACAACCGTACCCGTGAGGGTGTGGAAACAGGTAACGAGCCTGACGGCAAGACTCCCTTTTTTGACGTGTTCATCGAGTGCAGAGGCGAGCCTTATCCCATAAAGTTAGCCAAGGCTATAGTCCGTAGCTGGCTTGTAACAGAGCCTACGATGCATGACGGCGAGGTCCTTGTGGGCTTTCCCAGACCAACCCGTCCCATACACGAGCATTTTCATATAGGTATAGTCAGAGAAAGACATATCTTAAAGGACCCCGCATACATTGACCGATTTGATGAGCTTAACGCCCTTATGACCGAGATGAGACCCGAGTTTCATCCCGCAGAGGTCACCGTGATAGAGGGAGAGATGGAAAAGCGCTTCGGTACAAAGGAAAACCCCAAGGCTTACGAATACACCTGGAGCGAGCTTTGGTCGCTGGGCGGCTATCAGGGACACACCGTACCCAACTACGATATCTTAATGACACAGGGTATCGGCGGTGTACATAAGAGAGTTCTTGAACGTCTTGAAGGTGAGACCGAGGAAAAGAAAATAATTATGCTTAACGCCTGCCGTATAATCCTTGAGGGTCTTCGTGACTGGATCCTTCTTCAGGCAGAGTGTGCCGACAAAAAGGCGGATAAGGAGAGTGACGAAAAGCTTAAGGCTCAGTACCGCCGTGCAGCAGAAAACTGCCGCGGAATAGCCTTTGATGCTCCCGCCAACTACTATCAGGCGGCACAGCTTACCTTCTTCTATAATCTTTGGGATGCAAACGACTGTACGGGACGTACAGACCAGTACCTCTATCCCTTCTTTAAAGAAGCAATAAAAGAGGATAAGCAGTTTGCGGAGGACGTTACCGCAAGCCTTATGATGAAGTTCTACGAGCACGGTGTACATAACATCACCGTTGGCGGTATCATCCCCGAAACAGGTGAGGACGCAGCAAACGATCTTACCTTCCTTATGCTCCAGATCCTTCGCCGTAACCACGCAACCCATCCCCGTATGTCTATACGTGTCAATGAAAAGTCGGATCCCCGTATGCTTGCCCTTGCGGTACAGATGTGGTCAGAGGGTATGAGCGATCCCACGGTTGCAAGCGATTCCACCATTATTCCCGCATTTATCAATAACTACGGCGTTGAGCCCAAGGATGCAATGAACTATTCGCTTTTAGGCTGTCAGGAGCTTGAGATACCCGGAAAGAGCAACTTTGGTTGTGAGGACGGTGTATTCAATCTTGCAAAGGTGCTGGAATATACCTTAAACGACGGTTATTCCCGCTTTCATCCCGATGTCCGTCTGGCTCTGCCTACGGGTAAGATAACGGACTACGAGACCTTCGAGGAGCTGTGGGAAGCATATGACAAGAACATCAAGTTCTTTACCAAGCATTTCTGTGAGTTATGCGATATCGGTCAGCAGGTAAGAGCAATAAACTACGCAAAGCTGGTCAAGACCCCCTTTACCGAGGCTTGTATCGAAAAGGGTCTTAACCTTGACGACGGCGGTGCAGTATATAACTACGGCTGTGTTGAGACAGCAGGTGCTTCTGTAGTTGCAGATTCTCTTACAGCAATAAAGAAATTAGTATTTGAAGAAAAGCTTATTTCAAAAGAAACTCTTGATGCGGCTCTCAGCGCAAACTTTGAGGGCTACGAAAAGGAAAGACAGCTTCTTCTCAACCGCTCCCCCAAGTTCGGAAACGATGATCCCGAGGTTGACGAAATGGCACACCGCGTGCTTCACAGCTTCTGGAGTGAGTGTAAGAAATACAAATCTATCCGAGGTCAGGAGTATTCAGGTGCCTGCTCGCTGCTCAGCGGCGGTATCTACTACGGCGATCATACCTGGGCAACTCCCGACGGCCGTAAGACAGGAGAGCCCCTCGGTAACTCCATCGGCCCCCGTCCGGGTATGGATAAGAACGGCGTTACCGCAATGCTTAACTCTGTAGGTAAGCTTCCCCTTGACCTGGGTGTGGGCGGTACCACCTGTAACGTTACCATCCCCTCCAATCTTCTTTCCACCCCCGAGCTTCGTCAGAATATCGTTGATGCATTCAATACCTTCTTGGCTAACGGCGGTCAGCTTGCCCAGATAACCGCAGCTAACATTGACGATCTTATAGATGCCAAAGAGCATCCCGAAAACCATCCCGACCTCATTATCCGTATCGGTGGATTTTCCATCAAGTTCGTTGAGCTTGCAGAGGATGAGCAGGACGAGGTTATAAGCCGATACTCGGCTTGATTTAAACAGATTTCATTTTAAGGAGAAATATATGAAAAGATTTTTAGCATTCATTCTTTGTCTTATGATGCTTATATCTTCTATGGTTATCGTCAACGCAGAAGAGCCTGAGACAACCGAGACGAACAATGACCAGATCGTGGTTGCATATTTCAATGCTTCTGCCGGTCCCGGTACCAAGGATTTTACTAACATTGACGTGCTTAACTATCACCCCGCACATATCGAGGCAAGTGCTTTCGGCTATACGGCGGGAAATCCCATCATCACTCACAACTATTCCAAAAACCTTGATATGTGGAAGGAAAAGGCATATGCCAAGAACCCCGACATCAAGTTTGTTTTTACCGTTGCCAACGGTAATATAAGTACTTTTGAGAGCTGGTTTACCAGTCTTGACCGCACAAAGATACTCGTAAAAGAGATGCTCTCTATTATTGAGACCTACGGCTTTGACGGTCTTGATATAGACTATGAGTTTCCTCAGGGCGGTAACAACCCCAAGAGATACTACGTTGAGTTTATGAAGCGTATGCGTGAGGGTCTTGATGAACTCTCTGCGAAAAACGGTAAGGAATATATCCTTTCTATGGCGGTTCCCGCAGGAACATGGGCATTCAGCCTCTTTAATATGCCCGAGCTTGCAAAGTACGTAAGCTATTTCAACATTATGAGCTATGACCTCCACGTAGGCTCTGCAACCAAGGGTATAACCCACCACCATACCAATCCCTGTGCAGATCCTACCCCCGGTTTTGAGGGCGGAAGTGTTGAGGAGGATATCGCACTTTACCGTGAAATGGGTATCCCCGATGATAAAATAGTTGTGGGTATCGGTATGTATGCCCGCAGATGGACTAACGTTCCAAACGTAAACAACGGTCTTTATCAGTCAGGTACTCTTGATGAGACCTCAAACGAGGCATATCTTCACTATTCCATAATCAAGTCAGGCTACGAAAATAAGCAGGGCTACGTAAAATATTGGGACGATGTGGCAAAAGCGCCCTATCTCTATAATGCATCCAAGGGTGTGTTCCTTACCTACGACGACGAGCAGTCGGCAGAGATCAAGTGTCAGCTTGCAGTTACCGAGGGTGTTCGCGGTGTTATGGTATTTGACTACGTTACCACCGACAGCATCGGCTTCTTTGATAAGGTGCAGACCTGGCTTGACAAGTATATGCACGAGCACAGCTATACCTCCGAGGTAACCACCGAAGCAACCTGCGGTGCTGACGGTGTTATGACCTATTCCTGCGAATGCGGTGACAGTTACACAGAGGCTATTCCCGCTACAGGCGAGCATAGCTACGGTGATTGGAGTGTCGTAAAGGCTGCTACATATCTTGAGACAGGCATGGAGGAGCGTATATGTAGCGTATGCTCACTCAGTGATAAGAGAGAAATCCCCGTGCTTGAGTATGTCAATCCCTTTATCGACGTAAAGGAGAGCCATTGGTTCTATGATGCAGTGGAATACTGCGTAAAGAAGGGCTTTGTTACCGGTATGACCGAGAACACCTTTGTTCCTAACAATAACCTTACCCGTGCACAGTTCCTTACCATACTTGCAAACTATGACGGAGTTGACCTTACCGCTTATGAGGGCAGGGACGCAGGCTTTGAAGACGTTAAGCCCGCTCATTGGTGGAACGAGGCCATCTGCTGGGCGGTAGAGAGGGGCTATACCGCAGGTGTGTCCGAGACAGCCTTCGGTCCCAATAACAATATTACCCGTGAACAGCTTGCAAGATTCTTCTACGTATATTCCGAAAAGAATTTCTATAACGTAAGCGAGCGTGCCGATCTTAGTGCTTATACGGATGCCGACAAGATCGGTTCCTGGGCAAGAGAAAACGTTGAATGGGCGGTTGCAAAGGGTCTTATCTCAGGCACGTCCGAAACCGAGCTTTCCCCCAGAGGCAACGCAACCAGAGCTCAGGCAGCACGTATAATTATGCTCTATAACGAGCTTGGTCTTGAGCCTGATCTTGATTCTGTTTTCAGTCCTTATCCCGGGCTTATGATGTTTTTGGGAACCTTTGATTCTGTAGATAATATCCACAAGTTGACTCTTCTTAACTGGGCAAAGGATAACACGGAGCGTATCAGCTTCTCTGCTGATGAAGAGAAGCTCATCTATACCCACGTATACTCCGCATCCAAGATAAATGATTTCGTTGACAGATATTTTGATATCACTCTTGATCTTGCTTCTCTTGCAGGTAAAAAGATAGACGGTATGTACGATATCGTTTATGATGAGGCGGCAGATACCGTAACCTTCATATATTACGGCGGCTACGGCTACGGCGGACCTCCTCCCGAATATCAGGGTTATGAGCAGATAAGCGAAACTCAGTACAGGATCAACTATAACGATATTGATCCTTACAGAGACTGTTATATCATCGCTGAATACAGAGACGGCAGATTCGTTATCCTTTCTAACCAAGTTGCATAATTACCTGTCGGTGAAGGCATAAGCCTTCACCGATATTTTGATATATAGGGTATTTCGTTGCGGCGTGTGATACGGTAGGAGTAAGCCTTTACCCTACAGAGCGCAGTTTGGGTGGGGCAACTTGCCCTTTTTTGTTGACAATAATCTGTTTAGTTGATATAATTTAATTAACTAATCAATTTGAGGAGGTATTTATGAAAAAATATCTGTCTTTACTAATCGTTTTTTCAATGCTTATGACCGTCTTTACAGGTTTTTATGTCACAGCAGAGCAGACCGTATCCGAGCCTGTAACGGCAGAGACGGTACAGACATCCGCCGTCCACGGCTCTGACGTTCTTATAACAGCGGGTAAAGATCCTTCAACCTATCATCTTACCTGGACCTCGTCTGTTGACGGAGGGGAATACGTTCAGTTTACCCAAACCGATAAGCTTATAAACGGAGCTATGCCTTCCGATCCTATTACGCTTGAAGCTATCAAGGAAACAGCTACCACCTGTACATATACCGTAAGAGGACAGATGACAGGCTTAGAGTCGGACACCTCCTACAGCTACCGTGTGGGAAGTGATGCTATAGGCTGGTCTCCTATATATACCTTTGACCTGTCTGATAAGACCGACCGAGCATTTTCCTTTATCCTTGCAGGAGACCCCCAGATAGGTGCAGGTTCACTTTCTTCCGATATCAAGGGCTGGAATACCACACTTGCAAACGTGGAAAACTGGTTCGGTGATGATATAGATTTTATTATGACCGCAGGTGATCACGTAAATACTCACAGCACCACCGAACAGTATCACGGCTTTGCCGATCCTTCCTGGCTTCGCTCCAACGTGATCGTCGGTACACCGGGTAACCACGATAACGGTGTAGGCTACAGCGAGCATTTTACCTATACGGGTAACGACTCAACCTCTGTTGCAAGCGGCGGTACCTATGCAGGTGACTATTGGATAGAGTACGAGGGCTGTCTTATTATGTCCCTCAATCTTAATAAAAACAGCGTTACCACCCATTCCAATTATATGCGTAACGCAGTAGCCGAATATAAGGCGCTCTACGGGGAGCCTGTCTGGACTATCGTAACCTTCCATCAGAGTATTTATTCGGCAGGTGTACGTGCAGAGGATTCGGGCAATCTTGATAAGCGTGACAGACTTGCACCTGTATTTTCAGAGCTTGGCGTTGACGCGGTGCTTTCAGGTCACGACCACGTTTATACAAGAGCTTATATGATAAACGGTAATACCGTTATTGATAATATAGGCAGATATACAAGCTCTATGGGTGATCCCTACGGTTCATACCGTGATCCCGACGACGGAGATGTTTTCTATCTCACCGCCAACTCCTCCTCGGGCAGTAAATATTACAGTCTTTATGCTACACAGGTGCCCTTTGCTTACGTGACCAGCGAGGAGAATATTCCTACCGTAACTAAGGTTGACATAACAGAGGCTTCAATGACCTATACTACCTACTGTGTAGGTGCTGATAACTCTATCGGTGATATGATGGACTTCTTTGCCATCCACCGTACCGTGGAGGAGGATAATACACCTCCTATGCTCAACGTTCCCTGTGAAACCTATTATGCGGATGCTGATTTTGATATTCTCGCAGGCATCACAGCCTATGATAATAAGGACGGAGAGCTGACCTCCCGGATCAAGGTCAGCGGAATTGCAGACCTGAGAGGTGAAACCACGGTCACCTATACCGTAACCGATGCGGCAGGAAACAGTGTAACCAAAGAAAGAACGCTTATTCCCACAACCGAAGAAACAGTCATAACCGAGGCAGGAACCGAGTGGAGATATTCGGATGACGTAAACGCACCCGAGGGCAACTGGACTTCTGTAGATTATGACGACAGCGCCTGGAAAACTGCGGTAGGCTCTTTTGGTGCAAAGAACGGTGCTATCGCGGCCATAGGCAGCTATACTCCCGCAAACCTCTTGCAGCAGTATTATCCCACGGGACACGCAAATGCGGGGGAAAACATACCCAACTTCTTCTTCAGATGCAATTTCGATATTGACGAGCCTACCACCGTATCAAAGCTTTACGGCAAGATCAATTTTGACGACGGCTGTAACGTATATATAAACGGAGTGCTTGCACAGAAGTTTAATACCGACTCCATCGGGGAAGGGTTAGGTTATAATGCGGATACTTCCTCCAATGCCGAGGCGGGTTATATTGATATAACCGATAAGGGATTGATAGATTCCTTTGATCTGAAAAAAACAGGTAACGTTATAGCGGTACAGCTTTATCAGACCGACTATGATTCTTCAGACGTATTCTTCCGTTTTAAGAATCTCATAGTCACCTCTACAAAAACAGAGCCCTATCTTACAAGCGAGGGCGTACAGTTGTCTATGCACAATATAGAGGGTATAAAGGATATTTTTATCGCGGAGGGAGATCACGGTACATACCGTGAGGTAAAGAACAACCTTCTTGTTCAGCTTACACAGAACAAGATAAAGGGTGAAAATGAGTACACCTATACCGTAAAGCACCACGGTATGCATACCGTATATATCAGATATGATGACGGCAGATATGTAATACTTAAAGCCGATATCACAGGTGCCGAGCCGGATTACAGTGTAAACGGGTTACAGCTTACGGTAGGTAATCTTGAAAACATCAAGGTCATCCGTACAGCCTACGGAGAGTTTACCTCTGTTTCTCAGATGAAGAGAGATATCACCCACCGTGCATTTACTGCAAAGAACGATATCAAGGGTGCTGACAGCTATATGATACAGTACCGCAACAACGGTATAGTGAGCGTTGCGGTATGCTATAATGACGGTTATACAGAGTTCTATACCTACAACGTAGAGCAGAAAACACCTACTATGGAACAGAACGGTGCAACTGTGACCTTCGGCAATCTCGACGGACTCTATAACATCCGTTATGCCAAGGGCGAATATACCACCTCTTCCGAGATAAAGAAGGCACCCGGCTCTGTGGCACTCAAGGCATCTGCCATTGACGAAAACGGCAATATCACGGTAGTTCTTTCAACAGGAACCTACACCTTCTGCGTACAGTACGACGACGAGAGCTATAACTATTATACAGTTACGGTAGATAAGGTAATTGTGGAAGACGTAGAAAACCCCGAAGGCTGGGTATAACGAATAATCCGAAAACAGTTGACAGTGTCAACTGTTTTCTTTATAATGGTAATATAAGTACATTTAAGGAGATAAGACGATGAAAAGGTTATTATCTGCAATTCTTGTTATTTTAATGCTCATACCTATGGCGTTTACCGTTGATGCGGCAAACGTGGCGCAGGGAAGTTGCGGTGAGGGTATGACCTGGACTCTTGACGATATGGGTACACTGAGTATCCACGGCAGCGGTATTATGGATAACTTCGGTCTTTGGAACGAGCCCGGCTGGTATCCTTACCGTAAAGACATCAAGCAGGTCATTATCTACGATGCTCTTGTTATAGGTATGCATGCCTTCAGAGACTGTACAAATATGACCAAGGCAACCGTTGTCGGCAGTAATCTTGCCATCATCGGTAACGAAGCCTTCTGGGGCTGTGATAACCTTAGCCAGATACATTTCGGCAATACCGTTCAGTATGTAGGTTCAAGTGTTCTTACGGGTACTGCGTACAGAGCAAACCCTGCAAACTGGGTCGACGGAATGCTCTATGTGAACAATATTCTGTTTGAGATCGATTATTATAAGTCGGGTGCTCTCAATGTAAGACCGGGAACACAGGTCATAGCGGATTATGCCGCAGACTTTTACAACTGTCAGGTTACCTCCATCAATATTCCTTCAAGCGTAAAGAATATCGGCGACAATGCATTCCATAACTGTACAGCCGTAACCGAGATCAATATAGCAGAGGGTGTACAGACTATCGGTGAGTATGCCTTTGACAACGCGGCTATCACATCTCTGACCATACCCAACAGCGTTACCACCATCGAGAGCTGGGCTTTCTCTGATTCAAAGAATCTCGCGGATATCCATATCGGTTCGGGTGTTACCTCCTTGGGAAAGACCGCATTCAGCGGAACTGCATATTTTGATAATGACTCCAACTGGGATAACGGGATGCTCTATTGCGGAGATTATATGCTCTACGAAAGAAGCAGCTGGGGCTACGACGACTTCGTTATTAAGGACGGCATCCGTGTCCTTTCCGACAGCAGCTTTTCCGACTCGACCGGACTCACAAGCGTACAGATTCCCGATACGGTGACCGTATTCGGTAACCGTTCCTTTGACAACGTCCCCAATCTTACAATCAAGTGCTATGAGGGCAGCCTTGCAAAGGCATATGCCGAGATGCGTGATATCCCCTATGAGATAGTATGCAAGCATCAGTTCGGTGAGTACGTATATGATAACAACGCAACCTGTTATTACAACGGAACTAAATCCGCCACCTGCTCGCTCTGCGGCGAGAAGAAAACGGTTGAGGCAGAGGGAACAGTCCTCGGTCATAACTACGGTGAATGGTGGGTAGAAAAGGAACCCACCTATACGGAGACGGGTCTTATGCTCAGACGCTGTGACAGGTGCGCGGGCTGTGAGGAAAAGGAAATTCCTATGCTTGAAATGCCTGTAGTAAAGGAGCCTTATCTCAGCTCCTACGGCGTTCAGCTTACCGTTCACGACCTCTATGATATCAAGGACTACTTTATCGCAGAGGGTGACCACAATACCTACCGTGAGGTCAAGAACAACCTTGTCGTTTCCATAGGTGCGGCAAAGCTTGGTACAAGAACCGAGTATACCTATACACTTCCTCACCACGGAATGCACACCGTGTATATCAGATATAACGACGGCAGCTACAAGATCTTAAAGACCGAGATCACAGGCGCCGAGCCCGAGTATACCGTAAACGGTTTACAGCTTACGGTCAGCAATCTTGATGATATCAAGGTCATCCGTACAGCCTACGGCGAGTTCAACTTTGTTTCCGCAATGAAGAAGGATGCAACTCACCGCGCCTTTACTGCAAAGAACGATATCAAGGGCAGCGACAGCTATAAGATACAGTACAGAAATAACGGTCCCGTAACAGTTGCGGTATGCTACAATGACGGCTACACCGAGTTCTATACCTACAACGTAGAGCAGAAAACACCTACTATGGAACAGAACGGTGCAACCGTCACCTTCGGCAACCTTGACGGACTTTATAATATCAGATATGCCAAGGGAGAGTATACCACCTCCTCCGAGATCAAGAAGGCTCCCGGCTCTGTAGCACTCAAGGCATCTGCCATTGACGAAAACGGCAATATCACGGTAGTTCTTTCAACAGGAACCTACACCTTCTGCGTACAGTACGACGACGAGAGCTATAATTACTATACCGTAACGGTAGATAAGGTGATCGTGGAGGACGTAGAAAACCCCGAGGGCTGGCAATAAAAAATGGGCGGTTATCCGCCCATTTTTAAGTGAAATGAAAGCCTGTGGCTTTCGTGAAATCCGACGTTGTCGGGTGAAATCGCCTTGGCGGTGAAATCCATACTCCGTATGGGTTAAGGAAAAAATCCGCCGCGGCGGATTTTAATCAAATCGTATTTCCGAAGAATTTTTTCTTGACAATACAAATCAATCGTAATATAATAATTACATATTTTTTTGAAAAGAGTTGATAGTATGAAGATCAGAGTAGCAATAGCAGGATACGGTAATCTCGGCAGAGGAGTCGAGGCGGCAGTCACAAAGGCAGAGGATATGGAGCTTGTGGCTCTCTTTACCCGCCGTGACCCCAAGAGTATCGTGACCCGTACCGATATCCCCGTATACCATATGGACGAGGCAGAAGCACACAAGGATGAGATAGACGTTTTGGTGCTTTGCGGAGGATCTGCAAACGATCTTCCCACCCAGACTCCCGCTATGGCAAAATACTTCAATGTTATAGACAGCTTTGATACCCACGCACGCATCCCCGAGCATTTTGCAAATGTAGACAAGGTCTGCCGTGAAAACGGAACTGTCGGCATTATCTCGGTAGGCTGGGACCCCGGTATGTTCTCACTTAACCGTCTTATGGGTCAGGCGATCCTTCCCGACGGTCACGATTATACCTTCTGGGGTAAGGGTGTAAGCCAGGGACACAGCGATGCCATCCGCCGTATAGACGGTGTTGTTGACGCGCGCCAGTATACCATCCCCGTAGAGGAGGCTCTTACTGCCGTACGTAACGGCGAAAACCCCGAGCTTACCACACGTCAGAAGCACACCCGTGAGTGCTTTGTAGTGGCAGAAGAAGGTGCGGATAAGGCTGCGATCACAGAGGCTATCGTAACTATGCCTAACTATTTTGCAGATTACGATACCACCGTTCATTTCATTTCCAAAGAAGAGCTTGACCGCGACCACGCAGGTATTCCTCACGGCGGCAGAGTTTTCAGAACGGGTGTAACAGGCTTTGAGGGTGAAAATAAGCACGTTATCGAGTACAGCTTAAAGCTTGATTCCAACCCCGAGTTTACCTCAAGCGTTCTTACCGCATATGCAAGAGCCGCTTACAGAATGGCTCAGAAGAATGACTGCGGCTGCAAGACCGTTTTTGACGTTGCGCCCGCACTTATCCATCCCGCATCCGCAGAAGAGCTGCGTAAAAATTTACTGTAAACAGATAGGCTTTGCCTATCTGTTTTTAATATATAGGAATTTTCTCTATTCCGTGTGGTTTGAATTACTGTGTAAACGGGCGCAGTATGGGTGCGGCGACTCGCCGCTTTTTTATAATACAAAAATCAATTATTTCTTGAATTTTTTTCACACATTTTAAAAACACTAATAAAAAATATTGAAAAATAAAAAATCTTGTGATATAATTTTCTATTATAAGATTATACTTATGGAGGCATATATGGATACAAATGTTAGACCCGAATCAATGCAGAGAATCACTACCAAGGAGTTAGCCGATGCTTTTATCGAAGAGCAGGTAAAGGCAGTAAGAGAGCAGGTAGGCGACAAGAAGGTGCTTCTTGCCCTTTCAGGCGGAGTTGACTCCTCTGTTGTTGCGGCACTTCTCATTAAGGCTATAGGCAGACAGCTTGTCTGTGTTCACGTTAACCACGGTCTTATGCGTAAGAACGAAAGTGAGCAGGTAGTTGAGGTGTTTGGTAAGGAAATGGACTGTGAGCTTATCTACGTTGATGCAACAGACAGATTCCTTGACAAGTTAGCAGGTGTATCCGATCCCGAGCGTAAGCGTAAGATCATCGGCGGCGAGTTCATCGAGGTTTTCGCTGATGAAGCAAGAAAGCTCAGCTCCGAGGGTGTTGAATTCCTCGGACAGGGAACTATATACCCCGATATTCTTGAGAGCAAGAGCGGTGTCAAGAGCCACCACAACGACGGCGGTCTTCCCGAAGACCTTAAGTTCGAGCTGGTCGAGCCCGTTAAGCTTCTCTTTAAGGACGAGGTAAGAGTAGTTGGTGAGGCTCTGGGTCTTCCCCACGCTATGGTTTACCGTCAGCCCTTCCCCGGCCCCGGCCTGGGTGTAAGATGTCTCGGTGCCATCACCCGTGACAGACTCCACGCTCTTCGCGAAGCAGATGCTATCCTGCGTGAGGAGTTTGATAAGAACGGTCTTGCAGAGAAGGTATGGCAGTATTTTATCGCAGTGCCTGACGTTACAAGCGTAGGTGTACGCGATAACAAGAGATATGAGGGCTGGCCTGCAATCATCCGCGCTGTAAACACGGTTGACGCTATGACCGCAACCATCGAGGAGATCCCCTACGAGATCCTCCACCATATAACCGACCGTATCACTCACGAGGTAGAGGGCATCAACCGCGTTCTCCTCGACCTCACTCCCAAGCCTATCGGCACCATCGAGTGGGAATAATACCAAAAACGCTGAAAACCCGCATAAACACTGGGTTTTTGAGGTTTGAAAAAGCCTCGTGACAACGTTTTGACAACAATTTCAGATTATTCATAAATAAAGAGCTAACAGATTTTTGTTACAAAGTCTGTTAGCTCTTTTTTCTTTTATACTACTTTTTCAATGTAGTCGGATAACTCTTTTACAAGCCGTATACACAAATTAGCTTCTCGGACTGAAATAATGCTACCGTTAGGATGTGCAAGTGAATGACGATTTCGCAAATCATTTATTGCACTTATTACCCCTGATGCACTTCGCAAAGCAGTTTTTATAATTCCGGATTGGTCGTTAGCAATATTCGAACTTACATATGTGTGGAGTTTGTTATACAGCTGATTGAGAGTATCGGATTCCTCATAAGATTCCCCTAAATCGTCGAGTTTCTTTCTCAAGTAGCCGTGAAAAGCGGTATGCACACGATCAAATGCAGAATCATATTTACCATCGCTCATAAACAGTTCAGCATCTTCAATAGCTTTTGCGATTACATCCGTCACAGAAATGCCGGTAAAATCAATAACTTCGTGTTTAGAAATGATAATGCCTGTTTCAATGTCCGTTAAAAAGTGGTCCTCTTGTCTGCCGAAAATCTTTTCTGCAACGGATAAGATTTTGGATTCACTTCTCTTCATCAGTTCGTAGTTTTCGACGGGTACTTGAATATGGAGGTAGGCACAATATGTATTCCACTCTCGGCGTGTGAAAATACTTGTGTATTCTATGTAAGTATTGCTTTTCAATAGTGTAGATAAAACCTTTTGTTTATCAGCCATTGGTGTCCTATCTAACTCTAATGCTTTTATAAGCGTATTTCTGAAATCTATATCATTCATAGATATACCTCGCTATAAGTTAGTTGTGATTATTGCGCAGTTCATCAAGAGCTTCCCTTGTACGCTGTGCCTCTACTTCGGGATATGTATAACGCCAACGGTCATATTCCTCTTTGCTAATTTCACCGTTACGATACTTCTCAGCTTCTTTCTGCCAAGCGGTAAAACGCTCAAGCAAAGAAATGTAAGATGTTCCTCTGTTTTTATCAAGGCGAATACAAACCTCGTCATCGAGCTTGTCAATCTTCAAGCCGTAAATGTCCTCTAACGCAAAGAGCGTATGCATAAAGCCGAGATCCGTATCAATATCAGGAACATTCAATGCCATAGTAGAAACGCCCAAAGC
>JAFQDF010000036.1 GCA_017416185.1 Clostridia bacterium
ATATATTCTCCCACATTTAGACAAAATTGTCAAGTACTATATTTTCACCTTGTCCCCGTCGTAACAAAATTCCTTTGTTACCTTTCCGTTTTCATTTCTGAAAATATGTGCTTTGGCAGTTGATTGGCTTGTAAGAACAGAGAACTCTCCGTCTATACCCACAAGGGCACAGCAATCCTCAAGCCCTATACCGGGCAACGCCTCGGTCTCCATCCAGCGCTCAAGGGAGGTGTTACGGTGAGGATTAAAGTGAGGAGAGTGTATGGCAGGAATAATACCTGTACCGTGCATACGGCAGTAATCCCAATTTTCCTCGTGGTAAGAAAGGGAATCGGTATGACCTATCTCAAACCAGCAGATAGAACCTGCCGAAATTCCCGAAAGCACGATATCCTTGTAATATGCCTGACGCATATAGTGATCCACGTTGTATTTTTTCCAAACGTCTATAAGGAGCAGAGCATCTCCGCCTCCCGCAAAAATATAATCGGCAGAGAAGATCTTTTCCTGAATCTCATTATCAGAGGGATTGTCCTCGATAAGACAGAGAATATCGTATTTCGAAACTCCGAAGCCCTTGAAATAATCGGTCATCAGATCTCTTTCCTCATCGTTTGAAGCGGTAGGAATATAGAGAACACGGGGGTCATATTTGCCCGTAAGGTCAAGGGCGTATTTATCTATACGGTCTATCTCGCGGCGGGTAAACTCACCGCCACCTATGGCAACTATCTTACTCATCAGCCTAACCTTTGTCCGTTCATTATCAATTTAAATTTAAGTCCCAGTCGTTGGGCCGCCTTTTTACACAGCAGCATTCTACCCATAAAAATTTCAAAGTAGCTCATTACAGAGCTGTATTCATCCTCTATAACCATATCCAATTCAAAGGAATTATGCTCTATATCGATATACACATTTGATGCCTTAACCGAATAGTTCACACGGTCATGAATATCAAAGCCGGTTTTATCGTGGTTACGGACTCTTGAACGGCGCACGTCTGTCTTGTCTGCAAGGATAAGAGCCGCCGCAATATGATTAACAGGCTCTGCTGTGCCTTCATCGTGATTACCTATAGCTGTAGTTATGGTTGCTATCTCAGCCGGAGGGAATCCCAGATTGTCAAGAATACGGAATGCCATGACCGCACCGCTTTGAGCATGCTCGGTGCGATTCACGAGATTGCCGATATCGTGGAGATATCCCGCAATCTTAGCAAGCTCAATATCCCGTTCCGGATAACCAAGGGTACGAAGGATATATGCAGCGGTCTGAGCAACTTTTGTAACGTGTGCAAAGGAATGCTCGGTATATCCCAAAGCTATAAGCGATTCATCAGCCTTTTGTATGTACGTATTAACTGCTTCGTTCTTTTTGATCTCTTCAAAGGTCATTTTTATCACCTCGGATATAGTATAACAGAATTAATTATTAATTTCAATATTTAATATTGCAATCTTAGTTTTTTTCTGCTACAATAATTAATTGCAAGCTACAAGTCAGCCTCCATGATTTAACCATAACATCCATATAAAGCGGAAAGTCTTTTGTATTATGAAAAAGAAGAATTCAACATTAGGAATAATATTGGTACTCCTCGCAGGCATACTGTGGGGATTTTCCGGATTTTTTGTAAATCATCTCAAGCCCAGGGGCGTTACCTCTCCTCAGATAGGAATTATGCGCCTGGGATTTACCTTTATTATAATACTTGTGTGGACGCTTATATTTAAGTGTGATGTGCTCAAGGCTCCCAAGCGTTGCTATAAATACTTTGCAGGAGCAGGAGCACTGGGTATGGTAGGTAGCACGATTTTCTATTTTTATGCAATTGAGATGACCTCTATGGCGGTAGCTGCCGTGCTTATGTATACCGCACCTATCATCGTAGTCGTGCTTTCCATATTTATATTCCGCGAGCATCTCACCCTTCTTAAAAGTGCTTGCTGTATAGCATCCTTTCTCGGTGCTGCTCTTGTTTCCGGTATCGTTGGAGGAATAGGCAACATCTCGATACCCGGTCTTCTATGGGGCTGTGCCGCCGGTTTCTCCTATGCTCTCTACAGTATCTTTTCTTCTCTTGCTCTTTCAAGGGGTGCAAAGCCCCTGTCTGTTACAACTTATGCCTTCGGCTTTGCGACAATTGCGATGATCCCTTTCGGAAACATTCCGTCCCTGATCGAAAAAATCTCAAACGATCCCGTAATACCTCTTATCGCTCTTGCCCAGGCTCTGGTGAGTTGTCTTGCTCCCTACGTGCTTTATACAATAGGTCTTAAGTTTACCAATGCCTCAAATGCCTCCATAATGTCCACAGTAGAGCTGGTAGCGGCAACTGTTATAGGACGTGTTGCATTTGGCGAATTAGTAAGCATTCCTGCCGCTATAGGCATAGTTCTGGTTATAGGCTCTGTAGTAATGTTGAACGTAAAAATCCCCCATAAACATTATTAAAACTATTGACAAACTGTTAATAGAGTGTTATTATACATATATACAAACCGATGAGTAAGAGTAGTAGCACAGGTAAACTGTCTATAGAGAGTTTCCGACGGTGGAAAGGGAACGGCAGAGCTTATGTGAATGGACTTACGAGGGCGAGCTGAAATTTTGAGTAGGTAAGACGCGGTCCGCGCGTTACAGCGGTAGCATATGTCAGTATGCGAATGAGTGCGTTCTATGAACGAATTTGGGTGGCACCGCAGGATCTGAGTCTTGTCCCATATTGGGATGAGACTTTATTTATTTGTGAGGTGTCTATGAAAGAACAATACGTATTCCGATGGCGTAGTATCATTACAAGAAAGATCTGACCTATATTGATATAATTTGAGGAGAATATAAAAATGGAACTTAACGGAGTAAATTTTGATACTTATTTTAACAACTATCCCAACAAGGAGGGTTATTTCGGAAGATACGGCGGCGTATTTATCGAGGATAAATTAAAAGATGCCATGGCAGAGATAACTGAGGCTTATTTCTCTATCTGCCAGTCAAGAAAGTTCATTGCAGAGCTTCGCCGTATAAGAAAGGAATTCCAGGGCAGACCTACACCTGTTTCCCATCTCGAAAGACTTTCCGACTATCTCGGCGGCAAGGTACAGCTCTATGCAAAGCGTGAGGACCTGAATCACTCGGGCGCCCACAAGCTCAATCACTGTATGGGCGAGGCTCTGCTTGCAAAATATATGGGCAAGAAGAAGATCATCGCCGAAACCGGTGCAGGTCAGCACGGTGTTGCTCTTGCTACCGCTGCAGCGTATTTCGGCCTTGAGTGCGATATTTACATGGGCTCTGTTGACATCAAGAAGCAGGCCCCCAATGTTGCACGTATGAAGATCCTCGGTGCAAACGTTGTTGAGGTAACACACGGCTTAAAGACTCTTAAGGAAGCGGTTGACGCTGCCTTTGACGCATACTCCAAGGAGTACAAGGACTCTATCTACTGTATCGGTTCGGTTCTCGGCCCCCATCCCTTCCCTATGATGGTACGTGACTTCCAGAGCGTTGTAGGTATCGAGGCAAGAGAGCAGTTCATCGAAATGACAGGTCACCTTCCCACCTCTATCGTTGCCTGTGTGGGCGGCGGCTCAAATGCGGCAGGTCTCTTTGCAGGCTTCTTGAACGACCCCGTTGATATCTACGGTATCGAGCCTCTGGGCAAAGGTCCTAAGTTAGGCGACCACGCAGCAAGCCTTAAGTACGGCACCGAGGGTATTATGCACGGCTTTAATTCTATTATGCTTAAGGACGAGAACGGTGAGCCTGCTCCCGTTTATTCGGTGGCCAGCGGTCTCGACTACCCCTCCTCCGGTCCCGAGCATGCATTCCTCCGGGATATCGGCAGAGTTAAGTATGACGTTATCGACGACGAGGAGACCATAGACGCATTCTTCAAGCTGGCAAGAATGGAGGGTATAATCCCCGCAATCGAATCCTCCCACGCTGTGGCCTACGGTATGAAGTTGGCAAAGACTATGGATCACGGCTCTATCCTTATCAATCTCTCAGGCAGAGGCGACAAGGATATGGATTACGTAATCGAAAACTACGGAATAAGATAAATTATAATCATAAGAAGCCGTCGAAAAAGCGACGGCTTCTGTTTTTATATTCATAAATATGATACCTTGCTACAATATGATAATCAATTCAGTCGGTATGCTTGCTTTAGCCGATATCTATTAGTTACGATGAAACTCTTCTCCTACAACGAAACTAATCTACCTCACAATGAAATTATTCTTTTAAGAAAAGTTTCGTGTGATTTTAGGACAGTAAAAATGGGAAGGTTCAAGTCCTCTCATATAAAAAACGGCAATGCCCACTTGGGCAAAGCCGTTTTTTGGTGCGGGTGACAGGACACGGCTTGCTGCGCAATCCTGACTGCTCGATGCTTCTTGCGAAGCATCTTCACACCTGTCGGCTAACGAACAGTCCCCCGGACTGTTCGTTTTTACGCCGTCAGCCTCCTTGAGGTTCAAGTCCTCTCATATAAAAAACGGCAATGCCCTCTTGGGCAAAGCCGTTTTTTGGTGCGAGTGGCGATACAGAACTTTTTGAAAAACCCAGTAATATCAATGGTTTTGAGACTTTCGGACAACAAATTTTCTTGCTTTTAACTTCATAAAACCCTATATATTCAAGGCGATTGTTGAAAAACGGTCGCCTTTTTCTATACCCAAAAGACCCTATCAAAAAATGTATTGATTAGGGTGGAAAAACCGCCGTTTGTTCCTCTGTGGCTTGCGTTCCGTGATGGGTGTAGGTGTTTTCCTATGCGAAGGATAACGGAGGCATACAGACGGCAAAAACACCGAAAAACAACACTTTCAAATTTCATAGGAAGGAGGTATCAGGTATGGCAGTTTTCAGAGTTGAGCGAAACACGGGATACACCGTTATGAGCAACCACCACTTACGCAATAAGGCTTTGACCTTGAAAGCGAAAGGGCTGTTATCACAAATGCTGTCCCTGCCCGAAGGATGGGACTATACCCTGGCGGGGCTGTCCCACATCAACCGGGAAAGTATCGACGCGATCCGTACTGCGATATGGGAGCTTGAAAAAGCGGGATATATCGTCAGGCGGCAAGGGCGAGACGAAAAAGGAAAAATGACAGCGATCGAATATATCATCTACGAGCAGCCGCAGCCATCCAGTGATACAGAACCGGGATTGGATTATCCGATGTTGGAAAATCCAACACCGGGTAAACCGATATTGGAAAATCCGATATCGGATAAACCGACGTCGGAAAATCCAACGCAAATAAATAAAGATATATCAAAGACTGATGGATCAAGTAAAGAAAAATCAAAAACTGATTTATCAATTACTGAACCATCAAATCCTATCCCATCAAATCCCCCAGCCCCCACGGGAGACGGTGAGCGTACACGCTCACGGATTGGAACGGATGGGATGGGAGCGAGAGAAACATACCGTGAGATCGTTTTGGAGAATATCGACTATGACATTCTCATTCAGGACCCGAAGATGGATCGTGAACAGCTTGACGAGATCGCGGAGCTTATCGTGGATACCGTCTGTTCGGCAAGAAAGACAATCCGCATAGCCGGAGACGATTACCCGGCGGAGGTGGTAAAATCCCGTTTCCTGAAGCTGGACAGCTCCCACGTTCAGTACGTGATGGATTGCATGAGGGACAATACCACCTATGTCCGCAATATCAAGAAATATCTCCTGGCGGCGCTGTATAACGCGCCCTCCACCATCAACAGCTATTATTCCTCCCTGGTACAGCACGATATGTACGGGGACGGACGAAGGGGGCGTGAGTAAATGCAGGAAGAAGTAACCGG
>JAFQDF010000037.1 GCA_017416185.1 Clostridia bacterium
GTCAGCAGCCTTGGTATAGATACCTCCGCCTACACGGCAGAAGAGCGCTACAGAGCTTGCTCCCAGAGAGAAGCCGGTCAGAAGCTGATTGACTATATCTGCTTCAACGTTAGGATCGATAAGACGCATTATATATGATACGAGAGCCACACCGAAGGCACCTATGGATACAACTAAAATGCCCATTACGGCACCGCCCGAAAAGGCAATTTTAAATGCAGCACCCAAACCTTTTTTTGCAGACTCAGCGGTTCTTACGTTTGATATAACTGCCGTACGCATACCCATATATCCCGCAGCACAGGAAAGAACTGCACCCAACAGGAAGGCCGCCGCAACGTCAAAGCCCAGACCCGGAGTAAAGCCGAGAATTGCAACCATAAAAACGAGAAATACTGCCAATATCCTGTATTGACGGTACAGATACGCCATAGCACCGCCCTTGATATATGACGATATCTCGTTCATCCTCGGGTCCTCTATCCTGACCTTCTTTATGCCCTTAACCAAAAGCATCGAAAGCACTACTCCCAAGGCACATAGGATAATTACGCTTAAATCTGCATTTAACTTCAAGAAATCAAACATAAATACCTCCGATTAGTGTCGAGTGTTAATATTAACACTTATAATGTTAATATTATAACAGAGACGATGCTGATTGTCAACATTTTATTAATAAATCAACCGGAATCTGTTAGATGTTTCTTTACTCTTTAGATACATTCTTCTCGAGTCTTGCTTTTTCATCCTTATTCCATAAGAAGCTGAAGCGCGCTTCCGTACCCTTTTTGATGCGGCGCAGATTTTCAATATGCTTAAATATAATAACTAAAGAAATCAACAGAAGTATGACGGTTCCTATGATATCCTTAGTCATAATTCCGTATATCACCGCGAACACAGGAGACGCGCTCATAGGCACAAAGCAGATATAATCTACTATCAGTACCATAATAAGCTCGGAGATAAGTAACACTACGAACACACGCCAATCGAAAGCAAGTACCATTCCTCCAAGGCAGGCAAGTCCCTTGCCGCCGCGGAATTTCATATAGAAGGGGAAAATATGGCCTAAAATGCAGGCAGAACCTGTAATCACAAAGGACAGAGCAAATTCGGCAAACAGCACCGCGGTCAGTTTTATCGCCAAATATGCCTTAAAAATATCAAGCAACGCACATACGATCCCCGTTATCTTCCCGAACAGGATAAGGGCGTTTGAAGCCCCTGCATTGCCCGATCCCTTTTTCTTGATATCAACACCCTTTATCCTTCCGAGCAGATATGAAGGATTAAAACAACCGATAAGATAACCTATAAGAGTACAGTATAAGTATTCCATATTAACACCTTCTCAAATGAATATAAATTGCCATTATATGTATATTATACCCGTAATTATAAACTGAAAATAAACGAAACGCCGTTAACCGACAGCCTTGACTTTTAGAAAAGTTGTTATATAATGTTTATATTGGGTTTATCTGAAAATGTCATAATAGGTCGAGGTGATATAAATGTTCCATATACTTGTAGTAGATGATGACAAGCATACCCGTATGCTGCTTCAGGCTGTACTTGAAGCGGAAAATTATACCGTTTTTACCGCAGAAAACGGAGCGCAAGCCCTTATGATCACAGACAAGGAGCATATAGACCTTGTGGTGCTGGATATAATGATGCCCGAGATGGACGGATATGAGTTTACCCGTACCCTCCGTGCAACTGACGACAATCTGCCTATATTGATGGTCTCGGCAAAGCAGCTGCCCGAGGATAAGAAAAAAGGTTTTCTTGTGGGTACGGACGACTATATGACCAAGCCCATAGACGAGGAAGAGATGCTATGGCGTATCAAAGCACTTTTACGCCGCGCACGTATAGCAAGCGAACAGAGGATAACGGTGGGAGATATAGTTCTTGATTATAAGTCCTTGACGGTGACTAAAGGTGATACGGTCATAGAGCTTCCTCAAAAAGAATTTTTACTGTTATACAAATTATTATCCTATCCCGGACAGATATTCACACGTATACAGCTTATGGATGAGATATGGGGACAGGACAGCGAAACGGGCTGGGAAACGGTGACGGTACATATAGGCAGACTCCGTAAGAGATTTGAAAACTGGAATGAATTTGAAATTCAATCTGTAAGAGGATTAGGTTATAAGGCGGTAAAGTATGAACAAAAAGCATAAAGGGCGTCTGAGACTCAGCCTTTTGATATCGGTGTTTGTATTCTGCATCATAGTTGTTGCTGTGGTCGTTGCCTTTGGTTTGGTAAACCTGTTGGCTTACACCGGCATAATAATTTCTATAAATGAAGAAACAGACCCCGTTACGCTGTTTATATTTATGGGTATCGTCAGCCTGATAGTAGGTTTAGGTGCATCTCTTGCGGCAGGTAAAATTCCCATAAAACCGATGTACCGTCTGATAGATCAGATCGACAGGCTGGCATCGGGAGATTTTAAGGTCAGATTAAAGCCGAGTAATGCCCTCAGTTCTCATCCTGCAGTGGAGAAGGCAGTGGACAGCTTTAACCGTATGGCTGAACAGCTTGAAAATACACAAATGCTGCGTCAGGATTTTATCAACAACTTCTCCCACGAGTTCAAAACACCTATCGTTTCTATAGCAGGCTTCGCAAAGCTTTTAAAAAAGGGAAATCTGTCTGATGAACAGAAAAACGAATATCTCGATATAATAGAAAGCGAATCGCTGAGACTTTCTGCTATGGCGACAAACGTACTCAACCTTACCAAGGTGGAAAATCAGACTATACTTACCGATATCACCGAATATAACCTTTCCGAACAGCTGCGCAACTCTATTCTGTTGCTTGAATCAAAATGGGCTGACAGAGACATCGAATTTGATCTTGGCTTTGACGAGCATTATATAAAAGCCAACAAGGAGCTGCTAAGGGAGGTATGGATAAATCTGCTTGACAACGCCATAAAGCATACCGACGGTTATATCGCAGTAAGGGTCACCGAAGATGATAAGCTGACTATAGAGGTGGAAAACACGGGAAGCTCTATCCCGAAGGATAAGCAAACGCGCATATTTGATAAGTTTTATCAGTCGGACGAATCCCATTCCTCCGAGGGTAACGGCATAGGCCTTGCCCTTGCAAAGCGTATAGTTGAGCTGCACAAGGGAAGCATCGGCGTTAAAAGTGAAGAAAATCGGGTTACCTTCAAAGTCAAGTTGCCGAAGTAGAATTTTGCAAAACAATGTCGAAAAGTTTCTTTTTAGTTTAGAATATGGGTATAAACTCCCTTTTACGGAAGGGAGTTTTTGTTATGAACAAAGTTAAGATAATCACCGATTCCTGTTCGGATCTGTCAGAAGAGCTCTTGGCAAAATATGATATCGACTATTGCCGTATGGCTACTTTTCTTGACGGAGTTGAGTCCCCTGCTCTGTTGAGCTGGAGTCAGAATGATGCTCACGAGCTGTACGAAACTATCCGATCGGGTAAGCGGGTAACGACCTCACAGGTTCCCACCGAGGAATTTAAAAATGTTTTTACCAAGTATCTTGATTCAGGGTATGACGTAGTATATATCGGATGCTCCTCTAAACAGTCAGGCTCTGTAAACACAGGTAATCTGATCGCACAAAAGCTTATAAAGGAATATCCCGATGCACGTATACATTGCATTGATTCCTTAAACGCATCCCTCGGTGAGGGTATGCTTGCCATAGAAGCCGCAAGGCTGGCAAAAGAAGGCTTTGATGCCGACGAAATATGCGAGCGTATCACCGCAATATGCAACAACGTCCGTCAGTACGTAACCGTACATACCCTCGATCATCTCAAAAAGGCAGGCAGGGTATCGGCATCCTCGGCTTTCTTCGGTAATCTTATGGGAGTGAAACCGATAATCACCTCTGACAAAAACGGTGTTCAGATACCCGTAAAGAAAGTCAAGGGCAGAAAAAACTCGTTTACCGAAATTGTAAAGCTGCTCAGAGAGGTAATACGCGAGCCTGAAAAACAAACGGTATACATAGCCCACGCTGACTGTCAAAAGGAAGAGGTCGAATACCTTAAAGAGCTTATTAAAAGTGAGATAAACTGCAAAGATATATACGTGGGGATCATAGGCCCCATCATAGGTGCATCCATAGGACCTGATGCCGTCGGAATATGGGGCTACGGTGAAGAGATAGATTTTGAGGGTGAACAATGATAAAGGTATTATTATATGTTTCAGCCGCTTTATGCGCGTATCTTGTGTGCGGTATAAACCCTGCTATACTGATCTCAAAAAGAGTTTATCATACCGATATCCGAACCCTCGGCAGCGGCAATGCGGGCTTTACTAACTTCAAGCGCAGCATCGGCGGTATCTATAGTTGGGTGGTGCTGTTGTTCGATCTTTCAAAGGCGGCAGTTATAACGGCTATATTTGCAAGGCTATTTGAAATACATATCGGCAGCTATGACCTTGGGGCAATATATACCTGCTTCTTTGCAATGCTGGGACACTGTTTTCCCTGTTGGTACCGCTTCAAAGGAGGCAAAGGCTTTTTGGTATATATATCGGTAATATGGTTCGTTGACCCGCGTGCGGGAGCCGTAGCTCTTATTATAATGCTGTTACTGCTTATAACTACCCGTTATATGTCCCTGTCAACCGTTACGGCTATGCTCTCCTGCCCTATTACTCTGGCACTTATAAACGCCGAAGCTCGGGTCATCGTCATATGTACACTATGCTCTCTTCTTATGACTGTAAGGCATAAGGATAATTTTGTAAGACTTATCAAGGGTACGGAAAAAAAGGTATCTCTCATTGATAAATAACTATAAAAGGACTTCCTTTTTCGAAGTCCTTTTTATATTTCAGGTGCTATATATCCCTTTTCGGTAAGGGCGTTTTCAATATTATCAAGCGTTTGCCTGCTGTCTGCGGAAACTGTATGGTAGTGATATCCTCCGGTTATATTCATAAGCTCGGTGGATTTTCCGCTTCGTACACCCTCCATAAAATTCTCTATGTCTTCTCTTGAGGCAATACTCAGAGGTGCTTCTATACGCCCATATACCTTATGCCATACGTAGACGTTCTCTACCCTGCCGCCGAAGGATACGATAACGGAAAGCTCATCCTCGGTCTGCTCCTTGGTATGGCGGAGCTTAAAGGTCTTTTTAACAAGCTCACTCACAGGCAAAAGATATCCGCTATGGGTGGATCGTATATCATACCCCTCTGCCTTGAGAGCGGAAATATCGCTGACTACGATCTGACGCGAAACACCGAATTTATCGGCTAAAGCCGTGCCGTTAACAGCAGCTTCGCTTCCTCTCAAAGTGTCGATTATCGCTTTTCTTCTCTCGTCTGCTTTCATTTCATCACCCCTTGTAATACTTTACCATATTACAACGATAAAGTCAAGTGAATATAGGATATTGCAAAATTTTGTCATATATTGTATAATAAGTACGGTTTTTGGGACAGTTGATTTTTATAATTAAATATAACGAAAGGAGAATGGCTATGGCATACAGCGAGCTTATAAAGAATTTTGAGAATATCCGTGATTATATGCGTGAGTTTTACGTTTACGGCTTCAAGAGCAGAAACGACTATACCGAAAAGAGCTCACGCTCATACGACGATGAGCGTCGGCGTATGGAAAGCTGGCTTGGGGAGCATATGAGCTTCGTACGTACTCCCGAGGGTAAAAACGTCTTTATATCTATTGACAGCCGTGTCACGGGACACAATCCGCTCTACAAGGCACTCAAGGCTAAAAGCTTTACCGACAAGGATATCACCCTGCATTTTATACTTTTTGACCTACTTCATTCTCCCGAGATATCTCTTTCCCTTTCAGAAATAGTTAAGAATATAGACCGCCGTCTGTCCGAATTTGACGAGCCTATGATATTTGACGAATCCACCGTCAGAAAAAAGCTGAAGGAATATACAGAGCAAGGACTGATAGTCACAGAAAAGGACGGCAGAAAAATACTATACAGACGCTCCCCTTCCGTTATGCCTATGGGAATAAGCGATGCTCTGCATTTCTTTTCCGAGGCTGCTCCCGTAGGTACAGTCGGCTCATTTCTGCTCGACAAGCAGGGAGAGCATAGGGACAATTTCGGTTTTAAGCATCATTATATCACAAGCGCCCTTGACAGTGACGTTACCGCCAAGCTCTTTATGGCAATGCACAAAAAGGCTATCGTATCCGTCTCAAATCATTCACGGTTTGCCCCTACCCCCACGATAAAAAGAATAATTCCCCTTCGTATTTTTATGAGTGTTCAGAACGGCAGACATCATCTGCTGGCATACGAGGCGGAGTATAATTCTATCAAGGCATTCCGTATTGATTATCTGTCTGACATAAAGATAGAGGAAACTACTCCCCGCTTTGACGAGCTGAGGGCAGCACTTGATACTATACAGACAAAAATGTGGGGAGTTACGGTAAGAAAGGGACTCTCTGTAGATCAAAATACGGAAAGAGTAGAGTTTACGGTACGCGTAGAGGATGACGAGGAGCATATAATAAGAAGGCTGCTTCGTGAAAAGCGTATAGGCCGTATAGAAAGACTTGATAAAAATAACTACCGCTTTACTGCCGATGTTTACGACATAAGCGAAATGATCCCTTGGATACGTACCTTTATCTGCCGTATAACGAGTCTTGATTTTTCAAACAAGGTCCTTGAAAAGCAATTTCGGTCAGACATAAAAGAAATGTACCGTATCTACGGTATAGAGGAGGCGGAAATATGATATTCAATGAAATATATTCTGCATACTTTAATGCCGTAGCCGATATTTTAGCAAAACTTACCGAAGGTGATACCGAGGGCTGTGACCTGTCTGCCATAGTATCAGAACACGCCTTCGGAGAAAGCGCTCTAACCATCCTCCCCGCCCTTAAAAGCGGTAAATGGCAGTTGGTTCATCCCGATATGACCACCCATATTGCACACAGACCTTCAATGCCCCTGACCGATATACAGAAAAGATGGCTTAAAGCCATATCCCTTGACCCGAGAATAGCTCTGTTTGATATATACTTTGAGGGCCTTGAGGACACCGAACCGCTGTTCACCGCCGAGGATTACGTAATATACGATAAATATTCGGACGGAGACCCCTTTACCGATGAAAGGTATATTTCTCATTTTCGTACTATATTGACAGCCCTGAATCAGGGACATAATCTGAAGCTGGAAATATTAAACCGGCGTGGTGAGAGGGTCTATATAAGATGTATCCCCGAAAGGCTGGAATATTCAGAAAAGGACGATAAATTCCGTCTTGTTACAAGCGGATGCGGCTTTGTCCGTGCCGTCAACCTTGCCCGTATACAGAAATGCAAAATATATTACGGTGACGATATCATACGCTCAAAGGGGGATGAAAGAAAATGCGACACCCTGCGTCTGAAGATAACGGACGAGCGCAACACTCTTGAAAGATGCCTTATGCATTTTGCACATCTTGAAAAGAACGTTGAGAGGATAAGCGAAAAGGAGTACATACTCAATATGAGCTACGACATGGCCGATACCCCCGAGATGGTAATACGTGTGCTTTCCTTCGGCCCAACCGTTGAGGTGATATCACCCGAAAGCTTTAAGGAATTAATAAAAAATAAGTTAAAAGATCAAAAAAGATGCGGATTTTTTTAAGTTCGCATCTTTTTTTCCGTGAAAAAAACGGTATAACTTAGTAAAATATACTTGCAAGCCGATAAAGTCAGGTATATGAAATTACTACGGTACATAAGGCTATGCCGAAATGTATGCCGTATGCTTGCGGCAAATTTGATTGAGTCTTGAAAACTCATAGCAAATTTTAAGGACCTTTCAGGTCCATCTATCGCAGGTTCGAATCCTGCCGTATGTTGTGAAACATATCGCCGGTGGATTGGTATTTTGATGTCGTGCAAAAAAGCACTCTACCCTGATGCAATTACTCTGCCGAAATAAGGTTTACCTTGTCTAAGCAATATGTAAATGGCCTTGTCCGAAAACGGATACCGTTGTTCAAATATAAAAGCCAAAATTATTTCCGTTTTTATATGCGTCTGCTTAAGTTTTTGGCCGTCATAAGCATATGAGTAATTGCAAACGTATATTAACCGTAAAGGAGTATATATAATGATAAAAAAAGTGATAATTAATGAAAATCAAAGAGGGTTTCTCTTCAAGAACGGAAAATACGTAAAGATGCTTTGTCCCGGTAAGTATTATACAAACGGTACAAAGGAAATAGAAATATCAAATTTAGATATGCCCGTAGATCCTCACAGATGCTCTGTCGATACACTATTAACCGACAAAGCAGTCGCAGATTCCGTATGCTTAGTAGATGTCGGAGATGAGCAGGTTGCGCTCCATTTCGTCAACGGAAAATTCAAATCCGCACTTACTCACGGAAAGTATATGTTCTGGTCCGTACAGGATAAACACGAATATAAGATGATAGATATATCTATCACAGAAGCCGACGAAAGCGTTCCCGAATACATTTTTTCTATGATCCCCTCAACACTCTATGTAAAAATAGAGGTAGAGGAGTATCATAAAGCATTGCTTTACTTCAATCAAAGATTTGTAAAGGTTTTAGATGCAGGTACATACTTTTACTGGAGAAATTCTGTCAAAATAAGCGTAAAACACATCGACACCAGACTTACTCAAATGGATATTACGGGACAGGAAATACTTACGCAGGACAAAGTTTCACTTCGTATCAATATGATCTGTAACTACCGAGTAACCGATTACGTAAAAATATTTACCGAAATTGACGATTTTACCGAGCAACTGCATATAATGGCTCAGCTCGCGTTACGTGAATACGTAGGCAAGCACAAGCTGGACGATATCCTTGAAAAGAAAGACGAAATGTCCGAATTTGTTTTTAATAAATTAAAAGCAAAGGAAAGTGAATTGTTCGTTAATATTGCAAATGCCGACGTTAAGGATATAATTCTTCCCGGCGAGATCAGAGCGATAATGAATACTGTGCTTATCGCAGAAAAACGCGCTCAGGCAAATGTTATAACCCGCCGCGAGGAAGTAGCATCCACAAGATCCCTTTTGAATACGGCTAAGCTTATGGATGAAAACAGTACCTTATATAAGCTTAAAGAGCTTGAATACGTAGAACGCATCTGTGAAAACATCGGTAATATCAATCTCAACGGTAACACCGACGTACTGTCCCAGCTTACAGGTATCCTGAGAGGCGGTGCTTAACAATAAAATGATAGAGATAAAAGGAAATTTTAATACCGCCCTCTGCTTTACAGACAGTGTGGAGGGCTTGGCATACGAGCAGATCAAAACGGTCTGCGATATAGAGGCGTTTGCCGATAATAAGATAAGAATAATGCCCGACGTTCACGCAGGTGTGGGCTGTACCATAGGTACGACGATGACTCTTACCGACAAGGTAGTTCCCAATATGGTAGGCGTGGATATCGGCTGCGGTATGTATACCGTAGAGCTCGGAAAGATCGATATTGACCTTGAAGCATTTGATACCGCCGTTCATACTATTCCCTGCGGCAAGGCTGTATGGGAGGGCAGAAAGGAGCGCTTTGACCTTGAGGAGCTGCGCTGCTTCCGTGCGCTTAAGGATTCAAAAAGACTGGAAAGAAGTATCGGAACCCTTGGAGGCGGAAACCACTTTATAGAGATAGATAAGGACGAAGATGGCAACAAGTACCTCGTTATCCATTCCGGAAGCCGTAACCTCGGCACTCAGGTGGCGGAGTACTATCAGTCTATTGCCGTTGATCTTAATATGGGCAAGGAGGAGTACTTTGACCGCCGTGAGGAGATAATCCGCACCTACAAAGCTGAGGGCAGACGCTCTGAAATTCAGGATGTCTTGAAGGCTATGGCAAAGGAGTGGAAGGATAAGGAGCCTACACTTCCCCGCGGACTCTGCTATCTCTACGGCAGATTTATGGAGGATTATATCCACGATATAGACATCTGTCAGCGCTTTGCTACCCGCAACCGTGAGAAGATGGCAGAGATAATTCTTGAGCTGACTGGAATAGCGGCGGCACATTCCTTCCATACGATACACAATTATATCGACGTTGAGGCTATGATACTCCGTAAGGGCTCTGTGTCTGCAAAGGCAGGCGAGAAGCTCCTTATCCCCATCAATATGCGTGACGGCAGCCTTATCTGTATCGGCAAGGGAAACTCTGACTGGAATTTTTCCGCACCCCACGGTGCAGGCAGACTTATGAGCCGTACCGATGCCTTTGAGAAGCTGACTATGGCAGAGTATGAGGCGCAGATGTCAGGTATCTACTCCACCTGTATCAACACCTTTACTCTTGACGAGTCACCTATGGCATACAAGTCTATGGAGCATATAGTATCCAACATCACTCCCACCGCCGATATAGTTACACATATAAAGCCTATATACAATTTCAAGGCAAATTAAGGGGCAAGTTGCCCCACCCATACTGCGCCCATTTGTGCAGTAATACAAATCACACGCCACAAGGCAATTATCTATATATAAAAAGCTTCGGATCAAACCGAAGCTTCTTTTGTTTTTTTCATTACCGTAATATACATTATAAATCCCATTACAAGGGTCAGGGTGTCGGCTATGGGCTGGGCGCTCATAAGCCCCGTCTCGCCGCCAAAATTCTTAAGTATTATAAGTAAGGGTATAAGCAGAACAAGCTGTCTTACCATAGAGAGCAGAAGTGACTGGAACCATCTGCCCATAGACTGGAATATTGCGCCGAAGAGGTTAGTGAAGCACATACCCGGCACGCATAAGAACCATATACGTATAAAGTCTATTCCCTTCTCAACAGTCTGTGTCTCGGAGGTAAATATGTGAAGTATAGGCTCGGCAAATATCTCTGCCAACGCTATACAGAGTCCTGCGTAGATGGCAAGTATTATAAAGGAAAGACTGCTTACAGACTTGAATCTCTTAAGGTTTCCCGCACCGTAGCAGTAACCTAACAGAGGCATTATACCCTGTGTGAGACCAACGGTTATCTGTATTCCCACAGAGCCTATCTTCTGTACCGTTCCCTGTGCGGCGATAGATATATCACCGTAGGATGACATACTGTTAGTAAGAAGGATGTTGGCTACAGTACCCAGGATTATAACAGCAGCGGCGGGAATTCCTACAAGGATGACCGAGCTTGCAATATTCTTATCAAATCTGAATTTCAGAGGATTAAGAACTATTACGCTGTCCTTTGTTCTGAGGGCTACCGTAAGAAGATAACCGAAGGATATAAGGTTGGATATAAAGGTAGCTATTCCCGCGCCGCCTATTCCCATACCTAACACGGAAACGAAGAGTCCGTCAAGAACTATATTCAACACTCCGCCGAGCGCAACGCCTATACTTGCCTGCTTGGTATTTCCTTCAGAACGGATAAGATGCGCCAGCACCATAGAGCCTACCGTGGGTATTCCGCCTATCGTAAAGGTCCAGAAAAGATAGCTTTGGGTGTGTGCAAGAGTAGACTCGGTAACTGCTCCTGCCATACGGAAAATGGGTAGGTTAAATACGTTTAATATAAGTATCAAAAGCCCCACGGCAATAAAGGAACCGTAAAAGCCGAAGGTAGAGGCAAGACGGGCATTGTCCGGCTTCTTTTCACCCAGAGAACGGGAAATAAAGCTGTTGGCGCCGATACCGAAAAGGTTTGCCACCATAGTAAGGCACATAAATATGGGGAAGCTTACCGTCAAGGCTGCAATCTGTGAGGGATCGTTGGTATGTCCCACAAAGAAGGCATCGGCAAGGTTATATATAAGTACCACAAGCTGACTCAGAACCGTGGGTATGGCTAACTTTGCCACTGCCCTCGGTACCGTCATATTTTCAAAAACGTCTTTATTGTTCATCAGATCTCTTCTACTATGTCTTCTCTATCTCTGTACCGGCTGTGTCTGGGGCCTGCCTCCATATCTGCATACCCCATAGGCATAAGAGCTGTTACACGTATATTTTCGGCAAGCCCGAGGGCATCTCTTACTTCATCCGAATTAAAAACTCCTACCCAACAGGAGCCTATTCCATCCTCCCAAGCTTGTAACATCATATGGGTGGTAACTATAGCCGCATCCGTCTCTCCCGACTCGTAACCCGGCATACGCTTGTTCTGCCAGCTTCTCGTTTTGTCATAGCCTATAACCATAATAACGGGAGCATCAAAGGTATAGGGAGTACATTCTTTCAGTTTTTCTCTTGTTTCCTTTGATTTTACAACGTAGATCTTCTGGGGCTGGTTGTTGCAGGCTGTGGGAGCATACATTCCCGCCTCGATTATACGCTCCAGTATATCCGCAGGGATATCTTTTTCCTTATATTTTCTGACAGAATATCTGTCCTTTGCTAATTTCATAAACGTCATTTTTAATCACCTCGGAGCATATTATAGCACATTCTATTGACAAAATAAAGTATATATTTTATACTATCTATGTATTTTGGAGGAAAATGTTATGTTTTATGAAAATGACTTAGTTGCAAGACAGATAGAAGCATTGGTACAGATAGCCTCGAAGATCCTCTTTGGCTCAAACTGTGTAAGCTATGAGAAAAAAGGCGACGTTACAGACGAGCTTTTTGACCATATAAACTCTCTTATAGCTGAAAGAGAATTTGGCGAGTGTGAGGATATTATATACGATAACTTTGACCTTTCAAATGACGCATATATTGTTTTGGCTATTGACTATTATCACCGTCTCAATGCCTTTGATGACGATACTCTTGAACAGGCAGACTTTGAGCGTGACGAGGTACGTGACGGACTGATGGAATTTATGCGTAAATGCGGAATTCCGGATGATGCGATGAGTGTGTAAAGGAGCAAGCTGCCCCACATATAATAAAAATTCCCCAACAATAAGCTTAAAGGAGTTGCTTCAACTAAGCAACTCCTTTAATATTACAGTTTCTTTTTTACGAAAATAAATGCAATAACTGCTATTGCAGCTACGCCTATTGCAATACCTACGCCGATATCTCCGGTCTGAGCTGCATTATCTCCCGTTATTCCCCCGGTAACAGCTTTCTTGGTTGTACTTGAGGTCTTTGAGGCTGTCTTTTGAGTGGTAAGCTTGCTCCCCGTTTGGGTGGTAACAGGGTGTGTCCCTGATTCTGTTTCTGTAGATTTTTCGCTCTCCTTTGTGTCGATAGTAGTATCAACAGCTCCTGTTGCTATGGTCGTCTCATCCGTTTCAACAGGTTCGGTTACTTCTCCGTTTGCACCAAAGCTGAGCGTTATACCGTATGCCTTAAGGCATACGCCTGATGACAAATATCCTTTGAGCCCGTCTGCAAGAATATATCCGCAGGTTGCAAAACGCTGGAAGGTGGCAACTTCACCTGCTTCGGGATCAATAAACCTATCCATATATATTGCCATAGCTCTGTGCTTGGCGCCGCCTGAACAAAGCTCTTCAGTAGTCACACTAATGTCACCGAAGGACAGTTCATCTGTATCCTGACATATAAATTCCCAAGGGATAAAAGCCTCAAAGCACCATCCATCATTCGTTACCTGCCCTTTAACCTTAACGTCTGATGTAATGTCGCCGCTTCGATTATGGGCACGGTACATACGGCAGATATTATTCTCAAATATACCTACCGAATACCAGGTATTATAATCGGTGTTTGACATATACCCCTCCTCAAGAAATCTTCCGAGGGGATCTATAACAAAGGTAAAGATATCTCCGTTATATCCGTAAACCACCTCATTTTTAATATTGAAATCGTTCTGTACGTTGTCTATATCGTCCTCGCCGGTAGACAGCACAAAACTATTGTCAAGGATGTCAGCGGCATAGTATATACCGTCCTTATCGTATGCATAATATAGATAAAATGACTGAAGTATCTCGTTGCAGTTACCGAAGGTAGCCATAAGATCCTTGTGGGCATATACGCCTTCACTCCAACCCTCATCCGCTGCTATACTTCCATCTATTAAAGGCGTCGACATAGGAACATCGATATTACCGACGTCTGCCTGCATGTTCGGGTTTGCATAGACTGTTGTTGAAAGACAGACAAGTAAAAGTAATATACAAATCAATCTTCTCATTTTCTTTTCTTTGCTCCCTTATATACGATTCCCGATACCGCAAGCGATCCTATAGCTGCAGCGATTCCTATATCAAAGGTCTGTGCCGCATTGCCACCCGCAGCGGTACCTGTAGTAGCCTTCTTGGTGGTAGCCTTAGCTGTAGCCTTACTTGTAACCTTAACTGTAACCTTCTGCGTAACCTTGTTACCGGAAGCATCAGTTACTGCATTACCCTTGTCATCGGTAACCTCAACAAAAGCTGTTTCGGTTTCCTCAGTGACAGTATCACTGCCGCTGTCAGTAGCAGGAGCATCGGTAGTAGCTGTACTATCTGATGCTGTAGTGTCTTCACCTACCTGATCCTTTGCCTCAAGATAAAGGTTAAGCCCAAGAGATTTGACGTTTGTACCTGTACCCATATGACCGGGAGTTCCGTCCGCCATAGTTGAGGGAACGGTAACAAAGCATCCCCAGGTTGCAACCTCACCTGCCTCGGGATCGTTGAAGCGGTCGTGATACATAGCACCTGCTCTGACCAGTGATTTATCGGAAAGAAGCTCTGCTTTGTCTATGACACAGTCACCGTATGAAATATTCTCTATATCTTCAATAATCATATCCCAAGGTATACCTGCTTCAAGGCACCAGCCTGTAGCGGTCTTGTGTCCTGCCACCTTTACCTTGTCAGTAATATCGCCTGCATTTACCTTTTCGCGGTACATCCTGGCTACATCTCCTTCAAAAAGACCTACCATATACCAAGGAGAGTTATCTTCATTACCGGTAAACCCATTATTCGCCAATATTCCTGCGGGATCTATAAGCATACCGAAAACGTCGCCGTTATATCCGAACGCAGAACCGTCATCCTTTATGTCAATATCATCGGTACCTGAAGAATACACAAATTCGTTTGTACCTGCGGGAATAACCTCGCCGGTTATCTCATGTACTGACTCAAGACCGTCGGTAAGATCGGCGGCATAATAGAAATATTCGTCGTCATAAGCAAATTTAACCGTACCCTTAAACGTAAGAGGATTTACGTGCCAGAAGAAACCGAGGGTATCGTAATCCATACTTGCTGCAACAGACCAGCCTTCCGTTTCGGTTATATTGCCGTCAACGGTAGGAGAAACCTTCGGCGTATCTATGGGACCGTTCTCAATAACGCCCTCGGGCCCTGCCATAATCTGTACCGACATAATTGATATCATCAATAATGCCAATAATACTGTAATGATCTTTTTCATAGCATTACTCCTAAAATTATTTTCTATAGATATTATAACATCTGTTCTTAAATAAATCAAGCCTTTCGACCACAGTCGAAAGGCTCCATTAACTTTGCACTTTGCATTTTGCACTTTGCACTACATAAAACAAAGCACTCCGAGGAGTGCTTGTTTCATGTAATTACTTTCTCTTCTTTGTAGCTACAAAGCCGATACCGGAGGTTGCAAGAGCACCGAGTGCTACTGCTATGCCAATATCAAATGTCTGAGCAGCGTTACCGCCTGTAGTGGTACCTGTGGTAGCTTTCTTAGTAGTGGCCTTAGCTGTAGCTTTAGTTGTAGCCTTACTTGTAACCTTAACTGTAACCTTCTGGGTAACCTTGTTACCGGAAGCGTCAGTTACTACGTTACCCTTGTCATCAGTAACCTCAACAAATGCTGTCTCGGTTTCTGCAGAAGTATTGTCATCACCACCGGGAGTTGCTGTAGTTGTATCATCAGGTGTTGCGGTGGTATCATCAGCCTCAGGACCCTTGAGAGTGTTGGAAATGTTAAGGGTAATACCGCAGGACTGTACAACGTCACCCTTACCCATATGACCGGCAGTACCGTCAAGCTGAGTGGTGGGAACGGTTATATAACGTCCCCAAGTAGCAACCTCGCCTGCCTCAGGATCGTCAAAACGGTCTTGATACATACCTGCACATTTGTACTGTGCACCATCAGCTATAAGCTCTTCCTTTGTAAGTACAACGTCACCGTAAGAGATATCCTCGATATCCTTGATGATTATTTCCCAAGGAATCATCGCTTCAAATTCCCAACCGTCAGAGGTCTTCTTGCCGGCTACCTTAACCTGATCAGTAATATCACCTACACTTACCTTCTGTCTGTACATCTTAGCCTGATCGCCTTCAAAAAGACCTACAAGATACCAAGGAGTATAGTCATTGTTGAAGCCGGCTGAAAGTAAACCACCCAAAGGATCAAGAAGAAGACCAAATACGTCTCCGTCATAACCGTAATGGGATGTAGGATCTGCTGAATCAACATCGATCCAGTCTTCGCCCGTAGAATAAACGAAATAGTTGGTGTCAATAACCTCTTCACCGGTGAGCTCATTTACTGCATGGAGATTCTCTTTAATCTTACCTGCAAAGTAGAAGCCTGTTTCATCTACCGCAAAAAGTATGTTTCCGTCAGAGGTAAGGGGATTCTGTTTCCAGAAATATCCACATGTCTCTGCGTTCATTAGAGCAGCAGTAGACCAACCCTCATTATTGGTAACAGATCCGTCAACAGTAGGAGTACCGGTAGGAACGGTAATGGGGGGATTTTCAACAACACCGTGGGGACCTGCTGTAACTGTCATTGCAAAACTCATTGCAAGAACAAGCACACATGCAATGATTGCACTAATTTTTCTCATAATATATTCCTCCTGAATTGTATATATGGTTATTATAACATATGATTTTAAATTAATCAATAGTAATTTTTACATATTAGAAAAAATACTTTAAGAAAGTAGATCAATCTTTTTCTTTAATCAATAGCTTGTATACATTTTTCGCATAAAAAGATGACCCTTTCGGGTCATCTTAATTTATATTACTTTCTCTTCTTTGTAGCTACAAAGCCGATACCGGAGGTAGCAAGTGCACCGAGTGCTATTGCAATACCAATATCAAATGTCTGAGCAGCGTTACCGCCTGTAGTGGTACCTGTAGTAGCCTTCTTGGTGGTAGCCTTAGCTGTAGCTTTACTTGTAGCCTTACTTGTAACCTTAACTGTAACCTTCTGTGTAACCTTGTTACCGGAAGCATCAGTTACTGCATTACCCTTGTCATCGGTAACCTCAACAAATGCTGTCTCGGTTTCTGCAGAGGTGTTGTCATCACCGTCGGGAGTTGCTGTGGTTGTATCTTGGCCGCCCTCGTCACCGTTTGGAGCTGTAGTATCCTGGCCGCCCTCGGGAGCCTGGAGATAGAGGTTGATACCGCAGGAAAGAACGTTGTCACCGGAGGAACCATTACCGGACATACCAGTAGCAAGAGTGGTAGGACAGGTTACGAAACGGCCCCAAGTAGATCTCTCACCCGCCTCGGGATCGTCAAAACGGTCATGGTACATAGCGCCGAGTCTGATATACGCGTTTTCCTTAAGGAGGTCAGCCTTGTCTATAACACATTCGCCGAAAGTGATATCCTCAACGTCCTTGATGATGATATCCCACGGAATAGCTGCCTCGAAGTGCCAACCGTCTGTGGTCTTATGACCTGCAACCTTGACCTGATCGGTAATTTCGCCTTCGTTGATCTTGTTTCTGTACATCTTAGCAACGTCACCCTCAAAAAGACCTATGAGATACCAGGGAGTGTAGTCCTGGTTACCGTTATATCCTGCGTCAAGCATTACGGACAGGGGGTCAATGATGATACCGAAAATATCACCGTCAAAACCATAGTTATCAGCAGGATTATCAGGGTTAACGTCGATCCAGTCCTCACCCTCAGAATAAAGGAACTGGTTATAGCCTGCGGGGATAAGTTCGCCTGTGATCTCGTGGTGTGTTTCAAGACCGTCAACGATCTTACCACAGTAGTAGAGATTGTCGTTATCCCAAGCAAATCTTACGTTACCGTCCATAGTAAGGGGATTAACGTGCCAGTAGAAGCCGAGAGTATCATAGTTCATAAGAGCAGAAACAGACCAACCCTCGTTTTCATTGATAGTACCGTCAATGGTGGGAGACATAGCAGGTACGTTGATGGGGGGATTTTCAATAATTCCCTCAGCGCTTGCCATAACGTTTACCGCCATTGAAGACACGAGAATAAGTAATGTTGCAACGATTGCAATGAATTTCTTCATAACGAAATTCCTCCTAATAAAATAACTATCGGCATTATAACATAGAATATGGCAAATTTCAAGTAGAAAACTATTAAAATGACAAAATAATTATGTACACAAAATTAATTTTTTAGTTGAATTGCCTTTCTATATATTATTACAGTTAAGAGGGATAAATTACTACAGCATAACAGTAATTTGTATTAAATTAAATATAGATATTTGTTCCGAAAAACAAATATCCCCCTTGATCTCGAATTTCGTATTGTTCAGATACAATATCAATCCTATCGAGAGTGATGAGTTTAGAGTGTAGAGTTTAGAGTTATAACTAAAAATGCACCCCGTACGGGGTGCAAATTTTAGTTATTAGTCAACGAGCTTTACGATAGCCATCTCTGCAGCATCGCCGCGACGGGGACCGAGCTTGTAGATACTGGTGTATCCACCGTTACGGTCGCTGTACTTGGGAGCGATCTGATCAAAGAGCTTCTTTACTACGTCTTTCTTTGTAATTACCGCAAGAGCAGCACGGCGGGATGCCAGTGTGTTTGTCTTGCCGAGTGTTATCATCTTTTCGGTAATGGAGCGTACTTCCTTTGCTCTGGTAAGAGTGGTCTCGATCTGACCGTTCTCAAGCAGATATGTTACCATACCGCGGAGCATAGCCTTACGGTGTGCGCTTGTTCTACCGAGTTTTCTGTTGCTAGGCATTTAAACTTACCTCCTTTAAAGATTGGGTTCGTCTATCAATGTAGTTTAGCTTACTCGTCCTTCTTGAGATCCAAGCCGAGCGAATGAAGCTTCTGGATTACTTCTTCGAGTGATTTCTTTCCGAGGTTTCTGACCTTAATCATATCTTCTTCAGTACGGTTAGTCAGATCCTCAACTGTGTTGATGCCTGCACGCTTCAAGCAGTTGAAGCTACGTACAGACATGTCAAGCTCCTCAATGACCATCTCAAGAACTTTCTCTTTCTGAGTTTCAGGTCTCTCGACCATGATCTCTGCCTTCTTCGCCTCATCAGAGAGATCAACGAAGAGGTTGAGATGCTCGTTGAGTATCTTGGCACCGAGCGATACAGCTTCCTTAGCGGAAATAGTTCCGTTAGTCTCAACGTTAAGAGTGAGCTTATCAAAATCGGTAACATTGCCCACACGTGTATTTTCTACCTTATAGCTTACGTTATACACGGGGGTGTAGATCGAATCGGTATATATAACACCGATCGTTGCGGGATTGTTCTGCTTATTCTTTTCCTGAGAAACATATCCTCTACCGTGATCCAGTGTTAACTCCATATAGAAACGGGTATTCTCGCCGACAGTTGCAATAACGTGGTCGGGATTGAGAATTTCGATTTCGCCGTCTGCTTTGATGTCACCGGCAGTTGCTACTGCGGGTCCAACAACGTCAATAACGACTGTCTTCTGTCCTTCACTGAACAGCTTTGCAATGATGCCCTTTACATTGAGAACGATCTCGGTGACGTCTTCCTTTACACCGGGAATGGTGGAGATCTCATGGAGTACGCCGTCGATCTTGATAGATACAACAGCCACACCGGGAAGAGAACTCAGAAGAACACGACGGAGTGAATTACCAAGAGTGGTGCCGAAGCCTCTCTCAAGGGGCTCCACTGTAAAGGTGCCAAATCTGCCATCGTCACTTAATTCCATTGTCTCAATATTAGGCTTTTCTATTTCTATCATGCACTTTTCCTCCATTTACTATATTTAATTAGTTGTTTATAATAGCTATGCGCTATTACCGGAGGCATGATTACTTGGAGTACAACTCCACGATCAGCTGCTCCTCGAACGGGAATTCGATATCTTCTCTCTTAGGAAGTGCGATTACCTTAGCCTGTACGTTCTTCTTGTCAACATCAAGCCACTTGGGGAATATTCTTCCGTCAAGACCTTCCATAAGTCCCTTAAGCTTCTCGGATGCGCGGCTGCTTTCCTTAACAGTAATTACATCGCCAACCTTGATCTGGATAGAGGGGATGGTAACCTTCTTACCGTTAAGTGTGAAATGTCCGTGAAGTACGAGCTGACGAGCATCGGTTCTGCTCTCTGCCATACCCATTCTGTAAACTACGTTGTCAAGACGTCTCTCAAGAAGGCTGAGAAGGTTTTCACCTGTGATACCCTCCATCTTGTCTGCCTTTACGTAATAGCTCTTGAACTGCTTTTCAAGAACTCCGTAGTATCTCTTGGTCTTCTGCTTCTCACGAAGCTGCATTCCGTACTCTTCAACCTTCTTTCTTGCTGCACCGTGCTGACCGGGAGCAGTAGGTCTGCGGTCGAAGGAACATTTACCGGAAAGACATCTTTCGCCCTTGAGGAAGAGCTTTGTGCCCTCTCTGCGGCAAAGTCTGCAAGCAGGTCCTGTATATCTTGCCATATTTCTGATCCTCCCTTTAAATTAAACTCTGCGGCGCTTAGGCGGTCTGCATCCGTTATGAGGGATGGGTGTAACATCCTTGATCATTGTGATGTCAAGACCAGCAGTCTGAAGTGCGCGGATTGCGGATTCACGACCGGAACCGGGGCCCTTAACAAAAACCTCAACGGTCTTCATGCCGTGATCAACAGCTGCCTTTGCAGCAGTTTCTGCTGCCATCTGTGCAGCAAACGGAGTGGATTTTCTGGAACCCTTGAAACCGAGCTCACCGGCAGATGCCCATGATACTGCGTTTCCGGCCACATCCGTTATGGTTACGATTGTATTATTGAAAGTTGCTCTGATATGTGCAGCGCCCTTTTCAATATTCTTGCGCTCACGGCGCTTTCTGGTAACTTTCTTTACGTTAGCCATTAGGTTGTCACTCCTTACTTCTTCTTATTTGCGATTGTCTTAGCGGGACCCTTTCTGGTTCTCGCGTTAGTCTTGGTACGCTGACCTCTTACGGGGAGGCCTTTTCTGTGACGCATACCGCGGTAGCAGTTTACCTCGATAAGTCTCTTGATGTTCATACCAACCTCACGGCGAAGGTCACCTTCTACCATGTAGTTGTTTTCGATCTCGTCACGGAGCTTAGCTACCTGATCCTCGGTAAGGTCCTTAGCACGGGTATCAGGATCGATACCTGTTGTCTCAAGGATCTTTGTAGCAGATGTTCTGCCGATACCGTATATATAGGTCAGTGCGATTTCAATACGTTTGGAATTAGGAATATCTACGCCTGCTATACGAGCCATTTGATTTTCTCCTTATTTTAGTTTGTTGCATTCGTCAAATGCTGCGATTAACCCTGTCTCTGCTTATGCTTGGGGTTCTCGCATATAACCATTACGTTACCTTTTCTCTTAATGATCTTGCACTTTTCGCAGATCTTCTTAACGGACGGTTTAACCTTCATTTTAATACCTATCCTTTCTTATTTGGCACGCCAGGTGATACGGCCCTTTGTGAGGTCATACATTGAAACCTCAACAGTAACCTTGTCTCCCGGAAGTATCCATATATAATTCATTCTCAGTTTACCTGAAATGTGTGCTGTTACAAAGTGTCCGTTGGGAAGCTGTACCTTGAAGTTTGCATTAGGCAGCGCTTCTACAACAGTTCCTTCGAACTCAATTACGTCATCCTTAGCCACGGATTTTTCCTCCTATTTATGATTGAGAAATATTGTTAATAAGCTCAGTGAGCTTTTTGTTGGTCTCCGGTATTTCTACAGGGTCGTTTGCAAGAAGCTTTATATGCTTAAGCTTTTTTCTCTTCGGTTTTTCTAATCTTCTGAGCTCACCGTCACAAAGCAGTACGAAGTTTTCATTGGGTGTACCAACTATTACGAACACCCTGCCCTCGTCTCTGCCGGCGGTACTTTGGGCAAATCTACCGATCATAGTGATCACTCCACAAGTGTGAGGAGCTCGACACCGTTTTCGGTAAGAGCGACCGTATGCTCATAGTGACAGGACAAAGATCTGTCCGCACTCAAAACCGTCCAGCCGTCACTAAGCTCAATAACATCGCTTGTTCCCATGTTTACCATAGGCTCAATCGCTATTACCATACCAACCGAAAGTCTCGGACCTCTGCCTGCTCTTCCGTAGTTTGGGACCTCGGGGGACTCGTGCAACTCATGGCCCACACCGTGTCCTACATATCGCTTAACGACGTTGTAACCGTTTGCAGTTACGTGTGACTCTATCGCGTGACCGATATCACCTATCCTGTTCCCAGCCTTAAACTGTTCAATACCGCGAAAGAAGGATTCCTTAGTAGTTTCGATCAGTTTTTTGGCTTCGGGAGTTATATTACCTACGGCGAAGGTGTTTGCACTGTCGCCGTGAAAGCCGCGGTAATAGGCGCCTACATCGATCTTTACGATATCGCCCTCTTGCAGGTAAACATTTTGAGAGGGTATACCGTGTATCACCTGCTCGTTTATGCTGATGCATGCGCTTCCGGGGAAGCCGCCGTACCCTAAAAATGAGGGTCTTGCACCGCATTTCTCGATATGATGACGGATCAAATCATCAAGATGCTTTGTGGTTATACCTGCTCTGACCGCCTCACCGGCAAGGGCTAATGCTTCACCGGTGATACGTCCTGCTTCTTTCATAAGAGCTATCTGCTCGGAATTTTTTAACTGGATCATAAATAAATTTATTTCAGTGCCTCAAGAGTCAGTGCAGTAGTATCTGCTACCTCTTCCTGACCGATGACTGTTACAAGCTTACCCGTCTTTTCATAGTAGTCCTTTAAGGGCTCGGTAACCTTATGATAGGTTGCAAGTCTGTCAAGTACAACTTCGGGCTTATCGTCCTCTCTGATTGTAAGTGCAACTCCGCACTTGTCACAGGTCTCACCCGTTTTTGACGGTTTATACTCTGTATGGAAGGTAGCTCCGCATGCAGGACACGCGCGTCTACCGCTCATACGTGTAACTATTTTTTCGTCGGGTACCTCAATATTTACTACCTTGTCGATAGTAACACCCATAGCGTCTAGCGCTTCTGCCTGAGGAACCGTTCTTGGGAAACCGTCAAGAATGAAGCCGTTTGCACAGTCATCCTTTGCCAGTCTCTCTTTTATGATTCCGATTACAACCTCATCGGGAACAAGTGCACCCTTACTGGTGAATTCCTTCGCCTTAGTGCCCATATCGGTACCGACTTTGATTGCTTCACGGATTATTGCACCTGTGGATATTGCAGGAATATTAAAGGTCTCAGCGGCAATCTCAGCCTGGGTTCCCTTACCTGCACCCGGTGCTCCTAAAAAAATGATTTTCATCTGTTATTCCTCCACTCTGTATGCGGGTGGTTAGATGGCTGCCAAAGAGCCTGAGCTCTTTGGTAGCATCATTACGTTAATCTTACTCAAGGAATCCCTTGTAGTGACGCATTGTCATCTGTCCCTCGATCTCGCGTGCAGTCTCAAGTACAACACCTACTACGATAAGAAGTGAGGAACCGCCGAATGCGATACCCTGAAGTACACCACCACTTACCCAGTTAGCAATCATAGGAATAATAGCTACTATGCAAAGGAAGAACGCACCGATAAGAACGATACGGTTAAGAACCTTTGTAATGTAGTCAGAGGTAGGCTTTCCGGGTCTGATACCGGGAATGAAACCACCGTTCTTCTTAAGATTGTTAGATACTTCAACCGGGTTGAAGGAGATCGAAATATAGAAGTATGCGAACGCTACGATAAGCACTGCAAAGAATAAGGGATAAAACCATTCGTTGGGGGAGAAGAAATTAACGATCTTTTCCCATATGCCACCTGCCTTAGGCGGGAACATCAGTGCGAGTGTCGAGGGCAGAGCCACGATAGAGTTCGCAAAGATGATGGGCATAACACCGGACATATTGAGCTTAATGGGAAGATGCGTGCTCTGACCACCGTACATCTTTCTTCCGACAACCTTCTTAGCATACTGTACAGGAAGTCTTCTTTCACTTTCGGTAATGAATACAACGAATGTAATAATAGCGAGAGATGCGATAACGATCACCTCAGCAATAACTATACCCCAAGGACCTGTGAGGATAAATGCCTTCAAGGTCTCAATGATACCCATTGTGCCTGCAAGGATGTTGGCAAAAAGGATAATGGAGATACCGTTACCGATACCGAATTCGTTGATCTGCTCAGCGAGCCACATTACAAGTGCAGTACCTGCAACATAACAACCGATGATTACGATAGCGCCAAATACGCTCTTACCTTCCTTGGTAAGAATATCGCCACCAAGCTGTGTTACAGAGAAGTTGAAGTTGTTTTTCATAGTCATATAATAACCGAATGCGGTTATTAGACCGAGAACAACTGTAATTATACGAGTCCACTGAGTCAGGATCTTCTTGCCTTCCTCGCCCTGTTTAGAAAGTCTCTCAAGAGCGGGAATAGCCACAGAAAGAAGCTGAATAACGATGGATGCTGTGATGTAGGGGGAGATGGAAAGTGCGAAGAGTGTTGCCTGTGAGAATGCGGAACCGGAAATTATGTCCATATACTGGAACAGAGATCCGCCCATAGATGAACCAAACACATTACCCATTACGTTAGAGTTAATGAAAGGTACAGGAACCATCGCACCGAGACGGTACAGAATGACAATAAATATTGTCATCAGTAACTTCTTACGCAGTTCGGGAATCTTCCAGGCATTTCTAAATGTCTTAAGCACCTTAGATCACCTCTGCCTTTCCTCCTGCTGCTTCAATCTTTTCCTTAGCGGATGCGGAGAAGATTGCTGCCTTAACAGTTAAATTCTTGGTAATTTCGCCGTTACCTAATACCTTAAGACCGTCAAGTTCCTTACGGATCATACCGGACTCAAGAAGTACCGCCATATCAACAATAGCGCCGTTCTCAAACTTGTTGAGGTCCTCTACGTTGACGATAGCGTATTCCTTGGAGAAGATATTCTTAAATCCTCTCTTGGGAAGCTTTCTATAAAGCGGAAGCTGACCGCCCTCAAAACCGGGACGTACACCGCCGCCGGAACGAGCGTTTTGACCCTTATGGCCCTTGCCTGCGGTCTTGCCGTTACCCGAACCGTGGCCTCTGCCCTTACGCCATGCAGGCTTAGCAGAACCGGGAGCGGGTGAAAGTTCATGGAGCTTCATTGGTTTTTCCTCCTTTTAGAATTACTCGCCAACTTTAACGAGGTGAGATATTACCTTAACCTTGCCTGCGAGAACTGCGTTGTCCTCGTGCTCGATGTAATCACCGATCTTAGCAAGTCCAAGGGACTTAGCGGTAAGCTTCTGATTGGGCTTAGCGCCGATGAGGCTCTTTACAAGAGTAACTTTAACCTTAGCCATTCTAAAGACCCTCCTTATTATAACTGATCAGCGGAAATGCCGCGCATTGCAGCAACTTCCTCTGCTGTACGAAGTGCGCGCAGACCCTCGAATGTTGCCTTAACAACGTTTGCGGGGTTGTTGGAGCGCAGACACTTTGCTCTGATGTTCTTGATACCTGCAGCCTCGAGTACCTTACGTACTACGCCGCCTGCGATGATACCGGTACCTTCTGCTGCGGGCTTGAGAAGTACTCTGCCTGCACCGTACTCACCGATGATCTCGTGGGGAATAGTTGTACCCTTGAGAGATACCTTGATCATATTCTTCTTTGCATCTTCGATTGCCTTACGGATAGCCTCGGGAACCTCGGCTGCCTTACCGGAACCGTAACCTACGTGACCGTTACCGTCACCAACGATCATGATCGCTGTAAAACGGATGATACGACCACCCTTAACGGTCTTAGATACACGCTTTATAGCAACATTGGTTTCGATAAGATCCAATGTAGCTGCATCTATTTTCTGTGCCATATCTTATTACTCCTCCTACTCAGAATTTCAGGCCGCCCTCGCGAGCGCCTTCAGCAAGCTCGAGTACACGTCCGTGATAGAGATAACCGCCACGGTCAAATACAACTGTGTCGATATTCTTCTCAAGTGCTCTTGCTGCGATGATCTTACCGATCTCACGAGCAGCAGTCTTGTTGCCGCCGTATTCGGTAAAGGTCTTCTCGAGTGTGGATGCGGAAACGAGAGTGTTTCCGTTAACATCGTCTATGATCTGTACAGAGATGTTAGCGTTGGAGCGATATACACAAAGACGGGGTCTCTCGGGAGTACCGGAAATCTTTGCTCTAACTCTTGCATGTCTCTTAAGACGTGCCTTGTTTGTGTCTTTTCTAGATACCATTGCAAACCCTCTCCTTTCTTACTTACCGGCCTTACCAGCCTTGCGGCGGATATGCTCGTCAGCGTACTTGATACCCTTGCCGTGGTAGGGTTCAGGGGGTCTCTTCTCTCTTACGAGAGCTGCAACCTGACCAACCTTCTGCTTGTCGATACCGGATACGATAATTGTGTTAGCATCGGGTACCTCAAAGGTAACGCCGTCTGCATCTTCAAACTTAACGTCGTGGGAATAACCGAGGTTGAGGTTGAGAACCTTACCAGCCTTAGCTGCTCTGTAACCTACGCCGTTGATTTCAAGCTTCTTGGAATAGCCCTGGCTTACACCGATAACCATATTGTTAAGAAGTGTTCTTGTAAGGCCGTGAAGAGACTTGTGTTCCTTAGACTCCGAAGGACGCTCAACAGTAACAACTGCGCCGTCTACGGTGATCTTCATTGCTGTGTTTAATGCCTGTGTAAGTGTTCCCTTAGGACCCTTTACGGTAACAAGGTTGTCAGCGCCTACTGTAACTTCAACGCCTGCGGGAACATTTATAGGCTGTCTACCAATTCTGGACATATTCTAAATCCTCCCTATCTTATTACCATACGAAGGCGAGAACTTCGCCGCCTACGTTTTCTTTACGTGCGTTCTTGTCGGTCATAATACCCTTGGAAGTGGAGATGATCGCAATTCCAAGACCGTTCATAACCTTGGGAATATCCTCACAGTTGGAGTAAACGCGGAGACCGGGCTTGGATACACGCTTGATGCCTGTAATAGCCTTCTTCTTGTTTACATACTTGAGTGTGATTCTGATGATACCCTGCTTGCCATCCTCGACAACCTGGTATCCCTTGATGTAACCCTCGTTTGTAAGAATGTCTGCGATAGACTTCTTCATATTGGATGCGGGAACATCAACTGTTTCGTGTTTTGCGTTGCTTGCGTTTCTGATACGTGTAAGCATATCCGCAATTACGTCTGACATTTGCATTATTCTAATCCTCCTATTTGCAGTTGCCGGTTATCACCGGCTTGGTACCGGGGGTTAACCGGGCCCGGCCCGGAGCGAAACTGCGCACGTTTGCTCAGTGCGAACAAATCACACGGAACATCGAAGTCAGCTGCTCGACCTTTTGCCCTGTTCCTACCGATTGAGCGTGGAGATTACCACGATGCTTTACGAACTCCGGGAATTTCGCCCTTGTATGCAAGCTCTCTGAAGCAGATACGGCAGATGCCGTACTTGCGGAGATAAGCATGGGGACGACCGCAGATCTTACATCTGTTGTATTCTCTTGTAGAGAACTTCTGTGCCTTCTGCTGCTTTAATACCATAGCCTTCTTAGCCATTGTTTCGTCCTCCTTCTAATTACTTTGCAAAGGGTGCGCCCATAAGTGTGAGAAGCTCTCTTGCTTCCTCATCTGTCTGAGCGGTTGTTACGAATGCGATATCCATACCACGGATCTTGTCGACCTTCTCGTACTCGATCTCGGGGAAGATAAGCTGTTCTTTCAGACCGAGAGAGTAGTTACCTCTGCCGTCGAAAGCATTGGGGTTGATACCCTTGAAGTCACGTACACGGGGGAGAGAGAAGTTGAAGAGTCTATCCATAAACTCGTACATTCTTTCACCTCTGAGTGTAACCTTTACGCCGATCTTCATACCCTCACGGAGCTTGAAGTTAGCGACGGACTTCTTTGCGTAGGTAGGAACTGCCTTCTGACCTGCGATTGCAGAAATGTCAGCGATTACAGAGTCGATTGCCTTGGAGTTATCCTTAGCATCGCCTACACCTACGTTGATAACGATCTTATCAAACTTGGGGATCTGCATAGTGCTCTTGTAGTTGAACTTCTTCATTAAGGCGGGAGCAACTTCAGCCTTGTACATATCGTTAAGTCTTGCCATTACTATACCCTCCTATTAAAGTTCCTTGCCGCACTTAGCGCAGACTCTTACTTTCTTACCGTCAACTACGTTGTACTTAGCGCGAACGCCCTTGCCGCACTTGTCGCAGTAAAGTGCAACCTTATCGGCATAGATAGCGCCCTCAACCTTCATGATGCCGCCAGCTTCACCCTGCTTACGGGGCTTGGTGTGCTTGGAAACAACGTGAACGCCGTTAACGATTACTTTTCCCTCTTTGGGAGATACTTCGACAACCTTGCCCTTCTTGCCCTTATCGTCACCGGAAAGAACAATGACGGTGTCGTCTCTCTTAACATGAACCTTATTCATTGTAATTCCTCCTTAAAGTACTTCGGGTGCAAGTGAAAGGATCTTAAGATAGTCCTTATCACGGAGCTCTCTTGCCACGGGACCGAATACACGGGTACCGCGGGGTGTCTTGTCTTCTTTTATAATGATAGCTGCATTTTCGTCGAACTTGATGTAGGAACCGTCGTTACGCTTAACACCCTTAACCGTTCTTACCACAACAGCCTTTACAACATCACCCTTCTTAACTGTACCGTTGGGTGCTGCCTTCTTAACTGATGCAACAATAACGTCACCGATGTTAGCGTAGCGTCTGCCTGTACCGCCAAGTACGCGAATGCACAATAATTCTTTGGCGCCGGTATTATCGGCAACCTTCATACGTGATTCTTGCTGTAACACTTCGTTATCCTCCTGTCAGTTACTATGATTTGGTAGCAACTTTTAGCTTACTTAGCTTTTTCAACGATGTTGACAAGTCTCCATCTCTTTGTCTTGGAAAGAGGTCTTGTCTCCATGATTGTAACTCTGTCACCGATGCCGCACTCGTTGTTCTCGTCATGTGCGTGAACCTTGAGTGTACGCTTCATTACCTTGCCGTACATAGGGTGCTTTACGTTGTCCTGAATAGCAACTACGATGGTCTTATCCATCTTGTCGCTTACAACCATACCTACTCTGGTCTTTCTGAGGTTACGTGTCATTTCCATTATTATTTACCTCCTCTTTCCTTACGCGTTCTTCTCGTTGAGAAGAGTCATTACGCGAGCGATGTCTCTCTTGACATCAGCGATCTTGTGAGGATTGTCGAGCTGGTTGATAGCATGCTGGAAACGAAGGTTAAAAAGTTCTTCCTTGAGCTCACCGAGCTTCTTCTCGAGTGCTTCTGCGCTCATTTCTCTGAGTTCATTGATCTTCACTTTTTATGCCTCCTCTTCTACAGCTTTCATAACGAACTTACACTTGATGGGGAGCTTGTGCATAGCAAGACGCATAGCTTCCTTTGCTACCTCAGGTGCAACGCCGTCCATCTCAAACATTACTCTACCGGGCTTTACTACTGCTACCCAGTACTCGGGTGAACCCTTACCGGAACCCATTCGGGTCTCAGCAGGCTTCTCAGTGATAGGCTTGTCGGGGAATATCTTGATCCAAACGTTACCGCCACGGCGGATGTAACGTGTCATCGCGATACGGGCTGCCTCGATCTGGTTGCTGGTGATCCATGCGGGCTCAAGAGCAACGAGACCGTACTGACCGTAAGCAATCTCTGTGCCGCGGCTTGCCTTACCCTTAAGTCTGCCACGATGTACACGTCTGTATTTAACTCTCTTAGGCATTAACATTATTCGTTGCCTCCTTCCGCAGTTTCAGCAGCGGGTGCCTCCACGACGGGAGCTTCCTTCACGGGCTTCTTGTAACCGGGATTTCTGTTAGAGAAGTTACGAACTTCCTTCTTTTCATCGCGGTTAAAGCCTCTGCCGTTACCTCTGTTATTGTTGCGGAAATCTCTGTTTCCTCTGTCATTGTTTCTGTTATCTCTACGGTCACCGCGACGTCTGTTGTCTCTTCTGTCGCCGTTCTCAGTGCTGTTTCTTCTGGTTCTGTTAGCAGACTCAGCAAGAACCTCGCCCTTGTAGATCCATACCTTGATACCGATCTTACCGTAGGTTGTATTTGCTTCATAGAAACCGTAGTCTATGTCAGCACGGATGGTCTGAAGCGGAATAGTACCTTCGTGGTAGTGCTCACAACGTGCGATTTCAGCTCCTGCAAGACGTCCGGAAAGGGAGATCTTGATACCCTTTGCACCGAGACGCATAGTTCTGCCGATAGACTGCTTCATAGCACGACGGAACGCAACTCTGCGCTCAAGCTGACCTGCGATGTTCTCAGCAACGAGCTGAGCGTTGAGGTCGGGAGTCTTAACTTCTACTACGTTAACTACTACAGGCTTACCAACCTTAGCCTCAAGGGTCTCCTTGAGCTTGGTGATCTCAGAACCGCCGCGACCGATGATCATACCGGGCTTAGCGCAGTGAATGAATACTCTTACACGTTCATTGTCACGTTCGATCTCGATCTTGGGAACGCCTGCCTCTTTCAGAGAATCCTTCAGATACTTTCTGAGATTGTAGTCGGATACCAGTGTATCGCCGAACACTTCGTCCTTAGCGAACCATCTGGAATCCCAATCTTTGATTACGCCAACACGTAAACCGTGCGGATTAACTTTCTGACCCATTAGGTAATGCCTCCTTCTTACTCTTTTTCCTTGACAACTATTGTCATATGGCTGGTTCTCTTTAAGATCCTGTCACCGCGTCCCTTTGCTCTGGGCATCATACGCTTGAGTGTGGGGCCGGGGCATACGAAGCACTCAGAAACATAGAGATTCTTCGCATCCATATTGAAGTTGTGTTCGGCATTAGCTACAGCACTCTTGAGAAGCTTGATAAGATACTCAGATGCTGCCTTGGGTGTGTTCTTAAGAATTGCCATTGCTGTGTCAGTGTCTTTACCCCTGATCAGATCGAGAACGATCTGCACCTTGCGGGGAGAAATTCTGGCATATTTAAGATAAGCTCTTGCTTCCATTATTATATCCTCCCTACAAATTACTTACCGTTGTTGCTGGTCTTGGAACCTGCGTGACCGCGGTATGTTCTGGTGGGTGCAAATTCACCGAGCTTGTGTCCTACCATGTCCTCTGTAACGTATACGGGAACATGCTTTCTGCCGTCATGTACGGCGATTGTGTGTCCAACGAACTCCGGGAATATGGTGGAAGCTCTGGACCATGTTTTGAGGACTTTCTTTTCGTTTGCATCATTCATTGCGCACACGCGCTCAAAAAGCTTTGCTTCGACGAAAGGTCCCTTCTTTAAGCTTCTGCTCATTACTTCGCTTCCTCCTTATTTACCGTTTCTGTGTTTTACGATCATCTTCTCGGTACGAGCCTTCTTGTTTCTTGTCTTGTAACCGAGAGCGGGCTTGCCCCAAGGTGTAACAGGTGCGGGTCTACCGATGGGAGACTTACCTTCACCACCACCGTGAGGGTGGTCGCAGGGGTTCATTACGGAACCGCGTACTGTGGGACGGATACCCATATGGCGCTTCTTACCTGCCTTACCGATCTTAACGGTATCATGCTCGATGTTACCGATCTGACCGATTGTTGCCTTACAGTCAAGGCGAACAAGTCTTACCTCGCCGGAGGGAAGTCTTACCTGAGCCATTCCGTTTTCCTTTGCCATCAGCTGAGCTGCAGCACCTGCACTACGTACAAGCTGACCGCCCTTACCGGGGTAAAGCTCGATGTTGTTGATAAAGGTACCGGTAGGAATGTTTGCGATAGGAAGTGTGTTACCGGGCTTGATATCGGCGTCAGCACCTGTGTAAAGGGTGTCGCCTGCAGTTACACCGTCGGGAGCAATGATGTAGCTCTTCTTACCTTCTGCATTTTCGAGAAGTGCGATGTAAGCTGTTCTGTTGGGGTCGTACTCGATACCGATTACCTTTGCGGAACCCTCGTAGTTACGCTTGAAATCGATGATTCTGTACTTCTTCTTGTTACCGCCGCCCTGGTGACGAACGGTGATTCTGCCGTAGCTGTTACGTCCGGCATTCTTCTTTAAGATCTTTACTAAGCTCTTTTCGGGCGAGAACTTTGTTATCTCCGCAAAAGACGGTACAGACATATTTCTTCTCGCCGGAGTAGTAGGCTTATACTTCTTAGCTGCCATTATTCAGTCCTCCTTTGATTACATCATACCGTCGAAGAACTCGATGGTCTTGGAGTCGGGCTTAAGTGTTACTAATGCCTTCTTCCACTCTGCAGTACGACCTGCAGGACGAGCGCCGAGTCTCTTGGGCTTAGACTTACAGTTGATGGTGTTTACCTTAGCAACCTCAACCTTGAATACCTTTTCAACCGCCTCAGCGATCATGGGCTTGGTTGCGTTCTTTGCTACCTTGAAGGTGTACTTCTTGTCAGCTACCATCTCCATAGAATGCTCTGTGATGATGGGCTTGATGATTACATCATAATTGTTCATGCGTATACCTCCTCGATCTTCTCTACTGCTGCCTTAGCGCATACGAAAGAGCCTGCATTGAGAATGTCGTATACATTAAGTGTGTTAACATATGCAACCTTAACGCCGGGAATGTTGCTGAGAGATGCAACAACCTTTTCGTCCTTCTCTGCGAGAACAACAAGAGACTTCTTAGCAGCACCGACAGCGGTAAGCATATTTGCCATAACCTTAGTCTTGTACTCGGTTGCAGCGATGCTGTCGATTACTATCATGTTTTCTGTAGCTACCTTGTCGGAGAGAGCACTCTTCATAGCGATTCTCTTAACCTTCTTGTTCATAGAGATGCGGTAGCTTCTGGGCTTAGGACCGAGAGCCACACCACCGTGTGTCCACTGGGGTGCTCTGGTGGAACCCTGTCTTGCACGGCCTGTACCCTTCTGTCTCCAGGGCTTCTTACCGCCGCCGGAAACCTCGGTACGTGTCAGAGTAGACTGTGTACCCTGTCTCTGGTTTGCAAGATACTGCTTAACTGCGGCGTGGAGAACTGCGGTATTGACCTCCTGTGCAAATACTGCATCAGAAACTGTCATTTCGCCGACACCCTTGCCGGTCATATCAACAACCTTCAGATTTGCCATTGTGTTTTCCTCCTTCCGCTTATGCCTTTACGCTGTTGCGGAGATAAACGATGCTGTTCTTAGCGCCGGGAATAGCACCCTTGATAGCGATAAGATTCTTTTCAGCATCTACGCGAACAACGTCAAGATTTAAAACTGTAACCTTTTCGTTACCCCACTGACCAGCCATCTTCTTGTTCTTGAAGATTCTGGAGGGGCTGGAGCATGCACCCATGGAACCGGGCTGTCTGTGAACAGGACCGCCACCGTGAGTATTTCTGAGTATGTGTGCTCCCCATCTCTTAACAGCACCGCAGTAACCGTGACCCTTTGTGGTACCTGTTACGTCGATCTTTTCGCCTGCTGCGAAAGTATCTGCTGTAAGAGTGTCGCCTACGTTAAGTGCAGAGCAATCCTCGAGTCTGAACTCCTTGAGGTACTTCATACAAGCAACGTTTGCCTTCTTGAACTGGCCCTGCTGAGCCTTGTTGAGCTTCTTCTCAACTACGGTCTCGAAGCCAACCTTGATTGCTTCGTAGCCGTCATTTTCAACTGTCTTCTTCTGCACAACCACGCAAGGGCCTGCTTCAACAACAGTTACGGGAATTACGTTTCCCACTTCGTCGAAGATCTGGGTCATACCGATCTTCTTAGCAATAATGCCTTTCTTCATTTTGTTTTCCTCCTGTTTTAGGTTATTGGTTGCTCTTTTCTTCTAATGTAAGAAAGCGGAGCAACGTGACGTAAAACTTCACCTCGGTGAATAGTTAATTCAGATCCCGGCAGTGTGCGTCACTTACGCACTTACCGAGAAGCTTACCTTAATTAATAAATTAAAGCTTAACTTCGATTTCAACGCCGGCGGGAAGTTCGAGACTCATAATAGCGTCTGCTGCAGCCTTAGAGGGCTTGATCACGTCGATAAGTCTCTTGTGTGTTCTCATTTCAAACTGCTCACGGCTGTCCTTGTACTTGTGAACTGCACGAAGGATAGTAACTATCTCCTTCTCAGTGGGAAGCGGAATGGGACCGGAAACTGCCGCACCGTTTCTCTTTGCAGTCTCAACAATCTTGGCTGCTGCCGCATCGATCAGAGTATGATCGTAGCTTCTGAGTCTGATTCTGAGCTTTTCATTAACTGCCACTTGGTTTGCCTCCTAAAAAAATATTTTGGCCGGAAGGCGAGAATTGGTCTACACCCTGCCGGGTGTTTCTTGCTCCCACGAAATTAAAACGGAAATTTGCTATGCAAATTCCGACATAATCCACATCATAACAGGTGAGATCTGCTATGCAGAAGCGCCAACTCTTTGCGCCCGATTGGAGATCGGACATACTCCACGGTAATTCCCTTACTCACAGGTAAGCCACCTACCGCTTCATCGCACATCAAGCTTGACCATTGTATCATACTATTTATACAATTGCAATATCTCTTTTCAGAATTTACAATTTATTAATATCAAACATCACCTTTATTAATTTATGAGCTCGAATTTCAAATATATATGTAGAGTTTTATTGAATTTTAGCAATCTTTAGCGTTTCTTAACCGCTTTTTGATTGACAGTTCTGTATAAATGTGGTAAATTGATAATAGTTTTATATCCTAAGGAGGCAAACAAAATGAAATCTACCGGTGTAGTAAGAAAAGTTGATGAATTGGGACGTATAGTTCTCCCCATTGAAATCAGAAACAATATGGATATCAAGAGTCGTGATGCGGTTGAGATATTTGTTGACGGTGACAAAATCATACTAAAGAAATATGAACCTGCATGTCTCTTCTGCGGTAATGCGTCTGATGTTGAGCATTTCAACGGAAAGCTTATCTGCCGTGAATGCCTTGACAAGCTCAGAAATCTGTGACATAATGATTGCGTACTACGGTACGCAATTTTTTCTTTTGGCGGAATGATTATGAATATACTGATAAGCGCATGTTTATGTGGATGTACCTGTCGTTATGACGGTAAGAATAAAAACAGCATAGACCTGTCTAAACTCGACGGTCATAACCTTTTCCCGGTTTGTCCTGAGGTCGACGGTGGACTCAGCATTCCAAGAGCTCCTGCCGAGCGTGTCGGCCCCTATATAATAACTAATGAAGGAAACGATGTAACCGAGCAATATAAAAGAGGTGCCGAAATCGCCCTAAAAACGGCTCTTGAGAACGGTTGTACCGTTGCTATACTCAAAGCAAGAAGTCCATCCTGCGGTAAAGGTGAGATATATGACGGAAGCTTCACACATACCGTCATCGAGGGAAACGGTGTTACAACAGAGCTTCTTGAAGCTAACAGAATAAAGGTTTTTACCGAAAAAGACTTCGACACATCCAATCTATTTTGATATATATCATTTGAGACGGCATATGTATTACCTATAGTATGTGAATTTGATTACGATCTTAGGCAATACATATGTCGTTATTTATATTTTATAAGACAATATTCAAGCTGATATTAAAAAAGCCTTTCATAAGAAAGGCTTTTAATATTTTTCTATATCTACCTTGAATACATTATCTCCGACGGGCATTTCAAGGAAGGTACTTGCAGCAGCTTTAAAAGAATCTACATCATCGCTGACATAATATTCTACTCTTCCCTCTCCACCCTTTGCACCTATTTCCTTAAACAGACGTACTGCAGATTCAGCACCAGTGTTAATAAGCTCTACACCGGGAAGGACCTTTGAAATGACCGGCGCAATAATGGGATAGTGGGTACAACCGAGAATAACGGTGTCAGCACCGAATTTCTTTATGTCCGCAAGATATTTTTCTGCGGTAAGATACGCAATTTGATCATCAGGATCCGTAAATCCATTTTCCACAAGAGGAACAAATAAAGGGCAAGGTGTCGACACAGTTTTAATATCTCCACGTATACGCTTAATATGCTCCACGTATGCGTTGCTTTTTACGGTAGCGTTAGTACCAATGATACCAACCTTACCGTTACGGGTAAATTCGCAAGCCTTTTCGGCAGCTGCCTCCACCACACCGTAAATCGGCACATCAAAGGTTTGCCTTAACACCGTCAAAGCATTAGCACTAACAGTGCCGCAAGCAATAAGGATCGCATCCACCTTTTTAGATAAGAGGAAACGGACATCCTGACAGGCATATTTAATTATAGTATCCTTTGATCTGGTGCCGTAGGGAACTCTTCCGGTATCACCAAAATATACTATATCCTCATTCGGCATCATACTGACTATCTGCTTAATGGCAGTAAGTCCGCCCATTCCGCTGTCGAATACGCCAATCATTATTAATGTCCTTTCCTGTACGCTAACTCAACAATCTTTTCGCAAAGCTCGTTATAACCGATTCCTACAGCCGCCGCCTCCTGAGGCATAAGACTGTTGGGAGTCATACCGGGAAGCGTATTTGCCTCAAGGCAGTAAAACTCACCATCCTCGCGGTTGAGAAGAAAATCAACTCTGCTATAATCTCCAAGTCCCAGACAGTTATGTACTTCGAGAGCAAGCCTTGAAATGCGTGCTGTTTGAATTTCACTTATTTCTGCCGGAGTCACCTCTTTGGTGGTTCCCTGATATTTATTTTTATAGTCATACCACCCATCAGTAGGAATGATCTCTATAGGAGGAAGAGCGGTGCCGTCAAGAACAGCGACAGAAAATTCTCTGCCTTCGATTTTCTTTTCTATGACTATTTTGTTTTCATATTTCTTTGCATAATCGAGCGCCTCGGTAAGCTCCGCCTCGTTATCAACTATGGAAACTCCGACACTTGATCCACAGGCTGCGGGTTTTACCACACAAGGATACCCTATCTCCTCTCCCACACGGCTGATTTCATCTGTGTCAACATTATACAGGATCCATTCTGCGTTGGGTATTCCGGATGTTGTCATTATCTGCTTTGAGATAGCCTTATCCATAGCGAGAAGACTGCCTACATAACCGCTTCCTGTATAGCACTTGATACCGTAATTATCAAGAGTAGCCTGAAGAGAACCGTTTTCGCCCATTGCTCCGTGGAGTGCCAGAAAAACAACGTCGGCATATGCACAAACACCAAGCACGTTTTCACCGATAAGTGCATCCCTTCCTCCGTTTTCAGCCTTTACCGCTTCAAGATCAGGCTCTGTAGATTCTATTTTATATGAGTGGTCAGACTTTGCGGTAAACAGCTTTGAGTAATCACCGTCGGACTCAACACCCTTATATACGTCACAAAGAAGAACTTTATGTCCATTCTGAACCAATGCATTTGCTATAAGACTTCCCGATACCAGAGATACGTCTCTTTCAGGACTGAGTCCTCCTGCTAAAACTACTATATTCATATGTAAATTACCTTTCTATAATTGCAACTCTCGGATTTCCACCGTAATCGTTATAAACCTTACAGTCACACAGGTCCATAATAGCCTGTTTTTGATCATACCCTATCTCAAGTATCATAACTTCGGGATTATAATCACGAATGAGTATTCGATAAAAATCCATTCCGTCTGCTCCGCCGTCAAGGGCAAGCTCAGGTTCATACCGTGTAACCTCAAGGGTAGGAACTACATCACTTTGTATATAGGGGGGATTAGACAGTATAACGTCAAAATCGCCAGCTACTATATCCTTTTGTATATCAATACATACAAATCTGCACCTGTCTGTCAGTCCCATACGCCCGGCATTAACCTTTGCCATCTCAAGAGCATCCTCGGATATATCAGCAAAGGTACATACCGTATCCCTTGTATGCTTAAGCACACTTAAACCAATACAACCGCTACCACAACAGATATCGGCAATACGATTTCCCGGTTTTACATGCTTCAGTGCGTGCTCAACAAGATGCTCCGTGTCGGGTCGCGGAATAAGACAAGCGTTGTTCAGCTTAAAGCTATCATCCCAGAAATACCATTCACCAATAACATAGGCAAGGGGCTCTCCTGAATCTACACGCAATTTTGCTTTTTCCAGCTCCTGCCCTTCAAAATGCTCTTTTAAAAAGGAAAGCTCGCGGTCAGTCATTGTTTTCTGCGGGTTCCTCTGCTGTTTCTTCTGCTTTTTTGAGATTTTCCTCGGTGGGAGGAACAAAATCGGGAAATTCCTCGGGAAGTGCGGTTTTAAGCGCTATGATAGCAACTTCGATCTGATCAAGATCGGGCTCACGGGTAGTGATACGCTGCATCAGAAGACCGGGGGCTGAAAGCATACGTATAAACCAGTTATCGTGCTTGCCCGCAAACATTATAAACTCAAAGCCAAGACCTATGGCTACAGGCATCAGGGGAAGCTTGATAAGCAGACGCAGCCAGATGTTATCCCAAGGAACAAAAGGCAACGAGAATATAAGCACACTGATTATAAGCATTACAAACATAAAGCTTGTTCCGCAACGGGGGTGATGCTTGCTGTGCTTCTTGACGTTCTCGGGGGTAAGCTCCTCTCCTGCCTCGTAGCAGAAAATGGATTTATGCTCAGCACCGTGATATTCAAAGGTGCGGCGGATGTCCTTCATAAGAGAAACAAGGGCGAGATAAGCTATAAAAATGCCTATCTTAAGAACACCCTCAATAAGATTTTTCCAAGCGCCGAGATCTGTACCGATGAGCTTTTCTATCCCCTTGGTGATAAGACTGGGCAGGAACATAAACAAACCGAGTGCCAATGCAACACCAAGCACCGAGGCTATGACCATAACGAAATCCATAAGCGACTTGCCGAATTTCTTTTCAAGCCATTTTTCAAACTTCGTAGGCTCTTCGTCTATACCCTCACCGTACACCTCTGCAGAAATGTTCAGAACCTTGAAGCTGAGAACGAAGGATTCTATCATTCCCACAACGCCTCGGATTATAGGCAGATTAAGGATCTTATACTTTTTACGGACAGAGATATGCTTTTCCTTGGTAACTACAACGGTTCCGTCCTCTTTACGCACGGCAACGCCCATAGTTCCGTCCTTACCTTTCATCATAACGCCCTCGAGTACAGCTTCTCCTCCGACGGTACCCAGACGGCAATTCATTTCTTTCTTTGACATTTTATTTTTCCTCTTAATATTTATTCTTCCCATCTATATTATACAATTATAGCATATATTTTTATAAATGTATATATTTTTTGAAAATAATTATATATTTTTATTGTTAGAACTTGATTTTTACCAAATAATATATTATTATAATAATGTTAACCAAATATCAATATGATAATGATTCTCAGGAGGATATATTTATGGCAAACACAATCAAGAAGATAGGTGTTCTTACATCCGGCGGCGACGCCCCCGGTATGAGCTCTGCCGTAAGAGCCGTTGCACTTGCCGCTCTTAATCAGGGCCTCGAGGTAGTAGCTATCTACGAGGGCTACAAGGGACTTATCTACAACAACATCAAGAGTATCTCAAACATTGATGTCCTCAATTTTGTAAACGCAGGCGGTACAACTCTCCTGTCCGACAGATGTGACGAATTCAAGACTGAGGAAGGTATGCAGAAGGCTATCGCTACTTGTAAGGAAGAAGGCATAGACGCAATCATTGCTATCGGCGGCGACGGTACCTTCAGAGGTGCAACCGACTTAAGCCACAGAGGAATTCCTACTATCGGTATCCCTGCAACCATTGACAACGATATCACGTCCACCGACTACGCTCTCGGTTTTGACACAGCTATGAACACCAATCTTATGCTTGGTGACAGACTTCGTGACACCTGCTGGTCTCACGCAAGATGTAACGTTATCGAGATCATGGGCAGAGGCGCAGGCTATTTAGCACTTCAGTCCGGTATAGCTCTCGGTGCAACCGTGATCGCTATACCCGAGTGCGACTTTGACGAAGAAGCGGCTATGGCTAAGCTCAAGGCAGCAAGAGCGGCTGGACAGCGCAGCTTTATCATCGCAGTTGCAGAAGGCTTCCCCGAAAAGGACGGTGTTCCCTACGGTGAATATCTCACCAAGAGAATCAACACCGAGACAAAGGCAGAGGGTGCTTGGATCGACACCAAGTTCTGCCGTCCCGCACATATGGTACGCGGCGGCGCTCCCACACTCCGTGACAGACTTATGGCTGCTCAGTTCGCAGAAAAGGCTGTTGAGCTTATTCTCGCAGGCAAGAGCGACGTTGTTGTTTGCGCAAGAGACGGTAAGATCATTGAGACAGATATATCCTATGCTCTCATCCTTGACAGAATGAACAAGGGCAAGCTTAAGGACGGAGATCTTGAAAAGTTCACACCCGAACAGGTAGAGGCTATGAAGGCTTTCTGTGCTATGCGTAAGGACGAGCTTAACAAGATGTATGCTCTCGCAGAGCTTATCTCTCACTAATTGAAATAAATATGTATAAAGAAGGGTATTTTTTGTAAATATCCTTCTTTTTTCTTGATTTTAGTTTTATAAAGTGGTATAATTATGTATTATAATATTTTATCAGGGAGTTTAATATGAAAGGTATTAAAAGAATCACAGCCATAGGATTGTGTATACTGTTCCTTATTCTGTCTATTCCGGTTATGGGTCTCGCAGGTTACAACGATCCGGATTCCGTATTCGGTAATCTGTTCAGCTTTGTATCAACAGTTGCGGAAACAGGATATTCCGTTGACCGTGACGGAAATAACAGCTATCTGTATTTTGACGGAGAAAAGGTTACCGATATAGGTATGCACTTCGACGGTACGGACTATTATTACGTCTTAACCGATTCCACCCTTGCCTGTGGAGAAAAAATTTATGCATACAATAACAACGGTCTGCTTGACAAGGCATACTACTACTTTGAAGATGACTGTAAAATGAGGAAAGACGGTTGGCTTGAGCTGGACGAGGGTACTCTCCACTACGAGAACGGTATTATTTCTCAGGGTCTTACCAAGATAGACGATGATTTCTATTTCTTTGAGCTTAACCGAGGTTATCTCTTAAAGGACCGGGATATATTCGTAAATGACGACAATAAGTATAATGTAAAGCCCGGAACCTATAGCTTTGATGCACAGGGCAAAATGACAGGCGAGGCAGTAATATTACCCGACCTCGGAAAGGGCGCCACCGCTACCGGTATAGTAATGTACAATACCTTCTCGGACGATATGATGTTCCAGAGAGATCAGAGCCTGTCGGTATGGGGACTGGCGGATGCATCAAGCGGCAAGGTCATTGTAGAGTTTGCGGGTCAGACAGCTGAGGCTACGGTCAATGCCGACCGCACATGGAAGGCGACCTTTGACAATACCTTCCCCTACAGTACCACACCAAGGGATATGACCATCCACGGTGCGGATGCAGATGTAGTTCTGAAGGATGTGCTTATAGGTGACGTATATTACGTTATCGGTCAGTCAAATGTTTTCTACGATATGCAGGTACAGATCAACGATCTTGCTGTCAACGGCGGAAGCATGAGCTATGATTTTGACGACAGCCGTAACCTTCGTTTCTACCGTAATTCGGCTCTTTATACCGCAGGTCTTACCGGTATTCTTGCCCAGGGTACTACCACCGAGTTCGTTGATGCTGTGGTAGATTACAACTGGATGACCCCCTCCGATGTTGAAGAAAACCTTTCAAGCTCTGCAAATCAGGATAATACCCACCGTGCTTTTTCCGCACTGGGATATCTTTTGGCATATAATCTTTCAAACAAAACGGACGTGCCCATCGGTATCATTGAGATCGATGCAGCAGGTATGCCCCTGACCGCCTTTGCTCCCAACAGCCTTGCAGATAAATGGGGAGACGATACGATGGATCCCGCAACAGGCATCTATACCTACAACCTCAGACAAGGTATGGCACAGCCCACAATGAAATCCAGATTTGTATACAATCAGCTTATCAATCCCTTAAAGGGCTTTTCCACTGCCGGTGTTGTATGGTATCAGGGAGAGTCCGACCTTCTGAACCATATCGGATTATGGGGCGAGGACCACAAGACCTTTGCATACCAGTTCACCGAGCTTATGACCTATTACCGTAACAATTTCGGTGACGGCAGCTATGATTTTCCTGTTTATATGATAGAGATCCCTGCCTGCTTCTCCAACAGCGGACAGAACGCATATCTCACAATGGGCGGTGTAAGAAGCGACCAGGGTGTGATAAGTAAGTTGCTGGATAATTTCCATCTTGTATCCTCCGCAGATTTCTTCTCAAATATAACCTGGCCAAACTCCCTGCACCCTTACATAAAGCATCTCCAGGCACAGCGCCTTGCAAATATTGTAGCCGCAGACAGATATAATGTAAGTAATATGGCGGCAGTTCAGGGTCCCTACTTCGATTCTGCTTCCTACGGAGCAAATACCGTGACGGTAAGCTTTTCAAATGTCGGAAGCGGTCTTAAGGTATACGAAAACGGCAAGCTGTACGGCTTTGAGGTATGTACAGGCAAAGATGCAAACGGCTTCCTTGTCTGGGAATATGCCGAAGGTGCTGCAGTCAGCGGTACAAATACTGTAACCGTAACTCATTCAAAGAGCTTTAACGGTGTAAGATATCACGCACAGGACGAGGCATACTATCCCGGTATTCCCGGATTTGACACATTCTGCGCAACTCTTGCAGGTGGTAACGGCATACCCGCAACAGCATTTGTTGATATGAAGGATTAACTGCAATAAGAAAAAGCCCTTTGAAAGGGCTTTTTCTTATTGCTTATTATTTGTCATTTACTATTGAGTATGCGATCTTGCATACGTCTCCGGCTCCCATTGTAAGGATCAGGTCACCTTTTTTTGCATTTGCCTTAAGATATTCGGCAATATTCTCAAAAGAGCCTAAATACAGCGCCTTATCCCCTGCCCTCTTGGCAAGCAACTCGGCGGAAACACCGAGGGTATCGGTCTCTCTTGCGGCAAAGATATCCGCAAAGATAACCGTATCTATACTGTCAAAGGCACGGGCAAACTCGTCAAAGAGTCCTGCGGTACGGCTGTAGGTATGGGACTGGAAAACACACCATATCTTATTATATCCGCGTTTTACCACACCTTCAAGGGTGGTCTTTATTTCACTGGGATGATGGGCGTAGTCGTCATAAACATCTATTCCGTTATACTTGCCTATATACTCAAAACGACGGTTGGCACCCTTAAAACAGGCAAGTGCGTTTGCCACAGGCTCAAAGGGCAAGCCGCATATATCCGACACAGCCACCGTTACAAGAGCATCAAGCACACTATGCTCTCCCGGAACTCCGAGAGTAACTCTGCCCAAATTCACTGCACCTTTGATAACGTCAAAGCTTCCAAATCCGTGATCGTAGCTTATATCAACGGCGTTGTATTCCGCTTCGTTACCCTTGGTGCTGACACGGATAAGCTGACCATCATAGTCCGCACAGGCCTCGACCGTATAATCATCATCGATGTTGACGACTGCAGTCTCAGCAAGCGCAAGATAACGCCTGAAGGACTCTACGGTCTGCTCCATAGACAGAAAATAATCAACGTGGTCGCGGTCTACATTAAGCACCACCGCAATGCTGGGAAAGAAGGAAAGGAAGGAGTCGGTATATTCACACGCCTCAAAGATGAAATGATCTTTGCCCCCAACTCGGTAGGCTCCTCCGTCAAGCATCTTAAGACGTACACCGTTAACAATGGTGGGGTCAACGCCCGCTGTCATAAAAGCTTCTGATATCATAGACGTCGTCGTACTTTTTCCGTGCATACCCGCAACGCCTATACGGTTCTTGTACGCCTGCATTATATAGCCCAAAAATTCGGCTCTCTTGATACGGGGCAAACCCAACTCGATCGCTCTTGCCATCTCGGGATTATCGTCGTGGACGGCGGCAGTATAAACTACTGCTTCGCATCCCTCAATATTTGAAGCCTCGTGGGCATATATGACCTTTATTCCTGCCGACTCTAATTTTTCCGTAGCCTCGCTCCTTGTTCGATCGGAGCCTGTAACCTCAAATCCGCGGTCCTTCGCTATCATAGCCAAGCTGGACATACTGATGCCGCCGATACCAATAAAATGAAGCTTTTTAACTTTCGATAACAGTTCGTTTAACTCGGTTTTATTCATTGGAAAGCCTTTCTGTGTTGTACAAAATTACACATTTTATACAGTTATTTTACTTTTTTTGTATGATTTATATAAAATATTAATATATTTATAATTATGACTTATTGAATAATTCACAATTATCTTGTATAATTTTACCATAGCAACGGACAAGCTGCTACCCGGCAACCGTAAGCGTATTTCAATAAGGAGGAAAAAAGCCCGTGGAAATTACTGACATCAAGATTAGAAAACTTTTCAACGAGGAAGGTCCTATGAAAGCTATCGCTTCCGTAACCTTCGACCATCAGCTTGCGGTACATGACATCAAAGTAATAAATGCACGTGAAAAGTTATTCATCGTAATGCCCTCACGCAAGAACCCCGACGGTACATACCGCGACATAGTTCATCCCATCAACGCTGATTTCAGAGCACATTTGGAAAACGGCGTTATCGAGGCATACGAACGCGAGCTCGCTGAACAGGCAGCAAACGATTATGCTGAAGCATAATTAAAATGCAAAATTCAAAATGCAGAATTTAGGAGCTTTCCGCATAAGCGGAAAGCTTCTTTTAATTTATTCTCTTGTATCGATAAAGAATTCCTTGAAATAAGGAAGGTTCTCTATAAGATCGCACAAAACGTGCCACTCGTCAAGCTTGTGGCTCTTTCTTGCATAGTATATGTTGGCTAAGTTCTCATAATTCAGCGTACAGGTGCGCATCTGATTGTAGCTTGAGGGCAGGAACTGTATCATATCGTACCAATATTTTTTGTCCTTATCCGCAAGATACTTCTGACGAAGCACTTCCATATATTCAACGACCTTCACAAACTCAGCCCTGCACTCCTCGGTCATATGATCACAGCTGAAATCGTCAAGGGTAAATTCTTTAGAGTGTATCTTATGCATAGTGGAGGTTGAATTGGCAACGGTACCTACCTTGTAGGTATCAAACTCCTTCCACCAATAGAGAGGAGCCGTGATATCGACGGATACGAATATCTGTCTGACAAACTTACGGTGATCCGAGCCTGCTTTGCAGAGGCGCATACAGAGGCCGAGATCGTTTTCACCTAAAATATAATTTCCTTTTTCGTCATAAGAGGAATCCATTTTATCCCAGCTGTTCATAGGGTTACGTGCTCCTCTGACAGCGTTTTCAAAATTCATTACACTGACCTTTTCAAGCTTTATCATATCTAAACTCCTTACACTTTAATTATATATATATTATCATATTTAACCAACACCTGTCAACATTTAAAAAAATATTGACAAATCACAGCCTTGATAGCATAATATATTTACGGAAAGGCGGTATAAATATGAAAATATATGATATATCACAGGAAATATTCAGCTGCGAGGTCTATCCCGGAGACCCTGCACCTAAAAAGGAGACACTGGCATCTATAAACAAAAGGGATGTCTGCAATCTTACCGCCTTTTATATGTGTGCCCACAACGGTACTCATATAGACGCTCCCTATCATTTTTTCGCAGACGGTAAGACCGTGGATATGCTGCCTCTTGAAAAAACTGTGGGCGAGGCTTACGTTGTCGGGCATAAGGGTGATATCGGAGCCGAGGATGCCGAAAGGATGCTGAAAAAAGCAGACGGAATAAGCCGTATACTCATTAAAGGCGACGTTACGGTAACAGCCGAAGCAGCTAAAGTCTTTGCCGAAGCGGAAATTGACCTTTTAGGCAACGAAAGTCAGACGGTAGGTCCGAAGGACGCACCTATGGAGGTTCATAAAATACTTTTGTCAAAGGATATAGTTCTCCTTGAGGGAATACGCCTCGGTGACGTTCCCGAAGGCGTATATACGCTCTGCGCCCAGCCTATTGATCTCGGAGGCTGCGACGGTGCCCCCGTTAGAGCAATACTTATCGGAGATAAGTATTGCAGTGAAAAGTGAAGAGTGAAAAGTGAAGAGTGAAGGAGGATTTTTGACCGAAAGTCAAAAATCTTCTTTTATTACACGGATAGTTCGGAAAGTGAACGATCCATTATAATTGTTTTTACATTATTAACCTATAAAACTATTGTAATATTTTTAATTTTGTGATATCATATAATAGATTATAATTTCATTAAGGTAGGTAGATATAATATGTCAAAGTGGTTATTCGTTATAATCAGCGGTATAATTCAGGGTCTTGCAGAATTTCTGCCCATATCAAGCTCGGGACATCTTTCCCTGTTTCAGAATTTCTTTGGTATGGATGAGATCCCCATGACCTTCGATATAATGCTTCATCTCGGAACTCTTGCCGCTGTTTTTATCGTATACCGCAAGGATATATTCCCTCTTGTACCCGCCTTCTTCTCAATGCTGGGCAAGGTATTCAAAGGCAAGTTTAAATTAAGCGAGGCAACGGTTCACGAGCGTTTCGTGCTTATGGTGCTTATCGCTACCCTTCCCCTTATATTGATCGTTCCCTTTACCGATTATATAGATCTTATCGGTCAGACCAGCTGGGCGATCGGATGTATACTCATCTTTAACGGAGTTATGCTGTTCGTTTCGGATAAGCTTGCCAGCGGTAAGGTGAACGGAGAAAACGTAAAGCCCCGCAACGCTCTCGTTACAGGTCTGTTCCAGATGTGTGCGACCCTCCCCGGACTTTCCCGCTCCGGCTCCACCATCACAGGCGGTCTGACACAGGGCTTTAACCGTGAGTATGCAGTTAAGTTCTCCTTCATTATGAGTATCCCCGCCATCCTCGGTGCCGCTGTCACCGATATCCCCGACGTTATGGAGGGTGCTATTGCAAAAGCCGATATTCTCCCCTTTATCGTAGGAACCCTCGTGGCTTTTGTCAGCGGAATCGCGGCAATGAAGCTGCTCATCTACATATCAAAAAAATCAAATTTCAGAATTTTCTCCGTATATTGCCTTATCGTAGGCGCTCTTATAATCGTCCTTGATCTCTGCAATATAACGTTTGCTTAATTCACAATAAGGAAGTAAAAATGCCATCTAAAAAGAAAACGACTAAAAAAGTATACAAAAAATCGACTTCAAAAACCGCAGCAAAGAAAAGCTCTGCCAAGAAATCCGAGCTTTCCTCTCTGCATTATATAATGCCCTGGGTACTGGGACTTGCCGCGGTATTTATGGCCATCTGTCTCTATTTTACCGAGTATTCGGGATTTATAGGTAAATGGCTCCACGGTCTCTGCCTCGGTCTCTTCGGAGGTGCGGGATATATGACCCCCTTCGTGCTTGCGGTCATAGCCTTCTTCTGGAAGACAGACGCAAAGAATTATTATATCGGGAAGCGTATAGCTTTTGCCGCAACCATTACTGTATCGGTTGCCGCTTTTATCCATTCATTCAGCAAGCTGACAGCCGTATTCAATATGGTAGACCTCTGGAAAGAAGGAGTTGAGCTTCACGGCGGCGGTGCAGTAGGCGGTTTCGTCGGAAGCTGTCTTAAGGCTGCTATCGGTAAACCGGGACTTATTATACTGACTCTGCTCTTAATGATAGTTTTCACCATATTCTTCATCGGCTTTACCCCTGCTATGATAGGCTCTTATCTTTCTAACTACTTTACCGTAAAAAAGAAGAAAAAAGACGAGTTCAAAAAGGAAAGGGCAAAGGAGCTCCACACGCACAAGCCCGAGGCCTATCTTCCCGACGAAGATGATTATGATACACCCGAGCGAGCTCTTGACGTGGACGTACCTATCGACGATACCCCCAAGGTTGACCCCGAGATATTTGAACGTATCAAGAGTGAAATAAATCAGGCAAACGAATCTCGCGAGCCTAAGTTCAAAAAGGACGAAAAGCCCTATACCGGCGAGCAGGTAAACTTAGACGAGGTATATCTTGACGAGGACGAGCAGGAGCTTATCAAGAAGGCGGCTCAATCAGCCGAATTAGAGGTAGAGAGAAAGCCTGTTGAAGAACCAAAGACGGAAGAAGAAAAGCCTGTAAAGAAGGAAAAGCCAAAGTATATCTTCCCTCCCATCTCTCTGCTCACTCAGGCACAGAAGCCTCAGAACGAGGATATCACCGAGGAGCTTCGCACCAATGCAAACAAGCTGGTAGAGACTCTTGCAAGCTTTAAGGTGCGTACCAAAATAATTGATATTTCCAGAGGTCCCGCTATCACCAGATACGAGCTTCAGCCCGAGGAGGGTGTAAGAGTCCGTCAGATAGCCAACCTCGTTGACGATATTGCCCTTAATCTTGCCACCAGCGGTATACGTATCGAAGCACCTATACCCGGTAAAGCCGCGGTAGGTATCGAGGTTCCCAACAAGACGAGAACCGTGGTAGGACTGCGGGAACAGCTTGAAGCACCTACCTTTAAGGAAGCCAAAAGCCGTCTTACCGCTTCGCTCGGTGTTGACGTGGCTGGTGAGCCTATATATATGGATATAGCCAAAATGCCCCACCTCCTCGTTGCAGGTGCTACGGGTCAGGGTAAATCGGTATGTATCAATTCCATCATCGTCAGTATGCTCTACAAGGCGACCCCCGACGAGGTCAAGTTCATCCTTATAGACCCAAAGAAGGTCGAGTTCGTTCCCTACAACAGACTTCCCCACCTTCTCGTTCCCGTGGTTACCGACCCCAAGAAGGCTGCCGGCTCGCTGCAGTGGGCTGTAGGTGAAATGGAAAGACGTTATCAGCTTATGGAAACCCTTGGAGTTCGTGACATCTATAACTTCAATATGAAGACCAAGGATGATCCCACCTACGAATATATTCCTCAGGTAGTTATCATCATTGACGAGTTGGCTGACCTTATGATGACAGCCCCCGATCAGGTAGAGGATTCTATCTGCCGTCTTGCTCAGAAGGCAAGAGCCGCAGGTATGCACCTCATTCTCGGTACACAGCGTCCTTCGGTTGACGTTGTAACAGGCCTTATCAAGGCTAACATTCCTTCAAGAATCTCCTGTAAGACTACAAGTCAGGTGGACAGCCGTACCATACTTGATATGGCAGGTGCAGAAAAGCTTATCGGACGCGGTGATATGCTCTATGCTCCCGTAGGTGCTCCCAAGCCTATGCGTGTACAGGGTTCCTTCGTCCACGAGGATGACGTTGCCAAGGTAACCGACTTCATCCGCTCAAAGGTAGGCGAGAGCGAATACGACGAGTCTGTTATAGAAAAAATAGAACAGGAAGCCGCGAAATGCGGAGTCAAGAAGGGCTCCTCTATGTCCGCCGGTGATATTGATGATGACGAAGACGGCGACCCTATGCTCAAACAGGCAATCGAGCTTGCCGTAACGTCCGGTAAGATATCCACCTCCCTTATCCAGCGTAAGCTCTCTCTCGGATACGGCAGAGCCGCCAAGCTTATAGATACTATGGAAAAGATGGGTATCGTAGGCGCTCCTGAAGGAAACAAACCCAGAGAAGTTCTTATGAGCGAGGCAGAATATCACGAAATGACAATGCGTCAGGAATAAATATATGAATTGACAACTGCGTTGTCATGAATTGATGCGTTGCATCATGAATTGACACACCGTGTCATTAATTGTATCCTTCGGATACATTAAGGAAACTTTTTGCTTATGGCAAAAAGCAATTCCATCAATATAGAGGTTTGTTATGAAGGAAAATATATTGGTAATCTTGTCGAAACAGTTTTCTGTAGACATAATAAATGTATGTTCTCATATTGATACCTTTAAAAATGGAAACTTATTGGCAAATCAGCTTCTTCGCAGCGGTACAAGCATCGGTGCTAATATTCATGAGGGAAATTATGCACAAAGTCGAGCCGACTTCATCTCAAAGTTTCAGGTCGCACTGAAAGAATGTTATGAAACCGAGTATTGGTTAGATATATTTCATACTGCCGGAATAATAACCGAAGATGATTACAACAAGCTGTATAATCAATGCTGTAAAATACGAAGAACTCTGGCAGCTTCCCTAAACACCGCAAAAGCCAATTCAAATTAAATTGATTTTCGCCATAGCGAAAATCCACCTTAATGTGCTTTGGCACAATTCATGACGCTTGCCGTCAATTCATGGCATAGCCAATTCATGAAAGCCAACGGCTTTCAATTCATCATTTTCTACGAAGGAGAAAATATAGTTATGTTTTACATCTTTCTTGCTGACGGATTTGAAGAGATAGAGGCTCTTTGTCCTTATGATCTTATTCTCCGTGCAGGTATCCCCGTAAAAACAGTATCAATAAATGAAACTACTCTTGTAACCGGTACACACGGTATAAAGATGCACGCCGATATCACTCTTGCTGAAATGGAAGAGGATTTTGACGGTATTATGCTTCCCGGGGGTCTTCCGGGTGCCGATAACCTTAACGCCTGTGAAAAGGTTCAGGCTTGTTTGAAAAAAGCAAGCTCTGAGGGAAAGCTTATTTCTGCTATCTGTGCTGCCCCCTACGTCCTCGGACAGGCAGGACTTTTAGAAGGCAAAAAAGCCACTTGTTTCCCCGGCTTTGAGGACAGAATGACAGGTGCTGTTCATTGTACCGACAAGGTAGTAACGGATGCAAACATCATTACCGCCAAGGGTATGGGCGCGGCCTTTGAATTTGGTATAGAGATCATAAAATACTATAAAGGACAAGCTTTTGCCGAGGAGATCGCGGCAAAGACACAAAACTGACTATGAATCTGCTGCGTGAGCAAAAAAACAGAATACGAGAAGAGTTCAAGGCTCTGCGCAGAGAGATGGACCCTAAGCTTAAGGAGCTCTGCGACCGCAAGATATGTCAACGGTTTATGTCTCTTGCATCCTACCGATTTGCGGACACACTGCTCCTGTATGCCCCTTTGAAATACGAAATAGATATAATGCCCATAGCCGATGATGCCATCAAACGCGGAAAGACTGTCGCGTTCCCTCTCTGTGATCCTGTAAATCACACTATGGTTTATCATATCATAAGCGATCTTTCAGATTTGAAGGAAGGCAGTTACGGCATCAGGGAGCCCGACAGCTCCAAGCCCGTATATGACCCGAAGTCGCACAAAAATGGTAATTCGGTATGCTTCGTTCCCGGTTTGGTTTTTGACCGCAACGGCTACCGTATCGGCTACGGTAAGGGCTTCTACGACAGGTATCTTTCCTTATTCAGCGGTTCTAAGATGGGGGTCGAATACAGCTCTTGTGTTGTAGATACCCTTCCAAGAGGCAGATTTGATACCGCTGTTGACTTTTTAGTGACCGAAAAAGGAGTTATCACCATAAATGCGAATTAAACTGAAACCTTCAATCACCGCACCGTTGCTTGTCTTCGTGATGTACCTGCTTATGGCAGCCTCTACCCTGGCAGACGTTGAACGGTTGGGACGACGGGAAAACGTTTTTTTGGCAGTAATTATACTGCAAATCATCCTGTTCATTATCCCGGGTATAATATATTGCAGATTCAAGGGAAACGGATTTATTTCCAAGGTTCGTTTTAACAGATTTTCCCCTGATAAGATCTGGCTGTCCGTATGCTCTTTCTTTGTACTTGCATCAGGTTCGGCACTTGTCAAGCTTGGGCTTTATGCAATAGGATACTACAGTCAGCAGTATACCTTATATGAAAATTATCTTCCGAATGATGCATCATCTGTGGCCAATCTGGTATATATTCTTATAGCAATTGCCATAATCCCGGCTATAACTGAGGAATTTATATTCAGAGGGATCATTCTCGGAGAGTACACAGAAATGGGAACAAAGCCTAAAACCGCAGTTATACTGTCATCGGTGATGTTTGCTATGCTTCATTTCAACCTGTATCAGTTCCCTGTTTATTTCTTCGGGGGAATAGTTCTGGGCTATGTAGCATTCATTTCCGACTCTGTTTTCTGTGCTATGATAGTTCATCTTCTGAATAATATATTCAGTCTGCTGTTTGAACCGCAGCTTTTGAGACTTATCTCTCAGACAGACAGCCCTGTATTTGTACTGTTTATTCTGGTAATAATATTCTTTATCTTCCTCATTCTGTTTCTACAATGTGTAGAAAACATTTATTATACTAAGGGAATCAGAGGTGAACACTCTGCCCCCCAAAAAAGAAAAAAACGCAAAAAAGCAAATCGATTCACACCGGATACAGAAGCTCTTCTCTCACCTGTATTATTGATGTGTATCATCACTTACATAATAATAACCTTAACCCTTAAATAAGGAGAAAAATATGGACAACAATAACAACAAGCGCTCTCCCCTGGATGAAATCAAACGTATAACTCAGGAAGCATCCGGTGATAAGCCGTCACAAAGAACCTTCCCGCACACAAGCGAACAACAGGCCAAGGCAACCCAACAGCCCGTACACACGGCAAAATCCTCAGAAAATGATTTTGATTTTGACATTCCGGGCTTTAAACGTAATAATCCTAACGATGGACTATCGCGTGCTGATAAGGTACGTATAGCAAGACAGAGCGCTATGCGCACAAGAGAAGAAAATCAGCCTACAAAGGTGATCGACGTATCGGAAATGACACCCGAGCAGCGTTCAGAGCTGGATAGACAAAAAGAAGAAGCTCACCGTCTTGTGCAGGAGAATGCTAAAAAGAACAAGCACAGATATGCAACAAGAGAAACGAAGATAGTCTCTCCTCAGCCCGAGCCTAAAAAGAATAAAAAGATGTCTACTGAATCCGAACGTGGCAGAAAATTCGAGGAAGCCGTAGGTAGAGGAGTTCTCTCAAATACGGTTAAGGCTGTTATATATATCGTATCAGTACTCGTAGTATCAGGCTGTATTGCTCTGTTCGCCATACTTGTCGGAAATGACTGTTTTGCATTTGTCAAGAGTGAAACAGAGGTTACTATTACGATACAGGACGGAGCTACCCTTTCTGATATCGCAAAAGAGCTTAAGAAGAATGACATCATTAAATTCCCAAATATGTTCAAACTCTATATAACCCTGCGCAACAAGGACAGTAACAACTATGTTGCGGGTAAGCACACCGTAAACGGAACAATGGGATATGACACTCTTATTGCTCAATTTAAGCCCACCCTCGGACGTGAGGAAATAACCATAACCATCGTAGAGGGTTCAACAACACAGGAGATCATTGACCTCTTTGTTGCCAATGGAATAGGTACTCAGGAGGGATTTGAGGAAACCATAAAGAATTACGAATTTGATTTCTGGTTTCTTGATGAGCTTGACAGTATAGATACGTCAAACCGTATCTACCGCCTGGACGGTTATCTTTTCCCTGATACCTATAATTTCTTCACAAATGCCACAGAGGCAGACGCTCTATATAAATTGCTTGCAAATTTTGAAGCAAAGTTTGATACAGAAAACAAAGAAAGAATAAAAGAGCTTGGCATGACTGTAGATGATATAGTCATTATGGCATCCATTATTCAGAAGGAAGCGATGTACGTGTCCGACTACCCCCTTGTATCCTCTGTATTCCATAACCGAATAGAAAAGGGTATGAAGCTGGAAAGCAACGCTACCGTTCAGTACACAATGCCCCGTGAAGAGGTCGAGCTTAAACTGACCTACGAGCAGATCAACACCTATAACAACGCCTACAACACTTATCTCTACGAAGGACTTCCTACAGGTCCTATCTGTAACGCTTCTCTGAATGCTATCAACTGGGCAATGTTTCCCAATGATACAGATTATATGTACTTCGTTTCCGATTCTGAAGGATACAACCATTATGCCGTTACCTTTGCAGAGCATGATAAGAACGTAAAGACATACCAGGGTGAATAGGCAGAGAGTCCGCACCAAAATTGTGATCGTTTGTACAGTCATACAAATCACACGCCCGACGCAGTCTCCTATACAATAAAAAAGCACTCGTTACGAGTGCTTTTTTATTTTCTGTATTCTGCTTTTACCTCTTCTATCCATGCCCCTTCTTCATTATAGTATAAGGTAATATACTGCGTACGGCTCATATCTGAGCCTATATCACGGCGAAAGCTGCCGTCGTTTTTCATAATATTATAATCGACTGAATATGTAATAGAGAAGGTATCGTCATCAATGCGCTCATCATATAGATAAACGACTTCCTTCTGATAAACACGCTGCGGTGTAAAGGACACATAATTTCCCAGCTCTTTCTTATACATATCGTTCAAGGTTGCAGCATCCCCCTGCTCTATTGCAAGAAAATAAAGCCGAAAGAATATAGCCCCTATTTCCGTACAGCTTGTATCCTGATCTATATACCATTGCTGACCTGTGCTATCCGTATAATGTAAGGTTCTATCCTTAGAAAGATACTTCGGATCATTTAAATAATCTTCTTCCTCCGTCGGAACATAAAATTCGTAATCAAGCTTGATTTCATTATTGCTTTTTATTATTCGTGCAAGAACAAAATATGTTATAAGCAAAAGCGCCAAAGCCATTGCTATTATAACAAAGAGTTTAATAATTTTTCTTTTTTTGGCAGACATTACAAATAATCCTTTCAAGGTTTTGATATATTATATCATACAAACAGTATTTTGTAAACTCAACATTAAACTATTGACAAGATACGGATATTTAATTATAATTATTCTGTAGATATTACAGATAAGGAGGCAAATACATGCCTAAGCCAATAAAGCGCATTGTAGACCCAAAGATAATAACAGACCTTCGTGACCTTGTTATAAGCAATGCCGAAAAATTTGGAGACACACCTCTCTATCACTATAAAGAGAATAAGGAAGTCAAGACCTTTTCTCATAAGGATCAGTTAGAGCAGATGAATGCCCTGGGTACTGCCTTTGCAAAAATGGGTCTTATGGGCAAGCACATTGCCGTCATCGGTGAAACCCACCCTAACTATATGACCACCTACTTCGCTACAGTTAACGGCGGAGGTGTTATCGTTCCTCTCGACCGCGAGCTTGAGCTTGAGCAGATCGCCAATTTCTGTAACGTTGCAAACGTTGAGGCGATCGTTTATACAAAGGGAATGAACGGAAAGCTTATTCCTCTGGCTGAAAAGATGCCCGGAGTAAAGTATTTTATTCCTATTCACGGTGAGCTCGAAACAGCCGAAAGCGAAAAACTCATAAAATTCAGTGAAGTGTTAAAGATAGGTAACGAAGAGTTGGCAGCAGGAAACAGAGCCTTTCTTGATCACGAAATAGATATGGATAAGATGTGTGCAATCATTTTCACCTCCGGCACTACCGGCACCAGTAAAGGTGTAATGCTCACACAAAAGAACCTAACCACAGCAACTAATTCTGCCTGCCAGACAATGCAGGTCGACCACCGTAACACTATGGTTTCTGTTCTCCCCATCCATCACACCTACGAATGCACTTGCGAGCATTTAGCTTTGCCCAACTGCGGCTCACAGATGTTTATAAACGACGGACTGAAAAACACAATGAAGTCTATCAGCTATTTCAAGCCTAACACTTTGGTACTGGTCCCTCTCTACGTTGAAACTATGTACAAGAGACTTTGGGCAGAGATAGAAAAGAAGGGTATGACCAAGAAAGTAAAGCTTGCAATGAAGCTGGCAAACACAATGCTCAAGGTTGGTATTGATCTTCGCGACAAGCTCTTTGCACAAATTAGAGCAGGATTTGGCGGAAATCTTCGTTCCATCATTTGTGGCGGTGCTCCTCTGGCCCCCAAGCTTGTTCAGGATTTTGAGACCTTTGGTATCACCATCATTGAGGGTTACGGTATAACCGAGTGTTCTCCTCTTGTTGCGGTAAATGACCCTAATAATGTTGTTCTCCACTCTGTCGGCTTCCCTGTTTTTGGTTGTGAGGTCAAGATAGATAAGGAAAGACCCGAGGATGAAACAGGTGAGATCCTTGCCCGCGGCGACAATGTAATGCTTGGTTATTACAACAACCCAGAAGCTACCGCTGAAGTATTCACTGAAGACGGTTTCTTCCGTACGGGTGATATCGGCTTTATCGATGAAAAGGGTGCCGTACACATAACAGGAAGAAAGAAAAACGTTATTATTCTTTCTAACGGTAAGAATGTATTTCCTGAAGAGGTCGAAGAGCATATGGCAGACTGTGACACCATTTCAGAAATCGTTGTTATAGGCCGTGAAAATGCAAACAAGGAGATAGTTGTCACCGCTATCGTATACCCCAATTATGACGTTGTGGGTGAAAATACACCCGAGGATAAGATTCTTGAAGCAGTCAAGGCTCAAATCTTTGAGGTTAACCGTAAGCTCCCCTCCTTCAAGCAGATAAGAGAGGTAGAACTCAGAGCTACTGAGTTTGAGAAAAACACATCTAAAAAAATCAAAAGATTTTTAATCAAATAAGACATTTACAAAGGAGTAATTTATTATGTTTGAGAAAATCAAAGAAATTCTTGTTGAAGAGATGCAGGTTGACCCTGAAAACGTTACTATGGAGGCTGAACTTGTAAACGATCTGGGCGTAAACTCCCTTGAGCTGGCTGACCTTATTCTTCTCTGCGAAGAGAAATTTGATATTGAAATCAATGACGAAGATATCCACAAGTTCATCACTGTAGCTGATGTTGTGGTATACCTTGAGAACCTTAGCAAGTAAAAATTATTATATTATAGCAGGTCAAGAGACCTGCTATAATATTAAGGAGCAGAAATGGGACAAGCAATAGGTCTGATACTATTAATACTCGGCATTGTAGCCCTGACCTTCGTTATCATATACAGCCTTATGCAGATAATGGGCAAATCAAATGCCGCAAAGATCCTGCAATACGGCAGGGATAGAGAGTATTTTATATACGAAATGCTTACCAATGCCTTTAATAAAGACACCGTTCTTCATAACCTATACTTTCCTGTTGTAACAAAGGAAGGAACTTTTGACACCGAAGTTGATATCGTATGTGTTACACGGGGTGGTATTGCCGTAATCGAGGTAAAGGGAAACAAGGGTATGATACACTGTCCACCCTCTGATACCTGGCGCCAACGTTACGGTAAAAAGGTTCTGCAGTTTAAAAATCCCTATATACAAAATGAAGGTCATATCAAAGCTATAAGAAAAGCACTTGAGAAAAAAGGATTAAGCAACGTTCCTATAAAAAATTACGTTGTATTCACAGATATTCATACCCAGTTCAGTCATCGTTATCCCTGGCTTATACGCTCTGATAATATCGTGGAAACCCTTGAAAGACTGGATGATAAGCTTATTCTTACCCGTAGGGATCAACGCATTATCGCACAGATAATGCGAAATCACAAGCGAAGAAAACATATGACGTTCAAACAAAAAGATAAAAACAGAAGGACAAAAATATGAAAATACTATTTAAAAAGTTACAGGAGAAGGCTCACACGCCTACATACGGGTCTCCTTTTTCGGCAGGAGCAGACCTGTATTCGGCAGACGAAACCGTTACTATTGCCCCGGGAGAAAGCAGACTTATGCACACGGGTATTGCGGTTGAGATCCCCGTTGGATATGTAGGACTGGTATACGCAAGAAGCGGTCTTGCCTGTAAGCGTGGACTTGCTCCCGCAAACAAGGTTGGTGTTATTGATGCCGACTACCGCGGTGAGATAATGGTATGCCTGCATAATCATTCTGACAAAGAACAAACGGTAGAGGCAGGAGAAAGGATCGCACAGATGGTCGTTGCTCCCTTCCTCACCTGCGAGTATGAAGAAACCGACGAGCTTTCCGAAACGGTACGCGGCGAAGGCGGGTTTGGTTCTACAGGAACAAAATAATGCAGGATAAAAGATATGATTTGACCTTAGGAGACTGGGGTCCCTATAACAAGCAATATTACGGTGCCTGTAATATAATAGATAAAAAAAAAGGCTCAACCTTCAACGTTGAGCTTTTTCCCGGTTTTTTCAGAAGAAGTGTCCTTGCGGGCAACTCCAAGAGTGACACAGGTGTTAAGCTCTGGGGCGCAAATGCGGCTCTCACGAGATTTATATACCGCTACGAGCTTGAATGGAAGGACAGAATATACTGTGATGTAGATTATAACATCACAGAGGATAAGCAGGTGGATATTACCTGTACCTTTGTCAACAACACCGAACTTAACCAGTCCCTTGATATCACCTTGGCAGCTTCACTTCAACTTCCCTTAAATATGCCCGGAAGCGAATTTGAAGGCTATTATACCTTCTATAAACCCGTATTGCCTGAGGATACTGTTTGTATCGATGCAACAGAGTATACCGACATAAAATGCGGTACAGATATCGCCCCTGACGGAAAATATCTTGGCGAAGAGGAGCATAACGGTGCTTCGGGCTTAGGTACAGCCATTGACGGATATCACTTCTGCCGTGAAGGACATTTTCTTAAATATACCGTAGATAAGAGTGCTTCTAAGATAGGCATAAGATATTTCTGTGACACGGACAGCTCTTTAAGAGTGGCTGTAAACGGCAAGGAATACACCTTTCCCTGTCCTACAGTAGAAAAGTACACATATTCCGTAACAGATATCGAAGCCGATGATATAAAGGAGCTTATTCTCTACGCCACAGGCGGGGGTGTTTCGATAGACAGTATATGCATAGGTGATTCGGCAGATAAGGTCGTTTTTGAGGCCGTTCCTCACAACCTCACCCCGGAAAAGGTAATGGGTGAGGATACTATGACCCTTAAATACACCGATTTTCCCGACAGATATACCGTAAAGTGGTTTGAGGGTGTACGCCATCAAAGACAGTGTCGCTGTGCCGATATCGGAAAGATGCTCCAGCTTACCGTAAACGACCATATTTCCCGTACTGTGCGGGGTCTTGGTGAGGGTATATACGAGGTCGTGCAATCTACTCCCGTATATCTTGCACCAAACTCCACCGAGGTAAGACACTTCAGAATCTTTAAAGACGAGGAGATAGAACCTGTATACCGTGACGTTGAACACGTAAGCTGTAACAGCGACGGTGAGGAATACTCTTTCTCGCAGGATATGATGCGTTATAACACGCTTCTCAACGTAGTGTTCCCTATCTATACCCGCCGTCAGTATATAAAACATAACGCTCCCGGACGCTTCTGGAATTCTCTTTATTCCTGGGATTCGGGATTTATAGGTATGGGACTTGCCTGCTCTGATTTTCAGAGAGGATATGACTGTCTCAACACTTATCTGACACCTGTGGGCGACAGACACTCACCTTATATTTTCCACGGAAGCGTTGTTCCCACACAGGTATTCCTGTACAAGCATCTGGTGGATTCATTCCCCGAAAAACGTAAGGAACTAAAAGTGCTCTATCCTATGATGAAGCAATACTTTGACTTCTATGCTAACTTAGACAAGGGCAAAGAACAGATGAAGTCGGGTCTTACCAAGACCTGGCACCTGTCCTACAACTCGGGGGGATGGGATGATTATCCTCCTCAGCATCATTTAAGAGACGCAGGAGATCGCGGAGAAAAGTTTACCCATACCAATACTACCCCTGTTATAACAACGGCTAATACCGTGCTTATTTCAAAGATAATGAAGCAGATAGCCTCTATAATGGACTTTACAGGGGACATTGAGTATTATGACAGCGTAGCAGAGCGCTTTGCCGAGGCTATACCACAGACCTGGGATGAGGAGACAGGTTACTTCTCATACATGACACATAACGAAAATGGTCAGGCGGAGGCTATATTCCGCTACGAGGACGGAACAAACTTCAATATGGGTATGGACGGTGTTACACCCTATATCGCGGATATCTGTACCGAAGAGCAGGAAAAGGTTATCCTTGATAACATCAAAAACGGTCTTATGACTGATATCGGTGTAGGTGTGGTAGACAAGCGCGCTCCCTATTATTCACCCTACGGGTACTGGAACGGCTCTGTATGGATGCCCCACCAATGGATACTGTGGAAGGCTCTTATCGACCGAGGCGAAACCGACCTTGCTTTTGAAATAGCGCAAAAAGCCCTCACGGTTTGGGCTAAAGAGGTGGATGCCTCCTACAACTGCTATGAGAACTTTATGTGCCATAACGGCAGAGGCAGCGGATATCACCATTTCTCGGGACTTTCCTGTCCTATTTCTCTGTTCTTTGAGACTTATTATACGCCAAATACGGTAACCACAGGATGGTCGTCAACAATAGATGATATCCGATATCATAACGGTAATATAACAGAAGTTGATGTTACCGCCTTAAAGGATGATACCCATATTCTTATATGCCTTGATGACAAAAAGGAACACAGCTTCTCTCATAAGGCTGTAAAGATAACCGATGGTACATATTCGATAACCTTAAGCAAAGGGAATAATATAATAAAGATAAATTAAAAGAAGGCTTCGATTGAAGCCTTCTTTTATTGCTTATTTGTTTAAATACTGATCGAACATCATCATCATCTGTGCGACCTGTGCTCTCGTTGCGTTACCTCTGGGCTGGAATTCATTGTTACCCATACCGGACACGACACCGATAGCCTTGATCGCGTATACCGCATCATATGCCCAGGAGCCTATCTTTGCATCATCTGCAAAGAGGGTATTTTCTGACTCTGCTATTTCAATGCCCTTATACTTAAGGTAGTTTGTAAGCATCAGACACAGATCCTGACGGGTTATGGTCTTGGTGGGTGCAAAGGTATCGGGAGTCATACCGTTGACTATACCTCTGTTTGCCGCCCAAGCCATTGCACGGTAGTACCAAGCGGAGGATTTAACGTCTGTGAACTTATCACATTCCTCAGCGGAATAATCCTCACCTGAGTAATTTGCAAGAACCATAACGAATTCAGCTCTGGTTATTGCCTTGTTGGGAGCAAAGCTGCCGTCGGGGTTACCCTTGAAGATTCCGCGCTCTGCGGCGTACATAACCGCATTGTAGAACCAATGGCTTTCCTTGACGTCGGTGAAGCTGATAGCAAGCTTGAGTCCTGCAAGTGCATCCTCGATAGCCTTTGCCATAGCATCGACCTCTGCCTGGTGAGTAATGTCAAGGTCGTATACAACTGCTTCAACAGCTGCTGTAAGAGCCGCTATACTGTCCCCAGTATATACCGTTGTGTCAGAAGGAACCTTTGAGAGTGCTTCGGTTACTGCACTGTAGTCAGCCATTCTCAGGGTCAGACCCTCTGCAGCATTGTTAATGTTAGTTATAGCCTCTCTTATAAGGTCAGCGCTCTCGGCAGTTTCAAGTAAATTCTCTGCCGCAAGCTTTGCGGATATGAACGTACTCCAGCTGTCCTCGGTATAGTTGCCCTCTTCAAATGCGGGAAGTGCTTCAAGGATAGCCTTAAGCTCTGCCTTTGCAGCTTCAAGCTCGTAGTCAACTCTGTCTATCTCGGTAAAGAGATATACGGGAGTAACTGTTACGTTGCCGCTGCTGTCGGTAAGAGTTGCATAGTAGAGATATTCAACGCCTGCTTCAAGCCCTATAGGAGTAACCTTAAGTGATTCACCCTCGGTTACCGTAACGGTCTGTGTAAATGCCGTATTGCCGTTTGACAGAGTAAGAGTGCTTGTAGTGAAGCTTCTCGTCTTGTCGCCGTTAAGCGGAATATTGAGGGCATACTCGTCACCGTTCTTCTGGTAGAGACCCTCCGTCTCTGCTTCCAATGAGCTTCCTATAGGAGAAAGTGTCTCACCGGTAAGAGGTGAATAGGTGTTGAAGTAGATAAGATCGTTTTCTACGTCAAACTGTATCATCTTCAAGAACTCGTTACCGCCGTGCTTGACCTTGCCGCTCTCGCCCTGATAGTCCTGAAGGAGAACAAAGCTGCCGTTAGGATCCTTATGTACTGCTGTACCGTCAAGGTGTCCGCAGAGTACCATCTTGACGTTGGGATAAACGTCTGTAAGGCGTGTACGGATGTTGGTATCGAGTATCTTAGAGTTAGATGCGTAGTTGTGGGTAATTATCATTACCGTATAATCGGGATGAGCCGCTAAGATCTGCTCTGCCCAGGTAAGATCAGACTCGGTAAGTCTGTGATTGTATGCAAGGGAGAGGATCATTATCTTTGCGCCGTCTATAGTCTGCTTATACGCCATAGCACGGGTCGTAGTTCCGTCTGCGGGATCGGGAGCGTAAGCTACCTCCCAGCTACCCTTGTTTTCATCCATACGGGAGGTGGGGAAATAGCTTCTGTAATATCTTGTTTCGTTGGGCTGACCGTCATAGGATATATCGTGGTTGCCCCAACAGAAGGTATAGGGTATTCCAGCCTCTTCGAAGATATTGTAGCTTTCGTCAACTACCTTCCAGTTGTACTCGTAATTGAGGTTGGTACGGTTGGATACATCCCCTGTGTTGAAGGTGATAACACCCTTCTTTTCAGCAAAGGCATCAGCTATCCACTCGTACTGATGATATACCATATTATCTGCAAACTGAGACAGATACTGAGTATCCGAGTTCCAGAACATAGTGAAATCATACTGATCCTCTGTAGGTATAAAGGAGGTCATATCAGCAAATTCCTGACCAAGACCGCGGAATATCATAAGGTAAAGTGTGTTGTCTGCTACGTACTGAGCTCCGTTTATCTCGATATTCATTGCAATATCGCCCGTACCGTCGGAGGAAGTTATCTTAGTCCACTCGCCAAGAGCTGCATCATAAGCATATGCGTGAAGCTCTCTGTCGCTTGTTCCCTGCCAAGCAAATCGCCAAGCACCGTAGCTTGCCTCCTCGTCGGTAAGAGTAACCTTGAATATCTGGTAGGGGTTTGTTCCGTCCTCTACGGTAGTTGTGAGGTTATCGGTAAATTCACTGTAGCTTGCCGCTGTGGGGTCAACGCCTGCAGGAGTCTTGCCCTCTGTACTGCCGACAGCAATGCTTGCGTTGTCAGAGGTAAGAGGAATATACTCGTTTACATTAACGGTTACGTCGATAAGATCATTCTTGTCGGGTACTGTTTCGACGTAGAGATCATCCTCGTCATCCATACCTATCTCGGGCTGTGCGGGAGCTTCTTCGTCAAGTGCGGGGATAACAACCGTATCACTTAACGTGTTGCCGTTATTTTCTGCGGTGACGGTGATCTCAAATTCACCTGTGCCGGGGTGAGGTACTGTGACGTCAAATCTGCCTGCCTTAACGTTGCCAAGCTCAACGTATACGCCGTTGATCTCGGTAGAAAGAAGCGAGTCTTGACTTACTATACCCACTGCTCTGCCGTCCACGGAAGCAACGGTAAAGCTGAAGCTGTCCTTGTATTCGGGTTCGCCGACTGTAACAGCATCACCGAAATAGTTATCGTATCTGAAGGCTTCCCACTGGTTTGTCAGACGGGCGCCGTTTATCTGTACGTCGTAGATGTTACCTGTAAAGGGACGCTCAAGATCCGAATATGCTCCGATAGTGGTCAGTATATCCGGAGCAAGGAAGGTCGCGTTCTCTATAAGTACGGTCTCCCAGGCAACGCACTTACCGTCAAGGAAGGTCTCGATGGTAAAGCCGTCATAGGATACCGTAATAAGGTGAGGCTGACCGTCTGCGATAAACTCGGTGGTATCGTACCTTTCGGTTACTACCTCGTTTGTACGCCACCATGTTGCACCGTAAAAGCTGCGGAGCATACCGTCTGTATCAATACCGAGCAGATAAGATCCCATACCGCTGGGATTGCTCCTTTCATACTTGGAAACTATACCCGATCTGTGAGGATCAGTTCCTGCCTCCATCTGTACAACGGCAGATACCGACAGGTGGTTAAAGTCATCACCGATGCTGCCGTAGGTAAGGGCAGATGCACCGTCGAATATACCTACTGCATCACCGTCAGTTACGTCGGTCTTTACATTTCCGTGCATTACTGCATCGGAAATATCTTCAAAATGCTCAACAAGAGCGTAGCTGTCGCCCCATACAGCTTCAGGGTCCTCGGTAGATTTACCGCCGAAGTATACCCAAAGGGTAGCGGCATCGTCAGCTCCGATATGGGAAACATTGACCCATACTCTTGATATGCCGTTTGCATTATAGGATTCAACCTCATAGGGCAGAGCCTCGCCCTCTGTTGTATAGAATGCCATAGTCCTTGACGGAGCATTTTCAAGCTTGACAAGTACGGGAGCATAGTCAAAATCAACTGTAGAATCGTTTGTTACAACGATACTGCGGCGCTCTGCTGCCGCTTCATCAAGCCAAGCCGCACCGTTATCCTTAAGTGCGTTTCCGCCCTCTGCCGCTACAAGCTCAGCATAGTTTCCTACTTCCTTCTTCTGTGCGGAGGTAAGATCGTTAAACATATCTCTTGCGGTAGTATAATCACCGCTTGCAATAACTCTCTCAAGCTTACCTACCGCCTTGTCAATACCAAAGCCTTCGATCATAGTGGGCTGCATATCAGCCTTGATCTCATATGTTGCTACCTCGATACGGTCATCGGTTACGGTAACCTCGGCATATGTAGGTACGTTTCCGCGTCCGTCTGAACGTGAGAACTTAAGGATATATTCGTCAAGGTCATCGCACGTCATCTGCTTGCCGTACTCTGTTCCCATAAGACCCGACATCATATATACAACGCCCTCGGGGTCTACGGTGTAGTCAAAACGCTTGCCGTTTATTGTTTCTGTATAAACGGGCTGTGACGTTGCCTCGCCGTTATGAAGGTCATAGGTATGACCCATTATATGATCGTGACCCTGAATAACAAGGTCGATGCCGATATCGTCAAGCTCGTCTATAAAGAGCGCACGAAGCTCGTTTGCTTCAACCGTTGTTGCAAACTGACCCGAGGTGTAAGGACCCTTATGCATACTGAGGATCACCCATTCCTTGTCCGTTGCCGCAACGTCGCTCTTGAGCCATGCTATCTGTTCATCATTAAGTGTATTTGTATCAAGAACGATGATATGCGCATCTGCATAATCAAAGCTGTAATAAGTATTATCAAGATTGAAGTGACGAAGGATCCCGTCCTTATCCTTTTCTCCTAAAGTGGGAACTATAGGCTTGGAAAGTAACGCCCCCTGTGCCTGATAGATAAGATCCTGCCAGCCCTCTTCGCCTCTTGCATCATCCACCATATCACCTGAGTGAAGGATAAAGTCAGCATCAGAGTTTGCATACAGAGCGCCTGCGATATTAATTGCCGCCTGAGAAGCATCATTGAAGCTCTGACCCTCGGTGTCCGAGATACTGATAAAGGAAAGCTCACCGTCATCGGTTGTAAAGCTGCCCACAGCTGAGGTCTTGCCGTCACCCTCTGCACGGTAGTAGTAGGTGGTAGCCTTCTTCAAACCTACAGCCTCTGCCTTATATACACTTCCCTCTCCTGTTGCCGCAAAGGTAAGTGCATCCGTAAAGTCATCGCTTTCGCTTACCTTAACTGCCATTTCCTTACCTTCAAGATAATGGAAGGTGAAGCCGATCTCGGTACCGCCGTCCCCCTTGATATTTGCGGTAAGACGATTTATACGGTTATTGGAATAGTCTACTATTACGGGAACAGGATATCTGTCGGGATAAGCCTCACCGTCGTTCATAGTCCAGAGCAGATCAAAGTTATAACCTATTTTTTCATAGGTTTCCTTGAGAATAAGCTCGTCGGCGGTAACTATTCTTCCGTTGTTATCCGACTTTTCGACCGCAATACCGCCTAAGGTGATGTTACCGCAGGAAATATTATTGTATAGCGACTGTCCGTAAGATATAGGAGCGTATACGGTTGCAAGTCTTTGGTCTGCTACATCACCCTCAAGAGTGATACTGCCGCCGTACGCCACGTTTGAACGGAGGGTTACGCTGTTTGCAAATCCGCAGATGATACCTGCATAGATGTTAGGGCTGACCATAGTATCGTTGCCCTTGTAGACGATATCTGCATTGACAATACAGTAATCTATAGTACTGGTGGCAGAATATGCCGCGATACCGCCAAGCATAGGTCCGTAGGTACCGGTGCGGGGACCGCAGGTGATAGTTCCCTCAAATACACAACGGCTGATCGCGGCATTGAAACCGGGGGCTCTGCCGTTAAGAACAGCTATACCCGCCGCCTTGGGAAGATGGGGTGCATAAACCACCGCATCTGTTACAACGCAGCCGGAAACAAGAGAACCGTTGGTATTTTCGCCTACGATTACCGCCGCACCCGAAAATCCGCCTGTAGAAAGTGCGGTAGTGGAGATACGGGGAGATGCAAAATTAAGGTTCTTGACAGTACCGTTGTTTGTACGGATGAACGCAACACAGTAGCTTTCACCCATATTTGCGGTAGCGCTGTCATTGATGGTTAAGTTGTATAAGGTATGACCGTCACCGTCAAGAACACCGACAAAACGGTCGATGGGTGTAAAGCTTACACCACTTAAGTCGATATCGGCTGTAAGCTTAAGGTTCTTGCCCTCTATACGCTCGTCACGGGAATTGAGGAATGTTACCGCATAGAGAAGATCATATCTATCCCCGATAAGATAGGGGTCATCCTTTGTACCTGTACCCTCAAGCTCAAGGGGAGCGCTTGGGTCGGGATTCTTGGGAAGAGGATACTTTTCGCCCATTTCCCAGAAAAGATAGAAGTTGTAGCCTATATTTTCGTAGGTTTCCTGCTTTGTAAGATCCAAGGCTGTAACGAGAGTTCCATTGTTGTCGCTTGCTTCGATCTTTGTACCGTTTAAGGTGATATCCTCACAGGAAATGTTTGTAATAGGAGTCTGTGCGAAGGAGATGGGAGCATATATGCCCGCAAGTCTCTGATCCGCTACCTCGCCGTCAATAGTTATCGAACCGCCGTATGCTACGTTTGAACGGTAGGTCACACGGTTAGAGTAACCGCAGATAATACCTGCATAGATATTACTGCTCTGGATAGATTCGTTGCCCTTGTAGATTATATCGGCATTTACAACACAGTATTCTATTGTACTGGTTGCGGAATATGCCGCTACACCGCCTGCCATAGGGCCGTAGTTACCCGCACGGGGACCTAATGTCAGAGTTCCCTCAAATACACAGCGGCTTATTGTAGCATTGATATTGGTGGTTCTTGCGTTAAGCACCGCAATACCTGCTGCCTTGGGAAGATGAGGCGCATAAACCACCGCATCTGTTACAACACAACCTGAGATAAGTGAGCCGTTTGCGTTATCACCTACGATTACCGCCGCACCCGCGTTACCGCCTGTGGAAAGTGCGGAGGTGGAAATGCGGGGAGAAGCAAAATTAAGGTTCTTTACCGTACCGTTATTTGTACGGATAAACGCAACACGGTATTCCGAACCCTTATCTGAGGTAGACGTATCATCTATAGTAAGATTTCTTATAGTATAACCGTTACCGTCAATAGTACCGTCAAAAGCATCTATAGGAGTAAACAAGGTTCCGCCAAGGTCGATATCAGAGGTAAGCTTAAGCGACTTGCCAACGATACGCTCGTCTTTGTTATTGATATATTCAACTACATAAAGAAGATCATCTTTATCTGCAATGAGGTAGGGATCTTCATCTGTACCTGTTCCCTCAAGCTTAAGTGCGCCCTTTTCGTTAGGATCCTTAAGTGAGGGATATTCGCCAACCATCGTCCAGATATCGTCAAAGTCCCAGCCAAGCTCCACATAGGTAGCCATAGCCTTAAGCGCCGCCGCAGAGGTATCTGTGCCTGCAATAGCCGCACCTGCGGGGATCTCGGGGTTGTTTAAGATATCCATAAGGTTGGGATAGGTGCTTGTTATAGCACCGCCGGAGGTTGCGTTCTTTGCAGAAACCATACCGCCCACCTTAACGGTGGTAAAGAGCTGATTCTCATTTGTTCTCTCGATCTTACCGCTTACCGCAACATTACCGCTTATTTCACCACCTGCGGCATATCCTACGATCATAGCGGCATAAAAAGGACAGGTGTTCTCGTTTGCCGCCTGCATGGTTACGTTCTTTACAAAGCAGTTTTCAATAGTACTTGTTGCGCTGTAGCCTGCAATACCGCCCATCATAAGGCCGTACTTATTGCCTGCCGCACGGGGACCTGCGATAAGTGTGGTATCCTCAACTACACAGTTACGGATAATACCGATAACGGTACCCTTCTTTGCCGCGCGGGCGTGAAGAGCAGCTATACCCGCAGCCTTGGGAATAAGAGGTGCATTGACAAGAGAATTCTTTACGGTAACACCCGATACGATACCGTTCTGAACTACCTCAGCCACAACAATAGCCGCACCCGAGTTGCCGTTGGCGGATGCATTTACATTTGTAGAAACAGTGGTATTATCAAAGGTCAGGTCTGCGATTCGACCCGAGAGCTTATGTATAAATGCTATACCGTAATCTGTTGTGACAACTGCGCCGGAGATGTCTGTAATCTTTAAATTACTGATTGTTTTACCGTTACCGTTAAGTGTACCGGAAAAACTGAGTATCATGGGGAAGCTTTCAACCGCCGACATATCTATATCTGCCGTCAGCTTGAAATACTTTCCTACGTAAGCTGCATCAGAGGCATTGAGCCTTTCTGCCATAAAAACAAGCTCATCTGCCGAGCTGATCTCATAAGGGGCATCCTCGGTTCCGTTACCTGTCAGGCCCGTTACCACTGCGGCAAAAATGCCGATGGGAAACGTACTTACAAGCATCAGAACGCAAAGAAGCATAGCTAATAAACGTTTGCTCATAGTTTCATCCAACCTTTCGTTGAAATTAATATAATTAGTTAATCTAATTATAACATTATGTATAAGATTTGTCAATAATTTAGGATTTTTTTGTTGAACAATCAAAAAACAGTCTTTGCAAGAGCAAAGACTGTTTTGTTATTTATACCATCTTTTCCTGTTTAACCTTTTTGTCGATAACGTGGCGGGAAGCGAGCTCCTTTTTGATATCGTCAACCGAAATTCCCATCTCCACCATCATTACCATGATATGATAGCAAAGGTCAGCGACCTCGTATATCGTCTCTGCCTTGTCGTTTGCCTTAGATGCGATAATGACCTCGGTTGATTCCTCTCCTACCTTCTTTAATATCTTGTCGATTCCCTTTTCAAAAAGGTATGTGGTGTAGGAGCCTTCGGGCTTATTCACCTTTCTGCCTACAAGCATCTCATAGAGATTGTCAAGGGAAAACTCGGAGAGAGTTTCGCTTTCGTATACGGGGTTAAAGAAACAGGAATCGGCACCTGTATGGCAGGCAGGCCCGTCCTTCTTTACCTTTACAAGAAGGGTATCGTTATCGCAGTCACTTGTGATGGAAACGATATGCTGACGGTTGCCCGAGGTCTCGCCCTTACGCCATAAGCACTTACGGCTTCTTGACCAGAAGCAGGTCATTCCCTCCTCCATTGATATCTTAAGGCTCTCGGCGTTCATATACGCCATCATAACCACCTTGCCTGTTTCGGCATCCTCTACTATTGCGGGAATAAGTCCCTTTTCGTCAAATTTAAGCTCATCTATCTTAATCATATTATAACCTCATTGTAATGCCGTTTGCGGCAAGATCTTTCTTTAAATCGGGGATAGCAACCTCTCCGAAATGGAATATCGATGCGGCAAGTCCCGCATCCACCTTGGGAAGGTTTTTGAAAAGAGTTACAAAATCCTCTTTACAGCCCGCTCCGCCCGATGCGATAACAGGAACGTTGACTACGTTACATACTGCTTCAAGCATTTCAAGGTCAAAGCCTTTTTTTACTCCGTCGGTATCGATAGAGTTAAGCACTACCTCGCCAGCACCTGAGCCTACACAACGCTTGACCCACTCGATAAGCTCCATTCCCGTGTTTTCTCTGCCGCCCTTGGCAAAGACGCGGAAGACTCCGTCAACGCGCTTGGCATCAATGGAAATAACAACGCACTGATCCCCATAACGCTTTGCCGCATCTCCGATGAGTGCGGGATTACGGATAGCTCCCGAGTTTACGCTTACCTTGTCTGCACCGCAGGAAAGCACTCTCTCAAAGTCGGAAACCTCGTTGATACCGCCGCCGACAGTGAGGGGAATGAATATTGTCCTTGCAACCTCTGTAAGTATATCGGTAAAGAGGGCGCGTCCCTCGGCTGAAGCCGTTATATCATAGAAAACCAGCTCGTCTGCTCCGTTGTCGCTGTAGTATCTGCCCAAAGTCACGGGATCGTTTACATCTCCCAGACCCTCAAAGTTTATGCCCTTGACAACTCTGCCGTTCTTAACATCAAGGCAAGGAATAATTCTTTTTGTGATCATTTCAAGCCTCCTTTGTGATATTAACGGCATCAGCTACATCAACTGCGCCTGTGTATATGGCTTTGCCTAAGATCGCTCCGTAAACGCCTATCTCCTTCAAGGCTCTGACGTCATCCAATGTGGAAACACCGCCGGAGGCTACAAAGTCAATAGTGAAGCGCTCGGATAACTGACGGTATAGCTCAAGGTTAGTTCCCTGCATAGCTCCGTCCTTTGAAATATCGGTACAGATGACCGTCTTTACTCCGATATCCTGTAGCTCCTGACAGAAGTCAAAGCAGTCAAGACCGCTTAATTCTGTCCAGCCTTTTATTGCAACGATGCCGTCACGGATATCAACACCTACTGCGATCTTTTCACCGTAGGTCTTTACCGCCTCAAGTAAAAATTCTCTGTCTTTAACGGCAGCCGTGCCTAAAATAACACGGGAAACACCGATATCTATATATTTCTTAACGGTTTCCATATTGCGGATACCGCCGCCTACCTCGACCTTAAGTCCCGTGGCATTGACTATCTCACGCACCGTTTCAAGATTGGGTGTAGTTCCCTCTCTTGCACCCTCAAGGTCTACGAGATGCATCCAAGTTGCACCCTTGTTATAAAAATCACGGGCAAACTCGGGCGGGTTATCCGAATAGACAGTCATCTGAGCATAGTCACCCTTATAAAGACGAACAGCCTTACCCTCGTATAAATCTATTGCGGGAAGAATTATCATACCTTACCTCCGATTTCGCAGAAGGCACGAAGGATATTAAGTCCTACCTTGCCGCTTTTTTCGGGATGGAACTGGGTTCCGTATACATTACCGTTCTCAATGGATGCGGTAAGCTCTATGCCGTACTCTGTTGTTGCGGTTATACAGCCCTTGTCTGCCTTGGCGTAAAAAGAATGTACAAAGTAAACGCAGTCGCCTTCATTTATATACTTATAAAGCTCGCTCTTTTTTCCTTCAAATTTAAGAGCATTCCAACCGATATGGGGAACCTTTAAGCCCTCGGGCAATTCGGGGGTCATATCAACAACCTCGCCGGGAACAAAGTCAAGACCCTCGCACTCGCCGTATTCATAGCTCTTACTGCAGAGCATCTGCATACCGAGGCATATACCGAGAAGCGGTTTGCCTGCCTTTACCTCTGCCTTTATAAAATCAATTAAACCTGTGGCTTTAAGCTTTGCCGCAGCATCGGGGAAAGCTCCCACACCGGGAAGTATTATATGGCTCGCCGACTTTATAACCTCAGGATCGTTTGTTACAACTGCATCCACGCCTATATAGGAAAGTGAGCTTTTAAGGGAAAAGAGATTTCCCACACCGTAGTCGATTATTGCAACCATCTTATAAAACTCCCTTGGTGGACGGGATCTCGTCCTTGTATTCTTCGTCTATAGAACAGCCCTCTGCCATTACTCTGCCGAGAGCTTTGAAGATACCTTCGATAATATGATGTGTATTTCTGCCTGTGATAAGGCGGACGTGAAGTGTTATACCTGCCGTTCTGACAAAGCCAAGCAGAAATTCCTCCACAAGCTCGGTGTCAAAGTCACCAACCTTGTTTGCGGGAAGCTCTACGGCATAACCGAGGTAATCTCTGCCCGAGATATCAAGAGCGCACATAACAAGAGTTTCATCCATAGGCAGAATGATATCCGCATAACGCTTAATACCTCTCTTGTCACCTAAAGCCTCGGCAAAAGCTTTTCCGAGACAGATACCGATATCCTCTACGGTATGGTGATAGTCAACCTCTGTGTCGCCGTCACATTTTACATTCAACCCAAATCTTCCGTGTCTGCCGAAAAGTGTCAGCATATGGTCAAGAAAACCGCAGCCTGTATTTATATTTACCTCACCGCCCTCAAGGGCAAGAGAAAGATTTATCTTGGTTTCGGCTGTGCTTCTTATAACGGTTGCATTTCTCATAATATACTGTCGATGGCAGAGATAAGAGCTGCCATCTGCTCCTTTGTTCCTATTGTTATACGGTTATAGTCCTTTATTATTTCCTTTGAAAAATGACGGACGAGAACACCGCGCTTTTTAAGCTCAAGATACAGCTCCTCACCGCCCATACTTTCGTGCTTTGCAAATACAAAGTTGGCATAAGAATCTGTGAGAGTAAAGCCTCTCTTTTTAAGCTCTGTTACCGTATATTCTCTTGCCGCGATTATATCCTTACAGTGATCGAAATAATAGTCATCGCTGTCGATAGCCTTTTCACCTGCAACAAGTGAAAGACGGTTGATATTATAAGGATTGGTGGAATATTTTATCTTTTCAAGGTCGCCTATCAGCTCCTCGTTTGCTATGGCAAAACCAAGTCTTGCTCCTGCAAGACATCTTGACTTTGAGAAGGTACGGACAACAAGCAGGTTGTCATATTCATTTACCAGTTCCACACAACTCTTACCGCCAAAGTCGATATAGGCCTCGTCTATAAGAACCACGTTGTTTCTGTTTGTATCAAGAATACCCTTAATATCCTCTACCGACAACAGCATACCCGTGGGAGCATTTGGGTTAGCAATAACCACAGTACGTCCTGCGTTGTGATAGTCCTTTGGGTCTATGGAAAAATCCTCTTTTAAGGCTACTGCCCTTGCATCAATGCGGTAAAGATCCGCATAAACAGGATAAAAGCCGTAGCTTATCTCGGGATAGGTGACCCCTGTTGTATCGTCACAGAACGCCATAAAAGCAAAGTTAAGGATATCATCCGAGCCGTTGGATACAAAGATATTCTTTGCTTCAACTCCGTATCTGTCGGCTAACTTGTTTTTTAATCCCTTTGCGGTAGGGTCGGGGTAGAGATTTAATTTTGAGACCTCTTCCCTGTTTACCGCCTCTAAAACCTCAGGAGAGGGCGGATAAGGAGATTCGTTGGTATTCAGCTTTATATACTGCATATCTCTCGGCTGTTCACCGGGAGTATATGCTTCAAGGTTATCGAACCTTGAACTCATGTATTTACTCATAGTTTTGCTCTTTATTATCATTTAACGGGCGGATAATATCCGCCCCTACTTATTTCTTCTTTCTTACAGTGACCGACCTTGCGTGAGCAGAAAGTCCTTCTCGCTCTGCAAAGTATTCTATATCCTCTGCGACCTTGTTAAGAGCCACGTCGGTATAATATGTATAGGAATATTTCTTTATAAAATCGTCAACCGACAGAGGACTTGAAAATCTTGCGGTTCCGCCTGTGGGCAGAGTGTGGTTAGTACCCGCAAAATAGTCACCCAATGCTTCGGGTGTGTTCTTGCCCAAGAACACCGAGCCTGCGTTTCTTATCTTATCAAGATAAGGCATCGGCTCGTCAACGCATATTTCAAGATGCTCGGGAGCTATGTCGTTGGCTATATCTATACATTCGTCAATGCTTTCGCAAATAATTATCTTACCGTTATTGTCGATAGACGTTCTTGCTATCTCCACGCGGGGCAGAAGATCAAGCTGTCGCTCTAACTCTATACTTACCTTATCCGCAAGCTCACGGGAGTCGGTAACAAGCACCGCACTTGCCATACGGTCGTGCTCTGCTTGGCTTAACATATCTGCGGCAACCTTTACGGGATCGCAGGTAGAGTCAGAAACTATAAGAATTTCGCTTGGTCCTGCGATCATATCAATATTGACAACACCGAAGACCTGCTTCTTGGCTTCTGCTACGAAGGCATTACCCGGACCTACTATCTTATCCACCTTTGGAACAGACTCGGTACCGTAAGCAAGAGCAGCTATTGCCTGCGCTCCGCCCATCTTGAAGATGCGGTCAACGCCTGCTATCTTTGCTGCACAGAGGATGATGGGATTTACCTTACCCTCGGCATTGGGAGGGGTGGTCATAATTATCTCATCAACTCCCGCGATCTTTGCGGGAAGTGCGTTCATAAGAACAGAAGAAGGATAAGCCGCCGTACCGCCGGGAACGTATAGTCCCGCACGCTGTACGGGAATTATCTTCTGACCGAGGATAACTCCGTCCTCTTTCTCAAGTCTGAAGCCCTCTCGCTTCTGATGCTCGTGATAGAAAACGATATTTTTCTTTGCACGCTCCATTACCGCTATAAACTCGGAGTCAACAGAGTTCCAAGCCTCCTCGATCTCCTCGGGTGTTACCTCAAGGGAGTCAAGGTCGCATTTATCAAATTTTTTGGCGTATTCCTTGATAGCATTATCGCCGTTTTTTCTTACGTTATATATAATGTCTGCAACGATGTCACAGATGTCGGGGGAAGATGTGGAACGGATGAAAATATCTTCGTTTTTCATCGTTGCCTTTTCATATATCTTGATCATTTTTTACCTTCTACGTATGCTGCTATCTTGCCTGTCAAGGCGGTGATAGCATCGTATTTGAATTTATGACTTGCTTTATTTGCAATAAAGCGTGCGCTTATATCTACTATATCCTCATAGGGGCAAAGATCGTTTTCAAGTAAAGTCTTGCCTGTCTCGACTATATCCACGATAACGTCGGACATACCGAGGATGGGAGCGATTTCAATAGAGCCATTGAGCTTGATTATATCGATATCTCTTCCCTGCTTCATATAGTAATCTCTTGCTATATTGGGGAACTTGGTGGCAACGATAAGAGGTCTGCTGGTATTGTCCTGAAAATCCTTCTTTGCGGCAACTGCCATACGGCACTTGCCCATACCCATATCGAGAAGCTCATAAACATCGGGAGAATATTCAAGCAGGATATCCTTACCGCAAACACCTACGTCGGCAGCACCTCTCTCCACATATATTGCAACATCGGAGGGCTTTACCCAGAAGTATCTTACTCCTGTTTCCTCGTTTTCAAATATGAGCTTACGGTTCTGCTCGTGGATAGAGGGACAGGTATAGCCCGCCTCCTCAAAAATTTTAAGAACCTTTTCGCCCAGTCGTCCCTTGGGAAGTGCTACATTTATCATTATGCATTACCTCCCATTTCCACGATATTTTTGTATTTAAGTCCTCGGGGAAGCTCACGAACCGCCTTTACCTTTTCGCCTTTGGCGGTAAGCTCGTTCACCATAGCAGACATTGCAACGATATCCGTTGCATCATCATACAGAATAACAGTATCAACCTCGTTAAAGTCCTTATCGCAGAGAAGCTGGTCAAGGGCATCCATATAGATAGCAAAGCCGATGGCACCGCAGTTCTTCTTAAAACGCTTCATAAGGTTATCATAACGTCCACCCGAAAGAACTCTTGTGGGAACACCGTGAACATAGCCTGCAAAGGTGATGCCGTTATAGTAGCTTTCGTCCGATACTACCGAGAAATCAAAGCGTATATGCTCCGCCACACCCGAGGGGGTAAGAGCGGCGATAAGAGTAGCAAGCTCTGCTACAGCTTCATCATTTATATTAAGCTCGGATAGCTTTTCCAAAGCTGCTTCGGGCTTATCGTATATAGAAACAAGGGCGATAAGCTTTTCGGTAATATCAGCGTCAATATCAAGGCTCTTTAAACCGTGGATATTCTTCTCTGCCATAAAGCTCATTATCTGGTTTTTCTGCTTACCCGGAATATCCGAGAGCAGAGTTGAAGCAAAGCTCATATGGGAAAGATCAAGAATATAGTCGGGATCAAGCATTTGAAGAGACTTTGCCGCCAAGGTGATGACCTCTGCAACAGCATAGTCATCAAGCTCGCCTATACACTCAAGACCTACCTGCATTATCTCCTTGTATTCATGGGTCTTGGCAGCCACACGGTAGACGTTTTCCGAATAATAGAGCTTCTGTAAGCCGTTCTTTTCGGGATCCGTATTCTTTACTATAGACAGAGTAACGTCAGGCTTGAGAGCCAAAAGCTTTCCGTTGGTATCGGTAAAGGTTATTACATTGTCGCTTACAAGAAAATTCTTGTTTGAAGCATAGAGGTCATACTCCTCAAAACGGCTCATTCTGAACTTACTGTAGCCGTAAGAGCCGTAGAGCTTTTTAAAGGCGTAGACCGCTGCTTCGTCGTTTTTAAAGTTAATATCTATCATTTGTTACCCATCAGTTTAACAAGCACAGCTTTCTGTGCGTGGAGTCTGTTTTCCGCTTCGTCGAAAATTTCGTCTGCGTGTTCCTCAAATACCTTTGCGGTGATCTCCTCCTCGCGGTGTGCGGGCAGACAGTGGAGAACCATTGCGTCGGGAGCAGCCACAGCCATTACAGCATCATTTATCTGATAGCCTGCAAATGCCTTTTCTCTTTCAGCCTTTTCGCCTTCCTGACCCATAGAAGCCCATACGTCGGTATAGAGAACTGTTGCACCCTCTGCCGCCTTAAGTACGTCAGAGGTACATTCAAACTCACCGTTCTCAGCAGCCCACTTCATAATTTCGGGGTCGGGACGGTAGTTATCGGGACAAGCGATAGAAACCTTCATACCCATCTTGATACCGCCGACGATAAGGGAGTTTGCCATATTGTTTCCGTCACCTACAAAGCAAAGCTTGTTACCTTCGATCACACCCTTATGCTCACGAATGGTGAGAAGGTCAGCAAGAACCTGACAGGGGTGAGCGTAGTCGGTAAGACCGTTAATTATCGGAATAGAACCGTATTCTGCAAGAGCCTCAACCTCCGCCTGCTCAAAAGTTCTGATCATAATACCGTCAAGATATCTGGAAAGAACGCGTGCGGTATCCTCTACAGGCTCGCCGCGGCCGATCTGAAGATCGTTTGAGGAAAGAAAGAGTGCAGAACCGCCGAGGTCGTACATACCGACCTCAAAGGAAACACGGGTACGGGTAGAGGACTTCTGGAATATCATACCGAGAGTCTTTCCCTCAAGTATATGATGCTCGATACCGTTATGCTTTTCGTATTTAAGCTGATCGGCAAGATTGAGTATATCTGTGATCTCCTCATTGGTAAGATCCATAAGTTTAAGTAAATGCTTCATCGGGAAATGACCTCCGTTAATATATTAAGTCCTTTATTTAATGTTTCAATATCAATATTGAGAGGGGGTAAGAGTCTGACCTTGTCCTTTGCGGTCAGCACCAGAAGTCCTTTTTCGAGACAGCCGAGCATTATCTCCTTGGCTTCTTTTTTACACTTGATTCCAAGCATAAGTCCCATACCGCTTATCTCCTCAACGCCGTCAAGGTCTTTAAGTGCATTGACAATGATTTCATTTCTCTGCTTTACTCCTTCAAGAAGCTCGGGGGTAAGACGTGAGAATACGTTACAAGCGGCTGCGGCTGAAATGGGGTTGCCTCCAAAGGTTGAGCCGTGAGAGCCGGGGGTGTAGGTATCCTTGCACTTTTCACCGAACATTGTAGCTCCGATGGGAAGTCCGCCGCCAAGACCCTTGGCTGTGGAGATGATATCAGGCTGGACATTGTAATTCATATAACCGTAAAGCTCTCCTGTACGGCCGTTGCCTGTCTGAACCTCGTCGATCATAAGGAGGATGTCCTTATCATTACAGAGTGCGGCAACCTTCTCTACAAATTCCTTTGTAAGAACGTAAACACCGCCCTCGCCCTGAACGACCTCCATCATAATACCGCAGACATTATTTTCTTCGGTAAGCCTTACAACGTCATCAAAGTTGTTTGCCTCGGCATACACAAAGCCCTCGGTAAAGGGGTCAAACTCGGTGTGAAAGCTGTCCTGTCCTGTGGCAGAAAGGGTGGTTATCGTTCTTCCGTGGAAGGAGTTTTTAAGGGTTATAATGGTATGTCTGCCCTTGCCGTATTTTTGGAATGAATAACGTCGGGCAGCCTTTATCATACATTCGTTTGCCTCTCCGCCGGAGTTGGAGAAAAAGACTTTTTTCATTCCCGTAGCTTCGCAAAGCATCTGTGCAAGCTTGGCACAGGGGGAGGTGTAATAGTAGTTTGAGGTATGAGCATAAGCATCAAGCTGAGCCTTGACCGCTTCTACCCATTCGGCATCAGAAAAGCCGAAGGTGTTTACCGCTATACCCGAACCTAAATCTATATATTCCTTGCCGTTCTCATCATAACAGAGACTTCCTTTGCCCGAAACGATCTCTAAAGGCAAACGTCCGTATGAGTGAGCGACGAATTCATTGTCTATTTGTTTTGTATTCATGTTAACCTCTTAAAAGTGCACAGTGCAAAATGCAAAGTGCAAAGTGCAGGAGATTTTTGTCGCCCCAAGGCTCCAAAAATACCATTAAATTATATATTTTGGTATGCAAAAGGCTTCAGCTAAGTGCAACAATTTATATGGTTATCAGAATGAAGATTTTCGACCTTAAGAGAAAATCAACCATAACTTTGCACTTTGCACTTTGCATTTTGCACTATGAAAAACACTTCGGTTCTTAAATTAAACAATCATCGTACCGATACCCTCATTGGTAAGCATCTCGACGATGATGGAATGAGGGATTCGTCCGTCTATTATAAATACTCGCTTGACACCGCGGCGGATAGCCTCTACACAGCAGTCGATCTTGGGGATCATACCACCTGAAATTATGCCCTTCTTTATAAGCTGGGGTGCCTCGCTTACGTTGATTATCTTGATAAGGGTGTCGGGGTCCTTTGGATCCTCGCAGATGCCTGCGATATCTGTCATAGAGATAAGACACTCTGCTCCAAGCATACCTGCAATTCCTGCCGCCGCTGTATCTGCGTTGATGTTGTACACGTTGTTCTCACCGTCACAGCCTACGGTGGAAATAACGGGGATATAACCCTTTTCCAGCACGTCAAGGATAGGCTCGGGATTGATGTTGGTTATCTCACCGACGTAACCCCACTTTTCGTCCATTTGCTTTGCCTCAATCATATGACCGTCGATACCGCAGAGACCGATTGCCTTACCGCCGTTGTTCTGCATAATGTTTACAAGACTCTTGTTTATCTTACCTGCAAGCACCATCTGTACGACGTCTGCGGTCTCCTTGTCTGTTACACGAAGTCCGTCAACAAATTTGGATTCCTTGCCGATCTTGTTAAGCTCCTCGGTAATCTCGGGACCTCCGCCGTGTACAAGCACCACTTTGACACCGATAAGCTGGAGAAGAACGATGTCTCGCATAACCTTGTTCTTGAGATCCTCGTTTACCATTGCGTTGCCGCCGTACTTTACAACGACGACCTTGTTATAATATTTCTGTATATAGGGCAGTGCGTGGATAAGCACTGACGCTCTCTGTGCATTTGTAAGTTCCATTAGGTTCTGTAATCTCCGTTAATCTTTACGTAATCATAAGTCAGGTCACAGCCCCAGGCTGTAGCATCATATTCACCCGACTTCAAGGATATGAGGATCTCTATCTCGTCCTCTAAAAGAATCTGCTTTGCTATCTCCTCGGAAAACTCTATTCCGTAGCCGTCCTTGCATACATCAATTTTTCCTGCCTTTGAAGCAAAGGAAAGATCAATCTTTTCAACGTCAAGGTCTGCTCCGCTGTAACCGATGGCACAAAGCACACGACCCCAGTTGGCATCCGAGCCGAACATAGCAGACTTAAAGAGCGAAGAACAAACAACACTCTTTGCAACTGTTCTTGCATCCTTCTCGGTCTTGGCGCCTGTAACCTTGCACTCAAGCATCTTGGTGGCACCCTCACCGTCCTTGGCTATCATACGGCAGAGGTAACGGGTAACAGAGGCAAGAGCCTCGCAGAATGCATCAAAACCTGCACCCTCGGCACTTATCTCCTTGTTGCCTGCCATACCGTTGGCAAGCACAGACACCATATCGTTGGTGGAGGTATCTCCGTCAACGCTGACCATATTGAAGCTGGTCTTGATATCCTCGCTGAGAGCTTTCTGAAGCATCTCGCTTGATATAGCACAGTCGGTGGTAACAAAAACAAGCATTGTCGCCATATTGGGATGGATCATACCGCTTCCCTTGGCGATACCGCCGATATGACATTCCACACCGTCAACCTCAAAGGAAAAAGCAATTTCTTTGAGAACTGTATCGGTTGTCATAATAGCCTCGGCTGCGGCAACGCTGTTGTCATCTAAGCCCTTGGCAAGCTCGTCCATACCCTCTGCAATAGGTGTTACATCAAGCTCCTGACCGATAACACCGGTGGAGGCAACCACGATATCCTCGGGCTTTGCTCCTATGGCTTCGGCAGTTATCTCGCACATTTTCTTTGCCACCTCAACACCGTTTTTATTACAGGTGTTGGCGTTACCGCTGTTGCAGACAACGGCTATCGCCTTGCCGTCTGCGATATTTTCTTTAGTTACGTAGATAGGTGCGCCCTTGACAAGGTTGGTAGTATATACCGATGCGGCATTCGCCATAACCTCGCTCTTTATGAGTGCTAAATCTCTTTTTGTCTTGTTCTTACGTATACCGCAATGTATACCGTTTGCCGAAAATCCCTTTGCGGCACATACGCCGCCGTTAATCTGTATCATCTTTATATCTCCAGTTTATATGACCATTCGTTATTTAACTTGATATTGAGGCATTCAACTGCCGCGCCCGAAGCGCCCTTACCCAGATTGTCGTATCTGGCAGTGAGAAGTATTCTTTCTTCGTTTCCGCAGACCGACACCTCCATAGTATCCTTGAAGCTGAGGTTGTTTGAACCGATAAATCCGTCCTCGCTCATATCCTCTACATAGCTTACAAGTCCTCGGGTGTATGTATTTTTATATATCGACTTAAGCTCATCTATACCGCATTTGAGCTGACTTGCGAAAACAGGCACCGTCACCATCATACCGCTATAAAAGTCGGAAACTATGGGACAGAAGATGGGGCTTATATTTATACCGCTTATCTTCACCATTTCGGGAAGGTGCTTATGACTCTGGGTAAGTCCGTACTGACGGGGACTGCCAAGCTCGGGGTTTCTGCCCTCGTCCTCATAGTCGGCTATCATCTTTTTGCCTCCGCCGGAGTAGCCCGTGATCGAATGACAGGTAAGAGGTGTGTCTGCTGATAACACGCCGCTTGCCACAAGGGGCTGTACCAGAGCGATAAAACCGCTGGCGTGACATCCGGGAACTGCTATTCTGTTTGAATTCTGCAATTTTGTAAGATGAGCCTCACTCAGCTCGGGAAATCCGTAAGCAAAGCTATCGTCACAACGGTGAGCCGTTGACGTATCTATTATCACCGTGTCGGGGTTGTCGCAGAGAGAAACAGACTCTCTTGCCGCCGCATCCGGCAGACATAAAAATGCAATGTCGCAGGAGTTCAGCATTTCCCTTTTTGCCGCGGGATCCTTACGCTTTTCGTCAGGCAGGGTCACCACCTGTATATCCTTATAACCCTGTAGTCTTTCGTGGATACGAAGGCCCGTCGTTCCTTGATTTCCGTCGATAAATACGGTTTTCATTTCTTGTACATCCTGTAGCTGTATACAGGATATCTCCTTTCGAGGAAAAATTCTAAGCCATTATAATATGTTGTATAATTATACGATATTCATTAATTTTTGTCAAGGGGTTGGACGGTATTTTGTAAATTTATTTATTTTATATATATAACACTTTATTTTTCACACTTTTTTGCTCAATCCTACAATACCCTCAAAATCTCTGATGAAAGATAATTTATGCAATATTTTTTGCAACTTTATGCAATTGAAGACATAAAACAACACCCTCTTGCGAGGGTGTTGAATTAATATTGATTTTTACTTATGCAACAGTAAATGCTACGTTCTGAACTGTACCGTCTACGTTTCTGATGTAGAGAGTATAGCTGCCTGCCTTAAGAGCTACACCGTAGGTAACGATGTTAGCGTCAGCGATCTTTGCAGATGTGATTCTTACAACTGTATTGGACTTAACTGCCTTGTAGGAGGTCTGTGTGCCGTTAGCAATGAAGAAGTCCTTTACGTTTGCACCGTCAATATCGCAAACATATGTGCAGCCGTTCTTAACGATAACGGAAGGAGTAGCTGCAACGCTAGCAAGCTTAACGTCTGCGGTCTTGAACATCTGGTTAAAGCCTTCTACCTTAACTGCATTCCACTGAGCGAAAGTGCCTTTATAGGTAACGTCACCAAGATTTGTAGCGTTGAAGCATCCGCTCTGGATGGTGGTTGCACCAACTGTAGCAGCGGTAATACCGGTGTTTCTGAAAGCTCTTGCGTTGAGGTTGGAGTTGAAGGAAACAGAGCCGGTCATAGATCTGCAACCGTCAAACGCCTCTGTGATATTAGCAACGTCGGTAACGTCGGGAGCCGCAGTAAGCTTGGTGCAGTTCTTGAATGCCTGAGTCATATTGGAAACGGAAGCAGGGATAGCGGGAGCGGTGGTAAGCGCAGAGCAACCGCTGAACGCGCCTGTCATATCTGTAACAGTTGCAGGAATAGTACCAACTGAGGTAAGGTTCTTACAGTTTTTGAAGGTACCGTAAAGCTTAACTACATTACCCATATCGGGGGTAGAAGCGATAGCCGTGCCCTTGTATGCATTGTAAGCTACCTGTACGTTTGCGGGGATAGCGGGAGCAACTGTCATATTGGAGCAACCGTCAAAGGTCTTATCCATAAATGTTACAGGGAAACCATGAAGAGTCTCTCTGATGGGAGCATAGGATGTCTTAGTCTTGTCATTAGCTGTAACCTTCCAACCTGCGGAGGTACCGAGACCGTAAAGATCGCTGCCGATAACGGTGTAAGTATAGTCGTCAACTACGTAAGAAGCCTGCATCTGCTCACCACATACGGTACACTTACCGTCAGCACCGAAGGTGTGATCTACACAAGCTGCTGCAGCCCAGTTTGCACTGAATCCGTGAATTTCACCAACATTTGCAAAAACAGCTGCGGGAATGGCAACGTTAAGAAAAGCGGGATCATACCAAGAAGCATTGAAATTAATCCAAGTAAGATCGGTGAGAGTGTGACCGTCCTTAACCATAGAACGATAGATAACTGTCATAAGGTCGCCGAGGGGATAGAATGTGCTGGATACGGTACCCTGATCGGTATAAACAACACCTACATAGTGATTCATTACCTGATCCGCAGGCTCATTTGTTGCCTGATAAACGTAAACAACGATGTTGCCGGTGTAACCGTCGGGAATGTTGAGTCCGTTTGCAGCGGTGTTGAAGCTACCGTTGGTTATAGCAGCACCGGAGTTAGCATTGTAGTGACCGCCGTTCTGCATAATATGGAACTCAGCGTATCTGGTGTGGAAGCCGGGAAGACCATCAACGATAGTGTCTCCGGCAAATACATTCATGGGAACTATGCAAAGGAGCATAACTACCACGAGACAAAGTGATAAAATCTTTTTCATGGGATTTACCGTCCTTTATATAAAATTAAAATTTTTGACTTATATATTATAACAGAGTATGAATAAAATTTCAAGGTTTTTTAATAATTTTTTCAAAAAATGTTAGAAATTAATGATATATCTCCTGTGGCGATATGATATACGACCTCGTCGTATGATAATATTTGCCTTGGTAAATATGATATAATATCCGTTCCTTCATACGCGAAGTGTATATCATCGCAGGAAACTGCGATATCATACCAAAGGTATATCACCAGTTCCGGCAAGGAACGGATATCATTAAAAAAGCACCCGAAGGTGCTTTTTTTATGCCCAAGCCATTCCCGTAGGCTTAGGTTCGCTTATAATTGCCTGCTTTAAGAAGTAGATAGCCTTGTCACAGCCCTCATCAATACTCATTACGCTGTCCTCGTGCTCTATGGAGAGAACGAAGTCGTAGCCTGTAAGTCTGAGGTTGGATATCATATCACGCCAGTACTGCATATCGTTGCCGTAACCTACCGAACGGAACACCCAGCTACGGTGGATCTCATCGCTGTAATGCTTGGTATCAAGAACACCGTTCTTTGCGGTGTTATACTTATCTACCTTGGTGTCCTTTGCGTGGCAGTGATATATAGCACCCTCAAGCTCGCGGATCGCCGCTACGGGATCCATACCCTGCCAGATGATATGAGAGGGGTCAAAGTTACAACCGATAACGGGGCCTACCGCCTCACGGAACTTAAGAAGGGTCTCGGGGTTGTATACACAGAAGCCGGGATGCATTTCAAATGCAAGCTTGGTAACACCGTGAGCCTCTGCAAATGCGCCTGCCTCCTTCCAGTAAGGAATAAGCACCTCGTTCCACTGGTAGTCAAGTACGGAAAGGAAGTCATCAGGCCAAGCGCAGGTAGCCCAGTTGGGGGTCTTATCCTCAGGGGAACCGCCGGGACAGCCGGAGAAAAGTGTAAGGGTGTCAACACCCATCTTTTCTGCTAAAAGAACGCAGTTTACGTAGTCCTCGTGGAACTTTGCCGCGATCTCCTTATTGGGATGAACGGGGTTACCGTGTACGGAAAATGCGGAGATGGGAAGACCGTGCTTGTCGATAGTATGCTTAAACTCGAGGAACTTATCCTCGTCAGCCAAAAGCTCTGCGGGGTTACAATGCTCGTTGCCGCCGTAACCGCCTGCAGCGATTTCAACAGCTTCGATGCCCTTTGCCTTTGCCTTGGCAAGAACCTCGTCAAGAGGCTCGGTTCTGTAAAGACTTATCAAAAGACCTAATTTCATTTATATTTCCTCGCTTATATTAAAAATTGTAAACAGTACCCGTCTTTGCGGACGTGTATATACCTTCAAGGATCTGGGTGACGGTAAATGCCTGCTCGGGAAGAACGAAGGGATCCTTGTCATTAATAACTGCGTCAATCCAGAGCTTAGCCTCGCGGAACGTAGGATCGTCAGAGTTGCCTCCCTCATAGAAGTCAACACCGCCGGCATTGAAGTCGACCTTGGTGGTGAACTTTCTGCCGTTTCTTACACCGTTGAGGGTAAGGCCGTCAAGCATATCCGCGCCGCCCTTGGTACCGCAGATGGTGGTGATAGCTTCCTTGGAGCCTCTCTTATTAAGAGCCCAGGAGGATTCAAGATTGATGGTGGCACCGTTCTCCATAACGATGAAACCAAATGCGCTGTCCTCTACCGTAAATGCTTCGGGATCCCAGTCACCCCAAGCGTTACCGGTGTGGGTGTCACGGTTGAGCTTGTGATATGTAGTACCTACACAGTACTTGGGCTTATAGTTATCCATCATCCAGAGGGTGAGGTCAAGTGAGTGAGTACCGATATCGATAAGGGGACCGCCTCCCTGCTCATACTCGTTGAGGAACACACCCCAGGTGGGAACTGCGCGGCGGCGAAGTGCGATAGCCTTAGCGTAGTAGATCTCACCAAACGTTCCGTCCAGTGCCTCCTGCTTCATATAGAGTGAGTCGGGACGGTGTCTGTTCTGATAACCGATGGTCAGCTTCTTGCCGGTACGCTTAGCGGCATCAAGCATTTTCTGAGCCTCTGCGGTATTGATAGCCATAGGCTTTTCGCACATAACGTGCTTACCTGCCTCAAGAGCGTCAACTGTAATAAAGCTGTGAGAACGGTTGGGTGTACAAACGTGTACAACGTCGATAGACTTGTCTTCAAGGAGCTCCTTGTAATCTGTATAGACCTTTGCGCCCTCAATGCCGTACTTTTCAGCAGCAGCCTTAGCCTTGTCTTCGATGATATCGCAGAATGCAACCATTTCGCATTCCTTGACCTGCTTAAGTGAAGGCATATGCTTACCGTTTGCGATACCGCCGCAACCGATAATGCCTACTCTTACCTTATCCATATTAAATACCTCCGTATTTTAATTTTATTCATTTTGTTAATTATATTACATCAAAGATCGATTGTCAATATAAAACCAAAGTATATTTGGAGTGCAGAATGCAGAATGCATTCTGCATTAATAATACCGTTGCACCGATATAACTCTACCCAAGATATACACCTCGTCGACTATTATCGGCTCCATAGTTGAGTTCTCGGGCTGAAGTCTGAAATGTCCGTTTTCTTTATAGAAGGTCTTGACGGTTGCTCCATCCTCGGTAAGCGCTACCACTATCTGTCCGTTTTCAGCTGTAGGCTCCTTTCGTACTATAACGAAATCTCCGTCAAGAATACCCGCCTCGATCATACTCTCTCCCTTGACCTTAAGGGCGAAAAGCTCATTATGTCCGTAAGAACGGTTCATTGTGGGGAACTCTATATTTCCCTCAAAGTTCTCTACCGCAAGTATGGGCATACCTGCCGTTACCTTGCCTAAAAGCGGAACCTTGACCGTACGGCGCTCCTCGCGGTCCTCCGTGTCGATACGCAGAGTTCTTGACTTACCGTTCTCCTTACGGATATAACCCTTTTCCTCTAACTTTGCAAGATAAGCGTGCACGGTGGACGTACTCTTGATGCCTAAGTGTGCCTGTATGTCGCGCACGCTGGGAGAAAATCCGTGCCTGTTTATAGACTCGCATATATATTCGTATACCAATCTTTCTTTTTCCTTCAATGGCTGCATTTTCGTTCACCTTTCAAGATATGTTGCATATATTATAACATAAAACCGCAGAAATGTCAAACAAATGTTCTTGTGAAACGGAGAATTTTAATGAATATTTATTACAGTCACGAAACGCTTTTGTCAGAGCTTACCGAACTTGCAAAAAAACATCCCGAAATAAAAATGACCACTGTCGGTCATTCTGTTATGGGTAAGCCCTTACCCGCCCTGAAGATCGGAGAAGGAAACGTTAAGCTGCTCTACGTGGGAACGCATCACGGGCTTGAAAGCATTACCTCTGCCCTGCTTATGAAATTTTTATCCGAGCTGTGCGGGCATTTTAAGAGCCGTAATATGATATACGGCATTGATCCCCGTTACATATACGAAACAAGGTGTATCTATATGATCCCCATGCTAAATCCCGACGGCGTGGAGTTAGGCAGGCAGGCAAACGCAAACGGAGTTGACTTAAATCACAACTATGATGCAGGATTTGAGGAATATAAAAAAATAGAAAAAGAGCTTGGCATCACCGGACCTGCGCCTACCCGATATTCGGGAGAAGCTCCCGAAAGCGAGCCTGAAACACAGGCTATATGCGCCTTTATCCGCGCACTTGCTCCGTTTAAATATATGTTCACCTTTCATACACAAGGAGAGGAGATATACTCGGGATATAACGGATATGAACCGAAAAACTCGATCCGTGTTGCAAAGGCTCTTGCCAGATATTCTGGATATATCCACACCCAACCCGAGGAAGCTGCAAGCTACGGAGGGTTAAAGGACTGGTACGTAAAAGAATTTGACCTGCCCGCCTATACTATTGAATGCGGCAAGGGGGAAAATCCTCTGCCGATATCCGAACTCAGCGGAATTTATATCGGGCTTAGGAAAATGTTGTTTCATAGTCTTATACTGTAAATATAAAGAAGCTTATTGACCTTTTCACAAAGGTCAATAAGCCTCCTTAACTTTGCACTTTGCACTTTGAACTTTGCATTTATATGAGTTTCCCAAAGGAAACGCATATTCTTGCCGCCTGTGCTCTGGTGGCGTTTCCGCGGGGACCGATGGTGGTGGGACTCATACCCGAGATAAGTCCTGCATCTACCGCCCATTCTACGCAGTCGCGTGCCCAGCCGGATATGCTTGCCGCATCGGTAAATGTGGAAAGATCTGCTCTGCCCGATACGTCGATTCCGTTCTTCTCTGCGTAAACGTAGAAGAAACGGGCAAGCTGTTCGCGGGTGATGTTCTGGTTTGTTCCAAAGGTGTCAGCCGACATACCTCCGGTATAGCCGTTCTCATATGCCCAGGCTACGGCGGGAGCATACCATGCACCCTTGATAACGTCCTTAAAGGGTGTTGTCTTGTTTTCGTATTTCGTAAGATCAACGCCGTCTATCTTTGCAAGGACAAGCACGAACTGTGCTCTTGTAAGATTTCCGTTAGGCTGGAAGCTGTCGGGAGTCATACCCGAAAAATATCCTGCCTTGACTGCCTCCATAATACCATCGGTATACCATACTCCCGTCTTTACGTCTGTAAAGGGAGTGGTGGCATTCATATAGATAGCCGTGTCCTCGGTGATATTTACAACGTCTGTTTCGGTGATCTCCTCACCGTCCTCAAACTGCCAGCAGTTGAAGATATAGGGAGCAACCTCACTTGAGGGGAAATCGTTATACTTTCTGCCCTGAACAACGCGTTTACTTGAAATAAGCTTGCCGTTCATATCATAGAAATCAACCTTAAAAGACTTGTACTGACCCTTACCGGCAAGAGTGTTGGCTTCGTCAATATCTCTTGCGAAACGGAAGGAGTGAATAGTTACGGTGTCTCCGTCCTGAACCTTTATTCCGTTGACCTCCATAAAGGAAAGGTTAAGGGTATTAAGGTTTCCTTTAAAGCCCGAAAGATCTATTATGTACTTATGGAACTGACCGTCGTTATAGGCATCTATAAACTTAACGAAGCACTCCTGTGAAATGCCGTATCTATTGCCTGTTGTGGCATAGAGAGGCATATGTATAAAGGCAGAATCGTATACCGCATCTACCTTCATATCAATTACGAGATAGGGATACTCCTCAACGCTGAGGCTCTTTGTGGGATGACCGAAGGAGAATATCATATTTGCGGCGTTGTGGTAATTATCCACCGTGAACTTGAGACCATCCTCTACGGTTTCAGCCACAAGCTGTCCCATATTGGGAACAAGATCACGGGCTTCGCTTGCCGCAAAATGGATAGTTACAAGATCGAGATGCTCGGAAGGTTTCTTGACTTCGTTTGTCTCTACCCTTCTCTCCTTGCCTACGGAAAGGATAACGGAGTTTACTACAGTTCTTTCCTTGCCGTCACTGGGTTTACCTGTGACCTTATACTGTCCTTCGTCAAGGACTACCATCTCGGCAGAGCCGCCGCCGTCAAGGATAAAGGCAGTGTTGAGGTCATATTCATCCGCCAGATCCCAGTACATATCAAAATCAAGACCTGTACTGAAGCCGGGCTGACGTCCGTCGTTGGTGATGAACACTACGTTACCGTCATTCTTGATACCTACTATGGTAACGGGATAGTTGTTGGTGGTACCTGTTTCGTTCTTCATTCCGTCAACCACGAAGGGCATATGACCGCCTGTGGCGTTGGTGACGTTCTGCCAGATCTCGGTATCTCTGCCGAATTTTTCGGTAAGGGTAAAGTCGAGAGTAATCTCGTCTCCAATCTTATATTTGTATATCTTTTCTACCGCCGTGCCTCTTGCCGTGAGGATGATGTAATCATCCTGCATCGTGGGGTTATCGGCGGTATTTTTGTCGTAAATTGCTACGATCTCGCCGCTTATCTTTTCACCGTGCTTGACGGTGTAACCGTTTGTCTTTATAAGCAGCTCGTAGGCATCGTCAAGGGCATAATTATTAAGGCAGCCCTTATCAGAGTAAACAACAAGTGCGTTGTTTGCGGGCAGACGGTTGAGACCGTCGACCTTAATACTGCCGTCAAGAGTAATATCAAGCTTGGGACAGCCAATTACCATCTTGTTTTCGGCGGTAGTACCAAAGGACCAGAACTGACCCTCGTAGGGTGTCTCCTGATACATATAGTCGGATGTGATGATCTCACCGTTATACACGTTAAAGCCTCGGGGCAAGGTCAATTCCTTTTTGACAACTGCATCTGTATAACCGTTGTAGTTGGTTCCTGCTCCCTCAATACGTCCGTGGGCATAGGCAACCATCCACAGGTCTCCGTTGACGGCTGCAAGAGGTGTCTTGTCGGGGTTATTCTTTTTGAAATTCTCTACCGTTTCGGTAACAACGGTAAGCTTATTTGCATACTTACCGCCGCCGGTTACGTCAACATAGAGGTTATCCTGTGACGGATCAAACTCTACAATATTGAAGTTCTGAACGTCGTATTTGCTGTGCTTGGTGGTGGCAATATGTGTATGGGTAACACCCTCTGCAAGCTCGGTTTCTTCATAAGCCGAATACTCGCTGATAAAGAGGTCTGCAGGAACAGATGAACTCATAACGTAGGGTATGTCAACACCCAATGCCTCAAGTGCTATAGCTGCGGCATCGCGGTTCTTAAGTGTTGAAAAATCAGCCTCAGTATCAAGGTTATGTCCTCTCATAGCAAAGATGACCTTGCCATCGGGATCAACGGTGGTGGTACCCTCTATACCGCCGTGATCGCTTGTAAGAATGAAAAGTGTATTTTCCTCTCTGCCGAGTTCAACGTATTTATCGTAGATCTTGCCTATATAACCGTCGGTGAGAGAAAGCTGAGTAAGATAATCCTTACCGCCGTAATGACCCTCAAAATGAATTGCCGCCTGCTCTGTCTGGCGCATCTGTACAAGCATTACCTTGGGGTCGTTGTTATCAAGATATCCGCCGTCCTTTGAGAGGAGATCTGCAAGATCGCTGTCGTAAATACTTTCGTCTGTAACAGACTCAACTCCCTCCTCTATAAGGCTGTCCGCTATAGCCATAGAGGTTACCGCACAGCTTACCGTCTCTGCGGGATAAGCCTTTTTAACGAGTGAAAGAAAGCTTTCAAAGGTATGGGGATTATAAGCAACGTTAAGCGAATCAAGCTTATGTGTCTCACTTGAAACACCGTAAAGCAGAGATGCATAGGACTCTGTGCAGGACGCCTTACCCTCAATTGAGGCGGAGGTACGGAGATTGAATATCTTATCTATATTAGGTGTATTTGCATCGTCAAAATACTCGCCTACACCGTCTATCTGGAATACAACAACTCTGTCGTGTGCTGATTTTTTGTTCTTAAGGGTGTTGCCGCAGCGCTCACACTCACCGCTTACAACGGTGTGTCCGAGAGCAACCGTTCTTGACTTTGAAAAAAGCTTTCCGCAATCATTGCAGGCAATAGCACTAACCTGTCCCTCGGTACAGGTGCCATACACCGTAACTTCGTTACTGCGGTTCTTGTGTTTACAGTCGGCATCAAGGGTGACATAGCTGATACCGTTATCCTTACAATACTGCTCGGCATAGCTTCCGCCGACTACCTGTGCGGTCATATCATCGTTACCCATAAAGGCGTTTTCGCCGATATACTCAACCGTTTCGGGTATAAACACCTTCTCCATAGAGTAACACTCGGCAAAGGCAAGAGCGCCGATATAGGTTACTGTATAAGGGATAGAAACCTCGGTCAGCTCCTCGTTACCCATAAAGGCGCCGTAGCCTATCTTCTCAAGTCTTTCGGGAAAGGCGATCCCTGTAACTCCGTAGTATGAGCAAGCCTCCTCGCCTATCTCGGTGGCATAAAGCTCACCTACCGGAAGGTCGGCACGGGCTACCCCGTCCTCAACGGGAATCTCGTCTATACGTGCTTCTTTGTTACCAATGTCGGTATAGGCTATTTCCTCTGCACTTGCCGCAAAGGGAAAAGCGCATAAAAGCATACTAAGTATAAGAATCGTTGACAATACTCTTTTCATATGGATATCTCCTTATGTAATATTAAATTAATAATAACATAATTTCTAATATATTTCAATAAAAACTGAAAAATTGTGACATATTGCCATTGACACATTATAATTATAATGGTAAAATTAATTTGTATATTTATGTTTAACATTAACTTTGTCCGTTCCCCAAAAGACAAAGCGAAATTTATAACGGGGAGAAAGGTTCGAAAATATGAAGACCAAAGCGGTTCGTATTTACGGCACAAATGATTTAAGACTGGAAGAGTTTGAGCTTCCTGCAATCAAGGATGATGAGATCCTTGCTCACGTTATTTCCGACTCTATCTGTATGTCCTCTCACAAGGCAGCTATCCAGGGTCCTAACCACAAGAGAGTTCCCGATGACGTTGCAGAAAATCCCGTTATCATCGGTCACGAGTTCTGCGGCGAGATCGTAGAGGTTGGCGCTAAATGGGCTGACCAGTTCAAGCCCGGTGACAAGTTCGCTATCCAGCCTGCTATGAACTACAAGGGCAGTCTTGCTGCTCCCGGCTACAGCTATCAGTATATCGGCGGCGATGCTACCTACGTTATCATCCCCCACGAGGTTATGGAGACAGGCTGTCTTCTCAGCTACAACTCCGACGCATACTTCTACGGTTCTCTTGCTGAGCCTATGAGTTGTATCGTTGGCGGTTACCACGCTAACTACCACACCACCGCAGGCAGCTACGTTCACGATATGGGTATCGTTGAGGGCGGTAACTGCGCAATTCTCGCAGGTGCAGGTCCTATGGGTCTGGGCGCTATCGACTACGCTATCCACTGTGACCGTAAGCCCGCACTCGTTGTTGTAACAGACCTTGACACCGCTCGTCTTGAGAGAGCAGCACAGATCCTCTCTCCCGAGGAAGCAGCTAAGAACGGAGTTAAGCTTCTTTACGTTAATACTTCCGAGTATGAAGATCCCGATGCTTACCTTATGAGCCTTACCGACGGCAAGGGCTACAACGACGTATTCGTATACGCTCCCGTTAAGCCTGTTGTTGAGATGGGCGACAGACTCCTTGCACGTGACGGTTGTCTCAACTTCTTTGCAGGTCCTACAAAGACAGATTTCTCCGCAATGTTCAACTTCTACAACGTTCACTACTCCTCAACTCATATCTGCGGTACAAGTGGCGGTAACACAGACGATATGAAGGAGTCTATAGCTATGATGGAGACAGGCAAGATCAATCCTGCCGCTATGATCACCCACGTTGGCGGTCTTAACTCCGTTATCGAGACGACCCTCAACCTTCCCAAGATCCCCGGCGGTAAGAAGCTTGTTTATACCAACAAGGATATGCCTATGGTTGCTATCGCTGATTTTGCAGAGCTTGGTAAGACAGACAAGTTCTACGCTGACCTTGACGCTATCGTTTCCGCTAACAACGGTCTCTGGTGCCTCGAGGCTGAGAAGTACGTTCTTGCTAACGCGAAGGACATTTAAGTGCAAGGTGCACAGTGCAAAATGCAAAGTTAAGGAGGAAAATAGTTGACCGAGTCAACTATTTTCTACCTTTAATTCCTAATTTTTATAGACTGAAAGGAAATAAAACCAATGTTAGATATGCAGTTAAAGGCGCTTGCCGAAATGTCCAACAAGTACGGCTCTGATTCCGAGTACGTTCTTGCAGGCGGCGGTAACACCTCCTTTAAAAATGACGAATTTCTCTTCATCAAGGGCTCGGGTACCGCACTTGCTACCATCAAGCCCGATGAGTTTGTAAAGATGGAAAGAGCGCTCCTCAACGAGATCAGAACAAAGAAGTATTCCGACGTTGAGGCTGAGTGCGAAGCAGAGGTTCTTGAAGATATGATGAACGCACGTGTTAAGGGTGAGACCCGCCGTCCCAGCGTTGAGACAGTTCTTCACGACCTTCTTGAGTACAAGTACGTGCTGCACCTCCATCCCGCATCTGTAAACGGTATCACCTGTTCAAAGAACGGTGCCGAGACTATTGCAAGACTCTTCCCTTCCGCTGTTTGGGTTGCTAACTCCAAGCCCGGTTATACTCTTGCTATGCTCTGTATGAAGACTCTTGAGGAGGGCAAGGCTAAGACAGGCGTATGCCCCAACCTTATCTTCCTTGAAAATCACGGCGTATTCTTTGCCGCTGATACCACAGAGGAGCTTGACGTTATCGTTGCTGACGTTATGGGCAAGATCAAGGCAGAGATCAAGGATACCCCCGATTTCACCACAGTTGAGTATGACGTTGACAAGGTTACCGCAGTTGCTCCCGTTCTTCGTATGCTCGTTGGCGAGGGCGGCCCTGCTTCGGTTATCTTCTCTACCTCCAAGGCAGTTCTTGACTATGATCCCGAGACAAAGAGCTTTACTCCCGACCATATCGTATACTGCAAGGCTGCTCCCCTTATCCTCGCTGACGGCGACGACGTTGTGGCAAAATTCAATGAATACAAGGCAGCTAACGGCTATGCTCCTAAAGTAGCATACTACAGAGGTCTTGGTATGTTCGCTATGGCTGATACATACAAGAACGCAAAGACTGCTGAGATCGTGTTCCAGGATGCTATCAAGATCAGCGTATTTGCAAAGTCCTTCGGCGGTGTTTCCACTATGCCCGAATGGCTTGAGACATTTATAATCAACTGGGAGGTTGAGAGCTATAGAGCAAAGGTAAGCCTTGCTGCAGGCGGCGCAAAGCGTCTTGACAAGAAGGTCGTTATCGTTACCGGCGGTGCTCAGGGCTTCGGTCTCGGTATTGCAGAGGAGCTTGCGGCTAACGGTGCTTACGTAGCTATCGCAGATATGAACTATGACGGTGCTAAGGCTGCCGCAGACAAGTTCCCCAACGCTATGGCTGTTGCGGTTAACGTAACCGACGAAGCAAGCGTTAAGGCAATGGTTGACGCAGTAGTTGTAAACTACGGCGGTCTTGACCTCTTTGTAAACAACGCAGGTATCGCAAAGGCAGGAAGCCTTGAGGAAATGCAGAAGGGTACACTTGAATTCGTTACCGCAGTAAACTACACTGGCTACTTCCTCTGCGCTAAATACGCATCCAGAGTTATGAAGCTCCAGCACTCCGTTGCTCCCGACTATATGATGGATATCGTTGAGAACAACTCCAAGTCCGGTCTTGAGGGCTCCAACAAGAACTTTGCATACTCCGGCTCTAAGTTCGGCGGTATCGGTCTTACAGCATCCTTTGCTATGGAGCTTGCTCCCTACAACATCAAGGTAAACGCTGTTTGTCCCGGTAACTATCTTGACGGCCCCCTGTGGTCCGATCCCGAAAAGGGTCTGTTCGTTCAGTACCTCAACGCAGGCAAGGTTCCCGGTGCAAAGACCGTTGAGGATGTTAGAAAGTTCTATATGTCCAAGGTTCCCCTGAACCGCGGCTGTCTGCCCGTTGACGTAGCACGTGCTATTATGTACTGCGTAGAGCAGAAGTACGAGACAGGACAGGCAATTCCCGTAACAGGCGGACAGGTTATGTTACATTAATTCCTGTGGAATTAATGTAACAGTGAAAAGTGAAGAGTGAAAAGTGAAAAGTTACGGTTGAAAACCGCCAAGCGGTTTTCTTCCTTAATTATTCATTATTCATTATTCATCATTCATTATTCATTAAATAAGTTGAGGTAATTATGGCTACTTATGTAAACAATCATATTCACACTATATATTCCTTCTCCCCCTACACTCCTACTACTGCTGTTGAAGCGGCTAAGAAAAACGGTCTTAAGACCGCAGGTATTATGGACCACGACTCTGTAGGCGGAGCAAAGGAGTTTATCGAGGCAGGCAAAAAGTACGATATGCCTGTAACCGTGGGTGTTGAGTGCCGTGTTGATATGTCAAAAACCAGACTCAACGGCAAGCGCATCAACAACCCCGACCAGAAGTCTGTTGCATACGTTGCTATGCACGGCATCCCCCACCAGAACATCGACAAGGTAGACGCATTCTTTGCACCCTACCGTGAAAAGAGAAATATCCGTAACGCTAAAATGTGCGAGAACATCACCGAGATCACAAAGGCTTACGGTATCACTCTTGACTTTGAAACCGACGTCAAGCCTCTGGCTACCTCTACCGTAACAGAGAGACACATCCTCTATGCTCTTGCAAAGAAGATCACCGCGGCTTATACCACCCCCGAGGAGGCAGTTGACTTCATCGAGAACAAGATGGGTATAGCGCTTTCCGAAAAGGTTAAGGGTCAGATACTTGCAGGCCGTGAGACCCCCGAGTTCTACGAGTACGATATTCTCGGCGCCCTTAAGGGCAATATGGTTGAGAAGTTCTATGTTGACGCAACCGACGAACTTCCCGACGTTACCGAATTTATCAAGATGGTTCACGAGAACGGCGGCTGTGCGGCTTACGCATATCTTGGTGACGTTGGCGACTCTGTTACCGGCGACAAGAAGGCACAGAAGTTTGAGGACGACTATATCGACCTTCTCTTTGACGTAATCAAGGAGCTTGGCTTTGATGCAGTAACCTTTATGCCTACCCGTAACACTATGGAGCAGCTCGATCGCATTATGAGTCTCTGCGATCAGCACGGCTTCTTCCAGATAAGCGGTGAGGACATCAACTCTCCCCGTCAGTCCTTTATCTGCAAGGCTTACGAGAACCCCAAGTTCGACCACCTTGTAAAGGCAGCCTTCACTCTCATCGACTACGAGAACGAGGCAAGCGAGGACATCGAGGCAGCACAGAAGAAGTATTCTGAAATGTTCAGGGGGTAAGTTACCCCTGCCATACTGCGCACGTCAGTACAACAAGGGCGAAGCAAACCACACGTAATATTATTATATGAACAAAACGGACGAATAAATTTCGTCCGTTTTTATGTTAACATATCATAGAATTCATCAAATATAGGGTCATCTACCTTAACCACAACATAGCCGTGCATATAGGAATAATCTATATATCCGTCTGAAAAAAGAACCAGCTCTACGGTTGAACCGTCCTTCATTTTGACGTGTAGTGCTTTATGCTCTCTCGGATAGAACCGCTCACCCGGCTTAAGCTCGTATTCAGTAAACTCTGAAACCATAAGCTTATCGACAAGATCCGAAAATACACTTACAGATTTCTTTGACAGCTCTTTTTGTTCGGTCTGATCTTCATATATGTTCCCGTTTTCGTCAGAACATGCATAATATACCTTGTCATAATTGCCTTTAATGTTCAGCCTCTGTGAACCGTAAAGATCTTCCCCTGTTGCAAGTGTAATATCATTTACACATTCAAAGAATGCTATAAATTCGCACCCATCGTACATATCCGAAATACAGATACGAAAGGCGGGGTTATAACCCTTGACTGTGTATACGTCTCCGGTAACGTTTGATGTAAAATCCTCGGTCAGGTCTACAGGCTCATACTCATCTCCTGGTACAACTATACAACAATCAGAATAATTCCCTTTGGCTGTTCCCAGATATGCTTCTTTGTAGTTTTCTTTTTCATTCTGATCGCACCAAATGTATTCTGCTTGGGTATATACCTTACCACCGTAGACCACAAACCCTATCATATCTATCATAGCACCCGATTCGGGCGGCTCTAATTCTATTGCCGGGATATATATTCCCTCATCCGGTTCGTCGATTTGATCCCAAGGGAAAGCAGATGATGTGCTGAGAGTAATTCTTTCGGTGGTATCGTTATTAACGGTAGTCGTATCCGCAGGTGTAACTTGAACAGGCGGAGGTATCTCCGGCTCGTTTATCATCATTGGAACGGCTATACAAGTACAGATTGCGATCATTACAGCAACGGCAAGTACCGCATATGCCTTTTTAGGCATTGCCGCTTTAGGCTCTTGCATTGCATTTATGCGTATGCTTTCCTTGTCGGGCATATGATTATTTACTGCTTCTCTTATTATTTCCTTCATTTCAGATCCTCCATTTCACGGAGCTCACCGAGGGTTCGGTAGAGCTTGTTCTTGACGTAGCTTTCTTTCACGTCAAGGGCTTTGGCTATCTCCGATATCGTCATATCAAGAGAAAAGTACATACAAAAGATCTTTTGTGTTATTTGCGGCTTTGAAAAAATATGCCTGTCCACCTCTTCTACCGTCAGCTTGTCTATGACAGCATTTTCAAGGTCAAAACCGTCCTCACTGAATACATCCTCGATTTCGTTTATGCTCATATTGTTACGAATACGCTCAAAAAACGAATAGTGACGGTATACCTTGGACTTAGCTATCTTACGGACAAAGGCACCGGTATCCTTTATGTAATCAGCTCCTCTGCGGCATATCACAGTATAAAGCTCGGTATAGGTCTCCTGCAGAATGTCGGCTATGTCCTCGGTATTATGGCATTTTGCCGTTACGTATATAAGGGTGGCACGGTAGGTGGAATCGTATATTTGATTGAATATTCTGTCAAACTCCCGCATATCTTCACCGCCTTTCACCCTATATGTGTCGGAAATTAAGGAAATAGTTTCAAATATAATATACATTTTTTTATTTATATTTGCAATACCCTTGAAATAAAAAATATCTTGTGTTAAAATACGATAAAATAAGTGAGGTCATAATGATGAAAATTTTATTCTTAGGCAACAGCCATACCTATTATAACGACCTGCCTGCTCTCTTTAAGAAGATATGCAAGGAATGCGGTAAGGACGTGGAGGTGGGGATGATAGCTTCTCCCGGTGTTACATATGAATGGCATCTTACCCAGTATACAGATCTGCGTTTTGCTCTGGTGCATGGTGGGTATGACTACATAATCATGCAGCAGGCGGCTCATGAGCCCTGCCCCTCAAAGGAGGAGACTATACGGGACGCAGAAAAGATAATCGAGATGGCAAGAGCGCAGGGTGTCAAGGTTATTCAGACTCTGCCCTGGGCGAGGATCGATATTCCAGAGGAATTTGAAAAAATGAAGGATATCTACTACACTCTCTGCGAAAAGTATGATGTTAAAATGAATCCTGTAGGTCACGTGTTTGAAAATATATTAAAGGAAGATCCCGATATACGCCTTCATTGGTTTGACGGCGCTCATGCAGGACCCTACGGAAGCTATGCAAATGCTCTGTGTACATATGCAACTCTCTTTGATACTGATTTTGACGCTGCTTTGCCCGAAAGCTACGATATGTATCCCGTTGACGGCGAGGGTGACGTCTGCGACAAAGACAAGCTGCTTGTAAAGCTTGATCCTGAAAAGGTTAATATAATAAAAAATACGGTAGCCACAATCAATGAACTGTGCTGAATTTACAGCTTCCCTTTTGGAAGACTATAAAACTATAAAGGTCTTATCAAATAAAAACGGAGCCGAGGTAATACGGCTCCGCAATCCTCAAAACGGCAAGGATATAATATTAAAGAAATATTCCTCTGCCGTACCTGCCTACGAAGTTTTAAAAACTATAAGGCATGACAACCTGCCCGAGATATACGACTCATTTATATTGGACGACGGACAGATAGTGCTGGAGGAATATATCGACGGTATAACGGTAGCCGACGTGCTGGAAAGCGGAAAATATACCTATAACGGTGCCGTCAAGGTATTAAACGGTGTTTGCCTTGCCGTTATGACCCTGCACCGATACGGCATAATACACCGTGACGTAAAGCCTGAAAACGTAATGATAGATAATGAAGGTACAGTCAAGCTCATAGACCTTAACGCTTCAAGGCAATCCGACCCCAAAAAGGAACGGGACACCGTGGCTCTGGGCACTATAGGATATGCCTCGCCCGAACAGTTAGGGATATCCGCCTCAAATGAAAAAACGGATATCTACGCCATCGGAGTATTACTTAACGTCATGCTGACAGGCGAACACCCAAGCAAAAAATTAGCCCGCGGTAAGGCGGGACGAATAGTATTGAAATGCACACAGATAGACCCAAAGCATAGGTTCAGGTCTGTGGAAAGACTGATAAAAACACTTTAAAAATGCAAAATGCAAAATGCAAAGTGCAAAATTAAGGAAGAAGATAGTTCACTTTGTGAACTATCTTCAACATCCAATTCTAAACTCATCACACAAACAAGCAAGGAGCTGTCACATGACAGCTCCTATATTATTTAATTACGGGTATAACAAAGAATGATATCGTCATCAAAGCCATATTCACCGAGGATAGTATCGCTCTCCGGGTCATATGCAAATGAACCGTAAATATTATCTATCGTTATGATCCAATATCCGTCTGCCTCCATTACCTCGTATTCATGGTCGCTACCCTTAAAATATGCATCAACAACGGCACTTCCGTCCTCATTAAGGGTCATTGCGCTTACTATTGCATTTTCGGCAGGAGGGGATTTATCCTCGGTTGGCTCCAATGGGTTTGTAGACCACCAATCGGCAAGAGTCCACGTGCCGATATAAGTATTTTCTTCATCAAGGATACCGCCTGCTACAAATATACAGGAGGTCATGCTACACACCATAACGATCAGTATAAATACGCAAAATAGTTTCTTTTTCATAAATACTTCTAAATTTATTATCAGGACCGTGCATAATAAAGTGCAACATTATCATCTGCAGAATATACACTACACATAATATCCAGATCCTTTATATATCCATATCTTACATAACCTGTAATAGAATCATTATAACATGCTACAGTAATTCCTTCCTCGTCCTCATCGATTATTTCCCATGTGCCGGAAAGACCATACCACTCGCCTGTTCCGTCTTCATTAAATATAATATTTTCGGAATAAAACATGGATTCTACGTTTGTTTGACTACCGGTAATCGAATCCATCGCTTTTAAAAACATCCATTTCCCGCTAAAAGGATATTTATTCTCCTCTTTACCTTCATCATCTTCGTTTCCGGAAGTTTCTTCTATATTCTGTTCATCATCTTCCATAACTTCTATATCTTCTATATCTTCTTCGGGAACATCGGATTCCTTGTGAGAACATGATGCGAGTACGTTAAAGATTAAAATCAACATAATAAACAATGCAAAAATTCTTTTCATTTTTATTCTCCTTTAATATGTCATATTTACAGCAGCAAACTCAAAAGCTTTTGCAACGTCTTTTTCCTTGTCGGATATATAGGCAGGCGAACCCTCGGCATAAAGATCAACGATAAATATTATACTACCCTCTTGAACGATATGTTTTTGCATATAATAAGGATAATATCTACCGCTGATTTCAACCTCGTACACACCACCCGAAGTATTTCTGATGTCCACCTCGTAATCCTCGAATACCCAATACATAAGCTGTTCTACAGTGTAATTCCACAATTGCAATTCCATACAAGAACGCCATGCCTGTTCTTTTTCAGCCTCTATTTTCAGTGCCTCCTGTATCTCCTGCTGCTCCTGTTCCGATATTGTAGTATCCTTAACGTTTTCTTCGATAGAGGGGATGGAGTTTGGCGTAACACTATTCTCATTTGCATTTTTAAAACCAACATTTATACCAAACATAATAACCATAGCCAACATAACCATACAAACTGAATTACCTATAATCAAAATGATATGTTTGTTATTAGTTTTTGTTCCGACAGAGGATAACAGTACTATAAACACAGTTATAACTGCACCAACTATAGCAAATATAAATTCAGTTATAGCCTGACCTTGATTATTATTAATTGCTAAATGTAAAAAACCAAACACCAATAGAACTACCGTTAAAACAAAGGAAATACTGCATAGTATAATTGAAGCCCCACCATAGCTGTTTTTCTGTTTGTTTTGACATTCTGTGGTTTCAATGTTGTTCTGCTCGTCATTTACAACGACCTCATTATCGTTCATTTATCTTCTCCTTTTATTTTTCTCCCTTTTTCGGGATTTTTTTACATTATAGCATATATAATGCTTATAGTCAATATTTAATTCTTTTGGTAGATTTATATTTTTACGATTTTACAGTAAAATATATATATATCAAAATTATAAAGGTGACAAATATGCCGAATATAGACTATATAGCTCTCGGGCAAAGGATACGTAAAGCCCGAAAGGATAAAAACATCACACAAGAAAAATTAGGTGAAATATGTGGGTTATCCACGGCACATATCGGTCATATCGAGAGAGGAAGCCGTATTCCCTCCCTCGATACCCTTTTCCGCATCTCCACAGAGCTTGACGTAAGCGTTGATTGGTTGCTTTTAGATTCTGTGAAGAACCCCAAGAATATTTTTACTGCCATTTCAAGGGAGCTTGACGGAAAAAACGAAGCCAAGGTCAAGACCTTCTTGACTATGGTCAAGGCCTTAACCGACAAAATTGATGAACTGTAACAGTTCTATTTAATTATAAGCCGTATGCGTTGATTTGTCCTATGCTGACAGCTTAATTTGTCAAAAAATGTTGACCGAAGTAAAAAATTGTAATATAATTAAGGCGAGAATATTCTCGCCTTATTTATATTTAGGAGTATTTATGAAAAAAGACACGTCAAAGCTACTGGAGGAGCTGCAGAGCTGCTCGGATTTCAAACGCTTTTATAACGAAAATGCAGATAATTTCCCTAAGAAAAAGCTATGTGACTATCTCGGGGAGCTGCTTGAAAAGCATTCGCTTAAAAAATCCGAGATAATAAAAAGATCCGAGCTCAACGAGATATACGCATATCAGATCTTTTCCGGCACAAGAGTACCTGACCGAAAGAAGATAATCAATATCGCCATAGCTATGGAGCTCTCACTTGACGAAGTGCAGAATCTGTTGAAATGTTCGGGTTATGCACCTCTGTACGCCAAGAATGAATTTGACTGTATCGTCATATACGGTATATGTCAAAAGCTTAACGTGGCGGATATCAACTATCTGCTATACGAGCACGGAGAAGACACACTATGAGATGTCCAAAATGCGGTAAGGAGCTGCAGGAAAACGCTCAGTTTTGTCTCTACTGTATGCACAGCTTGAAGGACAAGCCTGACGTAACTCCCGAAAAGCCCCGTAAAGCAACGAAATATCTTGTGCTTACCGTCATTATACTGTGCGCTATGGCCGTCATAGTGACGGGATGTTGTTATATCATTAATACCTCAAGAGAAGAACCGCCGACAAAAAGCTCTATACTGCCCTCGGATACCGATGAATCAAAGGATATAATACCCGTAGAAACTGCAGAACCCGAGGGAAGGGATACAACCGAGGATACCGCAGAAGATACGACCGAACCGCCTATTACCGAGGATGTAGAAACAAAACCGCTGTACACGTGGGCAACGGTGGAGGCTGAGGGCGGCGTTGCCGTTATCGGTCTTAAAGAAGGCAATTATAAGATAAGGGATTACGTCATTCCCGAAGCTATAGACGGTAAGACGGTGGTGGGTATAGACTTTGACGGTGATTATCATTATGATTCATGGGAAGGGGTCGTTACCCTTGAGCTGCCGGATACGGTAACCTATATAGGACACGACGTTTTCCATAACTGCGAGCTTGAAAGCATTACTCTACCGGAGGGTTTAATATCTATCGGTGATCTTGCCTTTCAGGGGTCGGCACTTAAATCGATAATCGTACCCGATACCGTGACCGAGATAGGTGTTTCAGCCTTCTATTCATGCAGAGAATTAGAATATATAAAGCTCTCTTCCTCTATCACAAGGATAGAAAGCAATACTTTCTACGACTGCCAGGCTCTCACGGAGATAGATATACCCGAATCGGTAACGTATATCGACGGATCAGCGTTTTACTGTTCCGAAAATCTCGCCAACGTTTATATTTATTCAACCGACATAGACATGGACGAATATGCCTTTGATCCCGAGTACCGAGAGGCAGATCTGACCATCTATGCCCGTGAAGGGATAGTACGGGAATATGCAGATAGAGAATATTATAATAACTCATACTACAACGATACATGGCGGGCAAAGCTGGTAGTATGGGACTGCAAAAAAAATCAGTAAGTAAAGTACAGCTTACTGATTTTTTGTTTACATTATATAATTAATGTGTTATAATGATACGGTAGAAAAATTATTCACGAGGAAAGCTATGCAGGATAAAAAGTTTAAGTTAGTTTCTCCATATTCTCCAATCGGCGACCAGCCCGAGGCAATAGACAAGCTCTCTGCCGGAGTTGAGACAGGTCTTGACAAGCAGGCGCTCTTAGGTGTTACAGGCTCGGGCAAGACCTTCACTATGGCAAATATTATACCAACGTCAATAAGCCTACCCTTGTTTTGGCGCACAATAAGACCCTTGCGGTTCAGCTATGCAAACGCTCTTTGCACCTACAAAACCATATTTGGCGACAGCATCGAAAACGCAAGTGACGAATGCTACGATATGTATCCCGTTGACGGTAATACGGCTCTGTGCGACAGGGACAGGTTGCTTGTTAAGCTCGATAGTAAGAAGGCATTGACAATAAGAAAGACTGTGGAGGAATTATAATGAAAAAAGTAGCTTTATGGGGCGTGTGGCACGTGCACGCAGGACATTTTGTTGACATGGCAAGCCGCTACGGCGAGGTTGTCGGTGTTTGGGAGGACAACCGTGAATGGCAGGATGAATTCTGCCGTAAGCATAATTTGTATGCTTATTCTTCCCTTGAAGAAATGCTTGACTCCGACGTAGAAGGTGTTATAGTATGTACCGAGACCTCAAGACATAAGGAGGTAATAATTAAGCTCATCGAAGCGGGCAAGCATATCTTTACCGAAAAGGTACTTGCCATAACAGACGAGGATGCGCTGGAGATCGCAGAAGCGGTAAAGAAAAGCGGACTTCTCTTTGCTATATGCTTCCCCAATATCGCCTACGGCTTCACCCAGACCATAAAGGCTGAGATTCTTGACAAGGGTCTGCTTGGAAAAGTGAACTCTGTCCGTTTCCGTTATTCCCATACTGCGGCAAGCGAAGACGAACTGCCCCCGCACTTCTACGATAGAGAGACTGCCGGCGGCGGCTCGGTCATAGACCACGGTGTGCATGGGCTGTCGGTTATATATCACCTCTTTGGATTGCCCACAAGATACAAGGCGATGCTTTCTGTTTCTACAACAAACAAGGGCTCCCTTGAAAAGAACAAGGATATGGTGGAGGACAACTCGATTGCTGTCATGGCATACGATGACGGACTGATAGCGGTAAACGAATGTTCATCTGTAACCTCGGGACCGCTGACCATAGAGATATGCGGTGAGACGGGCCGCTGTCTCTTTACCTGCGACAAGCTGACCATGAAGCTTGAAGGTCAGGACGAGGTAGTAGTTGAGGAAAGTGCCCGTATGTTCCATCCCTTAAAGCAGTTCATGCTTGAGGATATAGACCCTGCTTTTGGTGTCGATACGGGAGTTGCAGTAACTTATATGGTAAATCAGCTATATAAAAATCAGTAAGGCTAACGCCTTACTGATTTTTTATTTTTAGTACATTACGCCCATACACCACACTACCGCAAGTGCCGTCAGGGTTACAAGTGTATCTATGGTAACACCGTAGAACATAGGCTTAAGTCCTGCATTCTTAAAGTCGGTGATGCTTGTAGACAGGCCTATAGCCGCAAGTGCGGTGACCATAAGAAACTTGCTTGTGTTCTTGATAACACTTGCTGCCGCAACGGGAATACATCCCACGCTGTTAAGGATGGCAAGTGCCAGAAATCCGCATATAAACCAAGGGATTATCTTTGTGAGCTTAACCTTTTCTCCCTTGTTTTCGGTATTAAGCTGCTTACGCTTGATACGCATACTGATATATGCAAAGACCAGAATGGTAGGGATGATGGCAACGGTTCGGGTGAGCTTGACCATAGTGGCAAAGTCCCCTGCCGCCTCGGAAAAAGCATATCCCGATGCAACAACGCTTGCGGTATCGTTGACCGACGTGCCTGCCCATATGCCGTACCCCATATCGCCCATACCGAGGAGCTTGCCCATAATGGGATACACTGCCACCATAATCATATCAAAAATAAAGGTAGAGGACATAGCAAAGGCAACGTCCTTATCGTCAGCTTCAATAACCGGAGCAAGAGCGGCTACTGCCGAGCCTCCGCATATTCCCGTTCCTGCGGAGATAAGGTTAGAGAGCTTCCAGTTAAGACCGAATAATTTACGTATAAAATATCCTCCGCCAAAGCACATAGCAAAGGTGAACAGCATTACAAAGAATGTCATCTTGCCCACGTTCATGATAGTACCTATGGAAAGGGATGCTCCTAAAAGAATAATGGCTAACTTTAATATCTTTTTTGAAGTGAATTTAAGAGAAGGTTTTATCCACGCGGGATGAAAAAAGCTATTGATCAAAGTACCCATAAACAGCGCTATGATAGATGCACCCAGTAGCCCTCCGGGGATAAGCTTCTCTAAAAGAACCGACACCACGGCAACTCCGAAGCATATTGCAATACCGAGAATAAAAAGAAGATTGCTTTTTACCTTTGAATTCATAATTTTCTCCTTGTTTTTTACTTTTTCCTATTTATTTTATCATAGAATTATGATAAAATAAAGTTATTATATGGAATGACCTCATTCTTTTTATTTATCGAAGGTGTCAATATGGATCAAAAGCTACAAACCTTTCTGACCCTGTGTCAGACTATGAACTACCGTATAGCCGCAGAAAAGCTTCATCTGTCCCAGCCTGCGGTTACAAAGCAGATACAGTCATTGGAGCGTACTTTACATACAAAGCTGTTTGTATATGACGGGCATACCCTGCACAAGACCGAAAAATGCTTACTGTTGGAGCGCTATGCCATATCAATGCAATATCAGTTTGAGGAGCTGCAGTTGGCTATCACAGACAGAGAACGCTTAAAACTCAGGGTAGGGGCAACCAAAACCATAGGAGACTACGTTCTTATAGATGCTATCAAGGAGTATCTTATCTCTCCCGACCACGAGCTCTCGCTTGTAGTTGACAACACAAAAAATCTGTTACAGATGCTTGACGAAAACCGTCTGGACTTTGCGATTATCGAAGGAAGATTCAGCAAAACAAAATACGACCATTATCTTATGCGTATGGAGCCCTTTGTGGGTATATGTGCAAAAAACAGCCCTTTATGCGGTAAAAACGTAACGATAAATGAGCTTTTAAGTGAAACCATAATCGTACGAGAAGAGGGTTCGGGTACCCGAAGGATATTTGAAGAACGGCTGGTTGAGGCAGGATATGAGCTTGGTGACTTTTCAAGACAGGTATCTATCAGTAGCTTCGTATCTATAAAAGCGTTGGTACAAAGCGGTATAGGAATAAGCTTTTTATATCACTCGGTTATTGCAAACGACCCCTTGATAGGCACTTTTTCAGTTAACCCCTTGACCAAGCCTCATCCGTTCCACGTAGTATATACACAAAACACCAATGTCAAGAGCTATTCTGAGCAATTTCTTTTAAGCTCACATAATAAAGATTGAAATATCGGTAAAGCTATGGTATAATAATACGATAGAAAACTATTTCACGAGGAAAGCTATGCAGGATAAAAAGTTTAAGTTAGTTTCTCCATATTCTCCAACCGGCGACCAGCCCCAGGCTATAGACAAGCTCTCGGCAGGAGTTGAAGCAGGACTTGACAAGCAGGTGCTGCTTGGTGTAACAGGCTCGGGTAAGACCTTTACTATGGCTAATATTATTGCCAACGTCAACAAGCCTACACTTGTTTTGGCGCACAATAAGACCCTTGCGGCTCAGCTATGTGCCGAGTTCAAGGAATTCTTTCCCGAGAATGCGGTGGAATATTTCGTTTCCTACTACGATTACTACCAGCCCGAGGCATATATCCCCGGTAAGGACACCTATATCGAGAAGGATTCCTCGGTCAATGACGAAATAGATAAATTAAGACATTCTGCTACCTCGGCTCTCTTTGAAAGACGGGATGTTATAGTGGTATCCTCGGTATCCTGTATATATACTCTCGGTGATCCAAACGAGTATAACAGTATGCTCATCGGCATCCGTGTGGGCGGTATAATGGACCGCGACGAGTTTATCCGCCGACTTATAGCAATAAAATATGACCGAAACGACATAAACTTCACCCGTAACAAATTCCGTGTGCGTGGTGACGTAGTGGAGGTGTTCCCTGCTTCAGCCGACAACGTGGGTACGAGAGTAGAGTTCTTTGATGACGAGATAACGAGAATAAGCGAGTTCAACATCGTCACGGGAAAGGTGATACAGGATATTTCATACACCGCTATCTTCCCCGCCACCCACTATGCGGTCTCCGACGAGCGCCGAGAACAGGCTCTTGAGGAAATAGAACGTGAGATGGAGGAGCGGGTTGAATATTTCAAGGCAAACAACAAGCTCATAGAGGCACAGCGTATAGAGGAGCGAACTCTCTATGACCTTGAGATGATGCGGGAGATAGGCTACTGCTCGGGAATTGAGAACTATTCACGTGTTCTTTCAGGCAGAAAGCCCGGATCTGTTCCCTATACCCTGCTTGACTATTTTCCTAAAGATTTTCTGCTGTTTGTGGATGAATCTCACGTTACCCTGCCTCAGGTAAGGGGTATGAGCGGCGGTGACAGAGCAAGAAAGCAGAATCTTGTGGATTACGGCTTCCGCCTTCCCTCGGCATATGATAACAGACCCCTTGTTTTTGAGGAATTTGAGGACAAGTTAAACCAGACCATATACGTAAGTGCCACACCAGGACCCTACGAAAAGGAACACACTAAACAGACAGTAGAGCAGATAATACGCCCCACAGGACTTCTTGACCCCGAGGTAGAGGTAAGAGGAGTCGAGGGACAGATAGACGACCTTATAGGTGAGATAAGAGAACGAACCGAGAGAGGCGAACGTGTACTTGTCACCACCCTTACAAAAAAGATGGCGGAGGACTTGACCGAGTTCCTTGAGCTTAATCTTATAAAGGTAAAATACATTCACCATAACGTAGAGACTATGGAGCGTACCGAGATAATCCGTGATCTGCGTTTGGGTGTATTCGACGTGCTTGTAGGCATTAACCTCTTAAGAGAAGGCTTGGATATACCCGAAGTTTCCCTTGTAGCTATACTTGATGCAGACAAGGAAGGATTACTGCGTAGTGAGACCGCCCTTATACAGACCATAGGACGAGCTGCACGTAACGTCAACGGCAAGGTCATAATGTATGCGGAAAAGATCACAAAGGCTATGCAGACCGCAATAGACGAGACCAACCGCCGACGTTCAATACAGGAGGCATATAACCGCGAAAACGGAATCGAGCCCAAGAGCGTACAAAAGACGGTACGTGACCTGATACAGATAGGTGTCAAGGACAAAAAAGGCAAAAAGGAAGCTCCGAAAAAGATGTCCCCGAAGCAAAAAGCCGCCCTTATCGAGCAGCTTAATGCAGAAATGCGTGAGGCTGCGGCTGCCCTTGACTTTGAACAGGCTGCGATCATCCGTGACCGCATAACTGCAATTAAGGAAGAAATCAACAACTCATAAAAATCAGCGAATAATATCGCTGATTTTTTCTTTATTTATTCATTTATCTGTGGTATAATAATATGATAGAAAATATTTTTTAAATTTTCCTTATGGAGTTACCGTATGTCTAATAAGAATTTAACCATTACAGGTGCAAGAGTACACAACCTAAAAAACGTGGATATTACTATCCCCCGTGACAAGCTGGTGGTATTTACAGGGCTGTCCGGCTCGGGTAAGTCCTCTCTTGCCTTTGATACCATATATGCTGAGGGTCACAGGAGATTTGTTGAGTCGCTGTCCTCCTATGCCAGAATGTTCTTAGGACAGCTTGACAAACCTGATATTGATTCCATAGAGGGTCTGTCTCCCGCTATTTCCATCGACCAAAAGACTACTTCAAAGAATCCCCGTTCAACCGTTGGTACTGTTACTGAGATATATGATTATCTCCGTCTTTTATATGCAAGAGTAGGTATTCCCCACTGTCCCATATGCGGGCGTGAGATAAGACAGCAGACGGTGGATCAGATCATCGACAAAATAATGTCTTTGCCCGAGGGAACGAGATTTATGGTTCTTGCTCCCGTTGTCAAGGCAAAGAAGGGTATGCACGAAAAGGTCTTTGAAAAGGCACGCAAAAGCGGTTATGTCCGTGTACGTGTTGACGGTATAATGTATGATCTCAGCGAAGAGATATCTCTTGACAAAAACATCAAGCATACCGTTGAGATAGTTATAGACCGCCTTGTTATGCGTGAAAGCATACGTTCAAGATTATCCGACTCTTTAGAAAACGCTCTTTCTCTTACCGAGGGTATCGTAGGCGTTGCCATAGTGACCCGTGAAGGTGAGGAATATGAGGGAGAAACAGAGCTTTCCTTCTCTCTGAACTATGCCTGCGAGGAACACGGCATAAGTATAGGCGAGCTGTCCCCCCGTATGTTCTCCTTCAACAATCCCTTAGGTGCCTGCCCCGAGTGTCTGGGTATAGGTACTTTGTCCCGCATATCCTACGAGCGTATTATCCCTAACAAGGAGCTTACACTGCGTGAGGGTGCGATACAGGTAAACGGCTTTAAAACTATGGACGAGTTCTCCTGGACGGGCCCCGTGCTTATCGAGGTAGGTAAGAAATACGGCTTCGACCTTGATACGAGAATATGTGATTACTCTCCAAAGGCGCTTGAGGTAATGCTCTACGGCTGTGACGAGCTCTTTGACGTAGTTCGCTATTTTGACGGTGTAGGACATCCTGCAAAGAATATCAAGTTTGACGGCATCGTCAACATTATGCAGCAGAGGTTTGAACAGTCACAGAACGAGTATTATCAGGAGTTTATCGACGAGGTTCCCTGCCCCAAGTGTAAGGGAATGAGGCTGTCAAAGGAAATATTAAGCGTTACGGTCGGCGGCAAAAACATTCACGAATTCTGTGCTCAGTCTGTTACAGAGGCTATAAATTTTGTAAATGAACTTCAGTTCACCGAAACCGAAATGAAGATAGCCAAGGAGATAATCAAGGAAATTAAGTCCAGACTCGAATTTATGATGAACGTGGGACTTGATTACCTTACCCTTAACCGTAAGGCGGGAACGCTGTCCGGCGGCGAGGCTCAGAGAATAAGGCTTGCCACCCAGATAGGCTCCTCTCTTATGGGTGTTCTTTATATACTTGACGAGCCAAGCATCGGACTTCATCAGCGTGATAACGGTAAACTCATAGATACACTCAAAAAGCTCCGTGACGTGGGTAACAGCCTTATAGTGGTTGAACACGATGAGGAGACTATGCTGGAATCCGACTATATCGTTGATATCGGTCCAGGTGCGGGTATCCACGGCGGTCATATCGTTTCCCAAGGTACACCTGCCGAGATAATGGCAGATGAAAACTCTATAACGGGCAGATTCCTGTCGGGCAAAGAAAAAATAGAGATTCCCAAAACCCGCAGATCGGGTAACGGAAAAACCATTAAGATAATAGGTGCAAAAGAAAACAATCTTAAGAACGTTGACGTTGAGATCCCCTTAGGTGAGTTCGTATGTGTAACCGGTGTTTCAGGCTCGGGCAAGTCCTCACTTATAAATGCTATACTCAAGCGCTCACTTTCCCATACCCTTAACCGTGCTATCTCCTTTCCCGGAAAGCACGACCGCATCGAGGGTACCGAGCATCTTGACAAGGTAATCGATATAGATCAGGCTCCCATCGGCAGAACTCCCCGTTCAAATCCTGCCACATATACAGGTGTATTTACAGACCTCCGTGAGCTTTTTGCCTCTACACCCGATGCAAAGCAGAGAGGCTACAAGGCAAACCGTTTCTCGTTCAATCTAAAAGGGGGACGCTGTGAAGCCTGCGAGGGCGACGGCGTTAAGAAGATAGAAATGCACTTCCTGCCCGACGTATACGTTACCTGTGACGTATGTAAGGGTCAGAGATATAACCGCGATACTCTTGAAGTAAAATATAAGGGCAAGAACATCTACGACGTACTTGATATGAGTGTTGAGGAGGCCCTTGAGTTTTTCTCGTCTCTGCCTAAGATCAAGCGTAAGCTCCAGACTCTCTATGACGTGGGACTTGGTTATATCAAGCTGGGACAGTCCTCCACACAGCTTTCGGGTGGTGAGGCTCAGCGTGTAAAGCTTGCAACAGAATTGTCGAAACGCTCTACAGGTAAGACAATATACATTCTTGACGAGCCTACGACCGGATTGCACGCAGCAGACGTAAAGAAGCTTATTGAGGTGCTTCAAAGATTGGTTGACACCGGAAATACAGTTGTCGTTATCGAGCATAACCTTGATATGATAAAGACCGCTGACTATATAATCGACCTCGGCCCCGAGGGCGGTGACAAGGGCGGTACCGTTGTTGCAACAGGTACACCCGAGGAGGTTGCAAAATGCAAGAAATCCTATACGGGACAGTATCTTTCTAAAATATTGAAACGATAAAAAAGGGGCAAGTTGCCCCACACATACTGCGCTAGTTTGTTCAGTAATACAAATCACACGCCACAATGTAATTTCCTATATATATAAAATAGTAAAGCGAGTAAATTCAATCTTCAGATTGAATTTGCTCGCTTCTTTATTATAAGCTTATATAATATGAAAATAATAATACAACCTAAAGCCACTCCTGCCGAATCGAGAATAACGTCGGATATCTGTCCGCTGCGTCCGGGGACATAAAGCTGGTGTATCTCGTCACTTATTGCATAGAGTGTACCTATGCCGTAGGAGATAAGTGAAAATTTTTTTATATGCTGTGCCATTGCAAGGCTGATAAGTATTCCTAAAAGGGTGTATACCGAAAAATGTGCTGTTTTTCTTATAAAATACTGGTTTTGTTCGATTATATGCTGTTGTTTTGCTTCATCAAAATTCTTAAAGCCGGGATATATAATATTAAATATGGCTCTTAACGTATTTCCGCTGGTTTCGGTAGACTCTGCTGCCGGCTCGGCTGACATAGAAAATATGAAGCCCATCCAACCTATGACAAGCGCCCATAATATAATGCAAATAATTATTTTTTTCATTTTCTTTTTAATCTGTTTACTACCGTATAAGTCAAATAAACAAGAGCGCATCCTAAAACAGAACCAACAATATCGGTGCCCAGGTCATCCCACTGAAATGCTCTGCCGGGAATATATATTTGAAAAAGTTCATCGGCAAACGAACACAATACCGTCAGCGACAAGGGTAGTATAATTCTTATTTTTATCTTATTAAAGCTATACAGGCTTGCCGCAGTCACAAGGATTCCCAACACGGCAAACATCGAAAAATGTGCAGTTTGGCGGATGTTATATTGATAATAGTCTATAAAATTTTTGGTATGTACCTCATCCGTTCTTTTAGCTTCATCCTGGGATATTTCATGTATCTTCTCAAGAACATCACTGCTCATTTTGTGTGACGCAGTACCGGACTGGGCAGACATAAAAAATATTACACCCATCCAACACAATACAAGTACCCACAATATAATACTAATTGTTTTTTTCTTCATACTACAATCATATGCAAACAAGGAAAGTCCTAAGACTTTCCTTGGAATGCAATTTAATTGAAATTAGTCGTTGATCTCGATAACAACGCCGGAACCAACTGTTCTACCACCCTCACGGATAGCGAAACGGAGACCCTTCTCAATAGCGATAGGTGTGATAAGCTCAACGCCCATGTCAACGTTATCGCCGGGACGGCACATCTCGGTGCCTTCGGGAAGAGTGATGATACCGGTAACGTCGGTTGTTCTGAAGTAGAACTGAGGTCTGTAGCCGGAGAAGAAGGGCTTCTTACGGCCGCCTTCCTTTTCGGTAAGAACGTAAACCTGACCAACGAACTTGGTGTGAGGATGAACGGAACCGGGCTTACAGAGAACCTGACCACGCTCGATACCCTTCTTGTCGATACCACGGAGGAGGAGACCTACGTTGTCACCAGCCTCAGCCTGATCCATCATCTTGTGGAACATCTCAACACCGGTAACGGTTGTTGTCTGCTTCTCTTCGGTAAGACCAACGATTTCAACAACGTCGCCTACCTTGATGGTACCACGCTCTACTCTACCGGTAGCAACGGTACCACGACCGGAAATGGAGAATACGTCCTCAACAGGGAGAAGGAAGTCAAGGTCAGCCTTTCTCTCGGGAGTAGGAATGTAAGAGTCAACCTGGTTCATAAGCTCAACGATAGGAGCGTATACAGGATCGTTGATGTCGGTGGACTCGCTGAGAAGTGCCTCACGAGCGGAACCACGAACGATAGGAAGATCATCGCCGGGGAAGTCGTACTGAGAAAGAAGATCTCTGATCTCCATCTCAACGAGCTCGAGGAGCTCTTCGTCATCAACAAGGTCGGTCTTGTTCATGAATACTACGAGTGCGGGAACGTCAACCTGACGAGCGAGGAGCACGTGCTCACGGGTCTGCTGGAGAGGACCGTCAGTACCTGCAACAACGAGGATAGCGCCGTCCATCTGAGCAGCAC
>JAFQDF010000038.1 GCA_017416185.1 Clostridia bacterium
GTTCATCCTGAGCCAGGATCAAACTCTCTAAAAAAATTTATAAGTTTGTTTGCTCTTTTATTTAATGTTCCTTAAAGGATTTTGCTTGACGAGATTTTCCTACACACTACAGTATTTTATACCTTCGTGCTTGTACTCATCTTTGTTGTTCAATTTTCAAGGATCGCTCTGCCCTACTGGACAGCTTGACTATTATACTACAACGAATTCTTTTTGTCAACCCCTTTTTCAAAACTTTTTTAAGTTTTTTCGAGGTTTTTTATTCGTTGTTTGCCTTGCCTTGTTTGGCGCAGCTTTTATATTATAGCGTGTTGATAGTTAAATGTCAAGCACTTTTTTCGCTTTTTTGTCGTTTTGTTGATAATTAACATATAAATCCGCCGAATGCTACACGCTCTCCGTCATAAAACACAGCACTCTGCCCCGGCGTCACCGCACGCTGGGGTTCTGCGAAGGTAACCTCTGCCATTTTATTACTATATTTGACATTTGCTCTTGCCGGCTTTGCCGCATATCTTATCTTGACGAGATACTCTTTTTCTCTTATTTCTCCCTCAGTCGGCTCAGTCTCAAGCTGGAAATTGAGTGTATCCGCCTTAAAGCTGCTTCTGTATTCCTTGCCCGCAGGCTCTACCCTTACCGTATTTGCCAGAGGATCTATTTCTGTTACGAATACAGGCACCTTCATTGCAAGTCCGAGACCCTTACGCTGACCGATGGTATAATGTATCAGTCCCTTATGCCTGCCAACAACCTTACCGTCAGAATCAACAAAATCTCCCTCGGGGAATTTCCCTATACGGTTTTCTATAAAGGAAGCATAGTCATTGTCGGGTATGAAGCATATCTCCTGACTCTCCTTTGAAGCTGCAGAGGAATATCCCTTTTCCCTTGCTAAAGTATACGCGTCATCTTTTGTTTTTACGGACAATGGGGTATACAGCATTGACAGTTCATCCTGAGTAAGCTGCCACAGCATATAGCTCTGATCCTTACGTATATCCTTTGCCATCGTAACGCAGTAACGGTTTTCTTCCATATATATATTACAGTAATGTCCTGTGGCAACTTTTTCAAATCCGTTAGCTCTTGCATAGTCGCACAGAAGCTTGATCTTGACATATCTGTTGCACATAACACAGGGGTTGGGGGTCCTCCCCCTTGAATACTGGGTCACAAAGTCATCAACTACGTATTTTTCAAAAGCATCTCTTGCATCAATTACATGAAGCTTTATCCCTAATTCCTCACAGGAGCGAAAAGCGGCGCCGGTGTCGGTATGCTCCGACATTACCAGCACCGCTGCTTCTACCTCGTAACCCTCCTGTGACAGCAGGGCGCCGGCATAAGTGCTGTCAACGCCTCCGCTCATCCCAAGCAGTATACGCATAATTAGTCCTCGTTATGATGGTGATGACAGTGGTCACAACAGCCGTCGCAGCCCTTCATTATATCGTGCTCGATACCCATCTTGTCATAGTAGTTGGCAATTGCCTTCTTTACAGCCTCCTCTGCAAGAACGCTGCAGTGTATCTTCTGAGGGGGAAGTCCGTCAAGAGCCTCAACCACCGCCTTGTTGGTAAGCTCGAGAGCCTCTTCAATGCTCTTACCCTTGATAAGCTCGGTTGCCATAGAGGATGTGGCGATAGCAGCACCGCATCCGAAGGTCTTGAAGGATACGTCTGTGATTATATTGTTGTCTATCTTGAGATAAATTCTCATTATATCGCCGCAGGTAGCGTTACCTACCTCGCCTATAGCATCTGCATTCTCTAATTCACCCACATTTCTGGGGTTGGAGAAATGATCCATTACCTTTTCGCTGTACATATTATTTCCTTTCTGCCGCATCATAAAGCGGGCTCATCATACGGAGTCGCTCCACAACCTTGGGAACAGTCTCAAGGATGTAGTCAACGTCCTCGTCGGTATTATCGTGGGAAAGTGAAAATCTCAGAGAGCCGTGGGCTACCTCTACCGGTACTCCGATAGAAAGAAGCACGTGTGAGGGCTCAAGAGATGTGGAGGAACAGGCTGAACCCGTAGAAGCACAGATGCCGTTGGCATCAAGCAGCAAAAGCAGGCTCTCTCCCTCAACAAATTCAAAAGCTACGTTTATATTTCCGGGAAGTCTATGCTCAAGACTTCCGTTTACTCTGGAGTAAGGGATCTTTGAAAGCCCCTCGGCAAGTCTGTTACGAAGTGCAGTAAGCTTATCGTTTTCAGTAAACCGCTCTGCTGCCAGCTCAAGTGCTTTTGCCATACCAATAATATAAGGAAGGTTTTCGGTACCGCCGCGCTTGTTTCTCTCCTGTCCGCCGCCATCCATAAAGGTGTCAACACGAAGACCTCTTCTGATATAGAGCGCGCCTACACCCTTTGGTGCGTTAAACTTATGTCCGGAAAGAGAGAGCATATCAACTCCCAGCTCCTTTACGTTTACGGGAATATGACCGACAGCCTGAACACCGTCTGAGAAGAACGTGATCTTTCTCTCACGGGTGATCTCGGCAATTTGCTTTATGGGATTGATAGTGCCTATCTCGTTGTTTGCATACATAACACAAACAAGGATGGTGTCCTCACGGATGGCTTCTTTTATTGCATCGGGGGTTATAATACCCTCGGGGGTGGGCTTGACGTAGGTTATCTCAAAGCCGTCCTTCTTCAAGGACTTCATTGTATGGGTCACGGCGTGATGCTCGTATGCCGAGCAAACTATATGCTTTCCCTTAGCCTGTTTTGCGTGAGCAGTTCCCTTTATGGCCCAGTTGTCTGCCTCGGTTCCGCAGGAGGTGAAGTATATTTCGTTTGCCTCACAGCCAAGCTGTGCTGCTATACGTCCTCTGGCATCCTCAAGTGCAGTCTTTGCTCTGTTACCCACAGAATAAAGGCTTGAGGGGTTGCCCCAGTTGTCTGTAAAATACGGTAACATTGCATCCACTACCTCGGGTAAAACCGGAGTTGTGGCAGCATTGTCCGCATAGATCTTTTTGTTCATCTATTTTCCTCTTAATTTAATATAATATTCCAATAGAGTATTGTACACCAATTATATTATTTTTTCAACATATTTGAAAAAGTATTTGTTAACTTTTTGAATACTGCTCGCTCTGTGCGACCGCCAAAGCATCGCAACGCTCATTGTAAGGATGACCTGCGTGTCCTTTGACCCATACAAGCTCGACCCTGTGTATCTCAAGGAGATCAAGCAGCTCTCCCCAAAGATCGGGATTAAGCGCAGGCTTTTTGTCCGCCTTGCGCCAGCCGTTTTTTCGCCAGCCTGCAGCCCAGCCCTTGGTTATACCGTCAACGAGGTATTTTGAATCGCTTGTAAGGGTCACCTCGCAGTGCTCTTTTAAAGCCTTAAGTCCGGCTATCGCGCCTGAAAGCTCCATACGGTTATTGGTGGTATGCGCCTCGCCGCCCGAAAGCTCTTTTTCTACATTATTATATACTATTATCGTACCCCATCCGCCCGGACCGGGATTTCCCTTGCAGGCTCCGTCCGAGTACATATATACGTGCTTCAATATCATCACTTCCTTACTATGGTATGATACCATAGTTTCCGTGATATTTCAAGCAGTTTGATGAAATGCACAAATTATGAATATAATGTTGTACATTCTAAACAAATTGTACATAATTTGTATCATAGGACTTTACATTTTGGTAAAATTGTAGTAAAATATATTCAAAATACGCACATAGTGCAAGAAAAGGAGTCGTTATGTCTAAAACCAAACGCATCACAACATTGTTATTGACAGTAATTATGCTGCTGGGTTGCTTTAATTTTGCGATCCCCGTAAGTGCAGCAGATACTGCCACCATCAGCTTTGACGTAAACGGCGGTGTAAATCCCCCTGCGGATATCACCGTTAATTGCGGCACATTAATTTATTTAACAGACCATCAGCCCTCTAAGCCGGGTATGGTGTTCCGCGGATGGGCGTTCAACAAAGCTGATGCCGACAAGGGTAATATCACCTATCCCGTAGGTGTTCAGAATCCTATCCTTGTTAACAGCTCTGCAACCCTCTATGCTTCCTGGGCGTATGAAGTGACCCTTCATCCCGGTCATCAGGGTTGGGGCAACACGCAGAAGCTCTATAAGTTCCCCGCAGTGGACCTTGAGCTCTTCCACCACAAGTCTGATATCCAGGCTAACTACGGCATGAATCCCGGTGTTGCGGGAGATATCGCTAACCTTATGGTATTCGTAGAGTGGAACACCAACGAGCTTCCTATCGGACGCGGCAACGGTACCTCCTATCACGAGAGATATACCGCAAACGCTCCCACGACTCTTTACTGTATCTGGGGTAACCCCGTTATCTATGATGCCAACGGCGGTACCTTCCCCGTAAGCAAGAATGATATTCAGGAAGAGTTCGTAGTAAACTACAGTAACGAAAAGCACGATACCACGAGCTTTGCAAACTTCTATATTCCCAACGGTGAGAACGCTCCTTACAAGGCAGGCGCACGTCAGCTTACCGACGAGGACGGCAACGAGCTTTACGGCCGTGTATTTGCAGACAGCGGTAATATCGTAAGATTTGAGTCCAGAAACACCTGGCTTGAGATCCCGATATTTAACGACTACACCTACCAGTGGGCAGACTTTGAATGCGCGACTACCTCCTACGGCGAGAGCGGTATGAAGTTCACAGCCGTATGGGAGCCTGCAGTTATCTACAAGGCTAACGGCGGTGTAGGTAACGATATTACCGAGTATATGACCTGGGAAGGTCCTACCCTTTATGATTTTGCTGACTATACCGTACGTAACAACGCTTTCGTTAAGGATAGCGGCAGATTCTTAGGCTGGAACACCAAGCCTGACGGTACAGGTACCTCTTATGCGGCAGGTGACGTTATTACCGACTATGCTTCAAGTGATGCACTTGTTCTTTACGCACAGTGGAGCGCTCCCGTTGATTCCGCAAAGGAATACACCATAGCCTTCAACGCAATGGAGGGTTATCTTGAAGAGGCTCAGCAGAGCTTTACAATAGCATACGGCGATAAGATCGCTGACATTATCGCTGAAATGCCCGTTCCTACCCGTCCCGGTTACACCTTCCGCGGCTGGTTCAACGACGTTACGGGCGCTGAGCTTGTATTTGATGAGGAATACTATTCCTACACCACCAACGTTTCTTATTCTCCCAAGTGGGAGCTTCACTCCGACCACGTTCTCCAGGCGTTCAAGAAGGTTTCTAACTGTACGGAAACAGGTTATTTCACTCAGGTCTGCGAGGCTTGTGAATGGTACTCCAATATCGAGTACGAAAAGACCGGTCATAACTACTCTGCATGGAAGCAGACAGGCAACGGCACAGAGGTAGTCAGAGCTTGTACCTCCTGCGGACTTTCCGAAACCGAGGCTTCTACCGCAATGGTACAGCAGCAGGTTATCGCATACATCAATAAGGACGTTATGTACACCGACGGTGATATCAGATACATCGACGTTCTTAACTACCTTGGTCCGGCTATCGACAAGGGCCCCGGTAACTATCCCTTTGATAAGCCTTATTTTGCTCAGGCATCCAATATGTGGCAGAGAGCAAAGGCTCAGAACCCCAACATCAAGATAGTTCTTACCATCTTCAACAGAAATATCAAGGACTTTGAAAACTGGATCGCAACTCCCGCAAACCGTGCAGAGTTTGCAAACCATATGGTAGGTGCAATCACCGCCCACAACTTCGACGGTCTTGATATCGACTTTGAGTTCCCCTCCGACCTTACACTTAAGGATGATTTTGCACTCTTCCTCGGTGAGGTCAAGGCAAGATTGAACGTACTTGAGGCTCAGAGAGGTAAGGAATATATCCTTTCCATCGCAACTCCCGCTGCAAGCTGGGCTTGTGAGAAGTATGACCTGGTTGCTTGTTCACAGTACCTTGACTACTTCAACATAATGAACTATGACCTGTACTGCGGTACAGCAGTTCCCTATACACATCACCATACTCCTCCCTACGATAACCAGGACCCCTACGGACACGTTCCTACAGGCGGCTCTGTTCAGGGCGACATTCTTCTCTACAAGTCTCTTGGTATTCCTGCAGACAAGATCGTTTCCGGTATGGGTCTCTACTCCAGAGAGTGGTTCGGTGCCGCTAACATAAATCACGGTCTCTTCCAGGCTGCGGATCTTCAGGCAAGTAACCTCCATTACGATCTGCTTGTTGCTGCATACATCAACAAGAACGGTTACACAAGATACTGGGACGACGTTTCCAAGGCTCCTTATCTGTACAATCCCTCCGGCGGCGGATTCCTCTCCTACGAGGACCCCGAATCCCTTTCCTACAAGTTTGAGATCATCGCCCGTGAAGGCGTTCGCGGATGTATGGTATTCGACTACGTAACCTGTGACGGTGCAGGTATATTCCCCTACATCAGAGCAAACATCGGTCAGGTAACCCACGCTTGTCACGTTGGCAGATATGAGACAACACAGCTCAGCTGTACTACAGCAGGCCACGCTATCGCATACTGCGGCACCTGCGGTAAGGTTATGAACGACCAGATGGTCTACAACGAAGGACATTATGCGACCGACTGGGAAATGCATACCGAGCCTACAGCTACAAAGGCAGGTAAGCTCTCTGCCGCTTGTCTCTTCTGCGGAGAAGAGATCTACCGTGAACTTGAGCCTCTGGGCTACAAGGTAAGCTTTGATGCAGGCGAAGGCTCAAAGATAGGCTCTACTTCCTTTATCATTCAAAAGGGTCAGACCTATGCTGAGGTAGTAGGCGAGGATCCCCAGGCAACTCTTGAAGGCACGTCTCTTGTCGGTTGGTACTACGGCGATTATATGCTTGACACCTCCGATACGTTCAACTTCGACTCCGACGTTACGTTCGTAGCAGTATGGGAGGACGAGGGCGAGCATACCCACGTTTATACCTCCAAGGTAACGAAGGCTGCAACCTGTACGGCTGAAGGTATTATGACCTACACCTGCCGCTGCGGTGACAGTTATACAGAAAAGATAGCAAAGCTTGCACACGATTACGTTGGCACACAGACCGTTGCTCCTACCTGTAAGGCAGAAGGCGAGATGACGTACTCCTGTGTAAACTGCGGTAATACGTATACCGAGTCTATCGCAAAGCGCGATCACGCGTTTAACGACGGTACTACCACCACAACTCCCACCTGTACTGAGGCAGGAGTTAAGACCTACACCTGTATGGCGTGCGGCGAGACGAAGACCGAAGCAATTGCGGCTTTGGGTCACGTATGGAAGGATTGGGAGACAGTAAAGGAAGCTACCGAGACCGAAGCAGGTCTTAAGCAGAGAAGCTGCCGCCGTGGCTGCGGTGCAGTTGAGGAAGAGGTTATTCCTGCTCTCGGCGGTGAGACAAGCGGTCTTGCAGTAAGTTCAGACGGACCTAACCTTACCATCTCCGGTATGGCAGACGTAAAGGACGTGTTCATAGCTCTCGGCAGCTACGCTACCTATGCAGACGTTAAGGCTAACGCGGCAGTTCGTCTTACACCCACCAAGCTTAACGGTGCAAGCGAATATACATACACACTTAAAGAAGGCGGCTACTACACCGTACTCGTTAGATACAACGACGGCACACAGACCTTCCTGTATCAGCAGATCAACGTAACCGAGCCCGGTTATGCTGCTGACGGTCTCCAGCTTACAGTAAGCAACCTCGACAATGTTAAGGTTATCCGTACAGCTTACGGTTCATACACCACAGTATCCCAGATCAAGAAGGCAGAAGGCGCAAGAGCGTTCACCGCAAAGAACGACATCAAGGGTGCTGACAATTACATGATCCAGTACAGAAAGAGCGGTACTGTTACCGTTGCAGTTCAGTACAATGACGGTTATACCGACATCTACACCTATGAGGTAGAGCAGAAGGTTCCCACCTTTGTACAGTCCAACAATGTAGTAACCATCAGCGATATCGATGACCTCTATGTTATCAGATATGCTCCCGGCGAGTGGACTACCTCTTCTCAGATCAAGGCAGCTACAGGCTCCAAGGCTCTCAAGGCTGACGCAGCTGTAGACGGTGTTATCACAGTAAAGGACCTCAAGGCAGGCACATATACATTCTGTGTTCAGTACAATGATGAGTCCTACAACTACTACGTAATTACTGTTGAGTAAAACAACCCATCGTGGGATTGGAAGCGGTAAAAACTGAACAATCCCCGATTAATGGGTCCAGGGTCGTGACCCTGGTTCTGTGTGCAGTATAATGACGAGTCCTATAACTACTACGTTATCACTGTAGAATAATTAAACTTGATGAAAAAGCATCCTTCGGGATGCTTTTTCTACCTTCACTATTCACTATTATCTATTCTCTATTCACTATTCACTTGGTTTTAAGTTTAAGTGAATAGTATTTGCTTGGTACAACGGTAA
>JAFQDF010000039.1 GCA_017416185.1 Clostridia bacterium
ACAGAGGCATATTGTCGGTACGAAACCGACGAAAAAATTATGGCGACCCGGAAGGGGCTCGAACCCTCGACCTCTAGCGTGACAGGCTAGCGCTCTAACCAACTGAGCTACCAGGCCATAGCGAAGGACGGTATTCCATCCCTCACCCCTCAGCCGAAGCTAAGGGAAATTGTGGTGGGAACAATAGGGCTCGAACCTATGACCCTCTGCTTGTAAGGCAGATGCTCTCCCAGCTGAGCTATGCTCCCACATTTTCCTTGCCGTTTGATACCTTTGTATCAGCGACGGATATTATTATAACAGGTTGATATCTATTTGTCAACCCTTTTTTTCGTTTTTTTCAATCTTTTTTTATTATTGTTATTTTATACATTTGCAGACAAAAAACCACTTGTCCGAGTTGTCATATATTACCGAGAAATCATATCCGCCATAGATATCAAGTACTTCAAATCCGGTCTTTGCAAGCAATTTTTTCAAGGTGCTCATAGAATAGCATTTTTCTCTCTGCTCCTCGTCATAACGCTCATACGAGCCGTCCTCATTCTCGCTGAAAAGGCTCAGAACAAAATCGCAGGTTTTGTTTTTCGGATTATAGAAATTCTGCCAAGCGAGAAGCACTCCCTCCTCCTCAAGAACGTAGTCGTGTCGGGCATAACCCTCCTCAAAACGGTGAGGTGTGTTTACGTCAAAAATAAACACTCCTTCAGGAACGAGATAGTTATGCACGAGTGAAAAGCATTTCTCTACGTCGGCGGTCTTTAAAAGATAATTGATACTGTCAAGACAGCATACGCAGGCATCAACGGTTCCGTAGAGTTCAAACTCCCTCATATCCTGGCAAAGATAGAGTATACCCTTGGGATCCTTCAATTCCTCCTGTCTTGCCACCATAAGCATATCCGTAGAAAGATCTATACCCGTCATATCAAAGCCTCTATCGGCAAGCAGTCTGGTCAGCTTTCCCGTTCCGCAGGCAAGATCAAGGGCAAGCTCGGGGTAGGCTATTCCCTTTTCTTTTATTATCTTTGCCAAAAAGTCGGCAAAAGCTTCATAATCCACCTCTGAATTAAGAAGCTCATAATACCTTGATATCACCGAATACTGCTCATTCATCCTTATCTTCCAATCTGTTAAAAACGATATCATAGCCGTCGTTGCCGTATTTGAGGGAGCGGTTGACGCGGCTGATGGTAGCGCTGGAAAGTCCCGTATCCTTGACGATAGTGGAATATACGGCGTTCTCCTTGAGCATTCTTGCCGCCTTCATACGCTTACTCATCTCCTTAAGCTCCGCCACGGTACAAAGATCGCCGAAAAATGCATAACACTCCTCTGCGCTCTCAAGTTTAAGAATACACTCAAAAAGAAAATCTATGTTTTCGTCTCTGATTCTGTCTATCATATCTACCTCGCTAAAATATTACTGTTTAACATTTTAGCACATTAAAGTCTTAAAGTAAAGAGTTTTTGAATAATAATTTTGAAATATCTTTGGCACTTGCACCGAAAATATATCTCTGTATATCATATTTTGACAGATAAGCAAGCACGTCATTGTAATCGTAACGTATACCAACAAGGCTGTCGGTAAGCTCGTTTATATCACCCACACCGAAAAAGTCACCTGTAAGCTTTACTTCCTTTATTATTCCGTGATCGGTGTTTACGTTTGCCTCGATGCTTCCGTAGTCAAAGCGTTCCTTTACCGTAAGGGTATATTCCTTACTTCTGCCCCATATCCAGTCCCAGGTGGCGAACTTTTCGTCACGGAGCTTGGTTATAAGCTGAGTTTCGGCGGCGGTAAAATAACGTCTTTCACCCTCAAAACCTGACTCGATATGTGCCATAAATCCTTCAACGTCCATATCCGTATCCAAAAGATCTTTTATGTTGGCAACACGACTGCGCACGCTCTTGATACCCTTGCTCTTAAGTTTTTCCGGATCTACCTTAAGTGCTCCCGCAACGTCGCTCAAATTAGCCGAATAAAGAAGGGTTCCGTGGTGCAGTACCTTACCGTGACGAACGCACTGGGCGTTGCCCGAAACCTTTTTGCCGTCAACAAGTATATCGTTTCTGCCCGAAAGCTCTGCGTTCAGAGACAGCTCTTTAAGACTCTCTATAATAGGATCGGTATACTTTTTAAAGTCTATACCCTTTCCCTCTGCGGGAATAATAACAGAAAAATTCACGTTGCCCAGATCGTGGAATACCGCTCCACCCCCGGTAAGACGGCGGGAAACGGTAATGCCGTGACTGTCCGCATACTCGCGGTCAACCTCGGCATAGGCGTTCTGGTTGTTGCCTATAACTACCGTCTTTTCGTTACGCCAGAGCATAAAAACGTCCTCGTCGCAGTTATCTATAAGATACTGCTCTGCGGCGAGATTGAAATATGGATCGGTACAATCGTTTTTGATAATTAACATAATAACACCGTAAATATTTTTGCATTTTCAATATCGGTTTATTCGAAACCGATATTGAAAAGTTCCTGCATTCTTTCGTTGCGCTCGGTGAGGTAGAGATATGCAAACATTACCTCAAGCCCTGTTGCCTTACGGTAGTCGGCTGCGGTCGCGTTCTTTGGCTTGGACATAGTGTGGTTGTTTCTGCCGCGCTTGAACCAGGCAAGCTCATCCTCGGTAAGATGAGGCTCCATACGGTCAAAGGCCTCGCTTTGTGAGGATGCCTTGACATATTGCAGAGCGATCTTATTCATCTCCCCTGCGTTTGCCATTCCTTTTTTGACCAATACCGTCCTTGTAATAAGTTCAAGAACACTGTCTCCTAAGTATGCAAGAGCCGAGGGGCTCATTTCGTTGATATTCATAATGATACTCCGAATATTTTGATATTTAGAGTATAACACAAATTTCGGTCTTATGCAAGACCGAAATATCTGTTGATTCCGTTGTAAAGTCCCTGCGCAAAGAGCTGAGGGTTTTGGCTCATTAGCGCCGCGTCACCCGGATTGGTTATAAATCCTAATTCTATAAGAGTGGCAGGCATACGGGTACGGCGAAGTACGTAAAGCGAGGGTCTTGCAAAAACACCTCTGTCGGGTAAGCCTGTAGTTCCCGTAAGTCCGATAAGTATATCCCGCGCAAACTGCTCCGCAGCTCCCCCGAGGCTGTAAACGTACCCTTCGCTTCCGCTTGCCGTAGTTATTGAAGAGGCGTTTGCGTGCAGACTGATGAAATAATCCGCTCCCCAGTCATTTGCCATATCAACCCTTGCTCTGAGGCTCTCGGCATTGGTGGTTCCGAGCTGTGTTTCGGGACTGGGTCGGGAGAGCATTACCTCGTAGTTCGGGTCTGCATCCAGCAGAAGTGCCAAACGTCTGCCTATCTCATATGTAAGATCCTGCTCACGTAACCCCTGTCCCTCTGCCCCTGCATTGGGGTTACGCGGGTTATGTCCCTGATCAATAAAAATTTTTATCGCCATATTATTACCTCCGTATTTACATTTTATTCGGCTTGTGGTAAAATGGTGATATGGAATTTGTAAAGATAAGAAGATTACTCAGCTATGCCCGACGCTGTGTTGATGATTATAATATGATAGAGGACGGCGACAAGATAGCCGTTGGACTCTCGGGCGGTAAGGATTCGGCGGCTCTGCTGTGTACTTTAAGAGATTTAAAGATTTTCTATCCCAAAAAGTTTGATATTATGGCAATTACCGTGGATATGGGCTTTGAGGGTGCGGATTACAGTAAGGCAGAGGAGTTCTGCCGTGAGGCGGGAATCGAATACGTAATCAAAAAGACCAATCTTGCAGAGGTCATATTTGATATAAGAAAGGAATCAAACCCCTGTTCCCTCTGTGCCAAGATGCGACGCGGCATCTTAAACGAAGCTGCCCGCGATCTGGGCTGTAACAAGGTGGCTCTGGGACACCATTTTGACGACGTGGTGGATACCTTTATGCTCAATCTTATCCACGAGGGACGTATAGCGTCATTTTCGCCGGTTACATATCTTTCAAGGACGGATATTACGGTCATAAGGCCTCTCTCCTACTGTCCTGAAAAGGATATAAAATACTTTGTACGTCATAACGATCTTCCCGTATCTCCCAGTCTCTGTCCCGAGGACAAGGCAACCGAAAGGGAGAATATGAAGCAGCTTATAGATGACCTTGACCGCCAGTTCAAGGGTGTAAGACACCGTATATTCGGTGCGTTGCAGAAGCAGGATATCTCAGGATGGAAAAAGAACAGCTCGGATTGAGCTGTTCTTTTTCCGTCAACTCATAACTCTTTAAACACAAAAAGCAGTTCACCGAACTGCTTTTTGCTATGTTATATTATTTATTTCATCAAATCATCAAACTTCATAAGCATTACGGCTGCCTGAGCTCTGGTTGCGGTTCCCTTGGGGTTAGCACAGAGCTTACCGTTCATATTCATACCCGAAATGATACCGGCATCTACCGCCCAAAGCATAGGCTCTACCATCCAGTAGTTCGCTTCCTTATCAAATTCTCTTGCATCGGCAAACACGGACAGATTGCCTCTGCCCTCTATATCTATGCCGTTCTTGGCTGCATAGTTATAGAGCATACGTGCAAGAGCCGCACGCTGGATAGAGTGTCCCGTGCCGAAGGTCGTGGCAGACATACCGCTGACATAACCTCTTTCAACCGCCCATGCCACGGCACCCGAATACCAGCGTCCTGTAGGAACGTCTTTAAATCCGCTATTAACGTATTTATATTCTTCTGTGTTTGCACCTGCGATATTGGCAAGAATCTGTACAAACTGTTCTCTGGTTATATTGGTGTGAGGGGAAAATACGGTATCAGACATACCGTTCATATAACCGTTTTTAACAACAGAGGTTACGGCGGCGTAGTACCACGCAGAGGGCTTGACATCGCTGAAGCCTGTAGACATAGTACGATCACCCATATACAAGGTAAGGCCGCAGGACATAACAATGTCTCCCCGACCCATATAACCGGCAGTTCCGTCAGCCATTGTAGTCGGCACGGTAACAAAATGCCCCCAAGTAGCTACTTGGTCAACCACGGTATCATAAAATCGGTCATGATACGAAGCAGCTGCTTTTATCAGCGCACCGCTCTTAAGTATTTCGTTCTTATTGAGGGATATTTCATTCCAAGAAGCCTTTTTGATATCGTTTATGATAACACTCCAGGGGATACATGCCTCAAAGGTCCATCCTTTTTCGGTTTTATGACCTTTGACTTTGACCTGATTTGTGATCTCTCCGACATTGAATTCTTCTCTGTACATTCTTGCTACGTCACCCTCGAACAGACCTACCATATAGCAGGGCAACGGATCCATATTAAAACCGTACTCAAGCATCAATCCCAAAGGATCAAGCATCAGACAGAATACATCACCGTTCCACCCGTACCCGCTTCCGTCATCACCAACATCAATATCATCATAACCGGTACTGTATATAAACTCGTTATATCCTGCGGGTATTGTTTCTCCGGTTATTTCGTTTACCGCTTCAAGTCCTTCGACTATATTTGCCGCATAGTAAAAGCCGTTCGTATCATAAGTGAAGCAAATATTTCCATAGGTAGTAAGAGGATTTACATGCCAAAAATAGCCCAATGTATCATAGTTTAATGCAGCATATGAAGACCAACCCTCATCTGCACGTATATAGCCGTCAACGGTGGGAGTTTTGTTCGGAACATCGATGGGTGGATTCTCCCTGACATAGTCAGGTCTGGCAAACAGACACGTGCCGCCGCTCAACAACAGAGTGAAACACAGTATAAAGGCTGACAGGGACGTAATTTTTTTCAGTTTAGACATTTTTATTCTCCTTTTTATTTTTCTAACATATGAACGTTGATATGATCATATGTCATACCTATGCCGTCAGCATCAAAGCCGACCTTTATCTGTTCGTTTAAGGCGAAATATACGTCCCAGTATTTTTCGCTCTTGCACCATACACGTACATCGTAAGATATAGCGCTGTTACCGTATTCCTTGACACCTACGAAGGGTTCGGGGGCGGTTTCAATATTTGCCACCTTGCCGAAGGACTTGGTAATGCTCTTTCTGACTTCTTCGGCAGTATGGTCATAAGAAGCACTGACAACAAGGTCAACACGGCGCATATCCTCGCGGGTGTAGTTGATAATGTTTGAAACACTGACCTCGTGATTGGGGATATAAATAGTCTTGTTGTCGGGGGTCAGAAGTGTCGTGTGCATAAAGCCTATAGTTTTGACCAAGCCGCTCTTACCTGCTATCTCGATAAAATCACCGCCGATAAAGGGCTTGGTAATAAGAATAACGAAGCCGCTTATCAGGTTGGACAGAAGATCCTGTACCGAAAGGGACAAAGCCAAGCCTGCAATACTGAGTACAGCCACAAGAGAGCTCACGGGTATACCGATAAAATCGCAGGAAATGATGATAGCTATAAAATAAAGCCCTATCCTTGCAACGGTAACGATAAAGCCAACGGCTGAGTTGTCAAGCTTTGATTTTTCTCCTGTCTTGCGTACTATGCCGAGGATAACCTTGATAACTACGGCACATATAAGAAATACGACTATGGCAATAAGAATATTTCCTACAGTAAGCTCACCCTTACCGAAATTTAAAATATTTTTGATGGTATCCATATTTACTCCTTTCAGGTAAATGCTATATCAGTGTTTGTTATCTTATACCTGGGGGCGGCTAAGATATGCTCCATAGCCTCCGCCCACTTTTTATAGTGCTCGGTAGTCTTGTGGAACTCTATTGCCTCCTTGTTACGGAAAACCTCATAGAGTGTGAATTTTGTGGGCTCGTCTGCATTCTGAAGAACGTCAAAACGGACGTTGCCTTCTTCTTTAATTGAATTTTCGTGGTTGTATCGGCATATTTCGATCATCTCGTCGATACAATCGGGCTTCGCTTCAAGCATTACCAGATTTACTATCATTTTCTTTACTCCTTATGTTTTTAATAATATCGGTTATCTGCCATATTATACTCAAGGCTAAAAGACCTAACAGGATAAAAAACAGAATCCTTTTGTTCATTACCTCAAATGCAGCACACAGGACGGAATAACCGACTGTTATCGCAGAAAGCACTACGGTTGCAGGTGCGTAAGCATCGATCAAAGCTCCCAGAGCATACACCAGACAAAGTATAGGTGCAAGGGCACATACCGCAGTTCTGTCAAAATAATACAGACATATTATGAAGTATCCTATACACACCGACAAAAGGGCAAATACAAGAGTAAATATCAATCCAAACGTAACATTTACCCATTTTTTGCTCCTTTTCCTTTTGATATCCTTTATTACCGCAGTAAAACAGCAGGATATCAGGAAAAAGGCAAACAATGAGGTGGTTACCGACATTCTTGCAGGATCAAAAAGCTTATATAATCTTGGTACTGCAGCAAAATAGCAACAGCACAAAAGCACAGATAAAAGACTGAAACGGGAAAGCCTGGGATTAAGCATATTTGACAGCCAAAGGCTCAGAGGAAGTACCACTGATGGCAAAAGCATAAAGGTCCAGAGCATACTCTTAAAATCCGAGCTTATCACACCGAAATAAACGCTATATGGCGGATAACAGCGTACAGCTATACATACTGCCCCTACGAATACCGCTGCAAGCAGCCCCAGGATTATATATACGTAGGAATTCTGAAGCTTGTTATTGTCATCCATTTGTTTCTACTGCCTTATATATCGCGCGGGCAAGCTGGTCACCGCAGGAGGTGGGCTTGAAGCCGCAGGTGTTACCGCTGAGTAATTCAGCGACCTTCTTTGCATCCATACCCTCGCAGAGCTTTGATATAGCCTTGAGATTGCCGTCACAACCGCCTACAAAGCGTATGTTCTTCACCTTACCCTCCTCGATGGAGAAATAAATCTCTCTTGAGCAGGTTCCCTGTGTTCTGTATGAATAATCCATTGTTGTATACTCCTTTATATGTATGTGATTTTGGCGGGCGGCCAATGACCGCCCCTACGTTCTTTCTTTGAATATTTGTGATAAATCGGTTAGTATGTCGTGGGGGAGCATTGCCTGCTGTGACAGACGCTTGGCAGTTCTGTCGGCAGAAGCTCCGTGGAGAACCGTTCCGCATACCGATGACTCATACCCTGAAAGTCCTTGGGCGCGAAATGATGCTATCATACCTGCAAGCAGATCTCCGCTGCCTCCTCGGGCAAGTCCGGGGTTACCGAAACGGCTTACTGCGGTTTCTATACCGGGGGAGGCTATCACCGTTTCGTGATCCTTTAATACTACCGTTACGTTATATTTGTCGGCAAAAGCTCTTGCATACCTTTCGGGATTTGATTTTATCCCGCCGATGCTTATTCCCGTAAGGCGGGAAAACTCGCCTATATGGGGAGTTATAACGGTATCCTCGGGGATATCCTCTGCTGTAATGTTATTAAGTCCGTCGGCATCAAGTATCATAGGTACAGAGCAGTTTTTTACTATGTCCGCGACCCTTTCATCTTTACCCAGCCCGCAGCCGCAAAGCAGAGAAGTGACCTTTGGTATATCGGTGATATCAAGTTCTTCCCTCGGAAGAAAGGTTGCCTCAGGCAAAGCTGCCGCAACAGCCTGTATTACCTCCTCGGTACTGCATACCGTGAGAATGCCCACCCCTGTACGAAGCGCACCCATAGAGGAAAGAACTGCCGCACCTCTATAATATTTACAACCGACAACCGACAAAAGTCTGCCGTAGTCACTCTTGTTTGAATCCTCTAGCCTTACGGGAAGGACATCGAATACGTCGTTTAATTTTAGTTCTTTCATAATATATATTTTAGCATATGAAGAGTGAAATTTCAATACCACTTGAAATTATTATTGATTTGTTATAAAATAAATATATGATTACTACACGACCCGATTATTATGATAAATTCAAATGTATAGCCGACAAATGCACCGACTCCTGCTGTATCGGATGGGAAATTGACATCGATCCCGACACGCTGAAGGTATATGAAAAGGAAGGTGGCGCCCTCGGCGAAAAGCTGAAAAAGAATACAAAGAACGGTGCTTTTGTGCTGACCGAGGATGAAAGATGCCCTTTTCTATACGAAAACGGCTTATGTGAGCTGATCTGCAAAAAGGGTGAGGGATTCCTCTGTGCGATATGCAGCGAGCATCCGAGATACTACGAGTATTGCGGCGAGCATCTTGATATGGGTATAGGACTCTGCTGTGAGGAGGCGTGCAGGCTTCTGTTCAGCGGTAAGCCTTTGACCCTTATAACCGAGGGCGAGGGTGAGCTTGACGAGGAGACCAAGGAGCTTTTGAGTTTAAGAACAGCGCTTATAGATAAAATACAGGATGAGGATAATTCCCTTGAAGAATTATTCTTTAACCTTGACGAAGATATCTTTGAGGTTTGGGCTGATTTTGAGCCTTATGATAACAGATGGACCGAGACCTCGGCTTATATTAAGGCGCATTTCGGTGAGCTTGTTTCACTTAAGGATGAGTTTAATGAATACATAGCAGAAAGAAGCTATGAATACCGCCGTCTGGCTTCCTATCTGCTTCACAGGTATTTTATGAGGGCTGTATATTCTGCTCCCTCGGTGATACTCAGGGGTATTTCACTATATATGAAAACCCAGTATCTCTGGGATATCTGCGTTTATCATAAAACGGGTAAGTTCGATTATGCCGACCGAATCGGCACGGCAAAGTATATCTCAAAGCAGATAGAATACAGCGAAGAAAATACAGATTTACTGCTGATGTGTCATTTATGACACATCAATACAGTTATAATAACAAATGAACAGTAGCGTTATGTCATAATTACACCTATTCAAGGGTCTTATGACAGGTAACAGCGAGTCGCTGTTGCAGATCATTAATTACAGGCAAAGATCAATGTTGCTCGCTGTATATTTTTCCAAACAGGGTTTGGCGTCATACAGCTTCACAAATTGATATACAGATTGTACTGTTCATTAGTAAGAGAGAGGGTGATACGATGAGAAGCTACAGTATAGTATATAAGGATATCTATGCCCTGTCGGGCGATCTCGGAGTATCACCCCGGATCTTATATTCTCTGTCAAACAGGATATCGGGGCACTATCACACCGTTGCCATCCCGAAGAAAAACGGCACTTACCGAAAGCTGTCTGTTCCGGATGATATACTGAAATACGTTCAGCGACGTATCAACAAAGTGCTACTGTGCTATATGCCATCATCGGGCTACGCTATGGCATATGAATATGGGAAGAGTATACTCAAAAATGCAAATCCCCATAGCAATAAAAAATGCATACTTAAGTTGGATATTGATGATTTCTTCGATACGGTCAAGTATTCGCAGGTGAAGGAAAAAGCATTTCCCGCCGCGCATTTTGCAGAAAACCTGAGAGTATTGCTGTCACAGCTTTGCTATAACGGTGAGGGCCTGCCCCAGGGTGCCGCCACGTCTCCTAAAATAGCCAATCTCATCCTGCGGGATTTTGATGAGAGGATAGGCAGCTGGTGTGCGCAGAGAGATATCACCTACACACGTTACTGTGACGATATGACCTTCTCCTCGGATAAAGGTCTTGACGGTGTTTATAAATACGTCAGGGACGAGCTTTTCAAGGAAGGCTTCCTGCTAAACAAGGATAAAACAAAATTTATCGACAGTCACCACAGACAAAAGGTAACCGGTATCATAGTCAACAATTCACCAAAGGTTCCCACCGAATACACTAAAAAGATCAGGCAGGAAATATACTACTGCCGTAAATTCGGCATAAGTGAACACCTAAGCCACACCGATTCAGACAAATCGCTCTGCGAGTATTTGGCTTCCCTTCTCGGTAGGATCAATTACGTTTTATCGGTAACTCCAAAAAATGAAGAAATGAAGGACTATAAGGATCAGGTAACAATATGGCAAAAGAGCTTATAATAAAACCGATAGCACATATAAAAAACGATTTTGACACAAAGTTCGGCGTTCCGAGACAAAGCGGGCTTGCAGGAGTTCTGTCAAAGATAGTTTTTGAAAAGGAATACCGCGATCCAAATGCCCTGAGAGGAATTGAAGAATTTTCTCATTTATGGCTCATATGGGAGTTCACAGAGTTCACGAACAAGGACTGGTCACCTACCGTACGTCCTCCAAGACTGGGTGGAAACACCCGTGTAGGTGTTTTTGCCACCCGATCTCCTAACAGACCGAACAATCTTGGTTTGACCTTGGTGAAGCTGGTAAGGGTAGAAGGCTGTGAGCTTGTGGTATCGGGAGCCGATCTCATAAACGGCACACCCATATATGACATCAAGCCTTATCTCCCCGGCTTTGAAGCGGTAACAGACGCAAAGGGCGGCTTTGCCGATGCTTTCACCGATTTTGCTCTTAAAGTAGAATATGATGAAAGAATTTTAAACAAACTCCCCGAGGAAAAACGGGCTTCCCTGCTCGAAATACTCAAGGGAGATCCCCGCCCCTCCTATCAGGATGATCCGGAAAGAATTTACGGCTTTGGATTTGCGGGATTTGAAGTAAAGTTTAAGGTCAGCGGGGAAACCGTATATCTTATTGATATAATGCGGAGTGCGGATCAATGACACCCCGTATTTTGATACGGTTGGTGGAATTATGCAAGGAGTTTGCGGTACGCAAACTGTCGCAGTGCGGAGTGCGGAATTAAGGAAGAAAATAGTGGTATTTTACCACTATTTTCAACCAATTATCCACTATTCACTATTCATTAAATGAGGGGTATATATGGATAAAACCATAATCGAATTAATAGACAGCACCATAAAATTTGTATGGGAATTTGAGATTGCAAGGGACTATGATAATTGGTGGCTGTTAAAAGAAGACAGTTTAAAAAACGCCTTGTACTATCATATACGGAGCAAGTTAGAAAGAATATTTGAAGATCACAACATAAGAATATACACCGAGTTTAATGACGATACATTCAAGGGTACAGGCTACAGACCTGATATGGTTATAGCAACCGTTGACGAAGAATGCGAAGAAGAATATCTCGGAAAATGCATCAAAGAATGTTTATGTGTCATTGAATTAAAACACAAAGGTGGGTATGTGGGGCATAAAGACATATTTTCGGATTTCGAAAAAATAAAAGGTTATATAGAAAACCCCGATATAAAATGCGATCGTTATTATATGGCAACTATATGGGAGTGCAAGGACAAGCCCGTAACTTGGGCAAGAAAAAATGCGGCTTGGGCTAAGGGTAAACTCACCGAGCTTAATGCTTCTTACTGCGGCGAAAACGGCGATATAAAATTCTATGTACATCCGCATTAAACACTTAATGAAGAAAATAGTGTCATAAGGACACTATTTTCAACCATCATTTTACATTATACATTTTACATTATACATTTTTCGGAGGAAGTTATGCCTTTACATATAATTCGTAATGATATCAGAAACGTAGAATGCGACGCTATAGTCAATGCGGCAAACTCTTCCCTGCTTGGCGGCGGCGGTGTTGACGGTGCCATCCACAGAAAAGCAGGTAAAGAACTGCTTGAAGAATGTAAAAAGCTCGGCGGCTGTCGAACGGGCGAAGCAAAGATAACAAAGGGCTACAAGCTTCCTTGCAAATATATCATACACACGGTAGGTCCTGTATGGCAGGGCGGTAATAACGGTGAAAAAGCTCTGCTTGAAGCCTGCTACCGCAACTCGCTCAAGCTTGCTCTTGAATACGGATGTGAGTCTGTTGCCTTCCCTCTTATCTCCTCGGGAGCATACCGATATCCCAAGGATAAGGCTTTGAGGGTAGCTACGGATATGATAACCGAGTTCTTAAGTTATCACGATATGACGGTATATATCGTCATATTTGATAAAAGTTCCTTTGCCGTCAGTGAAAAGCTCTTTTCCGACGTTAGATCCTTTATAGACGACGTATACGCCGAGGTGCATACATATAGCAGAAACCGTATGCTCGGGTCGTTTGAGGCTTCGATGCCTATGGCTGTATCCTGCGACAGAAGTATTTGTCTTGAGGATATGATAACCGAGATCGACGAAAGCTTCTCCCAGATGCTTATACGCAAGATCGACGAAAAGGGTATGACAGACAGTGAGTGCTATAAAAAGGCAAACGTTGACCGAAAGCTCTTTTCAAAGATAAAGAACGATATCAACTACCATCCCAAGAAGACCACCGCCGTTGCCTTTGCCATAGCCCTTGAGCTAACTCTTAACGAAGCAAGAGAGCTTATCTCAAAGGCAGGCTACAGCCTGACACGATCAAGTAAGTTTGATATAATTATCGAGTATTTTCTGCTTAATAAAAATTACAACATCTTTGAGATCAACGAGACCCTATTTGCGTTTGATCAAGTAATGTTGGGTGTATAATTTGTCGCTTTCAAAGCGACCATATTGAATATAAAAACCTCTATAATGTTTACAGAACAAAACATTACGGAGGTTTTTATTATGAACAACAGAACAGAATTAGTATTTATCATTGACAGAAGCGGCTCTATGCAGGGGCTTGAGGCAGACACTATCGGCGGATTTAACGCTATGATAGAGAAGCAGAAAGCAGAAGAAGGGGAATGCTTCGTTTCCACCGTTCTCTTTGACGACGTAAGCGAGGTCCTCCACGACAGAGTCAAGCTTGAGGACGTCAAGCCAATGACAAGAAAGGATTATTACGTCAGAGGCTGTACCGCACTTATAGATGCTATCGGCGGCGCTATACATCATATCGGTAATATCCACAAGTATGCAAGAAAAGAGGACGTCCCCGAAAATACGCTTTTCGTTATAACTACCGACGGTATGGAGAATGCAAGCCGTAAATACTCAAGCCGTGAGGTCAAAAAAATGATCGAAAGACAAAAAGAAAAATACGGCTGGGAATTCATCTTCATCGGTGCGAACATAGACTCCGTTGAAACAGCGGCAAAAATAGGCATCGCATCCGACCGAGCCGTAAATTACGTCCACGACGGTGAAGGCACGAGAGTAATGTACAACGCCGTGGCAAAGGCGGCGAGCAATCTCCGTTGCGCTGTGCCTATGACGGCCGACTGGGCGGATGAAATAAACAGGGACTATCAAAAACGCAATAAATAATTTTCCCAATATAGGTTAAACTATTTTAAAACCTACAGGAGGAAAGTATTATGAGCGAAAGCAGATTTTATGTGTGTGAAAAGTGCGGTAATACCGTTGGTATGATACACGACAAGGGTGTACCTCTTATGTGCTGCGGCAGACCAATGACACATCTTAAACCCGAAAGAAAAACATTGAATATACAGCGCAAGGAAAACGTTATCCGAGTCACCGCAGGCAAAGAAGATGACTGGGTATACGTTGCCACCGACCGAGGGGGTCAGAGAAAGATGCTTGACCCCAACGGGAGCCGAGAACTGACCTTTACGTTGTCAGACGAAGAACCAAAGGCAGTGTATGCTTATGACGGCAATATGAGTTTGTCAATGACACAAATATAATTAAATGCAGAAAACGGTTGCCTTTTTACAAAGGCAACCGTTTTCGTCCTTAATTCTGCATTCTGCATTACGCATTCTGCATTTTATATGCTTTATATATTCCTCTGCGGGTAAAGTCAGAGGTCTTGTCGAAATACTTTTCGGGTAGAAACATAACCGCTTTATCGGGCTTGATAGAGATATCAATAATTCCGTTATCCTTGCACCATTTCACAGCGGTGGCATAGGGATGAATATATTTTTTACTCTGCTTCATCATTTTGTTACGGATATTCACTATCGCCTCTCTGGGCGCAAGGAGCATAGCCAGCTCTCCGTAAGTCATAGGCGTATCAAGTCTGAGCTTGTTGTCGCTGTAAACGATGGCGCGTGTTTTTGAAAGTTCATACAGCTTATCAAAGTCGGGATCGTCTCTGCCTACGTCCTCAAAGGGGGATTCCTTAGTCAATTCCTCTACCGTAACTATCTCATAGCCTGCTTCTTTTAAAAGCTTAAGCTGTTCACCGAGAGCATAGGCTACGGGAGTACGCTTTGACATATTGTAGCCGTCCTTCTGGAATATTATCTGACCGCAGAAGAAGTTTTTATCCTTTGCAAGGGCTTCTCTTATGGGTTTTATCATTGCCTCCGTCTCTGCCTTCAACGCCGCCTCGGGATCGGAGAGCGTGGAGGGCAGCCATCCCTGTCCGTCAAAGGATGCAGCCATATACCAGTAATTCATTACGGTATAAACGTCATAGCTTGTAAATCCGTTGTCCATTTTATCCACATAGTGAGGAGGACGGGACATAGTCATAGTATAACCGTAACGCTGTTCCATAAGCTCGTGAAGCTTGGTAAGGTCTGCTATAGTATCCTCAAAATCTCCTATGTAAGCGCGTTTACCGTAAACAAAGGGCTTACGTCCAAAGATAATATGTCTGTATCCGTGGTTGGTTATCTGGTGTCCCTCGTCTAACATACGGTGTATAAGACGGTCACAGTTCTCTGCTCCGCCCTTATCATCCTTATTTATATCGGGGTAATGGTCGTATTTTATTCCGCCCCAGGCAGCACTGCCGAGCTTTCCTGCCTCGTCGGGGTAGTTTGCTCCCGTATCTCCTATTACGTCAAAGGTTCCCTTGGCACCATACTCCTTAAGTGTATCGAGTATAGTATCGGTAAGGCTCTTTCCCCCGTTCTTATCGGGAGAGCAAGGCAGGTCCATCGGTCCGTCGTCAAAGGTCATCGCACAAACTCTGCGGTCTGTCTTGACCCTCTCAAGTCGACGCGTATATGATATATAATGCTTCTCTGCGGGAGTAATGAGTTTTTTTACTATCTTTTTTCCTTTTTTACCTATCTTTACTAATAACGACATTTTCCTTCTCCTTTTTTGAGAATAGACATTTTAATGCAAAAAGGCACCATTTTATAAAGGTCTTTGGTGTCCAGCCTGCATTTTTAAAGCGGGTAAACTGACTCCGCGCAGTATTGACGGGATCCGAATGCTTTCCCTCTATACTTATAAATCCACCTGTCAGAGCCGAACGGATATCATCTCCCTCGCAGGTGAGGATAACGTTTCCTATCTCACCGGGCAAGTGGCTGTCGCTGCCTGCAAAATAGAGAAGTCCGTGTCTGTCGGCAAATGCCTTTGCCTGTCGGTTGGCTTCTTTATTCTTCTTTGCGGCACGGCTGTTAAAGACCTCAACGCCGTCTATCAGATGTGCGATGCTCTCTACCTTTTCTTCCATATTTCGACGCTGATAGGGGTGGGCAAGAACCACTATCCCACCTTGTTCATGGACCCCGCTGACTATTTTATGAAAATCCTTTTCGACGATGGGATCGGTCATAAAGAGTCCCAAAAGATGTCCGTATTCGGTGGAAAACTCACACCCTCTTATTATCTCGATGCCCTCTGCCTCACCGTCAAAATAACCGTCGTGGTCGGTTATGGCAATAGCGTTAAGCCCCTTGCTTTTTGCTTTTTCTATAATCTCAGATACACTCATACGTCCGTCAAAGGACTTTTTTGAGTGAATATGAAGATCTGCCTTATATATCATTTTTTCTTTATGGCAGAGGTCAGATATTTTCTGAAGGGAGCCTTGTCGTCACGCATCCTGAGTGCTTCCCTTGCGGTGAAGATATCGCCTATACCCTTAATTCCTTCTTTTATATGTCCGTGCTTTATATGGCTTAAGATGCTCAAGGTATCGTTAAGCATAAAGCGCATTTTTATATTGGTCTTGTATTTTCGGGGAGCATATTCTACCCGCTTTCCCCTGCTTGCCGCGGCATAATCCTCGGTATAACCCGACTCACAACAGACGGTCATAGGATAGCTTCCCCAGACACGGGGATTGACCTCAAGGATATATTTACCCTTAAACTCCACCATCGCCATACCCGTAAATCCGAAGGACGAAAGGAGCTTATATGCCGAATCTATCATTTTTTCATCATAGAAGCTGACACAGCAGCTTGAGGGTCCGCCTGTTATGGGATATTCTCTTATGCGGCGATGACATACCGCATTTATAAGTCTGCCCTCACGGTCTATAAGCAGACAGGCACCCATTCCGTCACCCTCCACCTTTTTCTGGACAATGGGTTCGGGATCGTATTTCTGCATAAGAGAATATTTGAGCTTATACTCCTCTGTATCCTTGGCTATGGCGTACCTGTCCCCTGCCTTCAAGCCGAATTTTTCTCCGCAATGAGGCTTTATAACTACCGGAAACTCCGTTGGCTTTCCGTCGTATTGCTTCGGAACAGGCAGTCCTAAATCAACGCATCTTTGGTGTACCGTTTCCTTGTCGTTGAGAGAGTCGAGAACAGCGGGCTCGGATATGAGAAAATCGCATACCTCCGCAAATCTTTCTCTGTGACGTGAAACCGTATTGAGAGTATCCGCACCGATGCAGAAAAGAACGGGATGCTCATATTCCTTTATGACGGAAAGCAATCTTTCGGGATATCCTTCATCCTTGCAGCTACCCTCTATCATATGGGTCGCAGTTACGTATTTTGAGGAAAATACGGGAGGCTCGGCAGCTTCTGCCATAGTCTGGGTTATGACAACACTATAGTCCGCTCTGCCCAATGCCGCAGTTACCGCAATGGCAGAACGGTATTTTCCGTCAGTTATTATTACTGTTTTCATTTTTCTTCTTTTTCTTGATTATCTTAACTGTGATAAGAACTATAACGGCGATTATTACAACAATAAGAGCTATTACTATATAGGTGAATTTATTTGCATTTCTTACAAGGTCTACGGGGTTAAGGCTTGCATATACGACCTTTCGTCCGTCGGGCTGAGCATAGCTTTCGTCCATCTCGCCGCCCATCTCCTGTATATATGACGTGATGGCGTACCACTCTTTGAGCGCAACACCGTTTTCGTCACGGATAACGTGGTTTACAAGCTCGTCGGCATCAAGGGGATTTCCGTCCTTATCCTTTGGCGTAATAGAGAGAAGCCCGAAGGATTTTTCCTTGACGGAGCCAAGCATCTGTCCCGCATACATACCCGTAACCACACAGTAGAGCTTGTCGTCCTCTATCTTTTCAAGACCGTTTGCGGTACGCAGCATTGCATAATCCACCTTATTGAATATCATACGGTTAGTATTGAAGGAATACTCAACTCCCGAGAAGAAGAGCTGTGCCGCCTTCATTATAGGCTGAACCGAGGCATCCACCTCAAGGGCATTTTTTAATTCCTTACCCGTGACGTAGACTGCTATAAGCTCGCCCTCTGTACCTACACCCAGAGAGGCGGCGTTGAACACGTCGGATACGGTGACGTCCCCCACGGGGATGGTCTCACGGATAACCCCTGTTGCGGTAAGGGCAATATCTACCTTATGACCTAAAGCCTTTTCTGCAGCCCATTTGTAAGAATCCGAAAAAAGATTTCCGAGAGTGGATTCGTGCTGTGTGGCGTATACTTCTTCAACAGAATCAAATCTATATTTATTATTGACTACGACCTCGTCAAAGCCTACGCCGTAATCGGCAAGATATTCGTTCTCGACAGTTGATTTAAACCCCTCTACCATAGCGGCTATCTCAAGGTCATCCTCTACGTTTTCGTCAACGGGGACAAGCTCGTAGCTTTCGAGGGTCTTGTCGGGATCAAGCGTAACTACACCGAGATATTTACCGTATTCGGCGGCGGATACTATATAAGCTCCGTTGACCTCAACAGGCTTGTCAAGGGTAGTATGGGTATGTCCCGAAATTATAAGGTCGACACCGTCTACATTCTCTGCAAGGTCATAGTCCTCGCCTCTGCCCTCTCCGTCCGTTCCGCTGTGGGAAAGACAGATAACAACGGGCTCGGCATCGTATTTTTCCTTACATTCGGTAAGCGCCTGCTCTAAAGTATCCTTTGCAGCTTCAACAGGGTCGACCATCGCCATACCCGAGTTTGGAGCGCAGGCATCTGCATCAAAGCCAAAGATACCGAAAATAACGAAGTATACACCGCCGCGCTCAATTATGGTATAGGACTTTACGCCGTAATCGTTATAGGCTTCCTTGACATCTATATCGGCGTCCATAGGCAGATAGTTTGATATAACTATCTCGGGAGTCTTTTCGCCGCTTGCCGCGGCGGCATTAAGCATAGAAGTAAGACCCGTGGGCAGATAGTCAAACTCGTGATTACCGAAGGTGGTAACGTCATAGCCCATAGCTCCCATAATACGAAGCTCAAGGGCTGAGGTGGGATATGCGGTCTGGAAAAGCGAACCCATCGAGAAGTCACCGCCGTCTACAAGGATAGCATCGGGATGCTTTGCTCTCTGTTCGTTTATAACGGTCATCAGTCTTGCATAACCGCCGAACTCGCCACCGTCCTCTGCTGCGGAGGGCAGAAAATGTGAATGGAGATCGTGGGTAAAGAGAACAGTTATCTCCTTTTCCTCGGCTGATACACCGACCCCCATAGGTATAAGCATCAGGGCTATCAACAATAAAGCAAATAATCTTTTCATAAAACACCTCATACATAGGATAAATAATTATATCATATTTTCTTTTGAAAATCAACCGCTTATCGACGCTATAATACCGAACGCCGAAAAGGGATTGAAATAATATATTATAAGTGTTAATATAAACCTGCAAGGAGGTAACGAAATGAAATGCACCGTTAATACGGGCTGTGACCGTGAGGAAGTCATAGTCTATACGAAAGAAAAAACTCCTCTGACCAATGAAATAGAAAGACTCTGCCTCACAGATGCCCTTGAACTGATAGGCTACAGCGGAACAAAAGCCGTGATCCTTTCTCCTTCAGAGATACTCTGCTTCAACGTTGAAGGCGAATGGGTATACGCTCACACCCTCAAGGGCAAATACCAGATAAAGTACAGGCTTTATCAGGTGGAAAACTTTCTCCGAGAGGGCTTCGTCAGGATAAACCAATCCTGCATAGCCAATATCAGAGGGATAGAACGATTTGATGTCAGTATAGGCGGTTCTCTCGGAGTTGTATTCAAAGACGGATACCGAGATTACGTTTCAAGAAGACAAACAAAACACGTAAAAGAAAGGTTGGGAATTAAATGAACAGATATTTAAAGGAATTTTTGCACAGAGGTCTTATATTTGCAGGTTTTGGACCTATAGTCGTGGGTATAGTGTTTGCTATACTTCAGTATACGGTAAAGGATTTCTCACTTGGCGGCGTTGATGTACTGACGGCGATAGCTTCTACCTATCTGCTGGCGTTTATACAAGCAGGAGCAAGCGTGTTCAACCAGATAGAACATTGGCCGCCTGCCAAGGCTCTCGGTATACACTTCTCAACGCTGTTCCTGAGCTATTCCCTCTGCTATATACTGAACAGATGGATACCCTTTGACATCAAGGTGATACTTATATTTGCAGGTATATTCACAATCGTATATGCGCTGACATACACCGCAGTGTTCCTGTGTGTAAGAGCGGCAAGCAAAAAAATGAACTCAAGGTTAGCTTAACCTTGAGTTTTTTATTGACATACCCGTTATTTTCGAGTATAATTATGATCGAAAAATATTATGTTACATATGGAGGAAATTATGGCAACATTACCTATCGGATTACAGTTATATTCTGTACGCGAGGAGTTAGAACAGGATTTTGTCGGCACCCTTAAAGCGGTTAAGGAGATGGGTTACGACGGTGTAGAGATGGCAGGCTTGGGTCATAAGGATCCCCTTGAGGTAAAGAAGATCCTTGAGGAGATCGGACTTGTATGTATGTCCAGCCACGCACCCACCGATGAGCTTATCAAGGACGGCGCTATTGCCCGTTACAAGGCTCTGGGCTGTGACTACGTGGTTATTCCCTGGATGAGCTACGGCGGTCATAATCAGAGGCTCCAGGAGAACCTTGAGCTTATCCGTACTCTTGCAGACAAGGCTCACGAGGAAGGTCTTATGCTCCTCTATCACAACCACGACTTTGAGTTTAAGAAGGTTGACGACAAGTGTGTTCTTGATATAATCTACGACACCGTTCCCGCTGACCGACTCCAGACTCAGCTTGACACCTGCTGGGTGAACTTTGCAAGCTTCAGCCCCGTAGAGTATCTTAATAAGTACGCAGGCAGAAGCCCCCTTGTACATATCAAGGACTACTGGGAAGCAGAGGGTAACACAGGCGTTCCCTACGATCTCATCGGCAAGAGCCGCGAGGATAGAGAGAACGAAGGCTTTATCTTCAAGCCCGTGGGACAGGGTATTCAGGACGTTCCCGCCATTCTTGAAGCATCCAAGGCTGCAGGTGCAAAGTGGGTGATCGTTGAGCAGGACGAGTCTCCCGAGCGTCCCGCACTTGAGTCTGCAAAGATGAGTATTGATTACCTCAGATCTTTTGAGTGGTAAAAAAGCGGCGAGTCGCCGCACCCATACTGCGCCCGTTTACGCAGTAATTCAAACCACACGGAATAGAGAAAATTCCTATATATTAAAAATAAAACAACAGGAAACCATCTTGGTTTCCTGTTGTTATCATCTGAACAATTACCGTAGTCACGCACATTATGACGAAATTAATATTTCAATTAAAAGGAGAATTAATATGAAAAAAATCGTCAGTATAATTTTCACCCTTGCACTACTTGTTCCATTACTGGTATTGATGGGCAACCCTGTTGAAGTTTCTGCTGCTATACCCTTTTATGACGTAAAGAAGAGTGCATGGTATTACGATGAGGTTGAGTACTGTTACAATAATTATCTGATGCGTGGTGTGAGCGACACAAGCTTTGCCCCGGAGGCTAAGTTGACCAGAGCTATGTTTGTAAGGGTTCTTGCTGAACTTTCAGATGAACCGTTCGGCAAGTATTATCACACCTGCTTTACCGACGTACCTTTGTATGAATGGTACACCGCCGCAACCACCTGGGCATATGAAAACAAGATAGTCAGCGGTACGGGCAACGGAAAGTTTTCGCCCCATAAAGCAATCACCCGAGAAGAAGCTTGTGTTATGATCAGTAAATATTTACAAGCCTATGGAGTTAAAATTAACAAAAACACCAACGTACTTAATAACTACAGAGACAGCGATAAGATATCTTCTTGGGCAAGAGAGGGTGTTGCAGCGGCTATAAACAGCGGTATTGTCAGCGGGGTATCTTATAACACAATGAATCCCAAGGGCATCATCAACCGAGCTTCGTGCGCACGTCTTGCAATGCTGACAGATGTTTTATACCCTGATGCAAAGCGTGAAGAGTATAAGCCTTGGTATAACTGAAGGATTTATAACAAATAAGTCATAATCAAATCGCGAGTCAACAAATCCAACAGTATCCCAGATACCGGGAGTTTGTTCCTTGCGCATCACTTAACAATAGAGGAAAGTATATATAAATAAGCCGTTGGGCAACTGCCAACGGCTTATTTGGTCGGAGTGACCGGACTTGAACCAACGGACTCTCCCTCCCGAGTCGCATAGTCGTTCACATCGCCTCGACCCGGCTTGGCTCGTTCACTCCTTGCTTTGTCGGGTATCGCTGTGCGAAAAAGCCACACCGTGGCTTTTTTACTTGCTCACCACCCCACTTGGGGTGGTATCGTCCGTTGGTATATACAACAACTTAAATTAAATAAAGCCGTCGAGCAAACGCTCAACGGCTTTATTTGGTCTGAGTGACTGGACTTGAACCAGCGGCCTCTACCACCCCAAGGTAGCGCGCTACCAGCTGCGCCACACCCAGATGCAACGCTAAAAAGTATAACACAATAAACCTGAGTTGTCAAGTCCTTTTGGAGAATTTTTTTATAAATATCAGCTTTTTTTATTTTTCCTCTTAGCAATTATAAATGCAACTAAAGCAATGGCAATAACCATCACAGTTCCAATTATCAAATAATAAAAATATATTGTCTCAGGCTTTGGATTCCCGTCTGTTATTTTCATGTGACTGGTTTCATCCACAATATGACTTTTCATGAGCTCAACATATTCCGATGCGGTATATACCTCCTCGTTTGTCAACCAGGTAATATCCTTAGAAGCAAAGTACGGAACTACATACTCCTCACCTTCTGACGTAAAATACATAATGTGCATATCATTTAGCTCATCATATACAAGTCTAAATGAATCCTTATCAACATCCGGCTTTTTTTCAAGTATATTGTCATATATAGCTGCAATGCCAAACACAACGCCCTTATAGCTGAAATCAATAGAGTTCATATACCGTGTACCGCGGCGTATAGCCCAACCGTATTCGGTATCGTCATTACGAACCACCTGAACCTCACTGCCCTTATTGTAGTTAGGAACTACCCAATAGTACTTATCTGTAATATTTGAAACGAAATTCCCATCTGTTTCATACGCAGAAACTATATCCTTCATTTTCAAGTAGTATACCTGATACATCAATGTAAAATAAATATCATCAGGATTATTTCCCATATACTTTTCCCAGGCGGTATACTGATCTTTTACAGCCATAGTGATCTGCTCTGTTTCATAACGGTAATATTTCATAAGGTCAATTGTAAGCTCCGAACCCTCGCTAATTTCCGCAAAGGATGTCACCGCTGCAACCAACGTCATTATGATACAAAGCAACAAAACAACAAATCTTTTCATCTTTAATCCCTGTTTATTCAAAATTTGGTGTTAAATGGTTTATAAATCGTTCATTATTTCGTCATTATTGTATCACATCAATCTGATATTGTCAATAGTTTCGAAAAGAAAAAGAGGAATATCATTTCCTCTTTTTCTCACCCTCTTTAAGAGTAAATACGAATTCACAGTATTCCTTGAACACGCTTTTTACCCATATTTCCTGGTTATGAGCATTGATTATCGTCTTTGTAATATACATACCCATACCAACACCGGTCTTGTCAAGCCCCCTTGACTTATCACTCTTATAAAAACGGTCAAATACGTTTGGAAGATCCTCTTCAGACATACCAACACCCTCGTTATACACGGAAACGTAAATCTTGTGATCTATACGGTTTATACGGATACGGTATTTGCCGCCTTCATAAGAAAACTTGATAGCGTTATGACATATGTTATAGAATACCTGATGAATAGCATCCTTATCGGCATAAACGAACATATTATCATCCTCTGCGTCAAATTCCACATCAAGCTTTTTCTCCTCAAGCTTAGACTCAAAGGAAATGAGGATCATACGTCCCATCTCACAGATGTCAAAATTCTCAAAGGTGAACTTTCGGTCACCTGCTTCAATACGGGAAACGTCGAGAAGCTGCGCCACCAATCTTGACAGACGCTTTACCTCGTCGCTGATAAGCGTAAGATAATAATCCTGCTTTTCAACGGGAATGGTTCCATCACGGATGGCATCCACAAATCCTCCGATGGTAGTCATAGGAGTACGCAGGTCGTGGGCAACATTTACAAGGAAGGTCTTTCGGGTATCCTCCAACTTATCAAGCTGCTGAGCCATATTATTAAAGGATACGGCAAGTTGGGCAATTTCATCCCTTCCCTTTACATCTATACGGGTTGAGAAATCTCCCTGAGCAAATTTCTTTGCGGCACCGCTCATATTACGCAACGGTGTAACGCTGCGCTCGGTAAGGAAATAAACGCAGACCATAGATATGACCATTACCCAAAGAGATGTCATAACAATGATACGCACAACCATATCTACCATTTCATCCATACCCTCTGAGGAGGAACACACAAAAACGGCACACAGAAACTTTCCGTCATCTCCGAAATAGGGTGTAGCGTAGCAATAATGCTTCTGTTCAAACACTCCTGCAAGGTCAACAGGCTCAATTCCCTCTGATTCCCTGACCTTATCCATAACCTCAATAGGAATATTTTCAGCTATGTATCCGTAGGGAACGTTGGAACCATAGATAGGGATAGTACCATTTGGAAATGCTATCATATATATAAGGTCCTCGGTAAAAGGAGACACCTGGGATATAAAGCTTCGTATTGAGTCATATTCTTTATTTATAGCCTTTTCAAATGATGGTATATCAACGATGTCACAATCGTTACGCATATAGTCGATAACAGCTCCGGAGGAGCGTGCTATGACATCCTTTTTGGCATCAACGGTATACTCCATAAACATCGAAGCAACAACTACCGAAAGTGCCGTAAAGCTGACTATGATCATCACAAGAAATACCGCCATATACTTATGGAATACACTTTTAAACATAACGATCTTCTCCCAAAAAGGGCGGACAGCCCAACCTCACTGCGTTCTGCGGCTTAAACAAATCATATGTCACGGCACGCAATACTCGGTTTTATATAATAAAACAGATTGAGGCGAAACAAGTTCCGCCTCAATGAATGAAATTGTAAATTACTGAAGTATCTCGAACTTGTAGCCAACGCCCCAAACGGTTTTAAGGATCCAATTATCACTTACTCCCTCAAGCTTCTCGCGAAGTCTCTTTACGTGTACGTCAACTGTACGGCTGTCACCAAGGTAGTCAAACCCCCATACCTTGTCAAGAAGCTGATCGCGTGTGAATACACGGTTATAGTTTGAAGCAAGGAAATAGAGAAGCTCGAGCTCCTTGGGAGGAATCGTAACACTCTTACCGTTTAGCTTAAGCTCATACTTTTCGAGGCTGATCTCGATATTATCAAACTTGATAACCTCATCATCGTTCTGATTGTCGTGAGCCGCATAACGGCGAAGAACTGCCTTAACACGTGCTGAAAGCTCCTTCATATCAAAGGGCTTGACAACAAAGTCGTCTGCGCCCAGCTCAAGACCGAGAACCTTGTCAAAAGAATCGTCCTTTGCACTTACAAATATAATAGGCTTGTTAGCGGAGATCTCTCTGATCTCGCGGCATACCTGAAAACCGTCCTTATTTGGCATCATAATATCGAGCAGAACCAGGTCAGGTTCGTAAAGCTTAAAATAGGATACACCCTCTGCTCCGTCGCAGGCTGTCTTTACATCATAACCTTCATTTTCAAAATATGCACGCAATAGCTCGCATATATTCATCTCATCATCTATTACTAAAAGCTTTGTTCCCATAGGTAACACCTCCGATGAATTATCTTCTAAACACTTGTCCTGTTTATTAATTAATTATAACATATTCGTACAAGAAATGATGAACAAATTGTGAATTTTAAGAATTTGTTCATTATTTTCCGAGAATATCTCATTCAGTTGCTTGAAATGATATTTTATTTGTTGTATAATAACGTAGACAATTATGATTTGAGGAGATAAACAATGAAACTTGGAATTGTAGGATTACCTAACGTAGGTAAAAGCACACTTTTCAACGCTATAACAAACGCAGGTGCAGAGGCTCAGAATTATCCTTTCTGCACAATAGATCCCAATGTAGGTGTGGTAACCGTACCCGACGCAAGACTTGACGTACTTGCAGAAATGTACAACCCGGAAAAATACACCCCTGCGATTGTGGAGTTTGTTGATATTGCAGGACTTGTAAAAGGTGCATCAAAGGGTGAGGGTTTAGGAAATAAGTTCCTTGCCAACATCCGCGAGGTTGATGCTATCGTACACGTTGTACGCTGCTTTGAGAACACCAATATCATTCACGTTGACGGCTCTATCGACCCTATCCGTGATATGGAAACCATAAACCTTGAGCTTATCTTTGCTGATATGGAGACCCTGACCCGCCGTATGGACAAGACCCGCAAGGATATGAAGAGCGACAAGAAATTGGCTTCTAATCTTGAACTCTTTGAACGAGTTTACAAATCTCTTGAAGAAGGCGTTACCGCAAGAAGCCTTGAGTACACCGACGACGAGGCTGCTATAATGGAGGACGTAAGACTTCTTACCTATAAGCCTGTAATCTATGTAGCCAACGTAAGCGAGGACGAGGTTTCTGATTCTTCCGATAATCAGTATGTTGCAACACTGCGTGAGGCTGTAAAAGACGAGGGTGCACAGGTAGTTCCGATCTGTGCGAACATCGAGTCCGAAATTGCACAGCTTGACGATGAAGAAAAGGAAATGTTCTTGGCTGATCTGGGCATTGAGGAGAGCGGTCTTAACCGTCTTGTCAAGGCAAGCTATACCCTGCTCGGTCTTATCAGCTACTTAACGGCAGGTCCCAAGGAGGTACGTGCATGGACGATAGTTAACGGTACCAAGGCACCTCAGGCGGCAGGTAAGATCCACACAGACTTTGAGCGCGGCTTTATCCGTGCAGAGGTTATTGCATACGATGACCTTATTGCCTGCGGTAATATGAACACTGCAAAGGAAAAGGGTCTTATCCGAAGCGAGGGTAAGGAATACGTCATCAAGGATGGTGACGTGGTTCTTTTCAGATTCAATGTTTAAGCACGAGGATTTGCTTATACCCGTATGGGATACCGATACAATGTATGCAGAGGCGCTTACTTTTGTAGACGGTAAATCATTACTGATGTATGAGCCCGAAGAAATAATATCACTATACGATTCGCATCTTAAGACCGAATATAAGCTCGGAGTTGACTTTACGGTTGAAGGCAGAGATATTACCTTAACAGAAAGTTCTCCGATGTTCAGCTTTACAAGTGACGAGCTTTATCCCGCTAAGCCTGTACCGGGACACTCATTTCCTATGGGAGATAAGAATATTCTCTTTTATGAAGAGCATTTCTTCCACGACAGACAGTATGCGATTACATATAAGATAAAGGAAAACAGCTGGCAGGGACACAGACCTATATCTGCAAGACCTTATCTGCCGAAAACATTTGCAAAGTTAGATAAGGGCGAACCCCTTAATATCACTCTTTTTGGAGACAGCATTTCTGTTGGTGCAAACGCCAGCGGGTTTACCGGAGCGGAGCCTAACTTACCTCCTTACGCGGAGTTGTTTATGGAGTTTCTGCGTGAGCATTACGGCTGTGAGATAGATTTCCATAACCCTTCTATCGGAGGAAAGGATACGCAATGGGGTGTTGACACGGTTGAGGAAAATGTAAACTTCCGTCAAAACGATCTTGTTATCGTTGCTCTCGGAGGAAACGATTCCTTCACTCCCCCTGAAAGGCTCCTTAAGAATTTTCGCAGTATTATAGGAACAATAAGAGCAAAATATCCGGAAACAGAGTTTATCGTTACGGCTACTTCTTATGCCAATGAATTGCTCAAGGGTAGTTTCTGCGGTAATCAGATGATATTCTCGGAGCATATGGATGAGTTGGTGGAACCCGGCGTAGTGAAAGCGGATATGACCTCTATGCAAAGAGAACTTCTGCGTCATAAGAGATATATCGACATTACCGGTAATAACATAAACCATCCCAACGATTTTTTCCACCGTATGCACGCTCAGTATTACATAGAAATGTTCAGATAGGAGCTTGTTGTTTCAAAATGAACACCTTTAACAATATGATGATACCCATACTTATAACCGATAAAGACGGTATCATAATATACAAGAATCGCGCTGCAAAACGGAGCATTCCTACTCCACGTTGCAAGGGAAATATAAATAACTACCTCAACGCCTGGATGAAAGATTACCGCATAAATAAGGGAGACCTCAGAATCGAGTTTGTCAGAAACAGTAAATCTGCTTTCAACAGAGCCTTGGTATACTCCTTTGAGGATGACAGAGAAAGCTGGTTCTTTATGCCTGAATTACTTATTTCAGAGCCAGAGGAGATATGTAAGTATCTTGACAGAATAAACCCCGAATTTATAAAAACTCTTCTTTCAAATGTATCTGAGCGTAATGACACCGCCGAAAATGCTCTTTTCATCAGATATCAGAGAGTATACTCCGAACTGGTCACCGTGATCAAACAGGTAAATGCCGAGAGCAATCATTTGCGCTTCTGCGTTTCGGACATCCTTACCTCCCTGAAGAAAAAGACCGACGAGCTCACATCAAAATATGGACTTCGTATGAGCTTTGATGCCGGAATATACGATCTTTGGCAACCGTACAAGCTTGATTTTGAAGCATTTGCAACGATTTATATTCAGCTTCTTTCCCTTTCGCTCAGAATTACCGATACCACAGGATGTGCAATATCCGTATTCCCTTCCGGCAGAAAGCTTGTTTTTTCCGTTACTTCTGCTATGCCTAAGATGAAAGATCAAATTTCTCCCTTCATTACTACAGAAACACTTTGCCGTTTGTATCCGAAACAGGCAATGAACATTCTTTTGTTGGAGGAGACGGCTAAGTCACACGGTTTTATTCTGGATGTTAACATAACGGATGACAGACTTGCACTACGTGTTCACGTTCCATTTGATAGCGGTGCATCAGAATCCCTTCATGAGGATCCGCCCAAAATTGTTATTTCAAACAATTTCGAACGTTTGGAAACCCGTATTGCACAAATTCTGGAAGCAATATTATTACAAATATAATAAAGACAGCGGCAAACCATACTCCGGTTTGTCGCTGTCTTAAAATAAAACAAAAGTTTACAAAAAGCCTCATCCCCGTTTCTAAGGATGAGGCTTGAATTAACTATATGCGATTATGGATGCAAACACTTGTTTGCTTACCAGAAGGTGGGGTTAGTTGCAGGATCGTAGTGGTCGAGGAGGTTAAGCGTTCCCTCTGTCCAAAGCAGACGGTATTCGAGAATACAGTTATAGAGATACTCACTTAACTTCATATATTCCTGCTGTTGTTCGTATGAGCCGTTCTTATAAACGCTGTCGTAGGTAGCGCACTGCTTCATGTAGATCCAGGAAGCCTCACAGATAGTAAGACGTCTGAGCTGATCAGCATCCGCCTGAGACTTTGCATTTTCCCAAAGAGCATCTATACGATCCACTACCGCGCACACTTCGTTGATATCATAATATCCGTTAACGGGAGTATGGAAGCTGTGATGTCTGGAGTTGCCAAGCTCAGAGATGATATCTATATACTCACGCATATACTTCCAGCCTGCACCGAAGTTAGCCTCGAGGCAGTTATCAAGACGATAATAATACTCTTCCTCACTCATAAAGGGATCCATATAGATCATAGAGAGCATATAAGCACGAACGTTACCAAAGTCGGAGTGAACTTCGGGATCCTCTCCGTTGGGAAGAGCCTCGCCGTAGAATACCGAGTTCATAAGCATTTCTCTTGCTCCGCCGTCTGCGAAGAAGCGTACGTTCTCAAGAAGAGAATCCCAGTCGGGCTGAGGAGTCATAAAGTACATAAATCCGCCGGAGTGATCCCATACGGTACAGCCACCGTCCGAGATCTCGTCCCAACCGTGGTAATACTCAACGAGAGATTTGTTGAGATCGCAGGTGGTGTCGGTATATGCATGACCGCAACAGTTCTTAACGGTGAAGAACTCAAGAACGATATTGTCTCTCAGTTCGATGCCCTTAGGAGGCTTCACACAGTACTCGTAAGCACCGGTCTGTATCATAACTCCGGGATAATCCTCAGCTATAGCATCACTTACTGCGTTTACAAGACAAACCAAGGTTGCGGAGCGGGAATTGTACTTGGTGTAGATAGCCGCACAATCAGCACAACGGCAGTAGGATTGGCTGTCGTTGATACCGATACCTACCATAGCAAGGGTAGGATGCTTGTCAAGATACTTCTTTACGTTTGCGATAATGGTAGCTATGTGATCGGGATCACTCATACAAGGAGTTGACTCGTGAAGAAGATTATCGTCACCGTCATCAAAATTGTAGGTAAGCCACATACTGATGTTGTATGAATCAAAGTCGATATAGCTTCCGTGGCCGTTAACACTGCCCTGCATATAGAAGGTACGTCTGCGGTACCAGGTCAGATCCTCGTGATAATAGCCGTCATCAAGGGAGATTACGGGGTCGGTTTCGTAAACAACAAGAGCGTCAGCATCCTCGTTGTCGATATATTCGTACACACCGAGAACCTCTTCGCAGAACTTGAATACTGCGTTACGTGTACCCTTGATACCTCTGTGGCTCTTGTCTTCCTTGGTATTAAGATCGTAATCGTCGTCGATACCTGTGATCACGAGATAATTGCCCTGTACAGACCATACGTAGGTCTGGTCATCCTCAAAGGCAGCACGGTCAACACTTACAAGACCCTGATCCTCACGGTTGGTCTTACCTACGAGAATTTCGTACTCGGATACAGGAGTTTCATCGGTTACAACCTCAAGTCTGATACCGGTAGAACCCTCGATCATATCGGCAAGATATTTTGACATCTCACCGATGCTGTTAAACTTCTCATTTTCGGTAGCAGAGTAAACTATTGTATAGAGAGAAAGATCGTTACCGTTTATCTCATATGTGGGGGTCAGATAAAGGTACTTTGAGAACATAGTAGCACACTCGGCTCTGGTGGCGGGGTTGCGGGGGTTAAGATAAAGCTTGTCGCCCGACTTGGAACCGTTTACTATTCCGTTACCGTAAGCCCACTTAAGGTTCTCTACCGCATAGGTGGAAACCTTATCTGAGTCCGGGAACTCGGTAATATCCGCCTTGTTCTCTATAGTCATACCCTTATACTCTGCGTATCTGTAGAGCATAGCGGCAAGCTGTTCACGTGTGATGTTTTCATTAGGAGCAAAGGTGGTGTCGGTCTTACCCGATGTAACACCTGTTTCGTATGCCCATTCTACGGCAGTTGCAAACCAGTGATTTGACTTAACGTCGGTAAAGGGTGTTGTTCCCTTGTAGCCTTCGGTATAGCCGTCCATATTGGCAAGAGCTTTTACAAGCATTGCTCTTGTCATCTTGACAGAGGGTGAGTAAGTATCGGGAGCTGTTCCTGAAAAAATGTCATTTTCATTACAGATACGTACAGCATCATAGTACCAATGGCTTGACTTAACGTCGGTAAAGGGATTTTCCTCCCACCATTTTGCGTTTGAAGTAACGGCAACAGCACATATAACGGTTAGTATACATATAAGCATTGCAAAAATTTTGATCTTTTTCATATCTGTCTCCTTTTTATTAATTACCACGTAAAGGGCTGCTTTGCGGAATCAAAGCTATCCAGAGGATTGAGAGTACCCTCGGTCCACATTATACGCTTATCAAGAATAAGGTTATATAGGTAGGTGTTAAGCTCCTCGTATTCGGCACGCTGCTCGTCTGTACCGTTGGTATATCTACTCTCGTAGGTTGCGTTCTGATAGAGGAATATCCAGGATGCCTCTGCAAGAATAATACGCTCAAGCTGCTCGGGGGTTGCCTTGGACTTGGCGTCCTCCCACAGGCTGTTTATATGGTCTGCCACCTTGGCTATCTCAACAAAATCGTGAAATCCACCGGGATGGGCGTGGTGTCTGCTGCAGCTTGAATTTGCTATCTCGGTATGGATGTCGAGATATTCACGAAGGCTCTGCCAACCGTCTCCGAAATATGCCTTAAGTGCGGAATTGAGATAATAGTCAAACTCCTCCTCTGTCATATAAGGATCCATATAGATCTTGGAGAGCATATACGCACGGACAGGTCCGAAGTCTGCGTGCACCTCCGGACTCTTGCCGTTAGGCAGATCCTCACCGTAGAATACCGAGTTAATAAGTATTCCTCTGGATCCGGTATCAGCAAAGTATCTGGTATTTTCGAGAATGGTATCCCAGTCCGGGAAGGGATTTAAGAAGTATATAAATCCGCCGGTATGATCCCAGGAAATAGTTTCCTTGCATATAGCATTCCAGCCGTCAACGTCGTCCGAAAAGTTCTTATTGAGCTGACAGGTCTTGTCAAGATAAGAATGACTGTTGCAGTTGTTGATGGTAACTATCTCAACGATGATATTATCTCTCATTTCAAGTCCTGTCGGAGGCTTCTGGGAATATTCGTACGCTCCGAGAATAATATCCGCCTCCGGAAAAGGCTCAGCCATAGCATCGCTTACACGGTTGGCAAGCAGGCTGAGTGTTGCACCGCGGGAACCGTACTGACGGTAAATGGCAGCACAATTATCACATCTGCAGTATCCGTCGCTGTCGTTTACATAAAGGCTGATACCCGTTTTGTAAGGCTTATCTTCCAGCGCCTCAAGAACATTTTTAATTACGGAATCAATATTGTCCTCATCCGACAGACAGGGAGTATCCTCGTGACCTACGTCATCCTCGTGCTCCCAGTCGCCTGACACCCAGGTACTCATATTGGTACCGATGCTGTCGTGATACTCGCTTGCGCCGTTGACACCGCCCTTCATATAGAAGGTACGGCTTCTGAAGTAAGTCATATCTGTGTAGATATATCCATCCTCGAGGGATATAACGGGATCCGGCTTATATTCGGTTATTTCACCGAAGCTGCTTGTGGTACAGTATTCCTCTACGCCTAATTCCTTTGTGGCAAAATAGTATACGGCATTTTTAGTACCCTCTACGTTACGGTGGCTCTTGTCTGTACGTGTATTAAGACCGGTAGAGTCCTCTATGCCTGAGATGATAAGATAGTTTCCGTCTACCTTCCATGAGAACATCTGGTCATCCTCAAAGTTACGGTCAAAGGATACTATACCCATATCCTCACGGTTGGTCTTGCCTACGAGTATCTCGTACTCAGCTACCTCGGTTTCATCGGTCACAACGGGAAGCTTGTATCCGAGAGAGCCTTCGATATATGCCGCAAGATCGTATGCCGCTTCCTCAATAGAATCGGCGCAGACAGGAGCATCCTTGTCGTATACGATCGTATATAGAGAAAGATCATTTCCGTTTATATCATATACGGGGGCAAGGTAGAGATACTTGGAAAACATGGTAGCACACTCAGCTCTTGTTGCGGGGTTACGGGGATTGAGGTAAAGCTTATCGCCCGACTTTGAGCCGTTAACTATTCCGTTACCGTAAGCCCACTTAAGGTTCTCTACCGCATAGGCAGAAACCTTATCTGAGTCCGGAAAGGACGATATATCCACCTTGTTCTCTATCGTCATACCCTTGTATTCTGCGTATCTGCAGAGCATTGCGGCAAGCTGTTCACGGGTGATGTTTTCATTAGGGGCAAAGGTAGTGTCGGTCTTACCCGAGGTTACTTTTGTCTCATACGCCCACTCTACGGCAGATGCAAACCAATGATTAGACTTGACATCTGTAAAGGGTGTCGTTCCCTTGTACGCTTCGGTATAACCGTCCATATTGGCAAGTGCTTTTACGAGCATTGCTCTGGTCATCTTAACGGAGGGTGAATATGTATCCTCCGCTGTACCTGCAAAAATGTCGTTTTCATTACAGATACGTACTGCGTCATAGTACCAATGGGAGGATTTTACATCTGTAAAAGGATTATCGTCCCACCATTTTGCATTTGAAGTTATAGCGATAGCACAAATTATTGTAACTACGCATACAAATAAGGCGAGTGTCTTTGTTTTTTTCATAATCTCACCTTATTTCAAGATTGCCTTCGCCACTCTTACGCACATATCGGTTCCGTAGGGCTGGCCTGTGAAGTCGATCATAAGTGTGTTATCACCGGGCTGATAGAACTTAAGTTCCTCGCCGGAATCCATCCATTCGATCTTTTCTATATCAAACTGAACGTTCGAGAATCCTACAACGCCGGAATACAGACCGCCAACGGTTACGTTAGAGTCGCCTATCTTGTTGTTGTCAAACATAATGAAATAGATAGACTTGCCGTCACGGTTAATAACCACGCTGCAGTTAGCGCAGGTCTTGGGGTTACGGGGATAATAGAGCGGCTCACAGTCATATACGATCTCGCTGTGGATGTCTATCCAGTCCTTAACTACACCGAGGGTAGCAAGTTGGAACTCGGGGAGCGCACCGTCTGCGGTGGGTGAGAGGTTAAGCAGATAGTTTACACCTGCAGCACGACAGCCTGCAAGGGTACGGATAACGTCTGCAGGAGACTTGTAGTTAAAGTCCTTATGTGCGATACCCCAATGTGTGTTGAGGGTCATACAGGTCTCACCTGCAAAGTAGAAGGGTCTGCCGTCACGGTCGATAGGCTCGCGAACACCGTTCTGCTCAAAGGTTACCGCATCTATCTCGGGATGTATAGCCCTGCCCAGATTGTTAAGACCTGTGTTGTTGATGATGATGGCATCGGGCTGATATTTACGGATAGTACCGTACAGCTCGTCCAGCTTCCAGTCCTTCTTGGGATGCCACCAGTTACCGTCAAAGAAGAAACCGCCGATCTTGCCGTAGTTGGTGCAGAGTATCTCTACACTCTTACGCAGATACTCAAGGTATTCGTTATCAAAGTCATCGTAGAAGCTCTTTTCGTGCCAGTCGATGGTGGTATGGTAGAGGAAAGGCACTACATCGTGCTTGTGGCAGGCATCAACAAATTCCTTCACAAGATCACGACCGCACTTGGGTGCGTGGAGCGAATCAAAGGTAGACATACCCTTGGTATCATAGAGTGCAAAGCCGTCGTGGTGACGGGTGGTCAGGTTGACGTACTTACAGCCCACCGACTTTGCCGCAAGAACGATCTTCTCTGCATCAAAGTCCTTGGCGGTGAAGTTTTCGGCTAACTTTTCGTATTCCTTCATATCCTGCTTTTCCATATGGTAGACCCACTCGCCTCTTCCAAGCTCGGAATAGAGGCCGTAATGAAGGAACATACCGTAGCCTAATTTTTCGTATTCAACGACTCTCTGTGTAGGAGTCGGAAAGTTCGGAATATACATATTGGTTCTCCTTGTACTTGACTTTGTTTTAATTATACATTATAATGCAGATATATACTATGGAGATTTCGCGAAAAAGTATGGAGATTTTGTATGATCAAAAGTAATCCGCCTATATTCAATAATGAAATCGACCGCTTGCACCTGGATATATCAGAGCTATGCTACGCAGAGCTTGACAAGGGAGATCACTACACCGATCTGCGTCCGTTGTTTACAAGAGTATACTGTATCACAAAGGGCGAGGGTAAGATCATATACCGAGGCGGCGAAATGGCTATGACCGAGGGAAATATCTATATACTGCCCACCGGGATAAGAATGAAGTACGTATGTAATACCCCATTGGAAAAGCTGTATTTTCATATCAACCTGCTTCAAAGTAATAATAAGGATATGTTTACCTCAATGAGCTCTCCCGTTTGTATACCAAATCGCAGTGAGGATATAGAGCAGGCTCTTTATCTCTTCAACAACAACGATATGTATGCTGTAATGCGCCTGAAGGCCTGGCTGTGGAATATAATATCCATCGGTATGGAGATAGGCGGAACCGAGTTCAATCCCGTTCCGAAATACTCGCCCTTAGTTGAGCAGACTATCGCCTACATTGACAAAAACTTAAGATCCGCTCTTTCCGTATCAAAGATAGCCGCCGACCTATACATTTCTCCAAGCCTTTTGCAAAAGGAATTCAGAAAAGAAATGAATCAGCCCTTGGGTAAATACATTTCCGACAGGCTTTATTTTACCGCAGAGCAGCAGCTTCGCACCACCGACCGCTCTATAAAGGATATCGCAACGGAGTTAGGCTACTGCGACCCCTTTTATTTTACAAGGTGCTTTACTCAAAAATATGGAGTATCTCCGAGCGAGTATAGGAAAAGAATTAAAAATTAAATGGAGAAAAGGGTGTCACCGACACCCTTTTCCTCATTAATTCTGCATTCTGCATTCTTAATTCTGCATTCTGTTAAAGTACTCCGTACACCACGTACTTATAAAGCTTGACGTAGCCTGTACGATACTCCACTGCTATGGTATAATACTCGTAGTTCTCGGTGAATTTGAGAGTATAGCTCTCTGATTCAATGATTCTGCCTGTGTAGTTTACAATAGTTCCCGATGACTTCATTGATGCAACGCTGTCGTGCACGCCCTTGGCTATACGAATAACCTTGGCACCGTCTATATTACTTATAGTCAGTTTTCCGTTACCGGGAGTAAAGGTAGGCTCGGTGACGTGTATATTGATATTGTAGCGCATATCGGCTCTGCCGTCATTAAATCTTATATATACGGTATGTATACCTGCTGTACGAAAGGTATATGAGTAGGTCGTACCGCCCCCGAGCTTTACCGAAGTGAGGCTGTAAATAAGGTTATTCTTTACCTCTCGATATGTACCGCACTCACCTTTTGCAAAGAAGATATCCTTTATTTCATAGAGATTGTTGAGAGTAAGGGTGCTGTAGTAAACGCTATACTCTACGTTTGGGAACTTGAGCACAGGAATTGCCATAACCTCCTCATATCCGCAGAGCGCACAAATCCCGATCTGTTCACCCGCCTCGGTATAGGTAGGCTCTTTTGTAACGGTATATTTCATAAAATGATTGTCACCGCAGACGTTAGCCGACACGGGTATTGCTGTTATTAGAATCATCAATGATATGACAACAACGAGTGTTTTTTTCATAATAACACCTCCGTGACAGTATAATAACATAAATTTCAAGATAAATCAATAACAAAGAAGATTTCCGTATCTTACAGGTACGGAAATCCTCTATAATTCTGCATTCTATCTTATCTCCGCGTCCTCCGTTTTTACCGTTGCATCCATAAGGTCTGCAAGGCTTTGTGCCTCCTCCGCGTCAATATGCGCTCGCTGGCTGTAGCCCGTGCGGTCGTTGGGGGACGCTGCGGGATTATCAAGAAACGCGTCCTTTGAATACTCTGTGGCATCCTGTTTTTTGTTGTCCATAGTAAAAAATACTCCCATATAAATATGAGAGTATTATATCCTTTTATTTATATTCTATACAAGCCTTTGCGTCACTTAACGTTTCGGAGTTGGGATCAAGACAGTAAAAGGCGTACATCGCCGCACCCATTGCTGCCTCCTCTGCTTTTGCGGGAAGCTTGAGGGTCATGCCGAACAGATTTTCAAGATATCTTTGCAAAACCTTGTTTTTCTGCACTCCGTTGCCCGAGGCTACAAGAGTAGTCTTTTCCCCTGCTCCGCAGAATCGGTACATATCGTAAAGCTCCTTTGCCATACCGTGGTTGAAACCTAATATAAGCTGCTCGGGGGTAAAGTTGTCTGTGCCTATATTCATAACAGAGCCGCGAAGATCAGAGTCTGCCCTTGTTCCCTTAAAGAGTGTGGATACTGTCAAAGGTTCTTTGCCCTCATTATATGCCTTCTCTGCAAGCTCATCCATAATTTTATACTGATTGTCCTCTATACCGAGAGCCTTGGCATAAGCGGAAAAGAAATTTTCAAGTAACTGATAGGAATATCCGCCGCAAAGACCGCAGCCGCATACAATGTTTCTTCCGCCGATATAGGGACGTACCTCAAGGGGAGAGTCTGCCGTGTTCATATCCGTTATCACAGAGATCTGACTGCCTGTACCGTAGTTTACAAGCACGGAATTTTCTTCATCCTTAACAGAGCCGAAAACACTTGCCTGATTGTCACCTATAGCAGGTGTAAGCTGTGTTTTGCCGTATTTCCCTATCACAACATCTCCTACGATCTCGGGAAGTGCTATGTCTATACCTAACTTTGAAAGAGCAACGTCATCAAAAGCCTTTGCCTTTATGTCAAAAAGACCGAAGCTTGCAGCAATGCTTGGATGTATCATTGGCTTTTTGATTTCTGCAAGCTGCATTACAAGATAATCCATAATACTGCAGAAGGTGTAGGCGTTCTCGGGAACAAGTCCCTTTTTCATATTGTAATAATGAGTAACCAAACCGTAGCCTGCGGCTAAAGGATAGCCTGTTGCCGTCTTCATTTCATAGAGGTATTCCCCGCCCCTCTGATCCTGCCAGGTATATAGAGGAGATACCGCCCGACCCTCTTTATCCACATAGAGTATGCCGTGCATCTGTCCGGTAAAGCCGAGGGAAATAACACGGGGATATTTGTCGTATATCTTTTTTACAAGAGTTCTTGCAAGCTGTAATATCTTTTTAGGGTCCTGTGTACGCTCCCCCACGTTTTTCGGCTCTATATCCGAGCTGTTTTCAATATTGAAGCTATCAAGCTGTTTTTCGTTCAGGATATCAAGCACCACAGCCGAAAGAGTGGTAGTGCCTATATCTATAGATGCGCAAATAAAGTTTTCCATATTATCTCCTAAAAGAAGCTTTTAACTAATATCTCAATTCCGATAAAAATAAGTATCACACCGCCTAATATCCCCGCCTTGCCGGAGAGCTTGCTGCCTGCGGTTCTGCCGATAACAAGACCTGCCATACAGATAACGAAGGTTACTGCGGCTATAATGAGAGAAGCAAGCAGAGCCTCGGTAAAGTTGTATTCGGATATGGTAAGTCCTACCGAGAGAGCGTCAATGGATGTGGCAATTCCCTGCACCACCAGAGCGAAAAAGCCAACTCCCGGCTTATCCCCGCATTCACCCTTATCGGTGATACCCTCGTAAAGCATCTTACCTCCGATAAAGCCTAAAAGGGCTAAAGCCGTCCACGGGATAAAGGGCTCGACGGCGTGAAAATACATAACCAAATTATGTACCAAAAACCATCCAAGCATAGGCATAAGTGCCTGAAAAAATCCGAACATACCTGCGATCCCGCACATCTTGCGGTGCTTCATACAAGGCTCGTTCAAGCCGTTTGCCATAGATACCGAAAAGGCATCCATAGCAAGACCGATGCCTAACAATATACTGTTAAAAAAGAAGGTAAAAGTTAAATTCATAGTAACCTCATAATAATAGAGTACGGATATCCGTACTCTATTTTATGTTAAATATTATATCACTATATGCCATGTTTGTCAATGTTATACCAATCCGGATAGGCTTCAAAGCCGGTCTCTTCTCCCTTATAGGGGAAGGTAAGCTTACAGGAATATAGCATAGGGGATTCGCACTTGTCTCTTGCACCGTACTTGTGATCTCCTACAAGGGGAAATTTGCGGCTGGCAAACTGTACCCTTATCTGATGGCTTCTGCCCGTATGCAGACGTATACGCACAAGGGAGGTCTTGCCCTTTGTAAGCCTCTTATACTCAAGTCTTGCCCGCTTGACACCTCGGCGCATACGGTCTACCGTAAAAACCTTATTTTTTCGGGGATCCTTGTATAAAAGATCCTCCCAATCACCCTCTTCAGGTGGTGTACCGTGTACCACCGCCATATATTCCTTTATCATTTCGCCGTTCTGTATGCAGGCTGACAATTCAGCCGCCGTCTGCTTGTTTCTTGCATAAACCATAACGCCGCCTACGTTAAGATCGAGTCGGTGAAGGGTGTATATCTCACAGCCCTGCTCTTCCCTTAAAAGATCGGGTACACCGTGCTCGGAGTCAAGCCCCACAGGCTTAACACATACTATTATATTGTCATCCGAATAAAGAATTTCCATATTATTTTTTCCTTTTATCAGTCAGCTTGTAGCTTATATCAAGAAGCCATTTTACAGTATTGCCATCCCTCGAGCCGTCAAGGGGGACACTTATCCAATGCGTCTTATTCATATGGTAAGCGGGATATACAAATCCCTCTGCTATAAGGTCAGGGATTATCGTCGGGTCGCATTTCAAATTGACCACGTCCGTATGCTCTTCTCCGCCTATACCAAGATATCTTTTGGGAATATACATAACGATGGCAAACCATTTACGGTTGGAAGGGTGACGGTATACTGCAGTATCTGTTCCTCCAAAGGTATATTCTCTGTCTATACCGTAGCTTTCCCGTATATATCTGTCAAATTCTTTCCTGTTCATATTAAACCACCTTACCGTAGAATTATAACATTCCTTGATCTGTTTGTCAACAAATGCAAATTTTCTAACCTTGATTGTGCAATTGTACCAAATTGTGTAATTTTTCCAAATAAATATTGTAATTTATTCACATATGTGATATAATTTCTACATAATTTATACAAGGAGGAGACATAATGAAACGCATATTGTCTTTGTTTATGTGTATAGCAGTACTTTTGGGCTGTATAAGTGTATATATACCCATCTCTGCCAATACCACATCAACCATTATTTTTGACGAAAACGGAGGCATCGGCGGCCCCGAGGACATTACCGTTAACAACGGTACGATCATCACCCTGCCCGCATCCGAGCCCAGAATGCCGGGTATGGTATTTATGGGTTGGGCGTTTAACAAAGAGGATGCCGATAACGGTGTGATCACCTATGCGGCAGGCACGACCCCTCAGATACTTGTAAACAACGGCGCTATACTTTATGCTTCCTACGCATATTCGGTCGTACTCAACCACGGTAACCGCGGTTGGGGCAACACAGCCGTTCAGCTTTATAAATTCCCCGGAAAGGATCTTGAACTTTTCCATAAAAAGGATCTTATCCACGCAAATTACGGAATGCTTCCGGGTGCCCCCGGTGAGACCACCAATTTAATGGTGTTTATGGAGTGGAATACCTCCCAAGCTTCAAACGGTCTCGGCAACGGCATCGGATATCACGAAAGATATACCACAAATGCATCAACTACTCTTTACTGCATCTGGGGTAATCCCGTTTCCTATAATGCCGACGGCGGTACCTTCCCCGCAACCGGAACAGACCGTCAGTCAAAGTACGTCGTAAACTGGAGCTTGCAAAAGCATGACGATACCACCTTCGGCTTATTTGACTTCCCGGGTGAGGAGAACTCTCCAACAAAGCCCGGATGCCGTCTTTTCACAAACGACGAGGGTGAAACGGTTTATGCAAGAGTATTCTTAAACGGCAATATATACCGTTATGAATCTGCTGACACCTGGCTTGATATGCCTATATTCAACGGCCCAGGCTACAAGTGGGAGGATTTCTATACCTATATTCTTCCTATAGAAGAAAGAGCACTTGAACTTTATGCCGTATGGGAGCCATCGGTCACCTATAAGGCAAACGGCGGTGAGGGTGCCGACATAGTTGAATATATGGAACATATCGGTCCTACACTGTATAGCTATGCAGATTATACCATCCGCAACAACGCTTTCGTTAAGGATGACGGCAGATTCTTAGGCTGGAACACCAAGCCCGACGGCAGCGGTGAAAGCTATACTGCAGGCGATGTCATCACAGGCTATGACACAAGCGATCCCATTATCCTTTATGCTCAGTGGTCGGACGCCGCTGTTGACACAGAGGAATATACGGTTACCTTCAACGCTATGGAAGGCTATCTGCCTTTTGAGGAGCAGAGCTTTGAGATAGCATACGGCGAAGCCTACGCGGATGCCTTTGAGCTTCCTATACCCACAAGATCGGGTTATCTCTTCAAGGGCTGGTACAACGAAGAGACAGAGTCTTATCTCAATTATGAAGATGAGATCTATTCGTTGAACCGTGACAGCGTTTTTACAGCCGTATGGGTGCGTCACGACAACCATCATATCGAGGATCTCAGAGTAGATTCTACCTGTATGACCGAGGGCAGTTACACCGCTGTGTGTAAGACCTGCGATTATTACAGTACGATCACATATGACAAGACAGAGCATACCTTTACCGATTGGAACTATACGGGAGATTCGGATAACGTTATAAGAAGCTGTACCCTTTGCGGTGCAAGTGAGAATGACACCATCCCTCCGTCGGTACAGCAGCAGGTCATTGCTTATATTAACAAGAACGTAGCCTACGGTACCGTAGACTTCCCCTATATCGACGTTCTCAACTACCTCGGCCCAGCAATCGACGGCGGCCCCGGTGAATATCCCTTTGCAGAGTCCTACTTTGGCGAGGCTGCCTATATGAGACAGGTAGCAACTGCAAAGAACCCAAATATCAAGATAGTTTGTACTATATTCAACAGAAATATCGTTAAATTTGAAAATTGGCTTAGAACTCCCGCGCTTCGTGCGGAATTTGCAAACCACCTTACAGGCGTTGTATTTGCAAATAACTTTGACGGTCTTGATATCGACTTTGAATTCCCGTCAGACCTGACGCTCCGCGACGAATTTGCACTTCTCTTAGGAGAGATAAGAGCAAGATTCAATGCAAGAACAGCCGCAACAGGCAGACAGTATATACTGAGTATCGCTACTCCCGCGGCTCACTGGGCGACAGAAAAGTACGATCTTGTTGCCTGCGCACAGTATCTTGATTATTTCAATATAATGAACTACGATCTCTATTGCGGTTCGGCAGTTCCTTACACCCACCACCATACTCCTCCCTTCGATAACGTTGACCCCTACGGTCACGTTCCGAGAGGCGGATCGGTTCAGGGCGATATCAATATGTACAAGGCTCTCGGCATCCCCGGAGAAAAGATAGTTTCGGGTATGGGTCTTTATTCAAGAGAGTGGCAGGGCGTTCCGAACAGAAACAACGGTCTTTTCCAGCCCGCAGCATTACAGGCAAGTAACTATCACTACGACCTCTTGATGGCATCCTTTGTCAACAAAAACGGCTACGTGCGTTATTGGGATGATACCTCAAAGGCTCCTTATCTCTTCAACGCAGGCGCGGGAATATTCCTCTCCTACGAGGATCCCGAGTCTATCAACTATAAGTGCCAGATAGTTTCAAAGGAAAGAGTCAGAGGTGTTATGGTATTCGACTACGTTACCTGTGACGGTACCGGAATATTCGGACATATAAGATCACAGCTCGGTTCGGTACTCCACGCCTGCACACCCGGTAACACCGAGACCAAGGCGGCAAGCTGTACCGAAAACGGATACACCAAGACCTACTGTTATTTCTGCGAAGCACTTATTAAGCATACAGAGGTTTATCACGAGGGTCACTATGCCACCGATTGGACGGTAGTTACTCCCGCAACAAAGGGTACTGCCGGCATAGAAGAGGCGGTATGTCTTAACTGTAACGAAAGCTTTACAAGAGAAATTCCTGCTTTAGGCTATAAGGTAAGCTTTGATGCAGGTGAAGGTAAAAAGCTCGGCTCTACCGCATTTATAATTAATAAGGGTCAGACCTATGCTGACGTTGTAGGCGAGGATCCTCAGGCGACCCTTGAAGGCACAAGCCTTGTAGGCTGGTATGCCGACGGCTATATGCTCAACACCTCCGACACCTTCAGCTTTGATTCTGACGTAGTATTTACGGCAGTTTGGGAGGAGGAAGGCGAGCATACTCACAGATATACCTCCAAGATAACAAAGGCCGCTACCTGTACGGCTGACGGTGTAATAACATACACCTGCCGTTGCGGTGACAGCTACACGGAGAGCATTCCTAAGCTTGACCACGAATACGTTGGTTCCGAGACTATCGCTCCCACCTGCGGTGCAGAGGGTGAATACACCTACTCCTGTATCAACTGCGGTGACAGCTATACCGAAGCTATCCCGGCTCTTGAGCATAGCTATGACACAGGTATGACTACCACACTTCCTACCTGTACCGAGGAAGGTATAAAGACCTACACCTGTACGGTATGCGGCGGTACAAAGACCGAATCTATCGCAGCTCTCGGCCACGTATGGAAGGCTTGGGAGGTAGTAAAGGAAGCAACCGAAACCGAGGACGGCTTACAGCAAAGAACTTGTCGACGCGGCTGCGGCGCAGTTGAAGAGGAAATAATTCCTGCAACAGGTACACCTGAAGTTCCCGAGATCTCCGTATCCTCCGACGGTCCCAACATCACCATAAGCGGTATGGCAGACGTTAAGGACGTATTTATAGCCCTTGGCGAATATACCACCTACAGAGAAGTCAAGAACAATATGGTAGTTCAGCTTACCACCAACAAGCTTGCAGGAGCAGAGTCATATACCTACACACTTAAGGCAGGCGGCTACTATACCGTACTCGTTAGATACAACGACGGTACACAGACCTTCCTGTATCAGCAGATAGATGTTACCGAGCCTACCTTCGCTTCCGACGGTCTCCAGCTTACGGTTGGTAACCTCAGCGGCGTTAAGGTTATACGTACCGCATACGGCGAATACAAGACCGTATCCGAGATCAAGCGTGCTGAGGGTGCAAGAGCCTTCACAGCTAAGAACGATATCAAGGGCGCTGATACCTATAAGATCCAGTACAGATATAACGGTAAGGTAACTGTGGCAGTTCAGTACGAAGACGGCTACACCAAGATATTCACATACGAGGTAGTACAGAAGACTCCCGTATTTACTCAGTCAAACAACGTAGTTACCATCGGCAATATCGACGATCTCTATATCGTAAGATATGCAAAGGGCGAGTGGGAAACCTCCTCCGAGATCAAGAGAGCACCCGGCGCACAGGCGATCAAGCCTGCAGCGGCAGTTGACGGTGTTATCACTATCACAGGTCTTAAGGCAGGCACATACACCTTCTGCGTTCAGTATAATGATGAGTCCTATAACTACTACGTAATTACTGTTGAGTAAAACATCCCATCGTGTGATTGCGAGCGGTAAAAACTGAACAATCCCCGATTAGTGGGTGCAGGGTCTGGACCCTGCCTGCGTACAGTACAACGATGAGTCCTATAACTACTTTGTAATCACAGTAGAATAATCAAAAACAAAAAGAAAGCAACGGAGCGATCCGTTGCTTTCTTAAATATATTACCCATCGTGTGATTGCGAGCGGTAAAAACTGAACAATCCCCGATTAATGGGTACAGGGTCTGGACCCTGCCTGCAATTTATACATATTGCCGAAAATATGACTGAAATTTAAATGCAATTTGACAAAATTGTGCATATATGGTATAATGACAACATATTAAATTCCATATAATGTTATGGTCGATACCATAAGAGGAGGAGTTATGAAAAGCTTTTTAAGATCATCGAAAAGAGTCATAGCTTTAGCACTTGTTGTTATTATGCTTATGTCTGCAATACCCTTTGTATTAAGTGCAAAAGAGGGCATTACCGTTCCGGATAACGGTATGCAGATGTTCCATGTTGTTCCCGAGAGGGCCGTATCCGAATACGGTATTCAGGATATGGAGATATTCGACGAGGCAGGCAATAGCGTAAAGACTCCCAGAGAATCTGCTGTGCCCGGTGAAATTATCGACAACGATGCAGGCTTCCCCGCAGAGTATAACAGCCTTGGTGTTACAAATGCCGCAGGCACGTCTATCATTACCTCGGTCAAGGATCAGGGCTATTCCGGTAACTGCTGGGCATTTGCTGCGATCGCTGCAGCCGAAACTGCCTTTATCCGCAACAATCCGGACTGTACGGGTGTTGACTATTCCGAGGCTTATATGGCTTACATAGGCAACAGACCAAAGACCACCGATACCAGCGATCCTATGCACGTTGACGGTGTCAATCAGGCAAACCCTCATGACACGGGTGGTAATGCTCTTGTTTCCGGTTCTGCACTTGCAAGATGGTGCGGTCCCGTTCACGAGGCTATGCTCCCTCCCTGTGACTTTTACGGTGCGTTCAGAGGCTGGGGTGTTACCGACGATATGAGATATATCGCAGAGCAGCACTTGACAGATAACTATATGATATATACAAGAAATATGGCACAGATGAAGTCTGCCATCCAGACTCTCGGCGGTGTATACGTGCTTTATTATCATCACGATGCCTGCGTAAACCATATTGCCGGTGCTACTACCTATTATCAGCATTACGTTAAGGATATCAACCACGCGGTCTATATTGTGGGTTGGAACGATAACGTTCCTGCTTCTGCTTTTGTAGTTCGTCCCAATGGTCCGGGTGCGTGGCTCGTAAAAAACTCATGGGGATCAAACTGGGGTAACGGTGGTGGATATTTCTGGATGTCCTACTACGATACCTCCCTTTATGATGCTTGGGTAATGAATTTCGAGGATATTGATATCGTTGATAACAACTATCAGTATGACGGTGCCTGGGGCGAGGGGTATACCTATTTCTACTTCAATGAGGGCTTTGAGAGACATGCTCTTGCGCAGGCTAATATGTTCCATGCCAAGGGACACGAGTACTTAAAGCAGGTAGGTGTATATACCTATAACGAGTCGGCACATCTTATTATTGATATCTATAAGAACCCCACTGACCCACATAACCCCGAAACAGGCACCCACGTCTGCGTAACGGCAGCGGACGTTGTGGGAGAGGGTTACCGTACCATTAAATTGCCTCATACGGTAGAGCTGTTTGAGGGTGAGCGATTTGGCGTTGTTGTAAGAACGCTTACCACCTGCGGTCAGCCCTCCTACGGTATTTGTGAGTATAAGCCGTATACACAGGCTCTTCCCGGTCAGTCATATTACTATGACCCCGAGGAAAAGGTATGGGTGATGAATGACAAAAATGCATTCATCAAGGCGTTTACCGAGGATGCGGCAGTTGATACCTCAGCGCTTGCAGAGCTTTACGATGCTTGTATTGAGTTCGGTATGTCTCCTGAGGATAACTACTTCGTAGCACAGGCAAGAGACGTTCTTAATATGGAGGATCCCAGCAAGCAGAGAGTTACCAATGCGTATAAGTTCCTCTATTCCAATTTCAGCGGTACGGCATCGGTAATCAGCTTTGATCCCGTGCTTGCGATCGATGACGTGCCGGAAATGATAACAACCGCCAGGGGCAACTATATTACCCTTCCCACCAATACTCCCTCCTATCCCGGCTGGGCGTTTATCGGCTGGAGCGAGTCGGGTACTGCACAGAATTACTATACTCCGGGTCAGACCATCCGAGTTGACCGTTCTATGGACCTTAAAGGTGTATGGATGAAGTCCGACGGTGACGGACAGTATCCTACAGGCGGTTACTATGCAGTATATTATGACCCCAATGGCGGCTCATGGGACGGCAGTAACACCAATATTACAAAGTCGGATTCCCGGTACGGTCTTATGACCTTCGCATCCCACTTCACTTTCCCCGCAGCAACTGTAACTCTTTCCAGAACAGGCTACAGACTCCAGACAGACAAGGATGATATGACCAAGGTTGAGTTCTGGTCCGGCAACGGCAAGGGCAGAGTTACATATAATGACCCCGAGGCAAACAACGGATATGAATACGAGATCTATGAGAATGCCTATAAGAACTCGGTATTTATGGTTAACACCGATCGTGTTCCTTACGGTACCAATATCTTTGTAAATGCAGCCTGGGACCCCATCATCACATATGATATGAACGACGGTTCCGGCACAAAGGTTCTCGACTTTAATTACATCACCGACGGTGATGAGTATACTATTCTCGGCTCGGGTAATTATACCGCATATGCTGACGAGGACGGCAACCTCAGAGCTAACCGCGAGGGTTACGACGGTCTTACCGCTATCCCCGATGACAGTGCAGTTCTCTATTGGAACACCAGAGCTGACGGAACAGGTACCGTATATAATATTGGTGAAGAATATGAGGTCACCGAGCCTCTTACTCTTTATGCTATCTACGAAGAGGTAGAGCACGAGCATACCTACGAGGGTATGATGACGGTAATGCCTACCTGTACCGAAGCAGGTATAATGACCTATAGCTGCTCCTGCGGTGATACTTACACCGAGGAGGTTGCAGCGCTGGGTCACGTATGGAACGAGTGGGAGACAGTCAAGGAAGCAACCGAAACCGAGGACGGTCTTAAGACAAGAAGCTGCCGCCGTGGCTGCGGTACAGTTGAAGAGGAAATTATTCCTGCTTTCGGTGTTACCGAAATCTCCGTATCCTCCGACGGTCCCAACATCACCATAAGCGGTATGGCAGACGTCAAGGACGTATTCATCGCTCTCGGTGAGTACACAACCTACAGAGACGTTAAGGACAATATGGTAGTTCAGCTTACCACCAACAAGCTTGCAGGTGCTTCTGAATACACCTACACACTTAAGGCAGGCGGATACTACACCGTGCTTGTAAGATACAATGACGGTACACAGACCTTCCTCTATCAGCAGATCGACGTAACTGAGCCTACATTTGCGGCTGACGGATTACAGCTCACAGTCGGCAATCTTACAGGCGTTAAGGTTATCAGAACCGCATACGGCGAATATAAGACCGTATCCGAGATCAAGCGTGCTGAGGGTGCAAGAGCGTTCACGGCTAAGAACGATATCAAGGGTGCAGACAGCTACAAGATCCAGTACAGATATAACGGAGTTGTTACCGTTGCAGTTCAGTACGAGGACGGCTACACCAAGATCTACACATACGAGGTAGTACAGAAGACTCCCGTATTTACTCAGTCCAACAACGTAGTTACCATCGGCAATATCGACGATCTCTATATCGTAAGATATGCAAAGGGCGAGTGGGAAACCTCCTCCGAGATCAAGAGAGCGCCCGGCGCACAGGCGATCAAGCCTGCAGCGGCAGTTGACGGTGTTATCACAATTACAGGTCTCAAGGCA
>JAFQDF010000040.1 GCA_017416185.1 Clostridia bacterium
CTCAAGGCTCTGCTCGAAAAGTGGGATATGACCGTTATCGGTGCCCACGTTGATGCAAACGATATTGTAGCCGATTTTGACAATATTGTCAAGTTCCATCGTGAATTAGGCAACACTAACATCGTTATCCCCGCATATCATATTCACAATAACGAATATCTTTATAAGCTTGTTGACATTATAAACGAGTATCAGCCTAAGTTTGAGACCGAGGGAATGAAGCTTCATTTTCATAACCACGAAAACGAGTTCAAGCCCAACAAGGACGGCACCATACCCTTTGAGGTATTAAAGAATGAGACCAAGGTCCTTTTTGAGGTAGATACCTTCTGGGTATTCTATGCGGGACTTGATCCGGTTGAGTTTTTAAAGGAAAACCGTGACCGTATTGAGCTTGTCCACATCAAGGACGGACTTCTTGACAAGCGTGAGGGCAGACCCTTAGGCGAGGGCAAGGCTCCCGTAGCTGACTGTGTAAACGCCGCTCTTGAGCTTGGCTTACCCCTTATAGTTGAGAGCGAGGAGACTATCCCCAACGGCATTATGGAGGCTAAGAAGTGCTATAAATTCCTTCGTAAGATGGATGAGGAAAAGGCGGCTGCCAATGGCTAAGCAGAGCTGGAAGGGCTCGGCACAGCTTTCTCCCGTGCCCTGTGTGCTTGTTTCAAGCGGTACGGTTGAAAAGCCCAACGTATTTACGGTAGGCTGGACGGGTATAATCAATTCACAGCCCCCGAGGCTTTACGTCTCCATCCGCCCCGAACGGTACTCATATGAGCTTATCAAAGAAAGCCGTGAGCTTGTGGTAAATCTTCCCACCTCGGCTATGACAAGGTCTGTTGACCTCTGCGGAGTGAAAAGCGGAAGAGATATGGATAAGTTTGAAAAGTGCGGCTTTACCGCAACAGAGGGTTGGCAGGTGTCTGCTCCCGTAATAGACGAATGTCCCATAGCCCTTGAATGTAAGGTCTTTGATATAATTCCCTTAGGCACCCACGATATGTTTTTGTGTGACATCGTGGCAGTTGATGTGGAGGAAAGCCTCCTTGATGAAAAGGGAAAGCTCCGTATGGAAAAGTGCAATCTTATTGCATATTCTCACGGAGACTATATGGCATTGGGTAAGAAGCTCGGAAGCTTTGGTTATTCAGTACGAAAAAAGAGAAATATAAGGAAAAAGTGATAATGGAAACAAAGAAAGATTGGTATAAGGACGCGGTAGTTTATCAGATATATCCCAAGAGCTTTTGTGACTCTAACGGCGACGGTATCGGCGATTTCCGCGGTATTATAAGTAAGCTTGACTATTTAAAGGAGCTGGGTGTAAACACAGTGTGGATCTCACCCTGTTATCCTACACCCGACAAGGACAACGGATATGACATATCCGATTTTGACAACGTTGACCCCAAGTTCGGTACAATGGCTGACTTCGAGGAGATGCTTGACGAGATGCATAAGAGAGGTATCCGCCTTCTTATGGACCTTGTTGTAAACCATACCTCGGATGAACACGAATGGTTCAAGAGTGCTATTCAGGGTAAGGATGCCCCCTACCGTGACTATTATATCTGGAAGGACCCCGTAAACGGCGGACCTCCCAACAAATGGGGCGGCGATGCAATAGGCGGCTCTGCCTGGATCTATGACGAAAAAAGCGGTCAGTATTATCTCCACGTAGGCTTCCACTATCAGCCCGACCTTGACTGGGAGAACCCCAAGGTGCGTGATGAGATAGCAAATATGATCAACCGTTGGTTTGACCGCGGTGTTGACGGCTTCCGCTGTGACGTTATCAATATGATCTCTAAGGACTTTGAGGCTGACCATCCCGGTGACGGCCCCAGACTCCACGAGTTCCTTCACGAGCTTCACGAGAGATGCTTCGGACCTCACAACGCCTTTACCGTAGGCGAGGTATGGGATCTTCCTCCCGAGGCTTCCCTTATGCTTACAGCACCCGAGCGCGAGGAGCTTACGTTGGCATTCCAGTTTGAGCATATGAGAGAGGGAAGAGAAAAGGGACTTCGTTTCTATCCCGCAGAGTTTGACCCCCATAAGTTCGTTGCAACCATGGCAAAGTGGCAGAAGGGTCTTAACGGCAAGGGCTGGAACGCCCTCTGTATCGAAAACCACGATCAGCCCAGATCTATTGACCGCTTCGGTTCAAAGAAGTACAGACGTGAGTCTGCAAAGCTTCTTGCTACCCTTACATACTGTATGCAGGGAACTCCTTTCATCTACGAGGGACAGGAGCTGGGTAATATCAACCCCGTATTCCATACCCTTGAAGAGAGTATAGATATAGAATCTCAGAACAACCAGGAAATTCTTATAAAGAAGTTCGGCGTTGAAGAAACACTCAGAAGATTCTCCCTTGACAGCCGTGACTGCGGAAGAGTTCCCATGGCTTGGGATGACTCCGAAAACGGCGGCTTTACCACAGGTAAGCCCTGGATCAAGCTCAACGACTTCTATAAGGAGGTCAACGCCAAGAAGGAGCTTGAAGCAGAAGACGGTGTTTACGGTTATTTCCGTGACCTCTTTAAGATGAGAGCAGGAAACAAGACCCTTATGAGAGGCGATTTTGAGCTTGTCACAAACGAGGGCGGTGCGGTAGTATACAGAAGATTCCTTGAGGGTGAAAAGGATGTTTACGTTGTTCTTAACTATTCCGACAACGCTATCAGCATCCCCAACCCCGTAAAGGACGGTAAGATATTGCTTTCAAGCCATAAGAGAGAGGCACTTACAGATACTCTCAAAATGAAGCCTTGGGAGTCTCTTGTTATTGAGTGATAAGTTTAGAGTTTAGATTTTAGAGTTGCCGTTTCAAGAAACGGCGAAAGGAGTGAGAAAAAAGTGGACGCCGGTAATAGTGGCAGTTTTAAACCTGGTGGGCGAATGTCAATTGAATATATCGGTGTTTACTTTATTTTCACCGACAGATAGACGTTCACCTCCTGAATCAAATTTTAAGGAGGAATGAATTATGTACGAAAAAGCATTAGCCCTTCTCCGTGAGAAGAAATATCCTCAGCTCCGTGAGCTTCTGGCAACAATGGAGGCACAGGATATAGCCCTTCTTCTGGAGGAGGCGGATATGGATGTGGTTCCCCGCATCTACAGAATTTTACCAAAGGAGCTTGCAGCCGAGGTCTTCGTTGAGATGGACCCGGATATGCAGGAGCTTCTTATCAAGGTTTTCAGCGACAGCGAGCTTGGTGAGGTATTGGAGGAGATGTTCCTTGACGATACCGTCGACCTTATTGAGGAGATGCCCGCAACTCTGGTCAAGCGTATTTTACGTGTGGCAACTCCCGAAAAGCGCAGACAGATAAACGATCTTCTGAGCTACCCCGAGGACTCTGCGGGAAGCATTATGACGGTGGAGTTTGTAGACTTAAAGCAGGATATGACGGTAAAGCAGGCATTTGCCCATATCCGTAAGACCGCACCCGACAAGGAGACGGTATACACCTGTTACGTAACAGATTCCAGAAGAAGAATCATCGGTATCGTATCTGTAAAGGACCTTCTTCTCAACAAGTACGAGACCACCATCGGTGAGATAATGGATCCCGACGTTATCTACGTGCACACCCACGATGACAAGGAGGACGTGGCAAAGACCATTGACAAGTACGACTTCCTTGCGATTCCCGTTGTGGACAACGAGGACAGACTGGTTGGTATCGTCACCATCGACGATGCTATCGACGTACTGACCGAGGAGATAGAAGAGGACATTGCCATCATGGCTGCGGTAACGCCCAGCGACGAGGACTATTTCAAGACCTCTGTCTGGGGACACTCAAAGAACCGTATCTTGTGGCTCGTCATACTTCTTCTGTCATCTACCTTTACGGGAATGATAATCACAAACTACGAGAACCTGATGAACGCCCTTCTTGTATCCTTTATTCCTATGATAATGGGTACGGGCGGTAACTCGGGCTCCCAGTCCTCGGCGATGATCGTCCGCGGACTTGCAACAGATGAGATAAAGCTTAAGGACTTTTTCAGAGTCTTTATAAAGGAGCTTCTTATCGGTGTGCTTGTGGGTACGGCACTTGCTGTGGTCAACGCCCTTCGTACCTGGATAATGTATGAGCTTATGTATAAGAACGACCCCGCATATGCCGACTACAATATATGGATGGTTTCTCTCGTTGTAGGTCTGACCATCATCGGAGTTGTTGTACTTGCAAAGATACTGGGCGCAGTTCTTCCTATGCTTGCTAAGGTGCTTAAGTTAGACCCCGCAATTATGGCATCCCCCCTTATTACAACAATAGTCGATGCCTGTGCGGTACTTCTTTACTTCAATATTGCGCTTATATTTTTACCGATATGAAATAAATGTATAATGTACAATGTATAATGTATAATTACGGAGGATTTCCGCTTTTGGCGGAAATCTTCTTTATTTATACACGTTTCTCCATTTATACACGTTTCTCCATTTATACACGTTTTTCCATTTATATACGTTTCTCCATTTATACACGTTTCTCCATTTATACACGTTTCTCCATTTATACACGTTTCTCCATTTATACACGTTTCGCCATTTATACACGTTTCTCCATTTATACACGTTTCTCCATTTATACACGTTTCTCCTCAGGTGAAAAATATCGAAACTCCAAAGGAGTTATATCGCGTCACCGACATATCGTGCCTGCTTGCAGGCATATTGCAAATGGTGGTAATTTACCACTAAAGTTGTTATAAATATTACAGTTATTTGAAAATTTGTAACCTAAGGTTATAATCTTGCAGTTGGTATAATAAAGTCATACCTTCATAAGCGAAGCTTATATCATCGCACCGAGGTGCGATATCATACCGAAATATTGCGCTTATATTTTTACCGATATGAAATAAATGTATAATGTACAATGTATAATGTATAATTATGGAGGATTTCCGTTTTTGCGGAAATCTTCTTTATTTATACACATTTCTCCATTTATACACGTTTCACCTCAGGTGAAAAATATCGAAACTCCAAAGGGGTTATATCGCGTCACCGACATACCGTGCCTGCTTGCAGGCATATTGCGAATGGTGGTATTTTACCACTATTTTTGTTATATATATCACAGTTATTTGAAAATTTGTAACCTAAGGTTACAATCTTACAGTAATTTGAAAATTTGTAACCTAAGGTTACAATCTTACGGTTGATATGATAGTATAGGACATTTATACGCGAAGCGTATATCGTTCCGAAGGTATGTCACACGTTCCATTGTGGAATGTATATCATTGAAAATAACACTTTTGTGCTAATTTCCCGGGGGTGGTACCCTTACATTTACTATTCCTTTTGTTGTACAATAAAACAAAAAGGAGGTAATTAATGAATATAAACGAATTTATTTCTAAATTAAACAACGTAAAAAGAACAGGCGAGAATGAATATATCGCCTGCTGTCCCGGTCACGATGACAGAAATCCAAGTCTGTCGATCACCGAAAAGGAAGGTAAGATTTTGTTACACTGTCACGCAGGCTGCAAGCCGGAGCAGATCGTTGCCGCAATGGGAGTTGAGATGAAGGATCTCTATATCGACGATAGAAGAGCTTATAGCGTAAAACCCAAAAAGGGACCTTTCCGTACTCACGTCTATCGTGATGAAAAAGGTGAAATTGTTGCCAAAAAGAGTATTTTTCAAAAGAAGGAAGGCGGCAAATATGCTGTCTGGGAAAGATATGAAAAGGGAAGCTTTATAAAAGGTTTGGGAAATGTAAAGCCTCCCTTATACCGACTGCCCGAGCTTGTGGAGAGTAAGGGTTCGGTCTATATCGTCGAAGGTGAAAAGGACGTTGACACCATGTTCAATCTCGGATACACCGCCACCACTTCACCGAAGGGCGCAGGAGGCAAATGGGCGCCCGAGTATAACAAATACCTTGAAGGCAGGGAAATTGTAATAATTTCCGACAACGACGAGGCGGGAGAAAAATATGCCGAAACGGTAAAGCGGGGTATTCTGTCCTCTGCTAAATCTATAAGGGTCATTCCGTCAAAGGAAATATACCCCGAGATTCCCAATAAGGGTGACATTTCCGACATATTATCTATACTTGGAAGAGAAAAGACTATAGATAATTTGTCGAAAGCCGTCGAAAAAGCCGAGGTAACCGAATACCGTGAAATGCCGCCCTATTTCTATTACGGCAAGGGAGGAATTTTACGTGTTGACCGTCCTGCCCTTGCCGCTTACATCCGAAAGACCGAGAGATATCTTTTCGAGCTTGGGGAGGAGGACAAGATTGTACGCAGACTCTGGTACCGAGACGGTGTATATATTCCCATAGGAATAGATGAGATCAGAGCTAAGGTCAAAAGCTACATAACCGACTACAACGAGTCCTGTCTATGCATGGCAGACGTGGAGGAGGTGGTGCGAAACATCTTAAGCGACCCGAATTTCGTCACAAGTGAGGAGCTTGATGCCGACGAAAGCATCGTCAATTTCAAAAACGGGATCTATCATCTTGATACCTACAAAATGACCCCTCATTCACCCGATATCTATTCTACGGTACAGCTTGACTGCGACTGGGATCTGAGCAATGTGGAGACCCCGACCTTTGATGCCTTTATGAAAGATCTCTGCGGAGATAATACCGATTATTATACCTTTCTGATGGAGTTTATGGCTGTGACTCTCTCGAATATCAGGGGCTACCGTATGAAGTCGGCACTCTTTATGGTTGGTGAGGGCAATACGGGCAAGAGCCAGCTTAAGGCTCTGTGTGAGCGAATCCTCGGCCACCGAAACTGCGCGGCAATAGACTTAAATACCCTTGAGGCAAGGTTCGGAACCTCCGCCATTTACGGCAAAAGACTTGCGGGAAGCTCGGACTTAAGCTATATGTCGGTAAACGAGCTTAAGATCTTCAAGCAGGTAACCGGCGGAGACCGTATCTTTGCGGAACGAAAGGGCTCTTCTCCCTTTTATTATACCTATAAGGGTCAGCTCTGGTTCTGTATGAACAAGCTGCCTAAGTTCGGAGGAGACCGTGGAGAGTGGGTCTACGACCGTATAAATATCGTCGAATGTAACAACGTTATTCCCAAGGAAAAGCGGGACAAGTTCATCTGCGACAAGATGTTTGCCGAGCGAAGCGGAATAGTGGTAAAGGCATTCATGCATTTAAGAAACGTTATCTCAAACGGCTACGAATACACCACCTCGGCAGAGCTTAACACAAGCAGATACATTTATCAGAAGGAGAACAATCCCGTGGCTAACTTCTATAAGCAATGCTGCATTCCGAGAACGGCTGATACTCCGAGGGACGGCCTGACCACAACGGCAATGCACAAGGTCTTTGTAAGATGGTGTCAGGATAACGAAAAGGGGTATAAGTGTTCTTACTCTGAGTTTAAGAGGGAGCTTTGTGATCTGTTAAAAACAGATGTTGAGAATTTGATTATGAAAACAAGGACAGGTATGTATTTTAATTTCAGATTAAATCACGAAGCATATGATGTATACTATTTTCCATACACATAAAGTGTGAAATTGTGAAAAAGTCTTTTAGAAATTTTCGCATAATTTCACACCAACAAAGCCTTATATTATAAGGGTATGTAGCCTCTCTGTGAAGAATGTGAAATTATTTTTCATTACTGTTGAAAAAATTAAGTATAAAAATATTTATACAAGTGTATCTGATTGTAATTCTCTGCGGAGTAGCGGAATTTTTCTTCACAATTTTCACAACAACCGTCAGCCCTTTATTTATGCGGGTCTGTGGGATTTTATAATTTCACAGAACCTACACCGTAATTTCACCGATGTCACTATCCGGTATTGTTGACACCGTTGTATTTTTGTGATAAAATACAGGTAATATATGTAATCGGAGGACAGCATGAAAAATCATTTCAAATGTTTATTATCATTATTCCTCGTTGTCATAATGCTTGTACCCATGATATCGGCAACAGGCTTGACAGTAACTGCGGCAACCTACAGCGGAACCTGCGGTGATAATCTCACCTGGAGTTATGATGCCGATACAGCAACTCTTACAATTGACGGCACCGGGGATATGTATTATTATGGAAAGTATTACAACGGTTCATACAGTACAACAGCACCCTGGAATTCTTATATTCAAGATATAAAGTCTGTTATCATCAGTGACTGCGTCACAAGTATTGGGGGTTATGCATTCTATCATTGCGACTCTCTTACCAGTGTAACTATCCCAGATTCTGTTACAAGTATAGGATGGTATGCATTCGAAAGCTGCAACTTGCTTTCAAACATTAACATCCCCGATTCTGTTACAACTATAGGTAATTGCGCATTCAGTTATTGTGACTCCATTGTCAGCATGACTATCCCCGATTCTGTCACAGACATAGGTCATTCTGCATTCTTTTCTTGTAACTCCCTTACAAATTTGATTATCGGCGATTCTGTTATAAGTATAGGTGATTGTGCATTTAAGCACTGCAAATCCCTTACAAATGTTGTTATCGGTAATTCCGTCAAAAATATAGGTACTTCTGCATTCGAAAAATGCATCGCCCTTACGGACGTGATTATCCCTGATTCCGTTACAGTATTGGGTAACGATGCATTCTATTACTGTGAATCGCTCACAAGTGTGACTATCCCCGAGTCTGTTACAACGATAGGTTCTTCTGTGTTTTATTGTTGCAAATCCCTTACAGGTGTGACAATATCGAATTCCGTTACAAGTATAGGTAGTCAAGCATTTATATATTGCCAATCCCTTACAAGTGTGGCTATCCCCGATTCTGTCAGAAGTATAGGTAATTCTGCGTTTGCATATTGCACATCTCTCGCGGACGTGACTATCCCCGATTCTGTCACAAGTATAGGTTATAGTGCGTTTCGGGGTTGTTCATCACTTGCAAGTATAAACATCCCTGATTTTGTTACAAGTATAGATGGCGAGGTATTTCGGGGTTGTACATCACTTACAGGTATAACCATCCCCGATTCTGTCAGAAGTATAGGTAGCATGGCGTTTCGGGGTTGTTCATCACTTGCAAGTATAAACATCCCTTATTCTGTTACAAGTATAGGCAGTTCTCCGTTTACAGATTGCACATCCCTTACAAGCGTGAGTGTTGATGAAGATAATAAGTATTACTTAAGTGATGAATGTGGGGTATTGTTTGATAAAGATAAAAATGTATTAATACAGTACCCTGTTGCAAGTACAAACATAGCCTATAATATTCCCGCCTCTGTCACAGAAATAGCTGATTCTGCATTCAATAAATGTACTTCCCTTGAAAGTGTGAGTGTTGATGAAAATAATAATTATTATTCAAGTGATGAACATGGAGTATTATTTGATAAAGATAAAAATGTATTAATACAGTACCCTGGTGGAAATACAAGTAAAAACTACAGCATCCCCGACACCGTCACGAGTATAGTTAGTTTTGCATTTGATGAATGCACCTTCCTTGAAAACGTGATTATTCCCGAATCTGTCACAAGTATAGGATACCGTGCATTCGAAGGTTGCAGCTCTCTTGTGAGTGTGGTCATCCCTGACTCTGTCACAAGTATTGCTCAAAATGCATTTGAAAATTGCACATCTCTCATAAGCGTTGTCATTGGCGATTCTGTCACAAGTATTGGGGCTTATATATTCACCGCCTGCACATCCCTGGCAAGTGTTGTTATCGGTGATTCTGTCACGGATATAGGATATTATTCATTCTCAAATTGCACATCCCTGACAAGCGTTGTTATCGGTGATTCTGTCAACAGAATAGGTGAATCTGCGTTCGAAGGATGCACCTCGCTTGTTAGTATAACAATCCCAGATTCCGTCACAAGAATAAGTTACGATGCTTTTCGATATTACTGTGACGGATATCCATGTAATCTCAATGTGACTTTCAGATGTTACGAAAATTCATATGCTCATAAATATGCAGTCAATTATGGCTTTGAATATGAGCTGATTTGCGATCATATCTTTACAGATTATATTTCTGACAACAACGCAAGCTGTACCGTGGATGGCACAAAGACCGCTTGTTGCAACAAGGGGTGCGGTGAGACGGATACAGTAACCGATGTAGGCTCTGCACTTGGTCACACCTGGTCAGAATGGGTAGTAACTGTCGAGCCTACCTATACTACAGAGGGTGAACAGATAAGATTCTGTTATGTTTGCGATACGGTGGAAAATGAAATCATACCTGCCGTTACAAATCCCGAAGCACCTGTAATTACCGTAGACAACTTTACCGTAACCATAACCGATGCCGAAAATATCAAGGATATGCGTTATGCCCCCGGTGTGTATTCAACAACAACCGAGATAAGAAATGCCGAGGGTAACGTTGCCCTTGACAACGGTGTGGTTACAGCCAATACCGTTGACGGTAACTTCGTATATACAATGCCGAACGGCGGTATGTACAGTATATGGATACGTATGAAGGACGGCACAAACTACATTCTTCCTCTTGACGTGACAAAGGTAACTGCATCAGTTTCTACCTACGGTGTAAAGATCACAGTTCACGATATCTTTGATATAAAGGATATATATATCGCCAAGGGCGAATATCAGACCTACCGAGAAATAAAGGACAACGGATATATAGTATCCCTTTCTCCTTCTAAAATTGGCAACAAGCGCGACTATACTTATACAGTATACGAACCGGGTGTACATACCGTTCTTGTACGTTACAACGACGGCAGAACAGCCCTGTTCCACGAAACCTTGACGGTTGAAGAGCCTGAGATCACCGTAAACGGCTTACAGGTAACTGTATCAAACATCCCCGATGTCAAGGTCATCCGTACCGCCTACGGAGTGTATAACACTCCCGGTGACGTAAAGAGGGCAGAAGGAGCCCGTAACTTCTCGGGTAAGGCTGTCATAAAGGGTGCCGAGGAATATATGCTCCAGTACCGTGAAAACGGTACGGTTACCGTAGCGGTTGAATACAATAACGGTTACGTAAAGGTATTCCACTGTGAGATAAACATGAAGCAGGCAAGCTGTACTCTGAGCGGCAGAACCGTTCTGCTTCGTAAGCTTGACGACTTTGTTATGATCCGCTACGCTCCGGGTGAATACTCCACCTCCGCCGAGATCAAGCGTGCAAGCGGCTCAAAGGTCATCAAGCCTGCAGACCTGACAGGTGAATATGCCATCGTTTCGGATCTTGCAAAGGGAACCTATACCTTCTGTGTACAGTTCGATGACGAGAGCTATAACTACTTTAAAATTGTAATCGAATAACGATTAATATGAGAAAACAGCGGTCACCGCTGTTTTCTTTATGCTGATAGTTTCCAAAGTGAACGGTCTGTGGTTGTAAGATTGATGAATTTGTCATCAAATATTCAGCCGCTTATGATAGAGATAGTTTACAAAGTGAACGGTCTGCCGTAGGTCACTTTAGTTAAGATAGTTCACAAAGTGAACGGTCTGTGGTTGTAAGATTGATGAATTTGTCATCAAATATTCAGCCGCTTATGATAGAGATAGTTCACAAAGTGAACGGTCTGCTGTAGGTCACTTTAGCCGAGATAGTTCACAAAGTGAACGGTCTCTGTGGGTCACTTTAGTTAAGATAGTTCACAAAGTGAACGGTCTGCCGTAGGGTACTTTAGTTAAGATAGTTCACAAAGTGAACGGTCTCTGTAGGTTACTTTAGCCGAGATAGTTCACAAAGTGAACGGTCTCTGTAGGTTACTTTAGCCGAGATAGTTCACAAAGTGAACGGTCTGCCGTAGGTCACTTTAGTTAAGATAGTTCACAAAGTGAACGGTCTCTGTAGGTTACTTTAGCCGAGATAGTTCACAAAGTGAACGGTCTGCCGTAGGTCACTTTAGTTAAGATAGTTCACAAAGTGAACGGTCTGTGGTTGTAAGATTGATGAATTTTTCATCAATCTTTTTCTTTGCGCAAACAATGTTTGCATTATTTTTTGATATGTGATATAATATATTTATGTTTAAGAAAATTTTTGTTGCCCTTGCGCTCTCGGTAGCTATGCTTATTGTGAGTATTGCCCTGGGACTGGGTATAATTCATTTGACTGATTTTATCTATTATATTGATATTGAAGCGCTGGATATTCCCGCAAATTCAGGGTATTCAAGAGATGTTATTCTTGAAAATTACAATGCGGTCATGGACTATCTTTCTCCCTTCAATACCGAGGAGTTTCATCTGCCGTCTATGGCTTATTCACCGACGGGAGCTGTTCACTTTGAAGAGTGTAAGGTAATATTCAATGCCATATATCTCTGGGGAGCTATCGGCTTTGTGTTTGTTGCTCTTATGCTGCTCTTTTACAGAGATCGCTTTACCCGCAGGCTTGCGGGAATTCTGACCCTCTGTCTTCCCTTGGTGGCGGGGGGAGCAATGGCAGTTGATTTTGATACGACCTTTGTGATCTTTCACAAGCTTCTTTTCAATAATATGAACTGGATTTTCGATCCGAGATTTGACCCCATAATCAGCGTTTTGCCCCAGGAATTCTTTATGCATTGCGGTATCTTTATCGCGGTATGTATAGTTATCGGTGCGCTGATACTGTTTTTAGGTAAGAAAAATGATAAAAAGAAGACTTGATTTAATAAAATCTCCCTCTGATCTCAAGCGTATGCGAGAGGAGGAGATGCCTTTATTGGCAAAGGAAATAAGGGAATACCTCTGCGAAAAGGTAAATAAAACAGGAGGTCATCTGGCATCCAATCTGGGTGTTGTGGAGATGACCCTTGCCATACACAGACACTTTAATACTCCAAAGGATCATATTATCTTTGATGTAGGACACCAAAGCTACGTCCATAAGCTGCTGACAGGCAGAAAGGATTTTGATTCCTTGCGTACCCCCGGCGGTCTCTCAGGCTTTACCAAGCGAAGCGAGAGTGAACACGATTGCTTCGGTGCAGGGCATTCCAGTACCTCTCTGTCCGCTGCTCTCGGCTTTGCTGAGAGTGATGCAAGACGGGGAAGTGATGCATATACCGTTGTTGTTCTGGGAGACGGTGCATTTACCGGCGGTATGATCCACGAAGCAATTAACAACTGCAGACAGGATCTCAGACTTATCATTATCATAAACGAAAACGAAATGTCCATATCCAGAAACCGCGGCGGCTTTGCAAAGCATCTGTCAAAGATGCGTTCGTCCAAAGGGTATTTCAAGGTAAAGGACGTCACCCACGGAGTTCTTGAGCATATTCCCCTTGTCGGTAAGGGTGCCGCAAATCTTTTGCGCGATACAAAACAGGCTTTAAAAAATGCTATATATCAAAGTAACTACTTTGAGAATTTGGGTCTCTATTATATGGGACCTGTGGACGGAAACGATTATAAGGCTATGTCCGAGGTGATCTCGGTCGCTAAAGCCCTTAAGCGAAGCACGGTTATCCATACCGTTACAAAAAAGGGAAAGGGTTATAGGCCTGCCGAGGATATGCCTCAGCATTATCATATGATACCGAAGGGCGGCGTGAAGCCCGAGGCCGAAGGATTTTCCGTGAAGCTGGGCAAGATACTCTGTGAGAAGTCAAAGACCTGTAAGGATATTTGCGGTATTACCGCCGCTATGCCCCACGGAACGGGACTTGAGGTTATGAAGCATAACTGCCCCGACCGATTTTATGACGTGGGTATCGCAGAGGAACACGCTGCTACCTTTGCCGCAGGTCTTGCCGCCAACGGTATGAAGCCGTTTTTTGCCTGTTATTCAAGCTTTCTGCAGAGAGCGTACGACAATATAGTTCACGACATTGCTCTTCAAAATCTTCCCGTTACCCTATGTATAGACCGTACAGGCTTAAGTGAAGGCGACGGAGCGACCCATCACGGAATATTTGACGTATCCTTTTTATCTGCGGTTCCGGGAATGGAGATATATACCCCCGTGACCTATGAAGGATTGAAAATGGCGGTGGATACAGCTTATACAAGGGGTGTACCTGCTGCTATACGTTATCCGAGAGGCTGTGAGAATCCGCAAATTATAAAGGCATTTTATCCCGATGACCGTGAGAGGGTCTTGGGAGTAAAGGCGGATTTTAAGGATGAGGCAGACTGTGTGATCATCACATACGGAGATATTGCCGCCGAGGCTCTGCGTGCCGAGGAGATATTCCGCTCAATGCAGGTAAGGGCAGGCACCCTTCTTCTTGAAAAGCTGAAGCCCTACGGCGATACCGCAAAGGAGCTGGCTTCACTTATTCCGTGTACCTGTAATACCGTGATATTCCTTGAGGAGGGCATACGTAACGGCGGTGCGGCTCAGTGTCTTTTTGACAAGCTTCGTGAATTGCCCTGTCTTGAGGGTAAGAGGTATGTCATCCGTGCCGTAGACGATGATTTCATCACAGGTGAAAAGGGAAGAACCCTTCGTCAAAGTGCCCGGCTTACTGCCGAGGACCTTGTTGAATGTTATTTTAATAAAAATAATCTTTAAATCGTGCAGATATATTAATTTTGTGTATTGCAAAATTATTAATATATATGTATAATGTTTGTATAGTTATATTTTAGAAATTTTTAATTAGTGAAAGGAAATATATATCATGGCAGAAAAAGAAATTGTAATGAACGGTGCCGGTATAGAGGAGATCGGCTTTCCTATGTGGCCTCAGTTCGCTCCCGAAACAGTTAAGGACGTAACCGAGCCTATCATTAACGGTAAGGTAAACTACTGGACCGGTAAAAAGGGTATGGAGTTTGAGGAGCAGTTCAGAGAATGGGCAGGCGCTGCTATGGCTGTTTCCTGTACCAACGGTACGGCAGCTCTGCATATCGGTATCTCCGCTCTGGGCATAGGCCCCGGCGATGAGGTTATCGTTCCTTCCTATTCCTTTATCGCATCCTCCTTTGCAGTAGTACAGGCAGGTGCTATCCCCGTGTTTGCTGACGTAACAGAGGATCATACTATTGACCCCGCATCCATCGAAAAGCTTATCACCAAGAGAACAAAGGGTATCGTTGTTGTTCACCTCTACGGTGTTGTAGCTGACATGGGTCCCATCCTTGAGATCGCAAAGAAGCATAACCTCTACGTAATCGAGGACGTTGCTCAGTGTATCGGCGGCGAGTACAAGGGTAAAAAGACAGGTACCATCGGTGACGTTGGCTGCTTCTCCTTCTGTCAGTCCAAGCACTTTACCACCGGCGGTGAAGGCGGTATGGTTCTTACAATGAACGAGGATATCGGCTGGGAATGCCGTTCCTTCCGTGACCACGGCTACGATGTTCGTCAGAGAATGAATATGCTTGCTCTTGAAGAGAAGCTCCCCTACATACACAGACGTGTTGGCTTTAACTACCGTATGACCGAGATCCAGTCTATCATCGGTATAAACGAAATGAAGCGCTTTGACTCCTGGAACCTTGCAAGAAGATTTGAGTATGCCGCTATGTACGATAAGGCATTTGAGGGCTTAAAGGGTGTTAAGAAGCTTCCCGTGAACACTGCTGAGCGTAAGAACTCCTACTGGTGGTATCCTATGGTGCTTGACCTTGATGCTCTTGACTGTGATGCTCCCGCTATCATCAAGGAGCTCGGTGCTATGAAGATCCCCTGCTACGGTATCCAGTGGCCTGAGGCATATCTTGAAAAGGCATACAGCGAAAATATCGGCTTCGGCTCTGTAAACTTCCCCTTCAACTCCACCGAGTATACAGATCCTGCAAGCGTTAATTACAAGGCGGCTAACTGTCCCGTAGCTCACGAGCTTCGTTCAAAGACAGTATGCCTGTTCCTGCATCCTTCTTGGGAGCCTGTACATATCGAAAAGTGTATAGAGGGCTTCAAGGCTGCGTTGGCAAAGCATTATAAATAATGCTTAATGCAAAATGCAAAATTCAAAATGCAAAATTAAGGTGATTTTTCGTTCCGAAAAATAATTTTATATAGTAATTCAAGGCTGTAGTAATTTAATAGTTCTACAGCCTTATCTTAATAATGAGGTATTATAAATGAGAAAGATCAAATGGGGTGTTATAGGTGCAGGCGGTATTGCTGACAGACGTACTCTTCCCGGTATGATGTTAGCTGACAACGCTGAGCTTGTAGCAGTTATGGAAATAAATATGGAGCTCTCGGAAAAGCTCCGTGAAAAGTATAACGCAAAGGTTGCATACGATAACTACGAGGACCTTCTTGCAAACGATGAAATTGAGGCTGTTTATATTGCTTCTCCCGTTATTTGCCACAAGGAGCAGGCGATAGCTGCAGCTAAGGCAGGCAAGCATATTCTCCTTGAAAAGCCTGCTGCTATGACCATCGAGGACGGCGAGGAAATCCTCCGTGCAGCAAAGGAAGCGGGAGTTCTTATCGCCTCCGGCTTTATGATGAGATATCACGGATATCATCAGAAGGTACGCGAAATGATAGCAAACGGCGATATCGGCGATATCGTTTCCGCCCGCGGTCAGCTTACCTGCTGGTATCCCGAAATCGAGGGTGCATGGCGTCAGGATAAGAGTAAATCCGGCGGCGGTGCTCTTATGGATATGGGCGTTCACTGTATCGACCTTATTGAATATATTACAGGTGCTAAGACTGTTGAGACCTGCGGTTTTAACTCTACACGTACCTTCTCCTATAATGTTGACGACTCCTCCAACATCCTTATCAGACTTGATAACGGTGCGGTTGCATACGTTGACAGCCATTTCAATATTCCCGACGAGGCTGCTTTCTGCCGTCTTGAGTTCTATGGTACAAAGGGCTCTATCCTCTGCGAGGGAACCGTTTCCCAGATCGAGTCAGGCGAGGTCAAGGCTGTCATCTCCGGTGCTGACGAGGGCTACAATGCGGCTCAGAACAGAACCACAGACGGAGCCTTCAAGGTAGAGGCTGAATTAGGTAATATGTACACCAAGGAGATCGAGTCCTTCGGTAACTCTATAATCAACGGTACAGCTCTTACAGTTCCGCTGGAGGATGCTATCCACGTACAGAAGGTCGCTATGGCGGCGTATACCTCAACAGAAACAAAGGCCTTTGTTTCTGTTGAATAATGAATAGTGAATAATGAATGATGAATAATGAATAATGATGGTAGATTTCCGTACTTAGGTACGGAAATCTCCATTAAATATTTGGTGAAATATGAGATTAGTTAAGGATTATTTGATGCCCTGTCCGAAAAAGCTCGAACAAAAGGACGGGGAAGTGAAGATTAAGGGTATAAAGGTTACAGGCTTTAAGTGTGACTGTGACGTTTTTAAGACAGCTCTTGAATATCTTTCTGTCTTCGGTGAGGGTGATTACACCGTTGAAATAAATAAGACAGAGGTTTGTGAGGGTAAAAAGGAAAGCTATATTCTTGATATTACCCCCGAAAAGGCAGTTATATCGGCTAATGACGGTGCGGGTATATTCTATGCCGTTATTACCTTAAAGGCTTTATATGCCGACAATACATTGCCTATAGTACATATCGAGGACTATCCTGATTTCTATGACAGAGGTCTGCTTCTTGAGAACCGTTACGGCTCTGATTTTATGACCCTTGAGGACTATAAAAAGGCAATAGATTACTTAGCTGAGATGAAATACAATCAGCTTACCGTCGGTGTTTACGGCTGTTGGTGTGTTCAGTATGATATGAGACTCTCAGAGTTTCTCTACCTGCCCTTAGAATGTCACCCCGAGCTTAAAACTCCCCGTGATATTCGTTATTGGTCGCCTGAGAAGGGTGAGTTTATCGAAAGGGAAAACGTACTTCCCGTGATGTTTACAGAGGACTATTTCGGTGAGCTTATCAAATACGCAAAGTCAAGAAATATCACAATCAAGCCCCTCTTTAACAGCTTCGGTCATAATACTCTTATACCCAGACTTCATCCCGAGCTTTCCGCAAAGGATGAAAACGGTAACCCCACAAAGCACGGCTTCTGTGTTTCTGATGAGGCTGTATATGAGTATATGTTTGCCATATACGATGAGATAATCGAAAAGTATATGAAGCCCAACGGCCTTGATGCAATCGAGATCGGTCTTGACGAGGTCTATGCGTGGCACGGCGAGGATCTTGACGATATCTACGGTAAGTTCGAGCCCTACTGCCGTTGCGAAAAATGCCGCAATATGGATAAAAAGGAGCTTATGCTTGCCTTCATCATCCGTGTCTGTAAGTATCTCAAGGCTAAAGGAATGAAGCATATCTACATCTATCACGATATGCTCTTTGAGATATTTGATATCGTAAACGACGAGCTGGTTGACCTCTTCAAGAAGGAGGATATCTACGACGTTGTCGTTCTTGACTGGTGGTCTTATACCAAGGAAGAGGACGTATTCCAGAAGCGAGAGATAAACGGTCTCTTCCGTTCTATCGCCAAGCCCTTCACAGGCTACTATCATTGGGTAGTTCCTATGGAATACAACAACAACATCTATGCTCACGCTAAATTGGCTAAAAAGCACGGCTTTGAGGGTATAGAGTCATATTCCTCCTTTGAATACTGCTTTGACAGACCCTTTATGTATCAGGCGGAGCTTTGCTGGAACGTGGATACCGTTGATGATTATGATGCTTTCCTCTCCCGCTATGCGGCATCCCGCTTCCCGGAGAATCCCGATGGGGCAAAGAAAGCTCTTGATATAATGGCATCCCTTACGGTAAACGATACCGAGGTCAATCTTATGAACAGCCTTGAGTATTATTGGTTTACCTACGTTACTCCCGATGAGGAGTATCCCCGTAATTTCCCGGGCGGAGCATACAAGAAGATATTTGCCGAGAAGGACAAGTATATGTCCTACTTTGAAACGGTATTGGAGAAGTCTGCTGAGGCTATTAAGTTCTTTACCGGTTCCGACAATTACTTTGCCAAGGTGTGGTATGCCATAGCTATGCATTATTATACCTATGCTTACGAGTACCGTACTCTTGTTGAACTTTCCGATGGCTATAACGGCGGTACCGTTGACCGCGAGAAGGTCATAGATAACCTTGAGATTATTATCAAGCTTCACGAGGAATTTATGGCTATTGTTGAGGATATTCGTATAGAGGCAAACAGCTATGTATATCTTCGCAACCATTCTATAATGCGTCAGGTATTTATTGACCTCAAAGAGTATTTAAAGAATACAGACGAACCCAAGCTTGATCTCACAGATCTTCGTTACTGTGCAAGCGACAGATTCAATAAGTTAAGATAAGGAGAAATAATATGCTTTGCGGTGCTTATGAAGTACAGATAACTCCCCCTATGGGTACGACTCTTCCCGGATATTTTCAGTTCAGATATGCTGACGACGTTCTGGACGAGCTGTACGCCAAGGCGGTAATATTTGATAACGGTGAGACTGTCACAGGCTTTGTTGCCCTTGATATTCTCCACGTAAACGCGATGATGGTTGAGCTTGTCCGCGACCGCTTTGAACAGCTCACGGGTGTAAAGGGAACCAATCTTATGGTTACAGCCACTCACACCCATACAGGTCAGCCTATGGAGCATAACGACGAGTTCAGTATAGTTGACGACGATCAGATCCGTATAACCTGTCATAGGGCTGCCGACTGTGCCTACGTTGCTTACAAGCACAGAAAGGAATGTCATATCGGATACGGCAGAGGAGAGGAGCACGAGCTTGCCTTTAACCGCCGTTTCTGGCAGACGGACGGACAGGCTCATACCTGGCCGGGTATATGCAATCCTGCAAACGTAAAGGAAGCAGGTCCTGTTGACCCCGAGTTCAACGTGATAAGAATAGATGACGCTGACTGCAATACTATTGCAGTAATCACCTGCTTTGCAAACCACCTTGATATGATAGGCGGTACAGCATTTTCAGCCGATTATCCCGGTGAGCTTTCCCGCTGTATCAAGAAAGAGCTGGGTGAGAATGTAGTATCTATGTTCTTAAACGGCTTCTGCGGTGATATTACCCATATCGACTACCGCGGCGGACATAACTTCGGCAAGAACGGTCATATCAAGTGCGGACGTATCCTTGCAGCCGATGTTTTAGGCGTTTATAAGAATATTCTCTGCGAGGATGTAAAGACCCTTAAGGTTGCCTCCAAGGTAAAGGTAATAGACCGCCGCCAGCCCACCGACGAGCAGTATGAGTGGGGTAAGGCATACCTTGCAGGTGATATCAAAAAGCTTGAGGTACAGGAGGATGACGGCTTTGAAAAGCCCTCTACAGGCGACAACGAGCTTATGGAACGCTCCTATGCCAAGTGTATGGTCAATCTCCGTGAGAATCCCATACTTAACGAAAAGGTTGAATTGCAGGTCATCCGTGTAGGTGATATTATCTTCAACGGTGCTCCCGGGGAAATGTTTGCCGAGCTTAATTTTGACATCAAGGAGCAGTCTGCCTTTGATAAGAACGTCAACGTTGAGCTTGCCAACGGCTGTTACGGTTATATTGCTCCAAAGCACGCATTTGCCGAGGGCGGATATGAGGTCACCCTTGACCGTTACGTGAATATGTCTGAGGACACGGGGCACATAATGGTTGATACAATTCTTGAATTACAAAAGGAAGTATAATATGAAGCAGTCCTGACGGACTGCTTCATTGAGGTATAAACTATGAATAAAGGCAGAGTAAGAGCCCTTTTGCCTATAGGAGTATTTTTGGTACTCTATTTAGGGCTTGGAATTATTTTTGAATATGTAATAAAGATACCTATGGGATTTTATAACATTCCCATAGTTGTTACATTTCTTGTGGGACTTTTGGTTGCCTGTTTGCAAAACAGGGAGCTGAGCTTTGATAAAAAGCTTGAGGTCATGGGCCGCGGTGTCGGGGATAAAAATATTATCACGATGCTTCTTATATTTCTTGAGGCAGGTATATTTGTAGGCGTTGTGGGCAGGTCAAGTGCAGAGAGTGTTGCTTACTTTATGCTGTCTGTTATTTCTCCAAGATATGCGGTGGCGGTACTTTTTACGGTTGCCTGCTTTGTATCCCTTGCTATGGGTACCTCTGTAGGTACGATAACACTTATTACCCCTATTGCGGTGGCGGTATCAGGTGCGTCCGGTTTTGACCTCGCACTCTGTGTTGCAACAGTTGTCGGAGGCTCTATGTTCGGTGACAACCTTTCCTTTATATCCGATACCACCATTGCTGCCTGCAACGGTCAGGGATGCCAAATGAAGGACAAGTTCAGAGAAAACTTCTTTATAGCTCTTCCTGCAGCACTGGTGTCCCTCGTTATCATCCTTGTGATGTCATTTAATACAGAGATCGCAGGCGAGATATCTAAGGACTACAATCTTATACAGATAATCCCTTACGTCCTTGTTCTTATAGGCGGTATCATAGGTATAAACGTATTTATCGTTCTTATGATAGGTATAGTTTCGGGCTCGGTGATCATGCTTGCAACAGGTACTGTTGCTGCAACAGATCTGCTTGCCAATATGGGCTCGGGTGCTTCGGGAATGTTTGAAACTATAGTTGTTACGATCCTTGTTGCCTCTATCTGTGCTCTTATCCGTGAGTTCGGCGGCTTTGACGCTCTGCTTTACGGTATCAAGAAGATATTCAGAGGTAAAAAGGGCGGTCAGATCGGTATGGGTGCACTTGTAGGTGTACTTGATATAGCTACCGCAAACAACACTGTTGCTATAGTTATGGCTAACCCCATTGCCAAGGAAATAGCAAAGGAATACGGTATTTCACCGAGAAAATCAGCTTCGATTCTTGATACATTTTCCTGCTTCTTCCAGGCCCTTATTCCTTACGGTGCGCAGATGCTCGTTGCTATATCTGCCGTTGCCGAGCTTGGAGGACAGATCTCAGCCTTTGATATTATTCCTAAGCTGTTCTATCCCTATCTGCTGTTTATAAGCTCCCTTGTATTTATATTCTTTATTCCCTCAAAGGAGAAAAAATGATGTATACAAAGCATAAATTCGCATCCGAGCATTTCTATAATTTCAGCTACATACAGTATCTGCCAAAGGATTATGATGAAAATAAAAAATACCCTCTTGTTTTCTTCCTTCACGGAGCAGGGGAACGCGGAGATGATCTTGACCTCTTGGCAAAACACGGCTATATGAAATATCATATAGAAGACGGCAGGGAATATCCGTTTATATTCATATCTCCTCAGTGTCCGGAGGATAAATACTGGGGTAACTATGTTGAATCACTTTTCAAGCTTCTTGACCATATCTGTGAGACCCTGCCTGTAGATAAAAGCAGGATTTATCTCACAGGAATAAGTATGGGCGGTACGGGTACTTATCTTATGGCACAGGCTGAGCCGGCGAGATTTGCAGCTATAGCTCCCATATGCGGCAGCGGTATCAACTGGTACGGCGGTGTGCTGAAGGACCTGCCTTGCCGTATATATCACGGTGACTGTGATCAATCGGTAGATCCTCATGACAGTCTTTCGATGGTAAGCTCTATAAATCGAGAAGGCGGCAGAGCGGAGCTGACTATATTCCCCGGTGTTACACATAACTGTTGGGATATAGTTTATTCGGACGACGAGCTTATAGAATGGTTTTTAAAGCATTAACAAATAATTGTTGAATAGTTTCAGGTTATACTGTAAAATAATATCCATAATAAAACACTTTTTCGGAGGTTATTATGGCAAATATACTTATCAGCCCTTCAAAGTACGTTCAGGGCGCAGGTGAAATAAAAAAATTAGGTGAATATTCATTAAAGCTGGGTAAATGTCCTCTCATTCTGCTTACCGATTCCGGCTATAAGCGTGTCGGCAAGGAAATTGAGGACAGCTTTTGGACAAGCTTGGTTTTTGAATATTTTAACGGTGAGTGCTCTATGAATGAGATAGAGAGAATAAAGAAAACTGTTGCAGAGAAGGAATGCGACGTTATCATCGGTGTAGGCGGCGGTAAGATCCTCGATACCGCAAAGGCTGTTGCTTACTACTGTGAGCTTCCGGTAATTATCGTTCCTACCATTGCTTCAACAGATGCACCTTGCAGTGCACTTTCCGTTATCTATACAGATGACGGCGTTTTTGAAAGCTATCTTTTCTTACCCGCTAATCCCAACCTTGTTCTTATGGACACAGACGTTATCGCAAAGTCTCCCGCAAGACTTACCGTATCCGGTATGGGTGATGCTTTAGCTACCTATTTTGAGGCCAGAGCTACAGCGGCTTCGGGTTCTGCTACCTGTGCGGGCGGTACTGTTACAAATGCGGCTCTTGCCCTTGCAAAGCTCTGTTATGAAACTCTTATGGAAAACGGTATCAATGCAAAGCTTGCTCTTGAAAGAAACGTATGTACTCCTGCGGTAAACAAGGTTATTGAAGCAAATACTCTGCTTTCGGGTATCGGCTTTGAGTCCGGCGGTCTTGCAGGTGCTCACGCTATCCACAACGGCTTTACGGTACTTCCCGAGTGTCATCATATGTACCACGGTGAAAAGGTTGCATTTGGTACTATAACTCAGCTTGTTTTGGAAAATGCCCCCGAGCTTGAGGAGGTAATTCTTTTCTGTATTGAAGCAGGTCTTCCCGTTACTCTTCGTGAGCTTGGTATAGAGGATGTTACCGAAGAAAAGATCAGAGCAGTTGCTGAGGCTGCAGCAGCGGATACAGAGACCATCCATAATATGCCCTTTAAGGTTGATGCCGACAGCGTATATGCGGCTATTATGGCGGCGGACGCTCTGGGTAACTATTATCTTGGTTGATCAAAAGTGAATAAATCCCCTCATGCATTATGAGGGGATTTATTATTCTACTCATCATCGTAGTCGATATTGATAATTCCTGTTTCATTTGTGATATTTACGGTCTTATTACCTGTACCTACCGTTTCGGTATTTCCGTTGTGTATGGTGGTTACCGTGTATATAGATCTGTCTTCAAGCTCGCCGTTTATCGCACCCGTTATGTTTGTTATATCAAGGTTGTTGAAGTTCAGCGAATCAAAGTTGATTATACCTGTATCGGTTTTGATGGTTATAGCGTCAGCGTTTATCTCATCTACGCTTATCAGTGCGTTTGAGGTAGTAAGAGAAACTGTCTTGCTGCAACGAACCTCCTCGACTGATATTGCGGCGTTATTGCTGCTGCAGGTAAGGGAAACGAGTGAGAGCTCCTCTACCGATATTGCGCTGTTTGCGGATTCAATGTTGATCTCGGGTGATGCCTTTTTAGGTATAAATATTTCAATGACTTGATTTTTTATAGTATTGTCATTATTTACACCCGTTATTGTCATTATCCCGTTTTCGTTATTTATGCTTACATTGGGATGATCGTTATCGGTTGCATATTTATACTTTATGCTCATATCGTTTTTATTGGTTGGCTTTAATGCTACTGCGTAACCCTCGAGATTAATATTCAGAACCTTAATTTCAGCGGTATTATCGCTTATATCAATAATCTCCGCAGATTGGTTATGCTCAAGTATGTTACTTTCCATAAAGTCGGCTATCCTTTCGAAAAAGCCGCCGGAATTTTTTATTATCTGTGTTGCTCCGCTTGCTGCACCTGCGACGGTAAGTGATATACCGATACAGAGGATGATCGCAGCGGCTATCCATAGGCCTGTATATTTCTTCATTATGCTACCTCCTTATACATTCCTTAATACGTCTTATGCCAAATCTTATATACGAAGAGATTGGTATAGTGATAAGGAAAAATGCAGTCAGGATAAGTGATATACCTGCAAATATCATAAAAGCAGGCATACCTAAAGTAATTGCCGTCGCAAACGCTGCTATCAGACATATTACTGTCGATGCTGCAAAGCTTACAGATATGATTATATCCCACACTAAGGCAAAATATAAAGCAATTATGCCGATGACAAGCATTATATTGATAAAGGTTTTATAGTTTTTATCTTCTTCTTTGGTACTCTGATAGTTTCCCTCTGCTCTGACAGATTCCACTATCTCGTCGATACTGCCGACTGCCGCTACGGCCTGTGCTTCGCTCATTCCGGTGTCGATACGGTCTGAGATCATTTCACTGTAGTATGCTATCGTTCTTTCAAGCTCATCCTTTGGGAGAAAGGAGAGCCTGTTTCTTAATTCGTTCAAAAAAGTTTTCTTATCCATTTCGCACCTCTTCCGAGTTTTCCTTGATAAAGCTGTATATTTTGGTCATCTCCCGCCACTCTGCGGGAAATTCGCAAAGCCTTTTTCGGCCTCCGTCGGTAATTGTGTAATACTTTCTCAGCCTGCCGTTATATTCCTCTGTATATACGGTAAGCAGATTTGCTCCCTCAAGCCGTTTAAGAATAGGGTAGAGTGTTGATTCCGATATCTCGACACAATTTGATACATCCCGTATAAGAGCATATCCGTAGCTGTCCGACTTTGAAAGCAGGCTTAAAACGCATATCTCTATGAGTCCTCTTTTGAGCTGAATATCCATACAGATACCCCCTTTCGTAGTATATTATACAACACATAGTATCATATGTCAACAAGTAATGTTGATTAATTAACAATTTCGTGATATTATATAAAGAAGTTATGCGAGGAGGGTAAATATGCCTAAATTTGAATTAACCAATATGGTAATGGTCGAAGATAAAGAGACCGGTAAGATCCTTGCTCAGGAACGTATCAAGTATTGGAAGGGAGTAACCTTTCCGGGCGGTCACGTTGAAGCGGGTGAAAGCTTTGTAGATTCGGCGATACGTGAAATAAAGGAAGAGACAGGACTTGATATATATAATTTAAAGTCATGTGGTGTTATCCATTGGTGTAACAAGGATACTGATGACAGATATATTGTTTTCTGTTACCGTACGTCGGATTTTTCCGGTGAGCTTGTGGAAGCAACCGATGAGGGCCGGGTATTTTGGGCTACACCGGAGGAAATTAAAAAAATGCCTCAGGCAGAGAATTTTGATAAATATATGCCGATGTTCTTTGACCGTGCCAATGAGGCCTTCGGCCCCTGGCGTGACGGTGAAGATATGAAGATTTTTTATAAATAGGAGGATAATATGCCCTGTGCAATGATGCATCTTGTGTGCGCAAAATTATATGATCCGAATGCAGATATAGCCTTTTATATAGGAAACGAGGCTCCGGACTGTATGGACATCAGAGAAATAAAGGATAAGAGCCATTTCAGAATATATACCGATGACCGTGAACAAAAGCTTACAGAGTTTGCTCATACCCTTGATCTTTCTGACCCATACGAGCTCGGCGTTCTTCTTCATCTGTACGTTGATATGCTTTGGGACAGAGGTCCTATGGCTGAGCATAAGCGGAATTATAAGGGTGAGAATTGGTTTCATGATTATCGCCGTCAGATCAGACTGATAGGTACACACTTATATAAGAGCCTGGATTGGTCAAAATCATTATGGCAGGAGATGAGTGAGGCAGATGAAAGCAGGTACGCTTCCCTTGAAGTATTTCCTGCTGAGAAGATAAAGGGATATATCTGCTTTAACCGTGACCGTGACCGTTCAAGCGAGACTACACCCTCTCCTGATTTTCCTCCTGAGCTTGTTGACCGTTTTTGCATTGATGCTGTAGAAAGTTTCAAGGATTATTTAAACCGAATATCAACATAGACTTTGATTTTGTGTCTAAAATTAAATAATATATGGAATTTTTTGTTATTGCGGTTGATTGATAATAATTTATATGTTAAAATTTCACTACAGTAATACCAAGAAAGGCGAAATTTATGCTTGAATTAAAAGGAATTATTAAAAACTATACATCGGGGGATGAAACTGTTTGTGCCTTGAAGGGCATAGATCTTGAGTTCAGAAAGAATGACTTTGTTTCTATCCTCGGTCCGTCGGGATGCGGTAAGACAACTTTGCTTAATATTATAGGCGGTCTTGATCAGTACACCGAAGGTGATTTGGTTATAGACGGAGTTTCAACAAAGGAATATAAGGACCGTAACTGGGACAGCTACCGTAACCATAAGATCGGCTTTGTTTTTCAGAGCTATAATCTTATACCTCACCAAAGCGTTCTTGCAAATGTTGAGCTGGCACTTACCCTGTCCGGTGTTTCAAAGTCCGAGAGAAAAAGAAGAGCTAAGGAGGCTCTTGAAAAGGTAGGACTGGGAGATCAGTTAAAGAAAAGACCCAACCAGATGTCGGGCGGTCAGATGCAGAGGGTTGCAATTGCACGAGCGTTGGTAAATGATCCCGATATCATCCTTGCCGATGAGCCTACGGGCGCTCTTGATACAGAGACCAGCAAGCAGGTAATGGAGATCCTTAAGGAGATATCCCGTGACCGTCTTATCATTATGGTAACACATAATCCTGACCTTGCCGAAGAATATTCTACACGTATTATACGTATGCTGGACGGTAAGATAACATCCGATTCCGCCCCTTTAAGAGACGAAGAGAAGGCTTCTCTTGTCAGAGTGGAGAAAACTAAGAAGGAAAAAATGCCTTCTATGTCATTTGCCACCTCCTTTATGCTCTCCCTGAAGAATCTGTTTACTAAAAAGGGAAGAACCGTGCTTACCTCCTTTGCGGGTTCTATCGGCATCATCGGTATCGCTCTTATACTTTCGGTATCTCAGGGTACTACCGCATATATTGACTCTATACAGGAGGAAACTCTTTCGTCCTATCCTTTGACCCTTGAGGCAAGTACAATGGAGCTTGGCACGATTATGGAGACCTTTATGAATATCTCCTCCGAGTCTGACAGCCACGAAAAGGATAAGGTATATAAGAAGGAAGCTATAGTTGATATTGTCAATGCTATGAACAGTATGGAGGAGTCCGAAAACGATCTCAAGAGCTTTAACGAGTATCTGCTTCGGGAGACAGCAAATGAGGACAGTGAGCTTTCCTCTGCTGTTAACGGAATCCAGTATTCCTACGACCTCGACATTCTTATATATACGAAAAATATCGAGGGTGACATCATTCACAGCGATACAGATGAATTTATGGCTAAGATCATGACAGAATATATCGGAATGGACGTCTCAGCCATGGAATCTATGATGAGCAACAGTCCTATGGCTTCAATGGGTAATATGAGCTCCCCGAAGCTTTGGCAGGAGCTTCTTCCCGGTACTGACGGCTCTGCAGTAAATGAGCTTCTTACCAAGCAGTATGACCTTGTTTACGGAGCGTGGCCGAATGATTATAACGAAATAGTTATCGTTCTTGATGAAAACAACGAGCTTGATGACGTTACTCTGTATGCGTTGGGTCTTATTCCCCAGGAGCGTATAGATAAAATGATAGATGCCACTATGAATAGTGAGCATATCGAAAATGTTTCCCAGAACTGGAGCTATGAGGAAATCTGTGCAAGAGAGTATAAGGCTATTCTTAATTCCTCCAGCTATTCCTATGATGAAGAGACAGGTACCTATTCTGATCTGCGTGATACCGACGCAGGGTTACGTTATCTCTACGATAACGCACTTGGTCTCAAGGTGTCCGGTATAATAAGACCGTCTGAGGATTGTACTGCCCCTATGTTGACAGGAAGCATTGGTTATACAAGGGGACTTACCGAGTATGTGATAAATGAATCCAAGGATGCGCCGGTAATCGAAGCGCAACTTGCTGATCCCACAACCGATGTTGTTACAGGCTTACCCTTTAAGCCGGAAAAAGGGGAAATGAGTGATGTTGATAAAAAGGCTGACCTCAGAGCATATATAGATTCTCTCGATGATGCAGGTAAGGCGATGACCTATATTGCCATAAAATCAATACCCGAGCCTGATTACGTTCAGACACAGATAGATACCACACTTTCTGCTATGACCCGTCAGGATATTGAGACTCAGCTTATAGAGGGTATGAGTAATCAGATGAGCGTTTCAAGGGATGAGATAGCGGATTATCTTGCATCATTAACGGATGAGGAGCTGAACGAAATGTTTTCTGCTCTGATGGCTGAACAGATCAGGATGCAGTACGCTACCGGGGTTGCAACTCAGATGGCACAGATGCCTCCGGAGCAGCTGCTTATGGGCCTTACAGCCGATCTTGAAAGCTTTACAGATGAGCAGTACGGCAGATACTATGACGAGATAATGACCTTCTCCGACTCTACCTATGAGGATTCGCTTATTGAGCTTGGGTATCTTGATCTCGAGAAGCCCTCTGCTATCAATATCTTTGCATCGTCCTTTGAGAACAAGGATATTATCACAGATGCGATCAGAACCTACAATGATTCCGTTGACGAGGTGCATAAGATCAAATATACCGATTATATCGGAATTATGATGAAATCAGTGACTCTTATTATAGATGCTATCACCTATGTTCTTATTGCCTTTGTTGCAATATCGCTTATCGTTTCATCTATTATGATAGGCGTAATAACGCTTATATCGGTACAGGAGAGAACAAAGGAGATAGGTATACTGCGTGCTATCGGAGCTTCAAAGAAAAACGTATCGAGAATGTTCAATGCTGAAACGATGATCGTCGGATTTACCTCGGGTCTGTTTGGAGTTGTAATAACTGCACTTCTTTGTATCCCGATAAACGCAATACTTTATGCGCTTACCGATATCCCTAATCTGAAGGCGTTTCTCCCCCTGCCCGCGGCAATAATACTTGTTGTTATAAGTGTTCTTCTTACGCTTATCTCGGGTATTATTCCCTCAAGAAGTGCGGCAAAGAAGGATCCTGTGGTTGCACTGAGAACAGAATAATTTTACATTTGATATCACACTTTACGCAAAGTGGACAGCTAAATAATTAAGGACGGCATTGCCGTCCTTAATTTAATATATCTTCGAGCATTGTTATAAGTCTGTCCTTACTGAGCATTCCTGCCTGGCAGTAGTAGAGGTTGCCCTTTGCATCTATGATTCCCGTAGTAGGGAAGGAGCCTACGCCGTATGCGTAGGTAGCCGAAAGATCCGTGTCGAAGTAAACGGGGAAGCTGTAGCCCGATTCCTCTATATAGGCTTTTGCCTCGGGTATGGTATCGTTACCGCCGCCGTTGACGTCTATCATCATAAATGTAACTCTGTCCTTGTACTCGGCATAGACCTCGTCAAAGTCGGGCATCTCATCAAGGCAATAGGGACACCAGGTTGTCCAGTAATTAAATACAACAGGCTTACCCTCATTTAGCTTATCCGACAGGGAGACCTTTTCGTTTGAGTAATCGTATACCGTGAAATCCTTGTAGCTTGCTTCGGGCGAGCTTTCTTTACTGACACAGCCTGTTAAGCTAAAGATAAGAAGCAGTGCAGCGATCATAGAAATAAATCTTTTCATTATATCACATCCTTATGGATATTTCACCGCTGTCAAGGGCGGTGATATTGTTATTTGCGTCCTTAACCGTCAGTCTGAAATCATCGTCGATACCAAGCGCGGTGGCTGTGTATACATCATTTGCGCTTATGACCTTGATTTCCTTGCCTGTGACGATGTTTCTTTGTCTGTATTTGTCAAGGTGAGGCTTATTTGTTATATCGCTGTAAAAGGCTTTAAAATTGCCGATTATTGATTCTGCAAGCGCGTCTCGGATATTGGTGTCCTTTGGTGAATCAAATATACTGCCTGCAATATCCTTTATTTCAGCGGCAAAGCCGTCCTTGGGTGTATATATGTTGACACCTATACCAAGTATGGCATAGTCGAGCGTATCGCCGCTGCTGAAGCCTGCTTCGGTGAGTATTCCGCAGACCTTTTTGCCATAGATAAAAATATCATTGACCCATTTAATACCTGTTTTTACAGGTGCAATTTTTTCAATAGCTTCGGATACTGCAACTGCCGCGGCTGTTGTGATATACAGGGATTGCTCCGGCTTTAGCCGGGGTCTGAGAATAATACTCATATACAGCCCGCTATGCTCCGGAGAGCAGAAATGCCGTCCCATTCTTCCGTAACCGCCGCTTTGAGAGTCGGCTATAATGACGGTAAACTCACTTTCACCGTTTTTGGCAAGCTCTTTTGCGTATTTGTTTGTTGATTCAAGCTCTTTAAAATATAATATATTCATATATTCAGTATAGCATATTCAGGTGCAAACAGTCAATCTCAAATTTATTCTTGTAATAAGACGGATCATATGTTATAATCAATATATCAAAAAAATCCGGAGGTTATTATGTTGGAAACAGGACTTAAGCATACAAAGGAAGTTATTTGTGACGAGAATAATACCGCTGCTGCTGTTGGCAGCGGCAGCCTGAGAGTTTTCTCCACGCCCGCACTGCTTACGCTTATGGAGCTGTGTGCGGCTGAATGCGTTCTTCCTCATTTAGAGGAGGGTCAGTCAACAGTCGGTACAAAGGCAGAGCTTAAGCATATTGCCGCAACACCTGTGGGTATGACGGTTAAGTGCGAATGTGAGCTTACTGAAATCGACCGCAGAAGACTTGTTTTTGATATCAAGGCTTATGATGAAAGAGAGCTTGTGGGCGAATGTATCCACGAGAGATTTATTGTCAATAACGATAAATTCCTTGATAAGTGTTATTCTAAATAAGATAAGGGACCTCGAAACGGGGTCCCTTATATATTTACACATATATTATATCACAAAAAGTTAAAAATTACAAGTATTGAAATATGACATATATTGGTGTATAATATGCCTATGTTTAAATTGATACGTTCCAAAAGAAAGAGCATTTCGGTTGAGATATCCCCTGAGCTTGAGGTGATCGTGCGAGCACCTCGCGGTATGAAGCAAAAGGATATTGACAGATTTATAGATGAACACCGTGAGTGGATAAAAAAGCATATTGACATAAGAGCTAAAAGGCTTGTAAACAGACCACCTGAGCCCGACGAGTATGAGATAATCGACCTTAAACGCAGAGCGAAGGAGCTTTTGCCGCTTAAGGTCGCTTGTTTTTCGTCGATTATGGGGGTTGAGCCTGCCTCGGTAAAGATAACCTCGGCAAAGAAAAGATTGGGAAGCTGTTCGTCTGATAACGGTATTTGCTTTTCCTACCGTGTAATGATGTATCCCGAAGACATTATCGACTATGTTGTTATCCACGAGCTGGCTCATATAAAGGAGCATAATCACTCAAAAAGATTTTATGATATTGTACGAAAATACTGTCCCGACTATAAGGACAGAGAAGGGAGGATAAAATGGTAACCTTTGATAAGATTCCGTCATATATTCTTGATATTTTTGCAGACAAAGGGATAGATGATATCTACCTTATGGCGTACTGCGATATGGACAATGAGCATACATACTGTGATACATATATTGCTCTTACCAAGGACAAGCTGTATGTTACAAGCGGATGTGAAACCCTTGAGGGTAAGGAAAAGGGCAAAGGACTTAACAGCTTCTGGAAGGAAAAGGCCTTTGATAGCTATGCTCTCTCGGATATAGAGTCTATTCAGGTAGAGGAGCTTCTGTCCAGTGCAAGGCTTACCGCAAAGACTAAGGACGGTGAATATATCTTCCTTTGCGCGATGACCAACTTCTGCAAGGGTAACTGCAACCTCTTTGTCAAGTATTTCGGTAAAATAAAGAAGGGGGATATAACAACACCCGATTTTGAAATAGACAAGGAGGATGACCCCAAGGAAAACTCCTGTCCGAAATGCGGTATGCGTTATCCCGACCGCAACCGTAAGGTTTGTCCGAAATGTATGGAGAAGGGAAAGCTCTTTTCACGTTTTGGTGTGTTCCTGCTTAAATATAAGATAGAGATGGTCATTCTCTTTGTTTCTCTTGTATTTCTGACCGGTACAAGCATACTTATCCCTTATTTTTCAAACGGATTTTTCTACGATAAAATTCTTGATGAAAACAGTAATCTCTATGGGGAGATATTCCTTGCTCTCGGAATAATCATTGCCACAAAGATATTCTCTGTAATCTCGGATATGATAAACGGCTACATATCGACAAAGATAGCCGCAAAGGTTGTCTTTGATCTTAAAAATACCATATTCGGTGCTATTGAGCGTCTGTCAATGAATTTCTTTAACGGCAGACAGACAGGCGGTCTTATGACTCAGGTCAATGACGATTCCAATACCATTTACGGCTTCTTCTGTGACGGTATACCTTATTTTCTCATAAATATAGTTCAGGTCGCGGTTCTCTGTGTTATTCTATTTGTAATGAATCCGCTTTTGGCGGCTCTCTCCCTTGTGACCATACCGATATTCTATATAGCGCTTCGCCGTACCTATGCCGTTTCCCGTAAGCTTCATACCCATCATTATTCGGGTGTGCGCAGGATGAATTCCCAGCTTTCGGACGTGCTTGGCGGTATACGTGTTGTAAAGGCATTTGCAAAGGAAAATGAAGAAAGCCAAAGGTTTTATAAAAGCAACAGCATTGCTGCATCTAACAACCGCAAGCTGGCGCTCTTTAATAACTATGTTTATCCCTATATCGGTGTTATCCTCTATGTAGGAAATGTTATAGCATTGGGTCTTGGCGGTTATATGGTAATGAAGGGTAAAATGACCTACGGTCAGCTTATTACCTTTACTGCGTACGTTAATATGATATACAGCCCTATGTACTTCTTCTCTCATATGATCGACTGGACTGCAAGTACATCAAATTCGCTTCAGAGACTCTTTGAGATATATGATACCGAGCCTGACATCACTGAAAAACCTGATGCAGTAACTCTTGACGATATCAAGGGCAGGGTTGAATTCAGAAATGTAGATTTCGGTTATTCTAAAACAAAAAAAGTTATTGACGACGTAAGCTTTGATATTGAAGCTGAGCATATTCTCGGAATTGTTGGTCATACCGGCGCCGGTAAGAGTACCATCGCCAACCTTATAATGCGTCTTTACGATACCGACGAGGGCGGTGTTTATATCGACGGCATTAACGTAAAGGATCTGTCCTTTAAATCTCTGTACGAGAACATAGCTATAGTGTCGCAGGAGACGTATCTCTTTATCGGCTCGATACTTGACAATATAAGATATGCCAAGCCCGAGGCTACATACGAAGAGGTAATATATGCTGCCAAGTGTGCAGGAGCCCATGATTTTATCATCAAGCTTCCCGACGGCTACAATACAATGATAGGTTTTGGGTATAAGGATCTTTCGGGCGGTGAGCGACAGAGAGTTTCTATAGCAAGAGCTATACTTCGTGACCCTAAGATCCTTATCCTTGACGAGGCAACCGCCGCTATGGATACAAAGACCGAAAAAATGATTCAGACAGCCCTTTCCACTCTGACCAAGGGTAAGACCACAATTATGATAGCCCACCGTCTGTCCACCCTTCGTGATGCTCATAAGCTTATTGTTATTGAAAACGGTAAGGTGGCAGAAGAGGGAACACACAAGGAGCTTCTTGAGCTCCCCGACGGCGTATACAATAAGCTTTATACACTTCAGCTTGAGGCGTTAAAGAACGCAGGAATTACGGAGTAAATTATGGCAAACGAAATTATAAAGGAAGGCGCGGCTTCTATAGTCCGCCTTGATAAATCAAATTCTGAATTTGGTGTAAAGAACGGCTTTCTTACCGTAAAGAAGGGAGACGAAAGCTATGACAGAGTGTTTCTGCACCGCACGTTCCCCTTTGATAAACCCTGGGAGTATATATCCGTTACAGACCCGGATAACAAGGAGATAGGTATCATTTACGATATCAGCGATTATGACAGCGATACCGAGGAGCTGCTTCGTACCGAGCTTAAGCGTAAGTATTATGAGCCGAAGGTTAAAACAATACTTTCACTTAAGGAGAGATACGGCTTTTCCTACTGGACGGTTATTACCGAAGAGGAAAGAAAGGTCAGCTTTACTATGCAGGATACCTTCCGTAATATCATTCGTGTTGGTGACGATAAGGCTATACTTCTCGACGTTGACGGTAACCGTTTTGTTATTGAATCTATAAGCGGACTTGATAAGAAGAGCCATAAGAAAATTGAGCTTTATATCTGAGTGTGAATATGTCAAATAAAGAATTATTATGTAAATTTCCCTTCAATCTCGATCCGGAGATACCTGATAAGCGTGTCAACGGTTCTGTTGAGTTCGACGGAGAGGTACTTCGCGTAACTATTGACGGTGAAGAGATAAAAACGGTCAAGAGAACTGATATCAAGGAGTTTCTGACCGATAACGGTGTCGGCTGTATATTTGTTTCCTATAAGGATAAGGATGATGACGTTCACCTCCTATGCAGAAGTGATATCAAATATTCCAAGGGACAGATAAAGCAGGTAAGACGTCTTAATCATTACCTTGAGGACGGAGTTATGCCTCCCTTCAGCGATAAGGGGGAAAAATGTCCCAAATGCGGCAGACCCTACCGTGACGGCTCTCACGTCTGTCTGCACTGTCAGAACAAGACTAAGCTGCTTGTAAGGACGTTTAAGCTGTTTTCTCAGTACAAGCTGTATATGTTTGTAGCTATAGTCCTGTTCTTTGGTGTCAGCGGTCTCTGTCTTGTTATCCCTTATCTTAACCGTATAGCTGTTGATAACTATATCAAGAGCCCCGATCCCGCAAATGCCGATATGATGTCCTATGTAATCATTATTCTGTCAATACTGGGACTTGAGATATTTATAAGAACAATATCTGTTATCAGATATCACGTGCTTATTGCCGCAAGCAACAAGATGATAGTCAAGCTTCGTAACGAACTGTTCGACAAGATAGAGAGACTTTCTGTAGGTAACATCTCCAAGCGTAACACGGGTGACCTGATGCGCCGTGTTGGCTGGGATACCCATATACTGCAGAACTTTGTCATTAACTATCTGCCCAATATTCTTGAGCAGTTAGCTGTATTTATCGCGGTTGCGGTATTTATGTTCATCTATGACCCAATGCTGTTTTTGATGATACTGCTACCTACGCCCTTCGTGGTGTTGTCGTTCAGGCTGTTTTGGAACTCGATGAGAGGACTCTTTCACAAGAGATGGCTTGCAGGCTCTAAAACAAACTCTATACTTCACGATATCTTTTCGGGTATCAGAGTTGTAAAGTCATTTGGTATGGAGCATAAGGAGTCTATGCGTTTCCAAGGCGGAACAGCAGAGGAGAAGCGTATGCAGGAGATAACCGATATCCGCTGGAGCTTTATTATGCCGGTGCTTCGTTTCTTTATCGGATTAGGTGAGTTTATCATACTCTTCTATGTAGGCAACCGTATTCTCGGGGGAACGATGACCCTCGGTGAGATGTCACAGTTCTCTTCATATACAGCTATGATATACGGACCGCTTCGTATGATAGCACAGATCCCCCGCCGCTGGATGGAGTTCTCAACATCCTCAGCTAAGGTCTTTGAGATAATGGATGAGGAGGTAGACGTTGCCGATGCCGAAAAGCCTGTTGATATTGATATCAAGGGTGAGATAGATATTAAGGACGTTTCCTTCGGTTATGACAGCGGTAATGAGGTGCTCCATAAGATAAATATCCATATAAAGCCGGGCGAATTTATCGGACTTGTAGGTGCTTCGGGTGTAGGTAAGTCAACACTTATCAACCTCATTATGCGTATGTATGACGTAGAGGACGGTTCTATAACCGTTGACGGTGTCGATATAAGGGATATATCACAGGAGTCACTTCGTTCACAGATAGGTGTAGTACTTCAGGAGACATTTTTGTTCTCGGGTACCGTTTATCAGAATATTGCTTATGCTAAGCCCGGTGCTACCCGTGATGAGGTTATAGCGGTTGCAAAGCTTGCAGGCTGTCACGACTTTATCTGCCGTATGCCCGACGGATACAATACACGCGTTGGTGAACGCGGCTCGACGCTTTCCGGAGGAGAAAGACAGCGTGTTGCTATAGCAAGAGCTTTGCTTCATGATCCCCGTATACTTATTCTCGACGAGGCAACAGCATCTCTTGATACTGAGACTGAAAAACAGATACAGGATGCATTGGCTAAGCTGTCAGCACAGCGGACAACGATAGCTATTGCCCATAGACTGTCTACCCTGAGAAATGCAACAAGGCTTGTGGTCCTTGACAAGGGCAGAGTTGCCGAGATCGGTACTCACGACGAGCTTATTGCCAAGGAAGGCATATATTACGGTCTTGTCATGGCCCAGCGTGAAATGTCAAATATGAATGCTTAAAAACAATATTGATTGGACATAATGGTATTGCCGTTATGTCCAATTTGATATGTGTTGAATTGTTTAAATTACCGATTTACTTTATAATTAAGAAATGATATAATTTTATTAACGATATTGGACAGTGACCCCTACAGTCTCTGTCTTTGTTTTATAAAGGAGATAATATGGACGTTTCTTACAAAGAGGTCAAAAAAGCCTACAAAAAGAAAAAGAGAAAGCTGGTCTCTCCTTGGAAGACCGTTGCAATCATTTTTTTAGTGCTGGTACTTATTCTTACCCCACTTACAGCGGTTCTCAAGATGTTTGATAACACTCTTGCCGCCTTTGTCGGAGGAAGCTTTTGGGAGCTTGAGAATAAGGATGAAGATGCCGTATACTTTAAAACCGATTTTGAAAATGTAGAGGATATGGCGACGTACGGTGAGCTTATCTGCCAAACGGTGGAAGCTGAAGGCGCGGCTTTGCTTATGAACGGAAATAATGCACTTCCCCTTACAAAAGGAAGTAAGGTGAGCTGTTTTTCTACCTCGTCCGTTAATCTCGTTTACGGCGGTACAGGCTCGGGTAATATAGATGCCTCTAAGGCTGATAATCTTAAGAGCGCTCTTGAAAAGGCAGGCTTTGAGATTAATGAAACGCTCTGGTCCTTCTACGCTGAGGGTGCGGGTCTTGAATATGCTCGTGAAGGCGGTTCAGGTGTTCTTCCTCCTGCCGCTGAAATAAGCGAAGCTCCTATGAGTGCATATACCGACGATGTACTGGAAAGTATAGCTGATTACAGTGATGCGGCTATCGTTGTTTTCTCCCGTATAGGCGGTGAGGGTGCGGATATGGAGTTCGAGGACTCCAACTATCTTGCTCTTGACGAAAACGAAAGAGACCTTATGCAGAATCTTTCCGAGATGAAGGCTGACGGTAAGGTATCAAAGATAGTTGTGCTTCTTAATACAGCCAATGCATTACAAGTGGATTTCCTCAAAGACAATGAATATGATGTTGACGCTTGTCTCTGGATAGGTGACGTTGGTATCACAGGCATCAATGCAGTAGCAGAAATACTTGCAGGTACAGTAAATCCCTCGGGAAGTCTCGTTGACACTTACTGCTATGACAATTATTCTTCTCCTGCTATGGTAAACTTCAAGCCTACTACCTACGAAGGCTTTGACGGCAGCAATATCCCCGAGCATGCAAGCACATATATGATCTATCAGGAAGGTATATATGTTGGCTATAAGTATTATGAGACCCGTTATGAGGATTACGTAATGGGCACGGGTAATGCAGGGGAATATGCATATTCGGATGATGTCGCATATCCTTTTGGCTACGGACTGAGCTATACCACCTTTGAATACAGCGATATGAAGGGTGAGTATAATGAGGCTGAGGATAAGTTCCTTATCTCTGTTACCGTTACAAATACCGGTGATGTTGCCGGTAAAGAGACCGTTCAGGTATATTCACAGTCTCCTTATACCGAATATGATAAAGAAAATCTCGTAGAAAAGGCTTCTGTTGCACTTTGCGGCTTTGACAAGACTGATATTCTTGAGCCCGGGGAGTCCGAAACTCTTGTAATCGAAATTGATAAGAGAGATCTTGCTTCTTATGACGCATACGGAAAAGGAACATATATTCTTGATGACGGTGATTATTATCTCACCGTTGCGACTGATGCTCATAACGCAGTAAATAATACCCTTGCGGCAAAGGGATATACAGTCGAGACGACCGACGGAAGAATGGATGCTGACGGCAGGTCCGACCTTACCTTCAAGTGGACACAGGATACCTTTGATGCAGAGACTTATTCTGTTTCAGCGAATGGCACCGAGATTACAAATCAGCTTTCAAATGCTGACATCAATCTCTATGAAGGCAGAGGTGACAACTCTGTTACCTATCTTACCAGAAATGATTGGGAAGGTACTTTCCCCAAGGAAATAAAAAAGCTTGTTCTTACCGAGCTTATGATAAAGCATCTTCAGGATGTTCAGTATGATCCTGACAACTATGATGCTGTTGAAATGCCTACTATGGGCACGGACAACGGTTTAACCCTTTATGATATGATCGGTCTTGACTATGACGATCCCAAGTGGGACGAGCTTCTTGATCAGCTTACCTTTGATGAGATGGTTTCCCGTATAGGTGATTCCTTCCATTGGAGAATGCCTATGAAGTCGGTTGAGGCTCCCGGTACAAGAGATGAAAACGGTCCTCAGGGTCTTACAGCAAGCCTTCTTGGTTCTGATGCTACACAGCTTGATGCTACAGCATTTACCTCCGAGGATGTTATGGCAGCAACCTTCAATACCGAGCTTATGTATGAGATCGGTAAAGTGATTGGTAATAATTGTCTGTCTGCTGATATTGCCTGTCTCTACGGTCCCGGTAACAATACTCACCGTACTCCCTACGGTGGCAGAAACTTTGAGTATTATTCTGAGGACGGATTCCTTGCAGGTAAGATATCAGCATCCGAGGTCAGAGGTATTCAGGACAAGGGTGTTGACGTTGTTATGAAGCACTTTGCACTCAACGACTGTGAACAGGACCGTATCGGTCTTGGTGTCTGGGTCGGAGAACAGGCAGCCCGTGAGATATATCTTAAGGCTTTCCAGGCTCCATTTGAAGAAGGAAATGCCAACGGTGTAATGACAGCATACACCCGTTGGGGCTGTATTTGGTCAGGCGGTCATAAGGGTCTTATGACCAACATTATGCGTGAAGAATGGGGTTCTGACGGATTTTCTATCACAGATAACGTTCTTACCACCTACGTCAATGGTGTTGACGGTATCCTTGCAGGTATCTCCACCTTTGATGCAATGATGCCCTTTGTTTTGAATCAGCTTCCAAAATATGAAGATGACCCTGTTATAGTAAACGCTATGCGCGAAGCTTGCAAGCAGACACTGTATGCTCAGGCAAACTCCTCAGCGATGAACGGAGTGGGTCCTGAAACTACTGTAAAGATTGTCGGTCTCAAGATTATTACACTCTTAAGATCTGTTGCAATCGTTAGTGCCGTTGTATTTGTTGCTGCACTTGTACTCTGGATCATCGGTTCTAAAAAACTGAGAAAGACCGATGAGTATATTGCATTTAAAGAAGCAAAAACAGCAAGGAAAGAGAATAAAGCATAATTAAATGGCTGTAGCTTACACTACAGCCATTTTCTTATATCTATTGCTAACTTTTCTTCCAGGTTGATAAGCCGCTTTGTAATATCCTTTGAAATCTCATCGGCAGCTTCGTACTGATTAAGATATCGGTTAAGGGATTTAACACCCATATTGCAACCGTCGGTCATAAGATCTGCAACGGTTGAGTCCTTATCTTTCATATCGAGCATCAGATTTGTTTTCACCCAGGACATACCCTTTGCAATTGGATTGGGATCCTTGCCTTCGTCCTCATATTTATTGAGGAGACTGTCGATTTCCCGGTCGAGTTTTTCGTGCTCTCTTCTGCAGTCGGCAAGAATATTTCTGAATTCTTCGTCCTTGACATGGTCTATGACCTGAGTTATGGATTCTACACCCATTTTTACCCCTGCGTCACATTCTCGAAGCAGTTTGATTGTGTCTTTTCCGATCATAAAAAATACTCCCTTCTTTTAAAGGGAGTATTGTCATATTTGCGATTTTTTATTCTTGAAGACGAAAAAGAAGGCTATCATCTGTATAATAAAGGTTATGGTCCAGGACACGGTATATGAGAAATACAGACTGTTTGGTGTGTGGTATTGGGGGATCTGAAATACAGTATATATCCAGGCTATACGAACTCCACAGACACCGAGGACAGAGATTATCATAGGTGCGATCGAAGCTCCCATACCTCTCAAGGCTCCTGTGGATACATCCATCAGACCACACAGAAAGTAGGGAAGACATATGAAGGTCATTCTTATAATTCCGTAGCCTATAGCTTCCGTTGAATCGGTAATATAAATTGATAGGAGCTTGTCTGCCACTGAATATACGGCTCCTCCCGCCACCAAACCGACAACAGTTACGCAGACAAGACATATCCACAATGTCCGCTTAACGCGGCCGTATTTTTTTGCTCCTGCGTTTTGTCCTATGTAGTTTACGGCTGTCTGATGAAATGAGTTTAAGGCAACATATACAAAGCCTTCGATATTTGCCGCCGCCGCATTACCCGACATAACAATATCACCAAAGGAGTTGATAGAGGACTGTATGATTACATTGGATATTGAGAATAAAGAGCCCTGTATTCCGGCAGGTAAGCCTATGCGGATGATCTTTACAAGCTGTGCTTTGTAGAATTTCATTTTCTTGAGTTCCAGCCTGCAGGCGTCAGTTCTTTTCATTAATGCTACAACAACAAGGACAGCAGAAACAGCTTGAGAAATAGTGGTGGCAAGAGCTACGCCTTCAACGTTCATATCGAATAACGTTACGAATATTATATTCAGAATTACATTGATAATACCCGCAACAGTTAAGAATATAAGTGGAGATTTTGTGTCACCTGCAGCTCTCAGAATCGAAGCACTGAAGTTGTAGACCATATTAAAGGTGATACCTGCAAAGTATATCTTCATATATATCGAGGACAGAGGAAGAACATTTGCCGGAGTATTCATCATTGTAAGCAGGGTCTCAGACAGAGAAATGCCGAGTACGGTAAGTACGATACCGCTTACTATAGCTGCAGGCAGTGCTGTATGTACAGTACGGTGTACTTCCTGATACTTTTTTCCTCCGAGTCCGTGAGCAACGGCAACACCTGCACCTACAGACAGACCGATAAACAAATTGACTATAAGCATTGTTATAGAACCTGTGGCACCAACAGCTGCAACCGACAGGCTTCCTTTGAATCTGCCGACGATAACAAGGTCTGCTGCATTGAACAGAAGTTGTAATAAACTTGTAAGTATTATGGGTATTGTATATAGTATTATGTTTTTAAACAGAGGCCCCTCTGTCATATCAGACGACTTTGCCATTATATCATTCCTATGAAAATCTAACGTTTTTTACAATTATAGCATCTTTATTTAAAAAAGTAAATGATGAAACTATATATTTACAGACACTTGCTTTTAAATTAACAATATGTTATACTTAATAAAGACAGAAAATAACTCTGTCTGAATCCCCTTTGAGCAAGGAGAATCAGTTATGCAACTATTTTGCGCTAAATGCGGAGCAAAGCTTGATGAGCGTACAGGAAAATGCCCAAGGTGCTCCACTGTTCATAATATGCCTACTGCAAATAAGCCACAGGGAGTACCTGAATACAATCATGTTGCGATTAATTCAAATACTGAAAACAAGCAAAGCTTTTTTGTTGAAGTAAAGCCTAACCGTAAGAAAAATACTAAATTTCAATTGAGTTATGTTCTTGCAGTTTCCGTATTCGTAATATTGATTGGTATATTGTGTGTTTTAGTTTTTAAAAATTTTTTCAATCCTCATAAGAATAAACCTGACCGTGACGGTATGGATACCGAGTATCCCATAGCTACAGATACGGATGAAATAACCATAGAGCAGGACACTTTATTACCTGCGGTTGATGTGGATGATGAGTTGTCTCATAATGGAAGTGATATCCCGGATACCGATGAGACGGAAAAGTCAGAATATAAGGACGGAGATGATGATACAGCCGAGCCTGACGATGATCCTGATTTGGAGCATATACATTCAAGCATTGTTGCTGTTGGTGCGTCTTCAACCTTAAGTACCGAAAAGGAAGCCTATGATCATTTTAAGGCAAGAGGCTTTTCTAAAATCGATATATTCTATGAATATTCGATTTACGGTGAATACGTAGGCGAAAATAAAATTTCCCGTAAGTCAAATGAAATTCATCCTGTATACAAAGCTGATTATATAACACCTGACGGTGAGATTTGGCTGATCCGTGAGATTAACGGAAGATTCTTTGCTGTGCCTGTTATGTATAATGCAGAACATGTACATAATCCTGCCATCATTGTTTCTGAATCCGATAGGGTCATCGAGTATAACAATATTACCAACAGTTTTTATACAATTGCTCCTGATACAACCTGGAATTCTGTTATAACGGTTGAAAAGATCGATGCCGAGACACTTGATGATCTGGACCTTTAAGAAACTATTTTATTTGATCTAAAGACACTATCAGTATTATTAAAATACCGCTTGTTATACAAGCGGTATTTGTATTTAAGTATGTACAAGAAAAAAGTCTTCGCAGTTAGGTTATGGTTCTTAATGCTATGGTAAAACCGCCACCTTAGAACTTAATCTAAGATGGCGGTTTGATTTGTATCAGAGTTTCACCTTGACGGCAAAGCCACCGCTAAAGAATAGGGGTTCGTCCAATACTTGTTTGTCTATGGGCTACGAAAAAGATTTTTTTGCTGTTTTTGCATATGAATTCGAACTCTTACATAACCCTTCGTTTTTAGTGAAATCGTTCGCTTACGCTCACGGTGAAATAATTTACTCCGTAAATTGTGAAATTTGATGCTATCGCATCAAGTGAAATTAAATCCACCCACTCGCCGTCGAGGCGAATTTCACACGCCGCAGGCGTA
>JAFQDF010000041.1 GCA_017416185.1 Clostridia bacterium
ATCATATGGATGGGGGCTTTGTTCACTTCATACGAAGTGTTTTTTCGGCAATTTATCTACCGTTATTCCCATTCACCGGGAGTAGGTACTTCTTCTTCTCTGCCGCCAAGTCCTTCAACGGTTATCTCTTCACCGTCGCGGATTACACCAAGATCGGATATCATTATCGACTTGATGCTGCAAAGTGCGTAGTCGGATATGTCAAGTGTTACCTCAAAAGCTCTGGGTCTGCTGGGGTTGTATACAACCTTAACAAGCTCATCGGTACAGAGCCACTTGATATCGTCATACTTATTTCCCTGGGCGTCTGTCAGTGTGAATACTACACCTATCTTGATCCTTTCATCAAGAGCTCCGTCGGAGAAGAAGCCTTCTGTTGTTGCTCTGTCTGTGATGATGGGTCTGAAGGTAAGCTTTACTGTGCTTCCGTCAGCAGATATCGAAGGATCAAGCTGCTGCATTACTATCTTGTTGTCGATAAAGTAATAGCCGCCGGTGAATGTTCCGTCGCCGTTTGCTACTGCCTCTGCATCCCAGATAGAAAGCTCGATGTTTCTTTCATTGATCTTCTGACCCTCAGGTACTATCATTCTGCCTATGTCACCTTCTGAGAAGTCAACGATGTGTGCATTTGCAGACATGCTTATCGTTCCGGTTACTGTAAGAATATAACCGTTAAGGTCAAGATAGAATACCTTGTCTTCAAGTGAGTTCAGGTCATCAACCGTTATACACTCAAGAAGGATTATTCTTTCATGAGCTACTGCTTCGTCAAGTCCATACTGGAAGGTGTCTATCGTGTAGAGCGTCTTCTGCTGAACGTTGTACGCTACAGGATGGAATGTTGTGGACTCTCTCGAAAGCTCACAGTTACATACTGTACAGTATACTACTGTGTCATAACCTCCGTCTGTCGCAACCTTGGTTGCTTCATCGTAGGTCATTTCTTTTTCGTTTTCGATGACTTCATCTCCGGGCTTATGTCCGTGGGCGGGAAGCTCTACGTAGGTTGTGTATCCGCACTTATCACACTTCTCGTATGCGTTCCAGCCGATCTCTGTACAGGTGGGGTCTTTTGCTTCTACACGGACAAGCTGAGAATGGTTGTCCTTGTCTACGGGAAGTGTAACAGACTTTGTCTGTGTTTTCGCTCCCTCAAGGGTAAATTCTGCTGTATAAACGGTTGTTCCCTCGGTCGTACAGGTAGAATCGGTGGTGACAGAGGTTGTGTTTACGGTTTCGGTAAGTATGTGGCTTGCATCGTTTGCACAGATACGTGTTACGGTACAAGTCGAATTATCATCAGCCCAAACATAGTTTGCTTCTCCGTAAGCATGACCGATTGCCGACACAGGCTCTGTATATGTGTGGGCATTGTCATTCTGACAGGTAAAGGTCTTTACGCCGTCACCTTCGCAGGTAGGCTCGGTGGTAATCACACCGTCGTTCCATCTGTGGCCGATGGCTGCGGGATTGCTTATTTCATAGTATGTACAAGCATCGTGAGTTGCGGTAGCTGTATTGTTCTGGCAGTCTCTGCGCTGTGTGCCTTCGCCTTCACAGGTTGCGGCAGTTACTGTATACCAATTACCCATAGAGTGATTACGCATTGCGATAGTTTCGGTAGTTGTATGACCGCAGTTACGGGTACAGGTATAGGTTTTGACGCCATTGGTAGTACAACTTGCCTTTGTTGTTACAACACCGCTGTTCATAGCATGGCCGAGCTTTGTTTCTGTGTGATGTGTAGTTGCATCGGTCTTAATCGCATTACACACTGTACATCTGGTTACCATATCATAAGAACCGTCAGCAGTACAGGTAGGAGCGACGTAGTTCTCCTTCTTTGCAGTACCCCAAAAGTATGACCGGCAGGTATTGTCTCAACCTTATCAGAATGATAATTTTCAATATATGCACTATTTGCCCTATTATTATAACAGTTAGTACATCTTAAAGTTCTCGAACCATTGGTAGTACAGGTAGGAGCTGTATATGCAACCTGAGTAGTAGGTCCGCTGTTATTACACCTCCAATAGGCTTCAACAGATCCGTCAACAGCTATTTCTCTATTTGTCTCATTATTGGTAGCTCCATTTGTTACTTTGGAAACCGAATAAAGCTCTGTAAATTTCGTTCCTTGATTATTATCATTTGTGTTTCCGTAAGGCCACCAAGGATATCCTGCATATGCGGTTGTAGGAGTCAAGTAAAAGATATTACTTGCTTTGTTTCCGTACCAAAATCCAAGGAAAGTAAAACCGCTTGCTGTCGGAGTGGGAATCGTACCGGGTTCAAAATCATAAAATAAGGTGTTATAGTATTCAACGCCTTGATCTCCGGCTGTTACATAGTCTCCAGTGGGGGTCTTAACAGATTGGTCTATAGCAACAGGGTATTTAATATTCTTGCTGTCTACCTTAATACCATATTCAATGTTATTCGGCTTACTGGGGGTATAGTTAAAATTACCTACTGTTGAATTGAATGTCATATATGCTTCACGGTTAATAAACTTAGCACCGAAATAATACGAACCTGCCGAACTGTGGTTTCTTATATTGGTGTGATATATATCATAAGGTACTTGAAGAGCCTCATTATACCAGTTGACGGTAGTATTATTTCCGGTGTACATGACCCATCCAGAAAATACATCGTTGCTTTCGTAGGTGATTTTTAGTTCATCATAAGGAATTGCATCCTTAACCTTTACGCCTACATCTATATAATAGATACGGTTTTCTTTCTTACCGCCCTGTTTGCAATATTTACTATCACCTATCTCAACAAAGGTTCCACTACTACGTTTAAAGGTGACAGTATAGTAACTTGTACCTGTATACACCGCTTTAAGTGTAGGATTTCTGTAAGCTGAACATTTATTGCTCCAGTGTGTTTCTTGCACAAGATCGTCATAGTCGACATGATATCCACACGTAGTACATTCATAATAAAGAAACGCTCGCGGAGACCAGGTTGGACTTTCGTTAGCATCCTTAATCAGAGTCTTCCATGTCCTTGCATCACCAACAGAAACACTGGCTTGCGAAAACGTAGTTGTATTACCGTTAATGGTACCTCCGTTAGGATTAAAACTTACTACAACATCTTCAGCCGTAGCCGCATCAAGTGTGATCCCCAACTCAGGCAGCATCGGCAGCATCATACAGACAACAAGTAAGACAGAAATAATCTTATTTAATCGATTCATTTTTTCTCCTTTCATTTTCTGCACGGCTTTTTGCCGTTACCGTATCTATTTCAACATCAAAAGATGAGTACAAAAGAATAGCTATATACACCTTACATCGGCAAAAATGCCAAGGCTAAGCATAACAGAGTTATTATAATATAATTTGATGATATTTTCAATATTTCGACGAACTAATTTACAAAATAGCTCCGAGTAATTTACAGAATATACATTTATTACCATTTTTAAACCTGATATTTTCCTTGAAATAGGGAAATATGTCAACCGTTGTTCGTATGAGGGATATTTGAACAAATTGAAAACATAAGGGTTAAGGTGAAATTTCTGCTTGACATTGACTCTACCCTTGTGATATAATACTTTGACGCTTAATTTACAGGCTCCTTCAAGCAGTTAAGTCTGCGCCTGTGTTAGCGATTTTGCCGTAAAGTCGGCGTTAAAGAAAGTGAGGTGCTGTTGGCATGTTTGCAATTATCGAAACAGGCGGAAAGCAGTACAAGGTTAACGAGGGCGATATTCTCTTCATTGAGAAGCTCGACGTAAACGAAGGCGACGAGGTTACCTTTGATAAGGTTCTCGCAGTTCGCGACGGTGACAAGTTCACCGCAGGCAATCCCACCGTTAAGGGTGCTACCGTTACCGCTAACGTAGTTAAGAACGGTAAGGGTAAGAAGATCCACATTCTCAAGTACAAGCCTAAGAAGGGCGAGAAGAAGAAGATCGGTCACCGCCAGCCTTATACCAAGGTTCAGATCACAAAGATCGCAGGCTAAAAGATGGTCAATATCACGTTCTATAAAAGGAACGGTGTGTATTACAAGTTCGTCGAGGAAGGCCACGCTCTTTTTGACGAGGCAGGCAACGACATTGTATGCGCCGCGATATCATCTATGACTATGTTGGTCGCAAATTCCATCGAGGTATCCTATTCATCCAACGTTGATTATAAGATCGACGGAGACAATAACAGGATCACCGTTACGGCTATGGATGCCCTTCCCGATTATTGCGAGGATGAAAAGCGTCAGTTTGCCGTTGCAGGAATTATGCAGGCCTACTATCTCGAACTTATGAGCATGCTCGATGACTACTATGAATATATAGATGTCAACGAGGTCGAAGAGGATTGATCCTCAATCAAAACATACGGAGGTATTTGAAATGTTAAGAATCGGATTGCAGTTTTTCGCACATAAAAAAGGTGTCGGTTCTACAAAGAACGGTCGTGACAGCGAAAGCAAACGTCTCGGCGTTAAGAGAGCTGACGGTCAGGCTGTTACCGCAGGTAACATCCTTGTAAGACAGCGTGGTACTCACATCCATCCCGGCGTTAACGTTGGTCGTGGCTCTGATGATACCCTTTTCGCTCTTTGCGACGGTGTTGTAAAGTTTGAAAAGACCGCTAAGAACAGAAAGTGCGTAAACGTTTACACAGCGTAAAATAAAAATGACCACCTGAGGGTGGTCGTTTTTATTTTAAGTGCAAAATGCAAAGTGCAAAGTTATGGAGGTTTTTGTCCTTTGGGACAAAAACTTCTTTTTTATTTATGTTCTGTAGTTTTACATATTGCGGTAAGGATGGAAATAATTTCGTCAAGGTCATTATATATGCTTATATATTCTTGTTCGGTCAGATAATCGGTTTTATACAATAATTTGAGCCAGTATGAGGTTTCATTTGCTTCCTTAAGAGCAATATTCATTTTGGCTCTGAAATCCGACATTGATTGTGCTCTTTGCGCCTCCGAAACGTTCGCCCCTATGCTTGTCCCCGAACGAAGTAATTGCTTTGAGAGGACATACTCATTTTTAGATATAAGATATTTATATACTTTTACTGTTCTTACAGCAAATTCAAAGCTTTTATTTTCAATAATATTCTTATTTTCCATAATATAATCCTAAAGCAGAATTTGACACAGGTGTGTCAAATTCATCCATAATTCTGCATTCTGCACTCTGCATTCTGCATTCGCAGGAGGCACTTTGCACTCTATCTATAAATCTTAACAAAGTTAAGATTTATAGATGGATCCATATTTTTTCAGGCTGCGGTATGCATAGATGATAAAATGCTTTGCCGCCTTAAAAAAGCCTACTCCTGCGCAGCGGTAGGTTCGCCACTGCATCTTGACAGCGTAGAGCTTGTTGCCGGACTTGCTCTTAGAGCTTATCTGATAGATAAGCAGAGGTTCGTTTATTCCTACGGCAAAGCCGCATTCGGAAAGCACTGCAAGCCAGGTGGCAAAATCCTCGTGGATGTCCTTGTCGGTGGGCATCGGGTGTCTCTCCATAAGCTCCTTTTTGACAAGAACGGAGGAACAGGAAATGAGATTCTGTGACAGAAGCTCGTTATAGGTTATCCTTTCGGGAACGGAAAGTGTATAATCAAACATCTTTCCTTCGTCCGAAATGAACGCCGAGCCGGTGAAAACAACACCTGCCGACGGGTCGGCATCTACTGCTGCTATCTGCTTTTCAAGCTTATCGGCAGCCCAATAATCGTCGCTGTCAACAAAGGCTATCCAGTCGTTTTTTGCAGCTTTGACACCGTCGTTGCGGGCTCTTGCAACTCCGCCGTTCTCGGTCTTTGCAATAACACGTATACGGCTGTCCTTGGCTTCATATTCACGGGCTATCGTAAGCGTACCGTCCTTTGATACGTCATCTATGAGAATTATCTCTATATTCTGATAACTCTGGGCAAGCACCGAGTCTACGGTTCTGCCCAGAGTCTTTTCTGCATTATAGCACGGAATGATAACGCTGATTCCTGTCATTATCTTGCTCCCTCGTGTGTAAATACTAATTTCACGGTCTTGAAAATAAGCTTGATGTCTCCCCAGAAGCTTCTGTTTTTTATGTATTCCATATCAAAAATTATCTTTTCCTCGGGAGCTAAGTCATAACCGCCGTTTATCTGTGCAAGACCTGTAAGTCCGGGCTTTACGTCAAGGCGGTTACGGAAGCCGTGTATGTATTTTTCAAATTCAACGTAAAAGCATTCTCTCTCGGGTCGGGGTCCGACGATGCTCATCTGTCCGCCGAAAATATTGAGAAGCTGAGGAAGCTCGTCCAGACGGGTATTACGTAAAAACCGTCCAACCTTCGTACAACGGTCGTCGTTTTCACTTGCCCACTGAGGTCCGTTTGCCTCTGCATCTACCTTCATAGTGCGGAACTTGAATATCATAAAGGGCTTGCCCCCAAGTCCTACTCTCTCCTGCTTGTAGATAACAGGTCCCTTGGAGTCCAGCTTGATGATAATTGCGATAACAACCATAGGTATACAGCATACGAGAAGTCCGATAAACGATACAATGATGTCAAAAGCTCTCTTAAAAAAGCAGTAGCTCTTTCCACCCCCGGGAATCTCTTTTTTGATCTCATACTGCTTGTCAGTAGTCTTGACATTTGCCGTAGTAAGATCTATCTTAACTGCATCCATCAATATCTGTTTCCTTTCATTTATCTTTATCTGTAAAGTGTACAACCATATAGGGTGTCACAACACCCCGAAACATTATAACATCTATTAGTTGAAAATGCAACAGTTTTATACAAATAATTTGACATTTAAATTAATAAAGGGTGCCAAAAGCACCCTTTATTCTTTAACGGCACCCGTTCTTAAAGGACGGATTGTAATAATAGAAGTTTTTGGAATCGAGATCGTCGCGAAGCATTGCCAAAGCTTCACCGAAGCGCTGGAAGTGTACTACCTCGCGCTGACGTAAGAACTTGATAGGCTCGATAACGTCGGGGTTGTCGACCAACTTAAGGATGTTGTCGTAGGTGGTTCTTGCCTTCTGTTCTGCACCCATATCCTCAAAGAGGTCGGTTATGGGGTCTCCCTTGGACTGCATAAATGCCGCCGTATAGGGTACTCCTGCCGCTGCCTGAGGATAAACTCCTACGGTGTGGTCAACAAAATATGTGTCGAACCCTTCCCTTTCGATCTGCTCGATGGTCAGATTCTTTGTTAATTGCATTAAGATTGTACCAACCATTTCAAGATGAGCAAGCTCTTCGGTAGCGATATCGCGAAGGAGGTTTGCTATCTTAGGGTTAGACATAGAATAGCTCTGCGACAGATAACGAAGGGAGGCACCAAGCTCTCCGTCGGGTCCTCCGTATTGCGACGCTATAACCTTTGCTGCTCTTGCATCTGGGGTCTTGATGTTCACGGGGAACTGTAATCTCTTTTCATACTCCCACATCAGTTCATTCCTCCCTTCCAGGCACTGTTGTCTACCCAGCGCCAGCAGTCGGTTTCCTCGGCGTCATATCCGCCTAAGGGTGATATCTCGGCGTTGTAGCGGTGCTTGAGCTCCTTGCGTTTCTCTGCATATTCATTGAAAAGTGCTTTTGCCTCAGCACAGTCGGGATGTGTGTCTATAAAAAGCCTCAGCTCATCCATAGCAAAGCTGACACACTGCAGCTCTCTCATAATTTCATCTTTCATCGGCGGCATCCTCCCATACAGTAGGGCTTATACAGGTCTGCGAACAGAGTTCCCTTTTCTAAAGCCTCACAGCATCTGTAGACGTTCTTGTATTCCTGCACGGGAACGTACGCCATAGCAAGGGATATGGGCTGAGAGGTGCAGACACAGTATTCGGCATCCTCACGGGGCATCGGCCTCGGACAGGGGCAGACCCTGGGGGTATATCTGTTATATCTATCCATTATTTCTCTCCATTGTTTATTGCAGTCACACTGCTAATATCAGTATATGAGATCGGTTGACATAGGTGAAAACGATGTGGTATAATAGATGTATAGTATCATATACCCTTATTTGGAGGTACAAGAATGGCACTTGAAAATAAACTTGGCATCACAAGCTCTCCGGAGCTTGCGGAAGCAGAGGAACGTATCAGCAAGAAAAAGGCAGCAGAGCTGTTTGAAAACGGCTTACTTGACAGATTAGAGGCCGGTACGTTTGCATCCCTGAAAGCTATTCATAAATATCTATTTGAGGATATTTATGACTTTGCGGGTGAGCTTCGCACCTTGAATATTGCCAAGGGTAATTTTCGCTTTGCGCCCTTAATGTATCTTGAAGCGGCACTTGCCAATATCGACAAGATGCCTCAGTCTACCTTTGACGAGATCGTGGAAAAGTACGTGGAAATGAATATCGCCCATCCCTTCCGAGAGGGTAACGGCAGAAGCATGCGCATCTGGCTGGATTGCATATTCAAAAAGGAGATCGGCAAGGTGGTCGATTGGAGCAAGGTTGATAAAGAGGACTATCTGCTCGCAATGGAGCGCAGCCCAATTAAGGATATCGAGATCAAGCATATCCTGAAAAACGCCCTGACCGATGATATCCATAGCCGTGAGGTATATATGAAGGGGATAGATCACAGCTACTACTATGAGGGATATACAACTTTTAAGACGGAGGAGTTATAATGAGTAATCCAATTAAAAAAGAATACGATAAGTTGTCTATCACAAAGGATATTATCGAGCGTGAAAATATCATCCGTCAGTTTCAAACTAACGGATTTCTTGACCGCAACAAAGCAATAGAAAAGATAATGTCATTACAACTTACAGATGCCGATATGGCTATTGCCACAGTTGCTAAACAGACACAATGCGGTAGTGTTGATCTTTATCAGGTTGATGATAATCTTATTGTTTCGAATATGCAATTTCAAATAGATTTCCTAAAAGCAAAGCTTGCAAAGTTAAAGTTGGAGGATAAAAATGGCTGAAAATAAAAGAAAGTTGGCAAGTGCAAAACTCGGGAAAAAAGATGAATTTTATACGCAATTAACTGATATAGAAAAGGAAATGCGTCATTATCGTAAACATTTTAAAGATAAAACGATTCTTTGTAATTGTGACGATCCATTTGAGAGTAATTTCTTCAAATATTTTGTTTTAAATTTCAACCGTCTTGGATTAAAGAAATTAATTGCAACTTGCTACACTGGTTCTCCTATTGCAAATCAGCAATTAACATTGTTCGATGTAATTGGTGCTGACGAGGAGAATACCAATAAACCTTATAAAGCGATTGTTACAATAGTTTATGATAAAACCGGTGACGGCGGAGTTGATATGTTTGATGTTGCTGAGTTGTTTAGAACCGGTGAAAACGAGCTTACCGAGCTTAAAGGTGATGGCGATTTCAGATCCGAGGAATGTTTAGAACTTTTGCGTGAAGCTGATATTGTTGTTACTAACCCACCGTTTTCCTTGTTTAGAGAATATGTATCTTTACTTATTTCTTATAAAAAACATTTTATTATCATTGGCAATCAAAACGCTATTGCTTATAAGGAAATTTTTCCACTACTTCAAAACAACGAAGTTTGGTTAGGAGGAGGATTTTCTGGAAATGTAGGTTTTTTTGAAAGTCCTTATGAAGATACAGCGGTGTCCTCGCAACATAAAAAAGGGTTGATTCGTGTCTCCGGAGTTATGTGGTTTACAAATTTGGATTTGAAAAAGCGCCACGAACAATTAATTTTGATCAAGAAATTTAACCAGGAACAATATCCTAAATATGAAAATTTTGATGCAATAGAGGTATCTAAAACTGCTGATATTCCTTGTGACTATTCGGGTGTGATGGGTGTACCCATTACATTTATGGATAAATATTGTCCTGACCAATTCAAAATCATTGGTCTTGGTATAACTGACCTTGGAAAATCTGTTGGTGTTGGTGATTATGATCGAAAATACAAAACCCCTGCTTCTCGTGACGGTACACTCTATTATGTTAAGGACGGAAAGGGTGTTGTACCTTACGCAAGAGTATTAATTCAAAACAAGCACCCTGAGGAGGTAAAGAAATGATTATCGAAGAAAGAAAAATAACAGTTGGCGAAGTCTGTGAAGGATATTTCAACGATGCTGAGGAAGGCGTCGTCGGTTATGATGAAAGGCTCGATATCAGACCCAAATATCAGCGTGAATTTGTATACAAGGATGCGCAACGTGACGAAGTGATCCGCACAGTTCTTAAAGGGCTTCCGTTAAATGTAATTTACTGGTGCAAAACCGGCGAGGATACATATGAAGTGCTTGACGGACAGCAAAGAACAATATCTCTTTGTGAATACGTGGATGGGTCTTTCTCTGTAGATGATAAATACTTCTATAATTTACCTGCCGACGTTAAGAAAAAGATTTTAGATTATCCGTTGTTTGTTTATGTATGTGACGGAACGGACAGCGAAAAGCTTGACTGGTTCAGAATCATTAACATTGCAGGTGAGCAACTGACCGATCAAGAATTGCGGAATGCAGTTTACGCTGGTTCTTGGACTTCCGATGCGAAGCGTTATTTCTCAAAAACAGGCTGTGCCGCAGATGCGCTTGCGGGAGATTATCTGAAAGGTTCAAGCATCCGTCAGGAATATCTCGAAACTGCAATCCTATGGGCGGCGAGTGCCGAGGGTAAAACTATCGAAGGTTATATGTCCGAGCATCAGCACGACCCGAGCGCCGTAACGCTTTGGAATTATTTCCGTTCTGTGATTGATTGGGTACAAGCCATCTTCCCGAAGAAGCGCAAAGAAATGAAAGGTTTGCCTTGGGGCTTATATTATAACGAACACGGCAAGCGCACAGACCTTGACCCTAAAACTCTTGAATTAGAAATACAGCGCCTTATGGGTGATGAAGACGTTACAAAGAAATCCGGTATTTATGAGTATCTGCTGACCGGAGAAGAAAAGAAGCTCTCCATTCGTGCCTTCGACCGCCGTGATGCTCTTGCCGCTTACGAAAAGCAAAACCATAAGTGTGCTATCTGCGGCGAGGAATTTGAGTTTGAAGATATGCACGCCGACCATATCAAGGCTTGGTCTAAGGGTGGACATACAACCCCTGAAAATTGCCAAATGCTCTGCCGTGATTGCAATTTGAAGAAGGGGAATCTGTAGAAATCTATCAATGGTTATCCAGATAATCCTTGTAAAATCGTTTCAAAATATTTTAATATAAAACAAAGGAGAATTTATTATGGCAGAAACTTTTAAACTTCCCGCATCCTCTTTAGAGGAAATCTTAAAGATTATCCAAGCGTACGCAAACGAAAAGGAAGGTGTATCGCTATCATTGGATGATATTAGCCAATCAACTGGTATGCCACGTACAGTTGTAAGTGCAAATAATGGTTTTCTTTTACAAATTGGGCTAATTACTGAGGGAAATAAAAAATCGGCAACAGATGTCGGACGTGCACTCGGGAGAGCATATATTTCAAAAATTGATTATGAGATTGAAAGATTGTGGAAAGAAATTATTGCTGAGAACGATTTTCTCAATAGAATGATTTCAGCAGTAAGAATAAGAAATGGTATGGACAGAACCAGTTTTCTCAATCATATCATTTATTCTTCTGGGCAGAAAGATACGAAAGCAAATCGTACTGGTGCAGGTGCAATAATTGAGGTTTTGAAATCAGTTTGTATTCTTTTCGAAACAGATGGAAAATTAACGGTCGGCGAGATTAACATTGCCACAAAAAGTGAGGAGTCGTGCAACTCAGCAGAACAATTAAGTTCAACAGATTCAGTAACAACTACTAATATTCCTGTAACATCTTATAAAGTTGGAAGTGCTGTAACAATTAACATAAATATTGAATGTGCAGTTTCTGAGATTGATGAGTTGGCTGATAAAATTCAAAAACTCATAAAAGGAATTTCCGAGTAACAACAAAAAGGAGTTAAATTTATATGGCATACAATATAGTTTTAACTACTGCTGAAGATATTGTTGCTGTGGTTGATGCAATTGTTGCCAAAGGACAGAATGTTGATACTGGTTTTATTTCTGAATTCACAGGAATTGCGACGGATGACCAAGTCAACAAAGCCTTAGATATGGCAACAGAATTAGGTATGATATCACACGACTTGACTACCGGATATTATTCAGTTAGTTCTTATTTAGCTAAAAAGCTTGTGACTGCAATATCTGATGATCAAAAAGCCGCTATTATGCGATTGATTTTAGAACAATATCAACCATATAAAGTATTCAAAATACGTTATTGTTTTACAAGTTCAATAGAACAAGCTTGTAAACAAACGAAAATACTGTGTTCTTTAACATCAAATGAACGCGATATAAAGAACACGTTAATCAGTATTGCTACATATGCAAAAGCGCTAAAAAGCGAGGGCGCTAATTTATATAGTTTTGTCGAAGAAGAAAATATTTATCCATTAATAGAATCGTCACTTCAAGAAAGCACTGTTTCTGAGTGGGCACTAAAGAATTTTTGGGGAGAAACTTTATATAATACAGTCGATAACAATACTGTTATCGAGCCGCTTACAGAGGCTTTCCAAAAATCCAAAGCACAGACACCTGATACAAGAGCCATAGTAGTATATGCAGCAAATTCTTTTGAATCATTTTTAGATGGGTACGCAACTTCAAAGGGCGTTTCTCTTGTTGGTCGTAACGGAATACTTCAAAAACGAGATTCTTTAAATGCACATTTATCTAAAAAACACAGAGGAATGATAGACTACATAGGTCAGGTACGCAATGCAGCCGATCATGGTGCTGATGTAGATGAAAACGGGCAAATGTGGACTGTGACAAGGGATACGGCATTGATATACCCTTGCATTGTTGCTATTACAATAAAAAATATATTGGAGCGCGACAACGGTTCAATAGTGGTGTAATCTTAAATCGCGTAATTCTACAAACAATAAAACCAGGCACGAGATTCGACTTCTCGTGCCTGGTTTGCTACTCAAAAATTTTCTCCGGAAACGCTTGTCCTATCATGAATTTTGTAAAAAATAGTGTTAATTGGGGTCAAGTTGTTCTTATATGATTGCAGGTATGCCGTTTTTGCGAAAAGGTTCAAAGTGCCGAAAGCCCGGTAATATCAAGGATTTTCAGGCTCTCGGGAAAGTAGATTGTGCTTACAAGGTCGTTGCATCTCCCGTCATACCATTAAACAGAGTTGACAGTGAATTAAATACAGGTTATAATAACAAGTACAAAACACGATGACATTTGAGAAAGCCTCAGATTTTTAACATTCTCCCGTTTCGGGAGGATAATATCCTCCCCTACGATCATACCGATGATATCTGTTATAAAAGGTTAATATGAACAAATACATTGATCTCCACCTGCATCTTGACGGTTCACTGTCCGAGGACAGCGTAAAAGAGCTTTGCCGTATGCAGGGTATTGAAATTCCCGACAATTTAACAAGCCTTTTAAAATGTCCCGAGAACTGCCAAGACCTCAACGATTATCTACGGTGCTTTGAGTTTCCGCTGACTCTTTTGCAGACGGAGGATGCTGTAACCTATGCGGTAGAAAAGCTCTGTTATGAGACTGATTTCCGATACTGTGAGATACGCTTTGCCCCTCAGCTTCATACCCGTATGGGCTTGAGTGAACGGCAGGTCATAGAGGCTGCCTGTAAGGGTTTGAGCGAAAACTACCGTCTTATACTCTGCTGTATGCGTGGCGGTAAAAACGAGGAAACGGTAAAGCTCTGTCCCGATTTTATGGATCGCGGTGTCGTTGCTCTTGACTTGGCCGGAGCGGAAGCTCTTTTCCCTACACGCGATCATAAGCACCTCTTTGAGGCGGCTCATAAAATGGGTATTCCCTTCACCATCCACGCAGGCGAAGCCGACGGCCCCGAGAGTATACGGGATGCGGTAAATATGGGTGCCTCCCGAATCGGACACGGTGTCAGGGCTATCGAGGACGAGTCTGTAATGAAGCTGTTACGCGACAACGCCATCCCCCTTGAAAAGTGTCCTACAAGCAACCTTAACACCCGTGTTATAAGGGATATTAAGGATTATCCTATCAAAAGGTATATGGAGTTCGGTATACAAGTTACCGTAAACTCGGACAATATGAGCGTATCGAACACGGACGTCAAAAAAGAGCTTGGGCTGATAAACAAGACTTTTGATATAGACGAAGATATTTTGCTTGAAAATGCTGTAAAGGCAGCTTTTGACTATAATTAAAAATGGTTCACTTATAGTGAACCATTTTTTATATATGGGAAATTGCGCTATGGCGTGTGATAGATAAAAGACTCTGTTTTAATTTCAGAGCGCAGTTGGGGTGGGCGACTTGCCCTTTTGTTCGTTTATAAGCTTGATAAGCTCTCTTGCGGGAAGGGTGAGAGAATGGCGTTTTTTCTTTACCAGAGTTATTTCCCTCTCGGGAAGTCCTTGTGTAAGCGAGATCCTCTTAACACCCGTCTCACCTTCCAAAAACTGCTCGGGGACAAAGCCTACTCCGAGTCCGTGCTTGACAAGCGGTAATATCTGATCGGCGGTTGCCGCCTCTATATCGGGCGAAAAATCAACTCCTGCCTCGGCAAACATTTTAAAATAAAGATCATAAGTTGAAGAACCCTTGCCCAAGGAGATCATAGGATACCCTGCCAAATCCTCCAAGGTGATGCCGTCTGATACGTTAAGATCGGTGCTGCATACGGGTACCTCGGTCAAGGTGCATAAGGGGGAGGTCTGTATCTTATCGTTTGGCTCCATCGGAGTTGTGACAACTGCCAGATCAATAAGCCTGTTGTCCACCATTCTGATCGCCTGAGGAGTTGAGACGTTGAGTATCTTTATACGTATACCCGGATAAAGGTCGTGATATCTGCTGAGTATGGGTAACAGATAACAGCGTAAGGCAATTTCGGTAGCTCCCAATGACACAACTCCGTTCTGCAGACTGTTTTTGAGCGATATTGATTCTTCGCCTGCCTGTATATGCTTAAAGGCTATAGAAATATGCTCGTACAGCTCTGCACCCTCCTCGGTGAGTACTACCCCTTTATTTGTACGCTCAAACAAGGTACAGTCAAGCTGTTTTTCTAAATTCTTTATTGCTCTCGTGAGGTTGGGTTGGTTGCTGTAAAGCATTTCTGCCGCTCTCGTAAAGCTTTTGTATCTGGCAACGTAATAAAATATCCTGTAATGATCGTAACTTATGTTCATAGCTCTCCATACCATTTTGATATATTTGATATATTAACTATACATTTTACATATAGCATCATCCGTATTATAATACTATCAAAGCAATATGTCAAATCTTTTTTGGAGGTATTTATGAATATCACTGTTTTAAGCGAGCTTTTGGAGGCGTTTACGATCATCTGTTTCGGTCTGTCCTGGCCGATATCCATCCGCAAATCTCTTATTTCAAAAACCGGAAAGGGCAAGAGCCTTTTCTTTGAGGTGTTTTTGCTTATAGGTTACGCTCTGGGTATTATGCGTAAAATAATTCAGGTAAGCTCTCTTAACTGTACCGGATTCGTGTTCTTCCTCGGTTTCTTCTTCTACGTGCTTAATTTCATAGAAATTTCTATAGATATCGCCCTTTATTTCCGAAACGTTAAATACGATAAAATGAGAAGCGAGGGCATTTTAGTATAAAAACGCTGTCACAAAGACAGCGTTTTTTTGATGCTTGTTAAGGTTTTGCGTATCGGCTTATAGAGTATCAGCATAACTGCAAAGTTGCCTATACAGTGGGTCAGGTCAAAGGGAATGCCCGATATCCACTTGGCAAAGGCGGTGGAAAGACCAAAGGACACCCCACCCTCAATACAACCGAAGGCAAAATAGGTAATTGAGCATAAGGCTCCGAAGAAGAGTCCGTACAAGCCGCTGAATATGCTCCATATCCAGACGTTGTCGACCTTTTTGAAAATAAGTGCCGCGATCGCGGGTACCCACCATACGTAGCAATACATTATTATCCAGTCACCGAAGGGGTACAGCAGAGCCTGTACCACTATAAACACGGGGATAACGCACAATACCCGCCAACCAAAGCAAAGACCGTAAAGTATCACAAGAAAGCTGACAAGCTCTATGTTCGGCAGAAAGTCAAGTGCCACCTTTGCCGCCAGCAATATCGCCACCATAATTCCTATGACAGCAATATCAAGGATACGGAATTTTTTAGCCTTCATAAACGGTATACGCTATAACGAAGCTGTCGCCGTCGTTGACAGGCTGCTCGAATATGCCGTAGTTGCAGTAGGTTTCGTTGACGTTAAAAGCCCAGTAGCTCATATCCTTGTCATAGTCGGCAGTGATGCCGTTCACGGTATTGACATACGTACCCTCTGCTTCGTAGGTTATGCCTGCTTCGTCCATTGCTTCGTTAAGGTAGAGCGCATCCGTCTTGATATCATATTTTTTGCTCTCTCCCTTGTCGTCGATGACCTCGATCGTAATGGATTTTGATCCCTCGGTGGCCTTGGGTGCGAATGCAAAATAAGCGCCGATAACTGCAGCGATAACTACTACGAATGCTATTATTGCGATAATAAGCTTCTTGTTCATTTTCCTTTTTCCTCTTTTCTTTTTTGTTTTGCTCTTGCCCGTTTTTCACGGTTCTTATCTATTCGGGAAACTGCGGGAGGTTCTTTTAGTCCCGCCGCCTCCAACGCTCTCGGCCAAGGTCCCAGCTTCTGCTTTATAAAACACACGTCACTGTCAGAAAAGTCTGCGCGCTTGGGAAGTCGGTCGAGTTCTTTTGCTTTAGTTATTAAAAGTTCTATTGCAAGCTCTCTTTTGTCCATAATCGCTCCCTTCAAAAGATTATTTGTACCGAAAAATAAAAAGTGCTTTTCCCGGACTTTCGAGAAAAGCACAACCATTAACACAGACAAAACCGTACGGGTACAGTACGGGTATCGTGACCGGCTGCACCTCTTCTTCGTCCAAGATTGCGTTAACCTGTTACTGTGGGAGTATTCCGGCTTGCCAAAGGCTTACGGTAATGACGGTTGCTAATGATTTGCACATTATTCCCAATTACCTGCATATGCAGTACCACGGTAACAAATATTCGGTTTACGTGATTATATTATCACAGTTATTTTGAATTTGCAATAGTTTTTTTGAATTTTATTTCATTGAGCAGCGTAAAGCCAAGTATCAGCCCTCCGCCTATCCACTGGTACCACTCCATACTTTCTTCCAGAAAGGTGACCGAGATAAGAACCGCCACAAGGGGGTCTACGTAGCTGAGTATAGACGCCTTTTGTCCCGAAAGCATACTGACGGAGGTAAAATACATACAGTAGGTTATACCCGTGTGTACGAGTCCTACCGTTAAAAGCGCTCCCCAGCCCTTGATATCAAGCCGCATAAAGTTGAAACCGTCGGTGAAGGCTACGTAAGGCACAAGCACTACCACGGCAGACAAGAACTGAAAAAAGGTACGGTGTATGCCGTCAATGCTTTTTATGTACTTATTCAACAGTATCACGGTGGCGTATAATACCGCCGCCCCCAGACCGAAAAGGATCCCGAGAGGGTTTCCTACCTTACCGATTCCTGTTATAAGCACAAGACCCAAGGTAGACATAATAAAGCATATCCAAGCCTTTGGAGTCATCTTCTCTTTAAAGAGTATGGGACAGGCTGCGGTTACGATTACCGGAGCAAAATAATAGCTCAGGGTTGCAACCGATACCGTGGTATATTTGTATGCCTCAAAGAGCAATATCCAGTTAAATGCCATAGCAACACCCGAAGCAATAACTATGGGAAGCTGCTTTTTTATATGCTTAAAATCTATATGCTGCTTTGTTGCAAGCAGAAATAAGCCGATAAATACCGACGCCAGCACGGCACGGTAAAGAGCTACCTCACTTGATGCAAGTCCCGTCATGCGGACAAATGGGGCTATGGTTCCGAAGATAGCCATAGAGAGGGCTAATAATATAGTGTGTTTTTTCAAAGTAAGCTCCTTTTCAAAAATACAAAGTGCAAAGTGCAAAATGCAAAGTTAAAGAGATTTTTGCACCTACAGGTGACAAAAATTCCATTTGATTATAAATTTGGGTTTATTAATATTTCTTACAATAAATACAGAATACTTATTTAGAATGGATTACAGATTTTCGACCTTAAGGGAGAAAATCAACCATAACTTTCCACTGTGCATTTTGCACTTTGCACTCTTATACTCTCTTGTCTCTCAATTTCTTAAAAAACTTCCCCATCAGCTCAAGGCTTTCTTTTTCGCACAGTCCTTGAGAAACTTCGGGCTTGTGGTTCAAGGGGTAAGAATTGAAATTCAGCACCGAGCCGAAGGCTCCTGCTTTCGGGTCCTTGGCGGCATAGACTACACGCTTGATGCGGGAGTTTATTATTGCACCGCCGCACATAGGACAGGGTTCAAGAGTTACGTAGAGCGTACACATATGAAGCCGCCATCCTCCAAGCACCTTGCAGGCGGAATCTATCGCCATAAGCTCGGCGTGGTAGGTTGCGTTTTTATCGTTCTCACGGCGGTTATGTGCCTTGGAAATTATATTTCCGAGGTCATCCACCACAACGGCTCCTATCGGCACCTCTCCCTCGTCAAATGCCTTTTGCGCCTCCTCTAAGGCTATATCCATATAGTATTTATCTTTCATAATCATCCGTAATAGTTTCATATTTCAACAATAACATCCCGACTCCGTGATGCGATGTCCAGGATGTTATTGTTATCCCTTAAGATTTTTCCTTTCCGACCTTTGAAAGCACTATTCTTGCAAGTATAAGACATACCACTGCATATACAGCGAGAATAATCCGTGACTGTGCAAGGTGACTTGCCTCATAAGTAAAGAAATCCTCTGCCTCATGCTGGATTATCGTTGCAAGTGCCGGATCCTCCTGGAGCCTAAGGGGAAGGGAGTTCAAGTTTGCTGTGGTACCGTAACCCTCCATACTCCAACGACATACTGCAAGCCAAGAAATATACTCGGTAACACCGCTGAGCTTAAACAACAGACCTGAAAAAAGAATCTGAGGCATAAGCAGAATAGGAGCTACAGTCATAGCACGGTCTGCATTGTTAAACAGAGACGATACAAACAGACCCATACCTGTGGAGGATATTGCGGTAAGGAATGTGGTAATAAGCAGCTCCAAGAAGGAATTAAACACTATTCCTTCTTCGGGAATACCTACTGTTGCTCCGAACACTCCGACTATCATAAGGCTCTGTATAAAGCAAAGTGCACCAAGAACTATAACCTTTGAAGTAACATATGAGGTAAGTGACAGACCTGTCATATACTCACGCTTCATAATAGTCCGTTCCTTACATATCTCCTGGATCGCATTAAGCATACCTACCCAGAATCCGGAGCAGGATAAAGCAAACAGTAAGCTCTTGGTCATTTCATACTGTTCGAACTGTTTACCGTCAGCAACAAAGGAAATAAAGAATGCTAATAAAGGTGCCTGTGCCAACAACAGCAACAATCTTTGTCTGTCATTGAAAACAAGTTTTACATATCTCCTGCTCAAAACCATAAGCTGGTTTATTCTGCTCTTTTTTGTCTTTCCTGAATCAGAGGGTGGAGCAGAAGCCTTAGTCTTTCTTTCAGGAAGGCGTGTGCGATCAAATTCTCCGCGCCAATAGGGTGCGTTATCGGTAATCATATTGTAAATGTCAACAATATCAGTAACGTTAAAGAATCCCAGTGCTTCATCGTAGGAACCGTAGAAACAAAGATTACCGCCCTTGCCCATAAAGACAATCTTATCGCACATTTTAAGCTGTAGAGTACTGTGGGTAACAAGTATTACGGTTTTACCGCCGTCTGCCATTTCACGTAATGACTGCATAAGGTTCCTTTCAGTACCCGGGTCAAGTCCGGAGGAAGGCTCATCAAGATACAAAAGATTAGGATCGGACAAAAGTTCGACAGCAATACTAGCTCTTTTTCTCTGTCCGCCGCTGAGTGCCTTAATGAAACTGTTTTTCTTTTCAACCAACTCAACCATCGCTATTGCTTTATCGATAGCCGCTTCTTTTTCTGCCTTTGACGTGTCCTCAGGAAGCCTGAGATCTGCCGTATACATTAACATATCGTGCAGAGTAAGGTTATCATACACTATATCCTGCTGAGGAACATAACCAATAAGCTTCTTTAATGAATCAAAGTTCTTGTACAGATCAACACCGTTTATATAAACCTCACCATCGCAAGGAGGTAAATATCCGCACATTGCATTAAGAATGGTAGACTTTCCGGCACCAGAACCACCAATAACCGCAACCAGTTCACCGGGTTTAACATTAAGGCTGACACGGTTGCATGTGATAAAAGACTTTCTACCCTTGCCTCTTTTTATAACAACATTGGAAGCATCAACAGAAATACCGCTCTTATAACAGCAATAGAACACCGTACCGGATGTAAATATCAGCTTTGAGTTGGTGATTACAATTACATCCTTTTCGTGAAGTCTTTGCTTACCGGAGATAACTCTGTTGTTAACGATAACACCGTTTGTACTGCTGTTATCGATTATATAGTACGCGTTGTTTTCGTACACTATCATTGCGTGACATTTCGAAACAGAAATATGGGGTAATACGAGATTACAGCTATTATCACGACCGATCGTTAACACATTTTTGCCGGCCATAGAAGCAGCAAACCATTTATTTTCAGAACCTGAAGAGGAGAATACAAACAGTACACCCTCCCTTACTGTTTCTATACCGTCATCTATACGAATAAAGTCACCCTCCGAAACAGCACGGGATACAATAGAGGTATTGTTGTAAATAAGTCCATTGGTACTGGGCATATTCATATAAACAGCCTTATCCTCAATAAACCAACAATTATTCTTGAAAACAAACCTACCGTGCTCAGCCGATACAAGATGAGACGATAAAACGATATCATTTTTCGGATCGCGCCCAAAATACACAAAATTCTTACCGTAACTGTCCAGTCTTATTGTTCGTGGGGCATTATTTGAATCGAATATCGTAACCATAGAGCTATCGGTACTCTGATAAGACCGGGCAAAACTTGTTGTTTTGTCAAAATCATTCATATTAGTTTATTCCTTTACTGTTATTGACTTAATATTAACCCAATTCTACCCAAATTGCGGGTCTTACAGAATAGTCTGTTCTTTGTGTTCCTCCTTCGGAGCTTGAACCGGACAGAATATCCCCCTTTATATTAACTCTTGCAGCATAATCAGAGCTATCTCCCTGACTGCGAAGCCACCATCCACACACACCGTTTTCCTGATAAGCACCTCTTGTCACAGCATATGGAGTAGCAGACGTTATCCTGTCTGAGGTATCTGGATAATATTGCTCTAACTCCCGGACAGACAGACAGAATACCTTGTCGGACAAAGTGCCATTGTGATAAGATATCTTATTCTGTTCGTTTTCTGAAAACGCAGTAGTAAAAAATACATCCTTTAACCAATATCTCAAACTTGAATTTTGCCACACACCGTTTGCATCGGTAGTATCATAGCTTTGACAGTCAAGGGCATATTTACTCAAAAGCAAATACCTTCCGTCCTGCTTATCAAGAACGATCCATTGGATAGGTTCCTGACCGTTACTGTAATTATTGTCCTGCTCATATGTACCAAACGTCACTATATCGTTGATTTCATATGATATTACAGGGGGTATATCGGTTTTATCAGAATCAGTATTTATAGAATCGGTTTCTGTATTGCTGTTAGAAACATCTGTTTGTTCGGTATCAGATGCGATACCGTCCTCTTCTATTCCCAACGGTTCGTTTATATCCGAAGCATCAAGATATTCCCCAGACTCTTCTTTTTCTGCATATTCAACACCGTTCAACAATGAATTTACAAAAAATCCGATAACAACAGCAAGAATAAGCAACAACGGAACAAAAAAACCTTTTTTCTTCTTTTTCACATTATCCTGTCTCGTTATAACGGGCGATTCAACAGCTTCAGGTACATTGCCGGAATAGACAGGCTTTCTTGCCGCTACTGTCTTGTCGCCGTAATCGGGAACGTCAGAATTTTCAGCTTGCCTGTACGTACCGTCAGACAGGTTTTCCAACGCACGTTTCATTTCTGACGCCGAAGCATAACGTTGATTCGGATCGTAGGAGCAAGCACGAAGTATCACGTCAGCCATAGCCGGAGACGCATCTGCCGGAGGCGGAATCTGTGTTCCCTTCAGTCTGCGTTCAAGTGCATATCTTCGTTCGTTCGGATTAAGCATCTGTTTCTCGGTTGAAATAAACGGAGGCATATTCTTATTAAGCAAACGGTAGAGCACCACTCCTAAAGAATATATATCTACTCTTTTATCATATCTGCCGGTATTGGCAACCTCGGGAGCCATATAGTTAAAGGTTCCTTTTTGAGATAAAGAACCGCTCACGTTTTCAAGCTCTCTTGCGATTCCGAAATCGCCGAGCTTATAATAACCGAAATCGCTTATGAATATATTTTCGGGCTTGATATCACGGTGAATGATATTTCTGCTATCGCATATTTCAAGAGCTGAACAAATATCACATCCCAGTTTGATTATATCTTTTTCGCCGAGATAGTTTTTTTCCTTATATACATTAAATGGGGTTAACAACTCCATTCTGATATATATGGTCCAACCTATCTCGTCCTTTTTCTCTATAACCTTATAGTCCTCAACACTTACAATATTAGGGGTCGCCTTAAGAGTTTCCATAAGACGGATCTCGTCGATAAAATTATCAACTATACCCTTCAGATATGTTCGCGTTCCTTCCTCTCCCAGTCCCTCGGAACGTAAGGAGCTTATTTCAGCTGGGGTTGAAGGAATAGAAATAACCTTGATTGCAGAACGGGTAACTAAATTACTGTCACGACGTACGGCCTGATAAACCGTACCGTAAGAGCCATTACCCAGTATTTTCTCAACCTGCCAATCAGGCCACACCTTCTCTATACCGCTGTCAGCTCCAATACTGTTCAAGGAAGCTCCGCATGCCGGGCAATTTTTTTGCGAAGAATCAACTTCTTTTCCACACTTAGGACAAATCATATATAATCTCCGTTATTTCCCTAAGAACTTGTCGATACCGTTAGCGATTCCCTCTGCTATTTTCTGCTGATATGTCTCATCTGCCAGTTTAAGATCCTCTTCAGGATTTGACATATAACCCATTTCTACAATAGTAACAGGAACACGGCACCAGTTTATTCCACTCATCGTGTCTGTTTCCCACACATGCTGCTTTTTTCCACCGGTTGACTTCACCATCTCATCAAGAACATAATCAGAAAGAGCTCTGCTCTGTGAATAAAGATCACCGTTATATGGGTTTGAAGGAGTCTGACATATAGTCATTGCTCCGCTGACAGATGAATCCTCTGATCCGTTAGCATGTATTCTGATAAATGCATCGGCATCAGCGTCGTTTGCAATAGCAGCACGTTCGGAGTTACTCATATCAACATCATGGCTGGTACGTACCATTTTAACCTCATAACCACGGGCAAGAAGCTCCTCCTGAAGCTTTAGGGAAACTAAAAGATTAAGCTCATACTCATTGAGTCCGCTGACGACCCCCGAGGTACCGCTTGAGACCTTAGCTTTGGTTTCTGTGGCACCGGGGCCGACAGGCTCCTTCTGACTGTTACCGTGTCTCTGATGACCTGCATCAATTACTACTAACTTGCCGTTTTTATTCGCAGGCTCTTTTTGTGTCTCATCAACCTCAGGCTCAGGCTCATCCTCTACTTCTGTCAGGTATTCGCTGAAAACGTAATAAATATCACCGTCCAAAAGCACCTTACTCCAGGTATCGCTGGCATCCTCTATTTTTTCAACCCTTTCATTCTCCTCCAGCATACGGTATACCTCAGAATCGGTGGTAGGGGCGGTACGGACACGAACCTTGGCTGTCGCACGCATAGTAACCGTCTCTTTGCCGTCAGGAACATCTGCTATCTCTTCTGTATCATCAGGGTTTCCATCTGCAGAAGCAGATGTATCTGCAATCTCCGTGGTTTCAACGGATGCATCGCCTTTGTTACCTGTATGTATTTTGTTCCAATCTAAAGTCGTATCGCTACCCTTTGCAGGAACGTTACCGGTACAAGCACATAAAGCTACAGAAATAATTATTAAAATCAAAGCTAATATTTGTATCTTTTTCATTTTATTGATATCCTTTTTCTCTTTCGTATTCAGATATCAGATCTCGATTTGCCATCTGATATTTATTCAACAGGCTCTCAGAGAATCTGTCAGGAGCTATTGAAGGGTTATACCAATCGTATTGCAGAAAATAGTTACGCAAACCTGCATCATTGAATATTCTGCCATGCTTAGCATAGACCGAATTTCTTGCTATACGGCACTCATAGGCACTGAAGGTCGCAAAATCAGCCTTTGTAAAATACATCTTGTCAGCATTTTCTATGAAATATTCCAAAGGTGAAAGCTGCTCCAACTTCCCGCTTTCAAAATCATTCTTAAGCTGAATAAGTACCGCATTATCCGGCAAACGGCCAAGAGCATCATCAATAAGATGCTTTGCCTCATTGACATTACCGCCACGGGAAAAAGCCTTGACATTTTCAGAAACGTAAGTTACATACTTTTCCTCAGTATAGATCTTAAGATTGATAAAGAATTCACTGTTCTCAAAGGCCACAGCCTCATCTACCAGAGAAAACGCTTCATCATAATTATTATCTGCTATCAGTGCATCGACCTTTTGCTCTACGGTTGCTTTATAACCATCCAATGCTTTAATACGGATAGCATCGATTTCTGTTGTATCTGCATCCTTTGGTACTACGTCATATGCCACATCTATCTCAACAACAGCCTCTTTATATTTGCTCTGCTGAATAAGGGTGTTAGCCGACTCTGCAACAATTGATAAGTATTCTTTACATGTCTGAGATAATTTTTCCTGAGCCTCCGCATAGTGTACGTCTGTTTGAGGCACCCTGGAAAACTCAGCAATCGCGTTAACATAGTCGCCATTTTCGTAATATGAATTACCCTTTTCAAAAGCATTTAATGGACTATTATTTACTCTGCTTATATATGAATCAGCATTGTTCAGTCCAATACTCTTTAACTCATTAAGGTCATTGATGGCACTGTCACGATCAAGCTTTCCGCTTTCAAAATTATAAACTATGGTATCAGCATATTCCGACATAATAATGTCACACTGATCCCAAGCTTCGTCAAAATTCATTTTATCAAGTGCTGCCAATTCCCTGATAGCAACCATATCTTCTGTTCTGCCACTATCAACAGCTTCGGCGATCTTATCAACCCTTCCGTTCATAAGAAGGTTGAACAGCGAGGATTGAAACGATCTATCCTCCACTGCAGAATGATACTCACTCACAGCTTTGTCAAAGTCCTCGGACCTCATATTAGAATATACACGGAACGCACTGCTTGCAAAGAACAATACGGTCAAAATAACCATCAATACAGCAATACCGGAAATACAGAAAATCATGATCCGTCGCTTATTTGTATTTGACTTTGCACCATATCGTCCGGGAGAATCGTTTAGGTGTTCGCCATTTTTATCGTTGAAATCGTTTATAGGTTTTTTTACCGAAACGGTTTTGTCCAAATCTTCTTTGGCCAGCTTGCGCACAGCGATTGTTCGGTCGATATCCTGCTCTTCTCCCTTTGTAAGATTCTTCAGAGCCATTTTCATTTCTGCAGCAGAGCTGTACCGTCCGTCAGGATCAAAGGAGCAGGCGCGAAGGATTACTTCTGATAATGCCTCTGAAGCATTTTCCGGAGGGCTAAGCTCTTCTCCCCGAATTCTACGGTCAAGAGCCATCTTACGTTCTGTCACAGAAGCTTCATTACTGTCAGATTCCACAAAGGGAAGTCTGTTAAAATTGGCTGCTCTGTATAGAACCAGACCCAATGAATATATATCTACCCTAAGGTCATACTCACTGCATGAGACTACCTCAGGTGCCATATAACTCATTGTACCCTTCTGTGACAAGCTACCAACGGAATTCTGAAGTTCTCTTGCAATTCCGAAATCTCCAAGTTTAAAATATCCGTAATCGTCTATAAATATATTTCCGGGCTTTATATCACGGTGTATAATGCTACGCCTGTCGCAAATATCAAGAGCAGAGCATATATCATAACCCAGTTTAATTATTTCTTTTTCAGAAAGTCCGTTTTTCTCAACATACCTTTCAAAGGGTGTCAACAGCTCCATACGGATATATATGTCCCATCCGATTTCACCTGTTTTCTCTACAACCTTATAATCCTCAACGGCAACTATATTAGGAGCTCCTTTGAGTGATTCCATCATTCGTATTTCACCGATAAAATCCTCAACGATTCCATTAAAATAATTACGTGTATCGGTAATATCCATTCCTTCGGAACGAAGCGTATCTATCTCTGACGGATCGGACGGAATAGAAATAACCTTTATTGCAGCACGGCTTTCTATATTGTTATCATTACGTATAACCTGATAAACAGTACCATACGAACCCTTGCCTAATCGTTTTTCAATTACCCATTCAGGCCATACAGATAACATATCATGATCAAATACTTCTTTTTTTACCGCACCTGTATTTGCTATCCTGAATCCGCAGAAAGGACAAAAATTCTTACTGTCATCAATCTGATTTCCGCATTTTGGACAATACATTTTTTACTCCTCAAAAATTTTAATAGTTGTAAAACAATCAATTTAAAATAACGTTTTTGATCTTTCTCAAAATATTGATACCGTATCTCAACACATATAAAACAAAAGCTCTGAAATCATAGCTCACAACACATAAAAAAATTAACATAACCAAAACTATAACAATGGCCCAACATATATGAACAAAAGATATGGCTCTCTTTTTCTTTACAGATTCACCGGGCTTTTGCCTTTCCGCATAATCCGTATCGGAAACACCTGCCGTATTCTGAATTCGGTCAGACGGAGCTCTTCGAACAGATACTGTACGGTCATATCTACCACTATCCGTTTCGGTCTTAACTGTTTCAACAGTCTTGTCCTGTGTATAACTGTGATTTTCTATGCTCATCAATGCAGCTTTCATCTCCCGGGCTGAAGAAAAGCGTTCGTTCCTATCAAAAGCACAGGCGCGAAGTATGAGGTCAGCCATTTCAGGAGAAGCATCACACGGTGCAGGTAGCCGCTCTCCTCTTATCCTCTTTTCAACAGCATCCTTTCTTGTGTTCGGATTTTTTGACTGCTCGTCGTCGTTAAGAAACGGAAGGCGGTTACCGTTCAGTAAACGATACAAAACTATTCCAAGAGAATATATATCCACACGTGCATCATATTCTAAACCCATTGCCACTTCGGGTGCAATATAATTTAAGGTTCCCTTATGTGAAAGAGCACCCGTTACATTTTCAAGCTCACGGGCGATTCCGAAATCTCCGAGCTTAAAAAAACCGAATTTGTTAACGAAAATATTCTCAGGCTTGATATCACGGTGTATAACGTTACTCCTGGCACATATATCAAGCGCAGAACAAATATCACAGCTCAGCTTTATAACCTCAGACTCTGTAAGGATCTTATCGCTTATGTATGAAGTAAAAGGAGTGAGCAGCTCCATACGGATATATATATCCCATCCGATGCCGTCATTCTTCTCAACAACCTTATAATCCTCTACGCTTACAATGTTCTGCATACCCTTAAAGGATTCCATAAGACGTATTTCACCTATAAAATCATTGACAATATTCCTGAAATAATCACGGGTACTGTCCATATCAAAGCCCTCGGAACGTAATGAGTCAATCTCAGCCTCATCCGAAGGAATAGAAATTATCTTAAGTGCCGCATCAGTTTCTATGCCATTGTCATTACGTACTATTTTGTAGACCGTACCATACGAGCCCTTCCCCAATCGTTGAGTGATTTTCCATTCAGGCCAAACCGAGCTTATATCCATATCAGCCGCCTTGAAGCTCTGAGATATCTGCTTTCCTGTTTCTTTACCGCACCTGGGACAAAATTTTGCATTTTCACGAATCTCAGACCCGCAATTCCGACATATCATTGTAACTTCTACCACCTATCTAAAATGCTCTATGCTCTTCTTACTTCAAGAAGAATAATAGTGGTATTGTCTCTACCACCGTTTTCCAATGCTGTATTCAGCAAACGGTTTACCGCATTTTCAATTGATTTGTCAGCCAACATATCCCTGATCGTCTCAACATTCACCATATCTGTCAAGCCGTCAGAGCAGATAAGATATCTGTCCCCCTCCACATAGGCACCTTGTGCATAGTACGGTTCTATTCTCATCTCTTCTTCAGGAATACCAAGATTCTGAAGCAACGGTGCCTTTGTTCCGTATGCAGAAATAGCTACGTGATCCTTGGAAATCTGTTCTATTTCATTGTTCGCAAATCTGTAGATCTTACTGTCTCCTATGTTACAAAGAGTAATTTTCTTCTTACCAAACATCAACATAGCGGCAGTAGTTCCCATAGAAGAAACTCCATTATTTGATGCATATTCACATATACTTGCATTGGCGTGTATGCAAAAATCGTCCAAAGCTATCACAGGATCTTTTCCCGCTGCCAGCCTTGCACTCTCTCTTGCGGCGATGTATGAAGCTATCTCTCCGCATTCTTCTCCTCCCATTCCGTCAAACACGCCAAAAAGTGCAAAAGGCTTCACGGATACCTCACCGCTTAACGGAAATTTCGGACCGTTGCCATCCACATTCATATACACTCCATTACAGATAAAATTATCCTGATTCATCTTTCTTATCATACCTATATGACTGACACAGGAATATCCTATCGTATATAACATAACCGACTCCTTTCAATAATCACACGTCGAATTATGAACGCAATTCAAGCCTATACATATTTTTGTATAATTATAAAAATTATATCACATTATTCACATCATTACAATAGTTTTGTCACAAAATGTCATACTTCATAAATAAAACTCCCATTTATAAGTACATCTTGATTTTTAGTCTATATACAGTTATAATATATATAATATATCAAGGAGCATAAAAGATGATTTATAAACCCGAGATACTTTCCCCTGCGGGAAACTTTGAAAAAATGAAGGCGGCGATCCTCTACGGTGCGGATGCCGTATACCTTGCAGGAAACCGCTTCGGTATGCGTGCGGCGGCTGATAATTTCAGTGTTGAAGAGATTTTTGAAGCGGTAAAATACGCTCACGAAAGAAACGTCAAGGTTTACGTTACCGTCAACACTATGCCAAAGGTAGGCGAATATAAGGCTCTTGAAGAATATCTGTGCGCTCTTCGCGGAAGCGGTATTGATGCCGTTATAGTTGCGGATCTTGGTGTTATAGATCTGGTGAAAAGAGTTCTTCCGGAGGTAGAGCTGCATATATCCACACAGACCAGTATCGTCAGCCCCCAGACCTGTATGGCATACTACCGCATGGGTGCAAAGCGTGTGGTGCTTGCAAGAGAGTTATCCCTTAAGGAAATAATCGAAATAAGAAAAGCTATTCCCGAGGACCTTGAGCTTGAGGTGTTTATCCACGGCTCTATGTGTGTTTCCTGGAGCGGAAGATGCCTTCTCTCAGAGCATCTTACGGGCAGAGACGCCAACTGCGGTGCCTGTACACAGCCCTGCCGCTGGAATTATAAGCTCTACGAGATAATCGAGGACAAGCGTCCCGACTCTCCCCTGCCTATCGAACAGACCGAACACGGCACCTTTATTATGTCCTCAAAGGATATGTGTATGATAGAGCATATTCCCGAGCTTCTTTCGGCAGGAATCAAGTCCTTTAAGATCGAAGGACGTATGAAGAGCGCATACTATACCGCCGTTACCACCAACGCTTACCGTATGGCGTTTGATCGTTATATGGCAGATCCCGAAAATTACGTCTATGACCCTGCCTGGAAAAACGAGCTTGAGTCGGTAAGCCACCGTGAGTATAATACGGGCTACTTCTTCGGCAATCCCATACTTGATGCAAACGTGTGTGAGTATAACGGATATCTCCGTGAAAAGGCTTATATCGCGCAGGCTCTCGGATATGAGGACGGTGTTGCCACATTCATTCAGAGAAACAAAGTATGTGTAGGTGATAAGGTGGAGGTCATCTCCCCCGGCAAGTGCGGTATTGCTTTTGATATCGAATGGATGACCGACGAAAAGGGCGAGGATATAGCTTCTGCTCCTCATCCGGGTATGATATTTAAGATCAATGCACCTTTCGAGATATTGGAAGGGGATATAATCAGAATGGCGTAGCCATTCCTCTCGTTTCGCCAAAGGCGAAACATATCGAGTCTGTCTGTGACAGACATATCGAGTTTGACAGGGTCAAATATATCGAGTTTTGCCATAGGCAAAACATATCGACAAAATCAATCGGGAGAAATTATGCAGGATCAAAAAGATAAACTAAGAGAAGACAGCATTAATCTGGCAATAGAAATTTCTGATATTTGCGACGAAATTAAAGGTTGTTCTGTATTTACAAACCAATTAGTTCGTTGCTCGTCTTCTATCGGTGCCAATATACACGAAGCAAAATATGCTCAAAGCAGAGCTGATTTTATAAGTAAACTTGAAATAGCATTGAAAGAATCCTCCGAAACCGAATATTGGTTAGAACTGATATTCAGGAAAAATAAAATTTCAGAAGAAAAATATAAAGATTTGAAAAGCCGTAACGGATCTATAAGACGAAGACTGATATCATCCGTAACGACTGCCAAAGCCAACAACTAATGTCGATATGTTTGACCAAGGTCAAACTCGATATGTTGCTTCGCAACTCGATATGTTCACCTATAGGTGAACTCGATATGTTTTGCTATGCAAAACGAGAATAATATCATATTGCTATTGACAAGTCAATCGCAATATGATATTATATCTGTGATTGATAGAGGCGCACTTTATTAAGAGTAGTTTTTGTGTCACGGTCTTCGCAAGACAAGGCAAAAGTGAAAGGAATAAGTGCCGAAGGGATGCACGGCGGTGCTGAACTGGTACTTGGGATAATATCCTCTGTACTGTCGCTCACTTGTGGGCGGAGTGCTATCATAATAATCGTTCACTATATCTGAACAGATTTTTATGGTAGCCGATATCATCGGCTATTTTTTACTATATAGGAGTTATTTAAAAAATGAAGAAAGAAACTATCTTTACAGGTGCGGCTACTGCCCTTGTTACACCTCTCAACGAAAACGGAGTTGACTACGAAAAGTTCGGAAAGCTTATCGACTGGCAGATAGAGTCCGGCATTGACGCCCTTGTTATCTGCGGTACTACGGGTGAAGGCTCTACCCTCACCGACGAGGAACACCGTGAGTGCATCCGCTATGCAGTTGAGCGTACCGCAAAGCGAGTTCCCGTTATCGCAGGCACAGGCTCCAACGATACAGCCTATGCTGTTGACCTGACAGAGTTTTCCTGCAAGGTAGGCGCTGACGCTATGCTGGTGGTCACACCCTACTACAACAAGGCTACCCAGAAGGGTCTGGTACAGATGTTCAATACTATTGCAGATCACTCTGACAAGCCTATTATCCTTTATAACGTTCCCTCCCGTACCGGCTGTGCTATCGCTACCTCTACCTACGTAGAGCTGGCTGAGCATCCTATGATCGCCGCTATAAAAGAGGCTAACGGCGATATCTCCAAGATCGTCGAGACCGCAAAGCTTGTTGGTGACAAGCTGGATATCTATTCGGGTAACGATGACCAGATAGTTCCCGTTCTTGCTTGCGGCGGTAAGGGTGTTATCTCGGTTCTCTCTAACCTTCTTCCCTACGAGACCTCTCAGATGTGCAAGAAGTTTTTAGCAGGTGACGTAGCAGGTGCAAGAGAAATGCAGTTCAAGTATCTTGATCTCTGCAACGCTCTCTTCTGCGAGGTAAATCCTATCCCCGTAAAGGCGGCTATGGCTCATATGGGCTTCTGTGACAACTATCTCCGTCTGCCCCTTACACCTATGGAGGCGGCTCACGAGGAAGTGCTTGTACGCTGTATGAAGGAAGTCGGTATTAAGATATGAAAATTATAATCAACGGTTCAAACGGACGTATGGGTAAAGCCGTTGCCCGTTTTATTGAACAGGACTCTGATATGTCTGCGGTTGCCTTTGTTGACATCAACAACGTAGCCGCAAGCGACGATCCCATATACGAAAACCTTACGGATTTTACGGGTGAGGCTGACTGTATAATAGATTTCAGCCATCACACCTGTACCGAGGGGCTTCTTGAATATGCGGTAAGCCGTAATATTCCCGTAGTTATATGTACTACCGCCCATACCGATGAAGAAAAGGCTATGATAAAGGCGGCAGCAGAAAAGATACCCGTATTCTTCTCAGCCAATATGTCTCTCGGAATTGCGGTTATGAACGAGATATGCAAGACAGCCGCAAAAATGTTCCCTTCCGCTAATATCGAGATAATTGAAAAACATCACAACCAAAAGCTTGACGTTCCCAGCGGCACCGCACTTCTGCTTGCCGACGGCATAAAGGAAATAAGACCCGCAGCCGTTTATAATATAGGCAGACACGAAAACGGAAAGCGTACCGACGAAGAAATAGGCATTCATTCGCTCCGTATGGGCAACGTGGTAGGTGAACACGAGGTCATCATCAACACAGGCACACAGACCCTGTCCATCAAGCACGAGGCGCACGACCGTTCCCTCTTTGCCGAAGGGGCTATTGCCGCAGCTAAATTCTTAAACGGTAAAGCTGCCGGTTTCTATGATATGACGAATATAATCAAGGATTAATTTATGTATAACTCAAGTAACATTTCAATAAATGAACAAGGACATCTTGTTTTTGCAGGACAGGACACCGTAGAGCTGGCAAAGCAGTACGGCACTCCCGCCTATATTATGGACGAGGAAAGAATAAGAGAGCGTTGCCGTATATACCGTTCTGCGATGGAAGAGCATTTCGGTGAAGGCTCTATACCTCTCTTTGCTTCAAAAGCCCTTTCTGTCAAGAGAATTTACGAGATAATGGCTGAGGAAGGAATGGGAATCGACATCGTTTCCTCAGGCGAGCTTTATACGGCTCTCAAAGCAGGCTTTGACCTGTCAAAGGCTTATTTTCACGGCAACAATAAGACCGATTTTGATATCAAATACGGTATTGAGAACGGTATAGGGCACTTTGTTTGTGACAACGCGGACGAGCTTCGTGCAATCAATGAGATTGCAGGAGCTAACCGTATAAAGCAGCATATTCTCCTTCGTATAACCCCCGGTATCGACCCCCATACCCTTGCGGCGATAAATACAGGTAAAGTGGACTCCAAGTTCGGTGCGGCAATCGAAACAGGACAGGCGGACGAGCTTGTGGCTCTTGCCCTTTCTCTTGAAAATATTGCTCTCGACGGCTATCACTGTCATATAGGTTCACAGATATTTGAGTATGAACCCTTCGTGGATGCCGCAACCATTATGCTGACCTTTATGCGTGATATGAAGGTGAAGTACGGCTTTGAGGCGCAGATTATGAACCTCGGCGGCGGTATGGGTGTTAAATACGTCAACTCCGATCCCGAAATAAACTACGCATCAAATATTGCGGGTATCGCTACCCTCTGCAAGAAGATATGCCGTGATCTCGGCTTGAATCAACCTAAGTTCTTACTTGAGCCCGGCAGAAGCATCGTGGCAGACTCGGGTATTACCCTATACACCGTCGGCGGTGTCAAGGAGATCCCCGGCTTTAAGAACTACGTTTCTATTGACGGCGGTATGCCTGATAATCCCAGATATGCGCTGTATCAGTCAAGATACGATGCGGTTGTGGCAAACAAGGCTTCCCTGCCCGCAGATTACGAATGTACCCTTGCAGGTCGATGCTGCGAAAGTGGTGACCTTATCGGTGAAGGTATGATGCTATGTAAGCCTGTACGCGGTGACACCGTTGCGGTGTTCGTTACAGGCGCGTATAACTACGCTATGGCATCCCACTATAACAGGATTCCTAAGGCTCCCATAGTTATGGTTAACAAGAACGGCTCGTATATCGCCGTTAAGCGTGAGACCTTTGAGGATCTGTGTAAGAATGAGATTTAAGCCTGTCATAGACAGGCTTAAAATAACTCTATCAGGGTGAAATATGAAATTTCCAAAATTAAAAAATGCAGGATTATGCAGACTGACACCTTATGTAGTGGTTATCACTCCATTTATCCTTGTTGGTGTTTTATTATGGTCCTTTGATTTCATTCCTCCTGCGGTTGCAGGCTTTGGATGTATTGGGCTTGTGGCGTTATTATTGCTGGTTATCTTCAAGAACTTCATAGTCCTTATGGCTATGGACTTTGCTTTTTCGGATATATACAGCAATCAAAGGGCAAGGAAATCCTTTCCTATCAACACCTCCAAAGAAGCGATCAAAAGACGATTGTCCCTTTTAGGTCGGGAATATCAACCGACAAAGCTTGAACCTAAGCCTGAAATGCTGAGATACAAATGTAGTATATCCATGACGGTATACTATAAATGTATTGAACGAATGGTTGCCGTATATTCTGTAAGCTATCTTGACCGTGAAGAATACAACCGTATAATGAGAGTTGCCAAGGCTAACTTCAGAGTTCTATCGGGCAGTAAAAAGCCTTTGCTTACAGATCCTTCGCAAAAAAATGCTCCTATATGTAAATGCGGTTTTGCTGTTATAATAGCAGACAGCGTAGATATAGGTCTGTCCGAGGAGTTATATAAGCTTGTAAGCTCGGGGAACGGTGAAGGTGAGGATAGTTGTGTTCTTCCTTGTGTTATAGACTTATACCACCGCAAGTGTGTTTTTGACAGCGAGAAGATTCCATATTGCGGATTCAGCTATGCCGCAAAGTCAAGGGTTATAAATATGATAGCCCGATACGTTTTCGGCGGCAGATTGCCAATAAAGAAAAGCAAGGACTATATTGAACCTATATATCAGGATTTTTATGAATCAAACGAAAACACAAGTGTATGGGAGTTCTGGTCAAAAGCCTATAAGGATCTTATAGGCTCTGAAAAGGAATATAAAAAGCTGTCTGCCTCTCTGACCCACGGACAAGTCAAGGAAAAGGATGATTTCACCTACTGTAAAGTAAACAAACGCATAGTGATGCTCTATACCGAATATAAGGACAATTCGACGGTGACCGTAGAGGAACCCGATCTGTGGGACTATCCCAAGGTAAACAAAATATCCAAAAATCATCTGGAATTTATAAAGTCGCAGATAACCGAATATTATATAGATTTGGGATATAAGGTCAAATTTGAGCCTTTGAATATAGAGGATTTAGAATAACAAAAATCGGCGGTTATCCGCCGATTTTCTTATTTAAGATAACCTAATTCGTAGATCTTTTCGGAGAGCAGCTTTGATATCATATCATATCCCATCTGGTTGGGATGGAGCTGCTGGAGAGCATCAAGGAAGGTTCTGGGGATATATCCCTCTGCTACGTCCTTCTTGTCTCTACCCTTCATTTCAAGTCCGTTGTCGATAAACGCCTGTTCGGACATCATATACTCGTTTACGTCAAGATAGTGTTCGCCCCAATACTCCTCTAAAATATAGTTGTACTTAGGGATCTTAGCCATAAATCTTACCTTGGGAAGACCGATGATAACGAAGTTATCGGTACCTGCATAGTCTACCATCTTTTTCTGTATCTGACAGAGGTACTGCAGATGCGCCTCGGGATCGTCGTGCCAAGCCTGTTCCTTTGTGTTGTTGGCACCCGAACAGATAACGAGAATGGCGTTGGAATAGTCGAAGCTCATACCGTCGGTTACGATACGGGTCTCGGAGGTGATAACCTTTTCCTCGCCTGCCTCCAGGCGCTGGAACTTATAGCCTTCCTCCCAATCTCCGATGATATTGCCCTTAATACCGTCTATGGTTACGGGGTTAAGACCCTTGTCGCCGTTTTCATTGATGTTCTTGGTGGTGTAGCCCTCCTCTGCCCTGATGTCGATAGCCACGGGAGTCTTGTCAGCAGGGATGGTAAGGCTGTCAACGTAGATGGCAATACCGCCCTGACGGATAGCTATAGCCTCTGCAGTATCGCCGCCGATGCCGAAGTTATATGCGGGCACGTTAAGAAGCTCTGCGGTATGCTCGGGATAGGGTGACTTGGAAATATCGTGGAAGCCCTCGATGATACCTTGGGTCAGGCTGTCGCCCCAGGCTACGAGCTTATTGTTTTCATAGGCTCTTACAGCCTTAAGAATAGTTGCAAGCTCGGCACGGGTGGCGTTACCTCGGGGGTTAAGCTCGTTCTTTGCGTTACCCTTGAATATGCCCTTGGCAACGACATACTTAAAGCCGTCAAGCGCCCAATCGTTTATTTTATCATCATCAGCAAAAGCAGAAAGGTCAGCGGATGCGCTCACGTCCTTGCCCTTATACTCGGCATAGCCCCGCAGCAGTCTTGCAATCTGCTCACGGGTGATAGGCTTGCCTACACCGAAGGTGTCTTCGGACAAGCCTGCAACGATACCGGTCTGTCTTGCCCACTCTACTGCGGGAGCGTACCACATATCAAGTCTTACGTCCTTGAAGGGAGACTCTGTAACCTTATAACTTTCCTCGTCGATACCCTCCATATTGGCAAGTGTCTTTACGAACATCTCACGGTTTACCTTGAGAGAGGGACCGAAAGCGGTGGGAGACATACCGCTCATAAGACTCTTTTCAAAGCAATATTCAACTGCTCTGTAATACCAGTGATTTTCCTTTACGTCATCAAAGGGCTCTTCGGCTGATACGGTGAAACAGAATACGGATAAAAGCATTAATAATGCTAAAAGTAATGATACGATTTTTTTCATATTATTCTCCTTGTCCAAAAAAGACGGCAAAACCGATGCCGTCTTTTTATAGCTAAATAGTTGCTTTGCAACAGCTAAATTATGCGTTGCATAGCTAAATTTCTTTCAGAAGCTAAATTAAATCCGCCTTAGCCTGCGAAGCAGATTTAGCTACGCAGTAATTTAGCTGACCGAAGGTCAATTTAGCTCGCCATAGCCACGGCGAATTTAGCTGATAATCTGCTTAGCAGATTATCAATAACCGCGCTCCTGATAGAGGTGCTCGAGCTTGAGGTTGTACTCGTCGCCGCCGGGAGTGTTGGAGGACTTAAGGATACCGGGCTTAAGACCGCGCTTGTCCATCTCCTCGATACAAGCAGCATAAACCTGCCACATAATATATACAGCAGCGATACCGGATGCAGGACCGAAGGGCATCTCGTAGCCGGGAAGCTCCATCATAGCATCACCCAGAGGTGCGCAGTTGTCGATAACGAGGTCTGCAACCTCATAAAGTCTCTTGCCACTAGTGTGAGCGGACTTAACCTGGCTGGAGTAATCCAGAGAGGTAACTGCGATGATCTTAACGCCGTGGCTCTTGCAGGTAAGTGCAAGGTCAACAACCTGGTCGCTACGGCCGGAAACCGAACCGATAAAGAGGATGTCGCCCTCGCCTGTCATATGTGAACAACGGTAAACAAGCTCAGCCATGCCCTCCATATTGAGGTTCTTAGCCTTGAACTCGGGAGTTACAAGACCGCCGTCCTCGGTAACGAGGTAATATCTGAGATGCTGGGGAGCGATAAGACCGCCGGAACGCTGGATCATTTCGCCGTTGATGATGTGGCCTGTATCGTGGATAACGATATTCTTCTTAGCGCACATAGCATCAGCCATCATCTTGCCTGCTTCTCTGATCTTGTCCATCTGAGTTTCTCTGACTGTTGCCAAAAGCTCGTCTACTTTTTTCTGATAAGCTTCAATAATGTTCATTGGTGTAAATCTCCTTAACAATGATTGAGTTCATTATACAATATATATTTTTATTTTGCAAGCCTTTTATGACAAATATCCATTTTCTTTGATCATATCCGCTATCATTTTTGAAACGATATCATAGAATGTAGCCGTTCCGTGAATTGTATCTGCAAGAAGGGACGCGGGGATCTCGCCCTTTGCCATATTGTCATAGTCTGCCTGTGTGGGTGTGATACCGTTATCAAGTAAGCACTGCTCGGTCATAAGATATGCTCTTACATCAACGAAATGCTCGCCATATGCTTCGCGAAGTACGTCATTCACACCGTCAACGTCAGGCATATAGTCCTTTGATGTAAGACCGACTATAACGTATTCATCGGTGGGATGATACTTTATCATCTCGTTTATGGTGTTCACAAGCTTGTATGCACTCTCGGAGTTATAGCGGTTATTGGAGCCTGTCCAGATAACGAGAATATCGTTCTCACGTCTGTCCTGCATTGCGGGGGTGATGATGCGTGTACGGGTATTTACCTCTACCGCCTCACCCTCGGTATTGCGTGTGAAGAAGGCTCCGTCATCGTTATGGATAACCTTGCCCTTAACGCCTGCAATGATAAATTCGTTTGAAACTCCGTCACCGAAATGTCCCAGATCCTTTGTATCTCCGTTATCAGTAACCAGTGTAACGGGTACGGGAGTTTTGTCTGCGGGAATAGTCATAGGCTCGGCATAGATCGGTATACTTCCCTGTCTGAAGCCTCCTGCCTCTGCCATCTCACCGCCGATACCGTAGTTCTGTACGGGTATCTTCAGGTACTTGCTTCTTAAGGGGTCTTTTTCGAGTCTCTGTGACATACTGTCACCGAAGATAACTACTCTGTCCTTGCTGTCTGCTTCAACAAGACAAGCATCTGCAGCGGCAGAATCGGGAATAGGGTGAGCGTATTTGTTCTGATAGTCAAACTTATAAAGAACTACTGCAAGCTGAGCTCTTGTTGCCTTGGCATTTGGGTCAAGCTTACCGCCGTCGCCTACGAAAAGCCCTGTGGCAACACAGTATTCCATACCCTCCTTTGCCCAGCTCTGAACCTTTGCGGCATCGGTAAATACGGTGAGATCGGCTTTTTTGTCGGTGTCAAGACCCTTGTACTTTGCATACTGGCAGAAGAGTCTTGCCATCTGGGCGCGGGTAAGGGCGCCGTTGGGGGAGAAGGTAGTCTCGGTCATACCGCCTACTATTCCCTGCTGTCTTGCCCATTCTACGGCAACGTAGAACCAATGCTCGGGCTTGATATCGGTAAAGGGTGTAGGCTCTTTTTTAAGCATATCGGCTGTAACACCCTCAAAGTTTGCCAGTGCCTGCACGAACATCGCTCTTGAAACCGTGGTATTAAGACCAAAGTTCACCTCGGTCATACCGTTAAGAAGATTATTTATCTTACAGTATTTGACCGCACTGTAGTACCATGCTCCGGGCTTTGCATCAGTAAAAGGTACCTGTGGGTCATATTCTGCCGTGGCGGCGCTTATTGAAAAAGGAACAAGCATTAAGACAGTTAATAAAATACAAATAACTTTTTTCATTTCATACCCTTTCTGTTTAGCGAATAGTAAATAGAGAATAATTCCGCACTCCGCATTCCGCATTAATTCGTTAAGTATCCGAGGTCTACTATCTTATCTGCTACGTAGCCGGCAAGAAGATCGTAGCCTGTCTGATTGAGATGAAGTTCGTCCTCTGCCTGAAGGGATGCGGGTATCCAGCCGTTTGACATAAAATATTCGTCTCTTGCATTAGGCGTAATACCAAGTTCAACAAGATGCTGAGGATCAGCAAGATAGCTTCTTACATCAAGGAATTTTTCACCAACGCCCATCTCCTCAAGATGCGCCTTGATACCTGCATTAAGCTCGGCATATGCCTTTACGTATCTCTCGCCCATAAGACCAAGCACAACGTATTCGTCGCTCGGGCAAGCGGCTATCATAGAGTCAAGAGTTGCAAGAAGGTCGGGCAATGCCTCTGCAGGATAGATATCGTTATGACATATCCAAAGTACGGTAATATCGTCCGCACGGCTATCGGTCATACCAAAGGTCTCTACTCGGGTAAGCTCGGTAAAGGTCAACTCCTCACCCGGCTCAAGACGGGTAAAGTGATAGATATTGGAATCCTCCACCTTAGTAAGCTCGCCTAAGACACCGCCTATACGCATAGGGTTAACAGCAGAATATATATAGTTGTTGCCTATCTCGGCGGGATCGCCGTCCTCGTTCAGCACAAGGTCTATTTCAACGGGAGTCGTGTCTGCGGGAATGGTGAAGGGCATAGTCTCGCTTGCATATGCATAGAAGGGGATTCCACCCTGACGGCAGGCTATCTGCTGTCCTATCTCGCCGCCGATACCGTAGTTAAGACTCTCTACACCGAGTATTTCTCCCACTCTTTCGGGATAGGGTACCTCGGCTACATCCTCAAAGCCTGTAAAGATTCCCTGGGTTACAGAGTCGCCCCAGCAGACTATTCTGCCCTTATATTCCTCAACCACACGGCTCTGCTGTGCATCGCACTGTGTACATATCCTTGTTTCGATACCTGTATCCTCTTCGGTGGGAGCTATGGTGCACATCCACATACTCCACTGATGTTCACAGGAAGAACCGCTTAAACCGTGGAACTTCATAATAACCGTAGCAAGCTGCGCTCTGGTCGCTGTTGCAGAAGGTGTAAGCTTGTTATTGTCACCAACGAAAAGCTCTGTTCCAACACAGTATTTCATACCGTCAAGAGCCCATTCGGGTATCTTGTCAGAATCATCAAAGCCGGAAACATCTGATTCCACATCGACATTAAGACCCTTATAAATTGCATACTGATGGAAAAGTCTTGCCATCTGTGCACGGGTAAGTGCGCCATTGGGCACAAAGGTAGTCTCGGTCATACCGCCCACAATTCCGTTCTGTCTTGCCCATTCAACGGCTAAGTAGAACCAATAGCTTTCCTTAACGTCGGTAAAGGGAGAAACCTCATCTTTCAGATCTTCGTCAGTTACACCCTCAAAGTTTGCAAGTGCCTGAACGAACATAGCTCTTGTAAGAATTACGGTAGGACCGAACTCGGTCTCGCTCATACCCTTGAGCAATCCGTTTTCATAGCAGTATGCTATAGCATTATACCACCAATGACTTTCCTTTACGTCGGTAAAGGGAGACTCGGTATCAACTGCATTTGCAGTTACGGGAATAATACCGCAAAGCATAATTACGGTAAGTAAGAAGCAAATAAGTCTTTTCATTTTTGTCTCCTTATATTATTGTTCTATGATCATATTCTAACATAAAGAGATTATAAAAGCAACAAAAAAAGACGGTTTCCCGTCTTTTTTGTTTAGGATTTATTTAGTCAAGAAATTCTCAGCCGACAACTTCATCAACTACGGGCTCTTCGTCAAGATAACCGAGCTCGATAAACTTCTCAACAAGTCTGCCTGCAACAAGGTCGTAACCGTACTGGTTGAGGTGGAGGGAGTAACCCTGCTTGGAAACCTTCTCAGCCTGAAGAGATTCGGGGATCCAGCCCTTTTCCATCCACTCAAGGTCCATAGTGTTATCGCCCTGGTTGGGCTCGATACCCAGTTCCTCAAGACGTGCAGGATCTGCAAGGTATGTACGGATGTCAAGATACTTGTCGCCTGCGCCCTTTTCGGTCAGATAAGCTTCGATCTTAGCATTGATCTCTGCGTAACCGGGAGCGTAACGCTCTGCCATAAGACCCATAACTACGTACTTATCTGTTCCGGAATACTCGATCATAGCGTCGATATAGCCGATGATCTCCTGATGCTTTTCATCATCAAATGCTTCGGGACAATCGTTGTGACCGATCCAGATAACGATGATATCGTCCTCGCTCTTGTCTGTCATACCGAAGGTCTCAACAAGAACGTGCTCGGTATACTTAACCTCTTCGCCTGCCTCAAGACGGGTGAAGGACCAGTTGGAGCCGTCTACCTGCTTAACCTCACCAACTACACCGCCGATGGTAACGGGGTTGATACCGGAGTAAAGGTCGTACTCGCCAACGCCTACGTAGTTTGTTACGGAATAGATCTCGTCAACGATGGGGTTGAAGAGACAGATCTCAACGCTGCCCTCTGCAGGGATAACGAAGGGTTCATCCTCTGTTGCGAATGCATACATAGGAAGACCGCCCTGACGGCTTGCAACCTGGAATGCAGCCTCGGAACCGATACCGTAGTTCTTGATCTCGCAGTTTAAGGTCTCGCCTACTCTTTCAGGGAAAGGAACTTCTGTGATATCCTTAAAGCCGCCTGTGATACCCTGTGTAAGGGAGTCGCCCCAGAATACGATACGTCCGTCGTAGTCGGGTATAACGATCTCGGTTTCCATCTGATCGTAGTTCATAAACATAACAGCCGCCTGAGCTCTTGTAGCCTTGCCGTTGGGCTCAAGGTAGTTTACGTCATCCTTCTTAACACCGGAGATAAGACCTACAGAAACTGCCCACTTAAGGGGTTCCTCTGCCCATGTCTGAACCTTATCTACGTCGGGATATTCACTTATATCTGCTCTGCCGCTAACGTCGCCGCCGGTCTTCTCTGTGTAAACATAGAAGAATCTTGCAAGCTGAGATCTGGTTACATCATTGTTGGGACCGAACTTGGTCTCGGAAATACCGCTGGTAATGCCCTGCTCTACTGCCCAGCATACCACTTCATTCCACCAATGAGAGGTCTTTACATCCTCAAAGCCTGCATCGGTAGTGTCATACTGTGTAAGATCAACACCGTCAAACTTAGCAAGGATGGTAACAAACTGTGCTCTTGTAAGGTTATTGTTAGGAGCGAATGTAGTATCGTCCATACCTGCAATATAACCCTTTTCTACACAGTATTTAACAGCATCGTAGAACCAATGCTTTTCCTGTACATCGGTAAAGGAAAGCGCACCGTCTTCAGCGATTGCCGCAACGGGGATCATACCACAAAGCATGATCACGGTTAATAAGAAACAAACTAATCTCTTCATGTTCTTATCTCCTTATAATTTTTTTATTGTGAACGGGGTATCCCCGTCTGCACTCTCAAATTTTGCCGTATCCTCACCCAGCATATTAAACAACTGCGTCAGGTGGGTAACGAATACATAGTGACAACCCAAAGCCGTCAATGACCGTAGTATGCCCTCTATGGCAACACTTCCTTCGTCGTAGGCCGTTGTCTGGAAGGTTTCGTTGAGTATCACAAGACTGCCCTCTGTAATGTTATCCATTATCTCGGCTATCGCCTTGACCTCGCCTTCAAATCTACCCGACACGTCTCCAACCGAGAAATCCTCCTCTGAGCTGGAGAAATGCGTATATACACCGTTAAATACCGGAATATGCGCCTTACTTGCCACAATGGGCAGACCCGCCTGGGCAAAGAGCTGTGCTATGACTACAGAACGTAAAAACGTTGTCTTACCGGTATTGTTCTTACCCCGGATGAGTACACCGCTGTATCCCGAAAAATCGGCATCATTGGGATAGACCTCGCACTTTGCTTCACTCAAAAGGAAAAGATCGTAAAGCTCTTCAGCCTTAATATGAGAGGCTGCAAGCTCGGGGTAGCAATACGGTTTTCCGCATCCGGAAAGAAACTCCATATACCTCAGAGCCACTTCATAAAAATCAAGCTCACGGGATATACCATACAAACTGTCATATATAGAATCAGTTATCTCGGAAAGCAGCCTGTCTGTCTGATACATTGCCTCACCAAGTATTTCAAGTGATACGGCTTTGGCATCAGGACTTGCGGTTTCAACACTTCCCTCTTTATTCTTTTTCCTTGAAAGAATAGAAAGCAGAGGATTCTTTTTCTTTTCCCTTTCCTTCACCGATGATATTTCGGCATATATGCAGTCAAGAGCATCTCCTATACTGCAAACAAGTTCAAAGTCGTAATCATCGGGGGAATTATACATAAATTTTGAGGATATATTCTCTATTTCCTTAAGAGACTTGTTTTCAAGCAGCCCCACGGCATAATCACGCAGGGCGGTAAGTCCCTCGGAAGATACTGCATATCCCTCAAATACCTCTACAATTGAAGAAAAGAAGGAAAGTATGGTCTTTGGAAAAAGAGCAGTTACCTTGAGCGAGGAATAAATATAGTCAAGCGCTGCCTCGCTGCCACGGTCAGCCGACACTCTGTCACCGCTTCCCTTGAGCTCAAGCCAATCACCCTTAAGCCTGTCATAACGGTTGAACAGGGTTTTAAGATCTGCAAACAGTGTCGGATTTTCATAAAGATCAGTGAGTATCTCTCTTCGGAATATAATATTGTCTGTCAGAGTCAACGGACTTGACAGCACGTGACAAAAATACTCGTTTTTTCGTGTATCTGCAGAAATATTTGCTATACACCTGTCAACAGAAAGGTCGTATATCAGAGATGAATTCTGCATTCTTTCCTCTGTCTTGTATAATATGCTGTACTTCATATACCGAACCTTTCCTCAAGATCGGCTCTTGAAAGTGAGTATTTTTTAAGAATATCCTCCGCGTGAGAACGTACAGCATTATTAAGGGGTCTGATCTTGTAAGTACGTCTGCCTCCGTCATTCTCATCTACCACACAGCACAGCATAGGAATCTCTGTCTCCTGCGCCCTTTTCTGATGTGTTACGTAAACCGCAAACTGACCCTTATTCTTGAGGCTTTGCGCCAACTCACAAGTCATTTTCGAGGCTTTTTCTTCATTGGTGGTGGCATAAGTCTCATTTAAAAGTATGAGACTTCTTTCACCCATATCCGAAAGAATAGCTTCAACACGGTTTTGCTCATCAAGCAATCTTCCCTCAAGCTCAAAACGCTCATCACGGGGAAAATGTGTGAGCACCGAGGTTAATCTGCATATTCTCGAATGTCTTGCAGGAACCGGACAGCCCCACAGGGACAGTATAACACAGACTCCTACAGTACGAAGATAGGTTGTCTTTCCGCCGCCGTTGGCACCCGCAAGAAAATATACGGGTTTATCGGCACAAAAAGTAATGTCGTTCGGAATTATGTCATAGCACTTCTTTGCCATAAGGGTAACGTCATATCCTTCGGCAATAGATATATCCTCACCGAAACCTGCATAGCATATGGGGATAGAGTGGGATGTATATTCAAGTGCTAATTTAGTGTTATAGATATAAAAATCAAGCTGATCGATATAGTCAAGTATATCTCTGTCAAGAAGCTTCCTGTAGCTGTCGTAATGGTCGGAAAGCATTTTCCAGCTATCAGAAAATAGTGAAGAAAGCGCCAAAGAGATATCCGAGCCAAACTCCTTATGGGTAAAGGGAGGTTCTGACAGCTCTATTCCCATCTCGGCGGCACAGCGGCGTATATCGGCAATATAGCCCTTGTCACCTGACTGTTTGAGCGTAAGTGAATCTTCTTTTATCTCAATATTTACGCTCGTTATAAGGGCATTGTATACCCTCTCGGCCTCCGCAGCTGCCGCCTCGTCATAAAGCTCCTTAAAATGCACCTTGAAGCCCAGAAGAAAACCCTCAGCACAGTTGAGCTTGGAAGCGCTCTTGTAAAAACGGAACTGTCTGTAAAGGAGCGCCGCAAATATATATTTCTTTACGGAATCAGTTTCGGCGTTATCGTATGCTGTATACAGTTCGGACAGCTCGTATAGCTGTCGGGAGAGCTTTTCAAGCTCCTGTGTTCCCCCGTCGCAAAGGGATCTGAACGTCTTTTGTCGCAGCTCCGTATCTGCCGCATCCGGTAATTCCTGCATAAGCCTGAGCACGTTTGCGGGTAATATGCCCGTCATTTTTATATCCTCAAAGGTCTCGTACGGGATACGGGCAGTACCTGTGGGTGCTGAATAAATAATACTTATATGCTCCATTATAACCCCAACAGCTCTGCGGCAAAACTCATAAGCTCGTCCTTAAAGGGATCTATACAACGTAATGCCTTTTCGTAATTATTATATTCCTTTGCCTCTTTACCGTGAACGTCACTGCCGATAACGTGGGCGTTGCCCTCATAAAGCAGCTTCATCGCCTTGTGGCGGGATATAAGCCCGTTAAAGGACGAGGCGTTGAGCTGGCAGTTGTAGCCGTACTCGTAAAGCTTTTTGCACTGTTTTTCATCATAGCGGTCAACGTGGGCGATAAGAGGCTTGACGTTATGCCGCGCACTTATATCGTAAAGAGCGTTGAAGGTCCAGTCCGTCCACTTCATATTGGGCATCTCGATAAGTATATTGTTGGTCTCGCCGATACAAAGCTCCCTCAGACGAGGCTCGTCCTTTAAGTCGACCTCAAGAGTTACCTCTGCTCCGAGAACGAAGGTGATCTTTGATTTAGTTTCCTCGTCAAGAGCCGCCATAAGCTTGTCATAAGCACGCTTACGTCTTTCCAGAAACTCTTCAACGGTATCGCTGTGATGATAAAAATGAGAGCTTAAGTGGATAGCTGTTACGCCTGCCTCGACCGCACGCTTGACCATCGCAAGGGATGTCTCCACAGAGTCAGATCCGTGGTCGGCACCGGGCAGTATATGTGAATGCATATCAACTATCATAGTATCCACTCCTCTCAATTTTATTTTAACATATTTTTATGAAAGTGTAAAGAGAAAAATCGAAATTATTACAGCAATGGAGCGATAATTCTCAAAACACTTTGACCGAAGCGGACGAAGATGTTACGCTTGGTATCCGCCTTTGTTATCTCACGGCATAAGGGCAAGGTTTTAAGGAAATCCTGCTTGATCACTTCCACGGCAGAAGAATTGAATATCAGCTCTCCGCATTCATAATGCAGATACAGACTGCGGAAATCAAAGTTTGCCGTACCGATAGCCGCGGTATCGTCGTCGGATATCACAAGCTTTGAATGAACGAAGCCGGGAGTATACTCGTATATACGCACACCCGCCTTGATAAGAGCCTCGTAATATGAACGGGTGGTCATATGCACCAGCTTTTTGTCGGGGATGCCCGGCGTTATGATGCGGATATCCACACCGCTCTTAGCCGCTAAAATAACGGCTGAAAGCATCGAATCGTCTATGATAAAATAGGGGGTTTCGATATAAACGTAATGCTTTGCATTGTTTATTATCTGCATATAGACGTGCTCGCAGACGTTCTCGTCATCGGTAGGGGCATCCGCATAAGGGATAATATATCCGTCGGTATAGGTACACTTGGATGTTTTGCGAAGATAGGGAGAAAAATCCTCCTCCTTGAAGTTTGCAGCTGACCAGATCTGCAAAAACATAACCGTAAAACTGTTGACAGCTTCACCCTTTATTGAAACAGCAGAATCAAGCCAATAACCGTACCTCTGCTTTTCATTGATATACTCGTCAGCAAGATTTATACCACCTGTAAAAGCAATTCTGCCATCAATTACGGTTATTTTTCGATGGTCACGGTTATTCTGAAGTGAAGACCACAGTGGAATGAACGGGTTAAAAACCGTACACTTTATGCCAAGCTCCGAAAGAGTCCTTTTATAGTCATCAGGAACAGTACCGACACAGCCCAGATCATCGTATATTACTCTGACCTCAACACCTTCCTTTACCTTTCTTGCAAGAATATCAAGCACAGTCTTCCAAATACGGTCATTTGTATTGATTATAAAATATTCAATAAATATATATTCCGTTGCACCCTCAAGTTCTTTCAAAAACACAGGAAGAAATCTTTCACCCGGAGAATAATATTCCGTCATAGAATTGTCATACATAGGAAAGCCAGCTGAATTGGTAAGATAATTCACCTGAGGCAAATGACCCGGAACAGAGGCATTAAAGCGCTCTATCACATCCCGGGCTACAGGAATATACTGTTTGGCATAATTTTCACTTTTCTGTACGAATTTTCGGAACGCTCCGGAATTTGACTGCCAGGTGATCATAACGTATAACAATCCCCCAAAAACAGGGATAGTCAGCATTATGATTATCCAAGCTATCTTATATGCCGGCTTATCACGTCTGTTCACTACGTAGAGTATTACAAACAAGCTCAACAGCTCGAGCAATGGCATTAAATGACTTATCCTTCCCAGGATAAAACCAACAATAAGCAGTACCTGCAGTAAAAGGAAAAATGCAACGATCAATCTTCTGTTAAGTAATACTTTAAGCAGTTTTTTCATATTTCATCTCCTTAAACTATCACCGTCTATCTAATAAAAGGGGCTTATCGCCCCTTTTTATTTACTTATCCTTCCCATTCGCTATATTTTTATCGATCTCAGAGGAAAAATCCAACATAGATGAAAGAATGTAGTTTGAAACGTACATACCCTTAGCGGTAAACGCATAACCGGTTGCGGTTCTATCCATAAAGCCGTTGGATACATAAGGAGGAAGAAGATCCTCAAACATTTTTTCAAAATCCATACCGCAAAAACGCTTGAACTCGGTTACGTTTATTCCTTTTTTTAGTCTGAGGCTAAGCATAATATACTCACCGACACGCTCTCTGGGAGATATTGTATAGTTCTCATCGGTAATAACATCACTGTTATCAGGATCCTCTATCGCAGATACAAAGCTGTCTATATCCTTGATAAATGAGAAACGGGTATTTCGGAAATAAGAATGGGAGGCAGTACCCAGACCAAGATATTCCTGACAGGTCCAGTATTTCATATTATGCTTACATTCATAACCCTTCTTAGCAAAATTACTGGTCTCATACTGCTCATAGCCGTGACGGGTAAGATAATCTATAGCATACTCGTACATTGCAAACTCTATATCTTCATCGGGAAGAGGCAGAGAATCGCGAATTGCACCGAAGGGCGTTGAATCCTCTATCTTAAGATTATAGAGTGAAATATGCTCGGGATCAAGCTCAACTACTGTTTCAAGGGATTTGATAAATGAATCCATAGTCTGTTCGGGAATTCCGTACATCAGATCGAGGTTGATATTATCAAAGCCTGCCTTACGCGCCATTTTAAAGGTTTTTTCAAAATCCTCATAGCTATGCACACGGCTAAGAGCTTTCAGCTCGTTATCACACACAGACTGCAAGCCGATGCTCAAACGGTTAATACCTGATTTGCGATATTTTTTGAGCTGTCCCAGAGTTACTGTTGCAGGATTCGCCTCAATTGTAACTTCAGCATCAATTGTAACATTGAAATTTTCATATATGCAGTCGATAAGTGCTTGCATTTGCTTCTCGGGAACGATAGTAGGTGTTCCTCCACCGAGGAATATGGTATCAACAGCATAAGGCTCGCAGGATGTGGCATAATCCTCACACTGGAGCATAAGAGCATCCATATAACGTTCTACGTCATCATAATTTACTACAGAATAAAAGTCACAGTATGCACACTTATTCATACAAAAGGGAAAATGTAAATACAATCCTAATCTTTTCATCTTTATCCTCACTCATCAAGTTTAAGAACTGCCATAAACGCCTCAGGAGTAACCTCGACAGAACCTAACTTACGCATTTTCTTTTTTCCTTCCTTCTGCTTTTCAAGCAGCTTCTTCTTACGGGTAATGTCACCGCCGTAGCACTTTGCAAGCACGTCCTTACGAAGTGCCTTTACCGTCTCGCGGGCTATGACCTTGCCGCCGATAGCCGCCTGAACAGGCACCTCAAAGAGCTGGCGCGGAATATTTTCTTTAAGCTTCTCTGCTATCTTACGTCCTCTGCCGTATGCCTTATCGGTATGAACAATAAAGGATAATGCATCAACTATCTCGCCGTTAAGAAGAATGTCAAGCTTAACAAGCTTACTGGGCTTGTGGCCGATAAGCTCATAATCAAGCGAAGCATATCCGCGGCTGCGGCTCTTTAACGCATCAAAGAAGTCGTAAACTATCTCGTTCAAGGGAAGCTCATAATGAAGCTCGGTACGTGTGGAGTCAAGGTATTTCATATCGTGGAATATACCGCGTCTGTCCTGACATAGATCCATAATACCGCCAACGTAGTCAACGGGAGTTATAATGCTTGCCTTGACCATAGGCTCTGCCGCCTCTGCGATCTCGCCCTGATCGGGGTAGTTCGTGGGGTTGTCTATATACAGCACCTCACCGTCGGTCTTGGTTATCTTGTAGATAACCGAGGGGGCGGTGGTGATGATATCAAGGTTGAACTCTCTTTCCAGTCTTTCCTGTATTATCTCCATATGCAGAAGTCCAAGGAATCCGCAACGGAAGCCGAAGCCGAGAGCCGCAGAGGTCTCGGGTTCAAACATAAGAGACGCGTCGTTGAGCTGCAGCTTTTCAAGAGCATCGCGGAGATCGTCGTACTTTGCTCCGTCCTCGGGATATATACCCGAATAAACCATAGGAAGCGCCTGCTTAAAGCCGGGAAGCGGCTCGGTGATACCGTTCTCAACGGTGGTAATAGTGTCACCTACCTGTGTATCGCGAACGTTCTTAATACTTGCCGTGATATAACCAACCTCGCCTGCCGCAAGCTCTGTTGCCTTCTGAAGTCCGAAGGGTGCCATATAGCCAACCTCAATAACGTCAAACTCGGCTCCCGTATTCATCATACGGATACGCTGTCCCGCCTTTAACTTGCCGTCAAAGACACGGACGTATACCACAACTCCGAGATAGGAATCGTAATATGAGTCGAATATAAGACACTTAAGGGGTGCGTTTTCATCACCCTTTGGTGCGGGAACGTCCGTTACTATCTTCTTTAAAACGTCGGGGATGTTTACACCCGTCTTTGCGGAAATACAAGGGCAGTCCTCAGCAGGAATACCGATAACGTCCTCGATCTCTGTTCTGACCCTTTCGGGGTCGGCTGCGGGAAGGTCAATTTTGTTGACAACGGGAACTATCTCAAGATCCGCATCTATTGCAAGATATGCATTAGCAAGGGTCTGTGCCTCGATACCCTGGGACGCGTCAACCACAAGAAGTGCTCCGTCACAAGCGTTAAGACTGCGGCTGACCTCATAGTTAAAGTCAACGTGACCGGGGGTGTCTATAAGGTTAAGGGAATAGGTCTCACCGTCCTCCGCCTTGTACTGCAGATTGACGGCTCTCGCCTTGATGGTGATGCCTCTTTCCCTTTCCAGATCCATATTATCAAGGACCTGCTCCTCCATCTCTCGACTGGTCAGGGTCTGGGTATTTTCAAGCAACCTGTCGGCAAGAGTGGACTTACCATGGTCGATATGTGCAATGATCGAAAAATTTCTGATCCTTTTCTGTCTGTCTGACATACAGGCTCCTTATTAAATAAAACTATATTTAATTAATTATATAACAACAAGATTTATATGTCAATAAAAAAATGTAAAATGCAAAGCGCAAATTGCAAAATCATGGGAAAATACACCTCCAAGGTGTATTTTCAACCACATATTTATATTGACAAAAAATTATGTTTATTATATAATGAATTAAATTACAAACTGGAGTATAAAATGACAAATTATAAAACTAAAAATATGGTCATAATGGCTATGCTGTGTGCAGTAGCTTTTGTGATATCTGTTTTCGGCACGTCGATTATGCCCTCTGCCCCCTTCCTTAAATTAGAATTTAAGGATGCGATTATCGTTGTCGCCGGATTTATGTTCGGTCCCCTTGCCTCCCTCGGTATGACAGTGGTGGTAGCCGCTATAGAGCTGTTCACCATCAGTGAAGCCGGTGTTATAGGTATGATGATGAACATTTTATCTACAGGAGCTTTTGCCTGCACCGCCGCAAGTGTGTACCGTAAGTACCGTAATATGACGGGTGCTGTAACAGGTTTAATTTCCGGCATCGTTATAATGACCGGTCTGATGATCCTGTGGAACTATACTATGACTCCCATATATATGGGAATAGACCGTGAGATTGTTGCCGGAATGCTTTTACCTGTGTTCCTTCCCTTCAACCTTTTAAAGGGCTTTATCAATGCAGCACTGGCGCTTATGCTCTACAAACCCTTGACTACGGCCCTGCGTAAAGCAAGACTGATGCCCCCCTCTGAAAAGAAAGGCAAGATCTCGGTATGGTTCGGTACTCTCATAGTATCCGCTGTGGTTATAGCAACCTGCGTGCTTATAATCCTTGCAATGAACGGGAAAATATGATATATAAAATAACAGGCTTTTTGAGCCTGTTATTTTTAGTGAGGAGATAATAGAGAAAAGAGAATAGAAAAGGTTGAAAGGTGTTGCATTTATGCAACACCTTTCAACCTTTAACTCATAACTCTAAACTCATAACTCTAAGCTCGCAAACGTCTGCTTATCGTATGAATGCTTTAATACTTTCGAGACTATTTATAATAACAGCAAAAATCAACACGGTTGCCCGTGTTGATTTTTGTTTAGGTTATTTTGCTCTGTACTTAACGTACTTTACTACGTTGGAAACATTAGACTGACCCGTGGGATCGGTTGCTGAGATTTGGTTATGAAGATCTCTGTAATAATAGTATGTGTATATTGCGTTTCTGTATCTGTACTCAGTATGTGTAACAGGAGGTATCCAAGTACACTCTCCAAAGAACCATTTGTTTGCCCAACTATAATGCTCGCATCCATGGTAACCGTAAAGTCCATTAGCTGAATCAACTAATTCCAATGGGTATGTAAGATAAAGCTCTTCGTAATTCCAGCAAACACCAGCGTAACCTTCAGTACCCATATAATAATGGTCGGCACTGCGGTATATCCAATAACGGTATTGATTATATCCTGCTTTGTCCGTTACGGTTTTGGTTTCAACCTGTTTCGATGTACTTGCAGTAGCTGCAGTTTTAGACCAACTGCTCCAATCACTCCAACTTGTAATTTTAGAATCATACTTCGTCCAACCGGAGAGAGAGGATGCAGCATTAGTTGTATATTCTCTCAGAGTATATTTCCACTGCGTTTCGATAATTTCAGCTCCTTCGGGAATTCCGTCACTTACTTTTACCCAACCCGATACAGAGTTGAGTGTCCAATGAGCATATAAGGTAACATTAACTACCGTCTCAGGTTGCATATCTGCGGTAATCAGCTCGCCGCCCTCTGCCTCGGTATACCAACCGTTAAAAGTATAATAATCTCTGGTAGGTATAGGTAATTCACCGTATGTATCACCAAGGTATATCGTCTTATCTTCAAATTCTCCCGTTCCGCCATTTGTGTTAAATTCGATTTTAATCTCACCTAACAAATGCTTATCGAACATATCCTTATCAATAAGTACTATGCCTCCGGGTTCATGTACCGTCATAAGAGTGTTTTCAGGTTCATCGCCATATACAAGGAGATTTCCGTTTATATGCAAGTGACTGTAATATGCCCCTGTGGGGAGAACCAACTTTTCAAGTGTTATATTCTTGCAGAGCATAGCATTGTCTCTGAGCGTATTAACATAAGATTCTCCGTAAAGAGATATTACTGTATTATCTGCCGTACAACTCAAAGCTATGGCGGGAGCATTGAGTGTTACTTCCTGAAGTACAAGATTGCTCTTGGACACTTTAAGCGGAGTTTTGGAATCCGATGTAAGTGTTGTTCCGATAATTCTTGTTGTTTCAGCATTTGAATTTATAATTACATTACTAAATTCTTTGCCCTTACCGTCAAAATAGAACAACTCAGTACCTTCGGGAATATCCAAAACAACATTTGTAAGATCATTACATGTATTTGATACCGTAATGTAAATTTCTTTAGTTCCGGATTTTATCGCCGCCTCTATAATTTTTTTATTGGTAGCTGTAACCTCTATAGAGTCGAGACCGTCAAAAACACTTTCTCCCAAGGATGTAATTTTATCGCCTACCTTACCATATTTAAGTGCTGTACAACCACTAAACGCAAAAGCACCTATGGAAGTAACACTATCAGCTTCAATACTAACAAGAGAGGTACATCCGGCAAAAGCTTTTTCGGGGATAGAAGTAATAAAGTCAGATAATTCTATTACTTCAAGCTCTGTATTATTTTGGAATGCATCTGCACTAATTGCTGTTATTTTAACAACTTTATTTGTGCCGCTTGTTACCATGTAATCGGGAATTATAACGGTTTTTTCAGTTCCTTCATACCCGGTAATAGTTCCGTTAGCATCTACCTCAAGACCTTCTGTACCGTACACACGGTCAGCAACATAATCAAGAATTTCGATAGGAGCCTCAAAGTCAATTACAGAACTCTGATTATCATTATAATCGGAGGAAACAAAAGAATAGTCCTCGTATCTGAAAAGCTCGTCATCCATCACAGACAATGTATATGTGTAGTAAGTACTATTTTCTATATCGTATCCTACAACACCGAATACGTGTGCAGTACCCGCCATTACCCATCTGTGATAACCGCGTCTCGTGTTTTCTGTTGTAAAGCTTTCAGTCTTTTCCTCATATACGGTTGTATTATATGTAACTACAGAGGAATATTCATTCGTATTTGAACTCTCATTTACGAAGTCCTGATTGGTGCTCTCGCCCTCGGTATTGATATATTCCTTACCATAGTTTGTAGACTGAGATATTTTTTCGGAAAGAACTTGAGATATAGAGTTTTCCTGGCTGACAGACGTGCTGCCGCTGTAACCGGATTCGCTATTCCAACCGGATTCGTTTGTTGTAGTCGTACCTGTATGGGTCAAAGAACCGGTCTGTTCACTACTACCACTGTCTTTTTCTTTTCCTGTTTTCTTAGTTGTGGTTTTGCCTTGTGAATACTTTAGATCCAAGGCTCCGCCCCATTCCTTACCGGCATTAATACCTAATCCATCTGAAATTTTTGCATTAATACCAAGCGTACTTTTTGTATAAAGATTCAATCCGGCAGAAAAGTCCTGTCGTTTTTCTGTCTCTTTAGTATTGTAAGTTTTGGTGTTCTTTGTGGTTGTTTTAAGATCATAGGTATCCTTTGTATCTAATTGTACCGTAGTATCTGTTCCGTAACTACCGCTACTGATATACCAGTTTGAAGCTTCGTTTGTACAAACAGATTCAACTTCACCTATCTCCATACCATTCTCCTGTGCCCAGGATTCATCAACTGACACCTTATCAGACCATTCACTGGAAAGTGTCCATCCAAAAGATTCGGTGGTAGCCTTAGCAACAGTATCTGTATAACTCTCCATCTCATCCTTCGATGTAGTGAGTGAGTATTTTACTGACTCAGTTTTAGATACACCATCCTCATTTATTTTACCAAAATCAATGATTTCGTATACAGGAACATTTCTTATCTCACCTATTTCGTAAGCAAAGAGGATTTGATTCATATCCTCGTGAATAACAGGTTCACCGTAATCATGTTTTGCCCATGCCTGATTTCTTTCGCTCAGCCAGTTAGCCTTGAATATCTTATGACCAGTGGTACCGGAAGTAATCTTCTTGTGCACATTACCGTCTTCATCAGACCAACCTGCAAAGATATAGCCGTCAAGCTCAGGGGTAGGCAACAGCCAATCCTTATTTACGGTATAGGTAGTGCTGGGAGTTTCAAACTTATTGCCGTCATCAGAAATAAGTGTACTTTCATACTGAATCTCGTACTGCTCTATACGCCAATGAGCATAGAGAGTTTTGTTACCTGTGGATCCCTTAGGTATCTCGGTAATATTGTTATTTCCGGAAGCATCATACCATCCAAGGAACGTATATCCCGCAGGAGCAACAAGATCCTCAACATATATCGTCGAGCTTTCGGGGTTATATGACGTAGGATTGGGATTGACTATATTCTGTTGTGCGAGATATGTATCATTACCTGCTACATTGTAGGTTATAGAATAACCGTTAAGAACAGGAATGATCTCCTGCTTTACAAACACCTCGCCGCAAGCGGAACAATGTGAACCTTCTGTCAGACCTGTGGTTGTATAGGTAGGAGCAACAGCTTCGTCGATAACGACAGTATGTCCATATGCTGCGATAACTACCGCATCATATGTAGTCTGCGCCGCACCGTCTGCGTCGAGGAAGTATTTTTCACAAAGATTGCAGTACCAGTAATTGATATTACCGTCCTCTGTACAGTTTGCATCCTTTGCGGGATACTCTGTCATTTCGTGGATACATCTCTTCGTTACACCGCACTTGCACCAGACCTCAACGTCCCAGTTTGCAAGGTACTGGAAAAGTCGGGTAAGGTCCTTGTTGTTTACCTTGCCGTCGCCGTTCACGTCGATACAGTGTGCGTTGATATCAACCTGCCACTCTGCAAGGAATCTTGCAAGGGTGGTTGCATCCTTGTTATTGGATTTTCCGTCGCTGTTGATATCACCTGCAACACAGGGAAGCACGGTCACAGAGCCGGGATTCACAACGGTATCAACGTTATCCATATTGAAATCGTAGATATCGTCGGGATCATACGTAACGGTGATATTTGCAACCTCATCAGCCTTTGCCGAGTCGCTTACCACAAAGGTAAGAGTGGCAAACACACCGTCGATATCACAGCTTGAGGAATAATCAAGCCAGTAAAGTGTAACGGGGCTTGTTAAAGTCTGGGGATTTACGAACTGACCGCCGAAGTCCTTGTTATAAGTAACCTTGGTAAGGGTCAGTATATCTCCGTATCTTACGTTCATACGAAGGGAGGATATTCCGGGGTTATCGGCAAGAGTGATGTCCACCTCAACCGTTTCACCGGGCATTGCGTTGACCGCTTCTACGTTTACGGTCAAAGAGGTATCCGCAGCAAATACGGAAAAGGGTATCATACCCGCAACCATAATAACCGCCATAAGCATTGATATAATGCGTGCAGCTTTATTCTTCATTGCTCTTACCTCCTGTATTATTCTACAACGGTGATAACACCGTTTACAACGTCAAATGCGATATTGCTCTCGCTCATATCGTATACATCGTCTGCATCATAGCTTACGTATACGGGATATTCGCCTGCTTCTGTTCCCTCTGCAACTGTAAAGTTAAGGGTAACAAAGGTAAAGTCTCCTGCAACGTCTGCATAGGGGCTTACCCATACGAGCTTAACCGGTGTCTCAAACTCCTCGGGCTGGTAAGGCATACCGCCGATATCAGAGTTATATGTCACAGAGTTAAGGGTAAGAGATTCGTCAAATGCTACGTGCATACCGATAGAAGCTATTCCGGGGTTGTTGGCAACCGCGATCTTTACGTTCACGCTGTTACCTGCCGCCGCCTTGACAGAGTCTACCACAAAGGTGGGAGCTGTAATGACAGGCTCCTCGGGCAAGTTGTCTGTTACGGTAATTACGTAATAATTGTAGCTGTCATCGTTATACTGTACCGAGAAGGTATAGGTCTGCCCTACCGTAAGACCGGAAACTGTTATAAAGCCGTCTGATATAGCATCGGGCTTTACAACTACTGAGCCTTCTGCCGCCTTTATTTCAGAGGAGCTTGTATATTCGCCCTTAGCGTATCTTATCATTACAAGACCGTCAAGAGAACCGAACTTAACTCCGCCGTTTATTTCCTCAACCGTAGGAACCTTCTTTGCTACGTTGTAATAATAAAAATGCTTGTAACCGTTGGTGAATTCAACTACCATAGTTATTTCACCCTCTTCACGGTACTGTACCGTATAGCTTTCGGCATCCTTGATAGCTGTCTTGTTGTTGAAATTACGTACCTGCGCTACCTTCTTGATGTCTGCAACGCTGGTATAATGACCGTATGCTGTACGGATGATCTTGATGCCGGGGATGTTGGTTACCGTTACCTGAAGTCCGTTTTCGTTAAACTCGGGATAGGTTACGGTAAGAGTATGGTGTACTACGTCAAACTTGCCGTCATTATATCTGATAAGCACGGTGTAGTCACCGGGGTTGGTGAGGGTATAGGTGAAATCGTGATTGGTCTTGGCGTAGTTTGCAAGCTTGTTTGCGGAAGCCTGATACTTGAATGCCGTAGAGGCCTTGATCTCGTTATACGTATTAAAGGTACCCTCTGCTATCCAGGCGTCCTTATAATTTTCTCCAAAGTCGTTGACTGTGAGCATAACGCCGTTGGAGGTCACGTAGGGCTTGATATCCTCTACGCTTGTGTAAATAAAATACTGAGATCCGTCATTGAATCTCACCCAGAAGGTATACTCGCCTACCCAGGGCAGGTCGTATGTAAATATACCGTCCAAAGTATTCTTATTAACTGTTGCAGCATCGAGGGTAACGTTCTTCTCTGCTGCCTTGACCTGAGATCCGGTAGTATAGTGTCCTATTGCAAACCTGATCTCCTTGATGTCCGTGATACCGTCAATGGTAACCGTGTAGTTCTCTACCTTTGTCACCACAGGCTCTTCCGCTGCATTGACAGAGATTCCAAACACCGTCGCAACAGAAACAAGCATCACCACAGTCACAAGAATTGAAATGATTCTTTTCATTTGTGTCCTTCCTTTCTAAATACATATTTTGGCAACAATGCTGCCATTTTCGGAAATATTGTAACACATATGTGTTCATTTGTCAACATATGTATTCATTTCGACTATGAATATCACTTACAATAAAGATAATAAGTTATAGGGGGGAAAGTATGTCGGAGTTTATGCTTGATTCTGCTATCGTGGGAAAGGTCATTGCCGATATGAGAAAGAAAAAAGGAATATCTCAAGAGGTATTAAGCGGTCTTGCGGTTATCGGAAGAACACATCTTAGCGCTATAGAACGGGGTGAAAGAAAACCAACGCTTGAAACACTTTATCGAATCAGTCTTGCCCTTAATATGAAAATGAGTGACGTTGTAAAGGAAATAGAAATACAGATAGAAAACGGTTGACCGCTTCAAGTTACGGTCAACCGTTTTAAGTTATGAGTTTAGAACTAAGAGTTTTGAGTTGATACGCCGATATGCCGTATCAGTTCGACCAGTTTTCGGGGTTGATGGAGATATTGAGATCATAATCTCCGTCGTAGTTTTCTCCTATATGGATACCGTACTTTCTTATCATATCGACAAGCTCCTGATTTTCGGCTTCATAAGCCTTCTTCTGCTCGTCGGTTCCGTTCTTGAACTGAGTATCGTAGAGCGCACACTGCTTGAGATACGTCCAGGACGTACGGGATACCTGAATATGCTCGAGCTGTTCGGGAGTCTTGGCTCCAGCCTCTGCCTCGTCCCAAAGTTTTTCAAAGGCGGGGATCACCTCACGGATATGCTCGTAATCGTAATAACCGGAGGTTCCTGCGTGGAAGCTGTGGTGCTTTTCGTTACCAAGCTCGGTTATACCGTCAATATACTCTCTGATGCTCTTCCAGCCGTCACCGTAGAAAGCCTTGAGGAAGCCGTCCATACGGTAGTAATATTCCTCCTCGGTCATATAGGGGTTACGGTATACATGAGCAAAGAGATATGCACGAAGCTCTAAAAGCTCGGCACTTCTGCCGACCATACTGTTGAGGAATACGCCCTCACAGCCGTTGTCGGCAAAATACTTTGCATTGGGAAGGATTGAGTCAAAGTCAGGGAAAGGAGTCATTGAATCGCTGAATGCAGCCGTATGCTCCCAGAGATAAAGCTTGTCTACTATCTCGCCCCACTTTTTGATATGCTCTGCGGATTCCTTATTGAACTCACAGGTGGTATCAGAGTATTCGTGCGCGGGACAAAGATGAAGCGTGTTATAGTGAAGGAGTATATTCTTGTGGAGCTTGGTATCCGACTCGGGGGGCTTGATGCTCCAGTTATACGCCCAGGTTGCAAACTTGACGTTAGGCTGTTCCTCCTCAAAGGTCTCGCCTACGATATTGAGAAGTCGGATAAGAGCGCCGCCACGGGTTCCCTCCTCGCGGTAAGCCGCAACACAGAGAGAACAGCGGCAGTAATTCTGGCTGTCGTTCTGAATAAGTCCGACGAGGTTGAGGTTGGGTTTCTCTGCCAGAAGCTCTCTTATATTCTTAAGAAGGCTCTCAATGTTTTCGGGAGAGGAGAGACAGGGTGTGTCCCAGGTGTTCTCATAAGTATGTCTCCAGGCACCTGTCATAAGGTTACCGAGCTGGTGAGGAAGTCCACAGCCCCAGTCGCTGTAATAATAACCGCAATCAAGATATGAATCATCACCTGCACTGTGGATATAAAGCGTTCTTGTCTCAAAGCTGGGACCGTCAATATAGGTATATCCGTCTTCAAAGCTGATAACGGGATCAGGCTCGGCATACGTGCCCTCGTTTTCGTAATAGAAATTAAGTCCGAATTCCTTTTCAAGGAAATAAATAACTGCGTTCTGTGAACCGTCAATATTGAAGGTGGTTCTGCTGCCGTCATCACGTCCGGCATCAGTGTCGATACCCGTGATAACGAGATAATTGCCCTGTACCTGACAGAGGAAGTTCTGATCATCGGTAAAAGCCGCTCTGTCAACGGTTACAATTCCCTTCTCCTCACGGTTCGTCTTACCTACGAGGATCTCGTACTCGCCTACCTCGGCGGAGTCGGTTACAACGGGGAGCTTATATCCGATGCTCATTTCGATGTACTTTGCAAGATCGTTTGCGGCTTCTGCGACCGACTCTATCTCGTTTGCATTATATACTATGGTATAGAGAGAAATATCGTTGCCGTTTATCTCGTATACGGGCTCAAGGTAGAGGTACTTTGAGAACATAGTAGCGCACTCTGCTCTGGTTGCGGGGTTGCGGGGATTAAGATAGAGCTTATCTCCCGACTTTGAGCCGTTTACTATTCCGTTACCGTAAGCCCACTTAAGGTTCTCTACCGCATAGGTGGAAACCTTACCTGCATCGGGGAAATCGGAAATGTCCTTTGCGTTCTCTATAGTCATACCCTTATACTCTGCGTATCTGTAGAGCATAGCGGCAAGCTGTTCACGGGTAATGTTTTCGTTAGGTGCAAAGGTGGTGTCGGTCTTACCCGAGGTA
>JAFQDF010000042.1 GCA_017416185.1 Clostridia bacterium
ACTTGCGAACAACGCTTCCCTCTCAACCACCAAAACTGACAAAACGAGGCACGGCTACGGAACGAAAAGCATACGGCGTATAGTTGAGAAATACTCCGGTCTTCTGGAATTCAGCGAAGAAAACGGCAGGTTCTGCGTACAAATAGCTTTGCCGATTGATAATAGTTAAAGTCAAAAACGGGCCTGTTTCAAACAGGTCCGTTTTTACGGTCGTTTATAAGGAGAGTATCGTGAAGTCTGCTCTTGATTTTGGTGTATGAGTTCAAAATCCGACCGCAAATATATTATACACCAATTATTGCCGTTATGTTTGATCTTGGTACCCCTTGTTGACAAACAGGTATAATTTTTAAGGGGCAAGTTGCCCCTGCCAAACTGCGCTCGTTTATGCAGTGATACAAATCACACGCCACAACGTAATTGCCTGTATGTTAAATAAGGAGCAAGTTGCCGATGATGGGCTTCACCAACGCACGGGTAAATTTATTTTTATGCAGAGGAGCAACAAGCTCGGTTATCGCCCAGGAACGTCCCATACCTGCGGTAAGCTGGATAAAAAGCTTTGCTCCCGTCTTATGTATCTCATCCATAAAGACCTTGAGCTCTTCAAACATCTTGGGGTTCTGCCAGAGCCACTTTCCCCAGAAGGTATCTCTAAGAGGTGCAATTCCGGGGATGATAAGACCTACGTTGTTCTTTGCTCTCTCCAAAAAGAGCTTTGCCGCTTCCTTGTCAAAATGACAGCCGGTAAGCTCAAACCATCCAAAAAGGGATGTTCCGCCCATAGGACACATAACAATACGGTTTTTTATCTCCACATTGCCTATCTTCCAGGGGGTAAATAACGCTTCGTATTTCTGATCCATATTTATCTCCTTTGTTGAGTTTTCAACATATCAATTATAATACTTCTATCATTTAAAGTCAATATTTGAGAATATCATTTATGGTTTTCTTACTCTGAATAAACTTTAAGATCGATATAGGATTTATCTGCATAGAAAAGTTTTTTCTGCCCTCGGTATTTCCGGCAAACATCATTTCAACCGTAAAGCAATTAGCATCATACATAAGGGCAGCAAAGTCGGGTACAGGCTCCTCCTCTACCTCAGGTAGCGGCTCACAGGTCTCTGCACTTTCTTCAGGTGTTTCCACCGTTTCGCTTTCATCTGTCGTCTTTTTGCCGCTACAGGAAGCTAAAGAAAACAGCATTGATATGCACAAAAGAACGATCACAAAAGATTTAAAACAACTACAAACAGATATGGCTTTCATTCCATCATCCTCCGAAATTATACTCTTATCTACATTATAGCATAAAGAATCCCAAAAATAAACAATCCACACAAAAAGCAACAGGAAAAAGCCAAATTACAACTCTTCATCCTATGGCCGTATAATCATACTTGTAAAGAGTCCGGACGACATCTCAACAACAAACAAATCTGGAGGATTAAAATGAAAAGATTCTTACTCATAATAATAGCTGCAATGATGACCTTATCCCTTATGTCCTGCACCCGAATCACAATGCCCGGCCAGGCTGTCAGCGAAGACGGCACCAATACTACCGTTATTCATAAAGATGTACCCGATGACCTTCCGAATAACGAACCCGGCTCTATCAGCAAAGACGAGCCTGTCTACGATTACGAGCCTATGGTTTACTATAACGTAGGAGACACGGTCACCTTCGGCGAATACGAACAGAATAACCGTACAAACGACGGTGCCGAACCCATAGAATGGACTGTTCTTGAAAAGCGCGGTGATGCATACCTTTTGTTAAGCCGTTACGGTCTTGACTGCCGGAGCTACAACAACGTTTCGGATTACGTTACCTGGGAAAGCTGTTCCCTCAGATCCTGGCTCAACAACTCCTTCTATAACACAGCCTTCAGCAGCTCGGAAAAATCCAAAATATGTGAATACAGAGGCTACGATTCATCGGATATGGTGTTCTGTCTCTCCGGTTACGAGGTTGAAAAGTATTTACCCGATGCATACTCAAGAAGAGCCGACGCTACACCCTACGCCGAGGCAAAGGGTGCTTACACATCAAACGGTTTCTGCGGTTGGTGGCTCAGAGGCAGAGGCGTAAATTATGACGTTGCTGCAAGAGTTAACATCCACGGTGAGATCATGACCACAGACAGCCGCTCCGAGGGTGGAGTTGAAAGAATAGATTACTCTGTCAGACCTGCAATCTGGGTTGAATTCTGAACCCAGTATAAAAACGTTACGTAAATTTCAAATAAATGGGGGTATTTTAAAATGATGTTCAAAAAGATTATAAGTATTATTCTCGTTGTTGCAGCTGCTATGCTTGTATCCTGCAACAGTAAACACAATCAGCCTGTACAGAAAAATGAAACTGTAGCTGTTAAGGATACTGAAATTAAATGTAAGCCTGTTGAGACATCTGAGCCTGATAAAGAAGCAGAAACGGTACCGGAAGGAGAAGAAAGGAACACTATCATTGCAGAAGAGCTCTTTTCTTCCGAGCCTCCCGTATATATTGAAAGTACCTCAATGCTTATGATCAATGCCGATACAGGTGAGCATATATACGAAAAAGACGCTCACAAAGAACTGGCTCCTGCATCTATGACCAAGGTAATGACCACGATCGTAGCTCTTGAATGCATCGAGGATATGAATTCAGAATTTACCTTTACCGACGAGCATATCTCCTATCTCAGAAGTCTGTCATCCTCTGTTGCCGGCTTCAGTGCAGGTGAAACGGTAAGTGCAAAGGATCTTATCTACGCTACCATGCTCCCCTCGGGCGGTGACGGAGCTATAGGTGTCGCTATACTTGCCGCAGGCTCGGTAGAAAGCTTTGTCGACCTGATGAACAAAAAGGTTGAGGAGCTCGGTCTTGAACACACACATTTTGCAAACCCCACAGGTCTTGATGAACTAAACCACTACAGCAGTGCCTATGATATGTGTCAGATAATGAATTATGCAGTCAAAAATGAAGCATTTATCGAAATTATAACGACCCGTGATTATACGACCGCGCCCACCCCTTATCATCCCAACGGAATCAAGCTTAGAAACCTTATCCAGGAGGGAGTTACAAACAATTCTATCTCCGCCCCCTATCTTATAGGCGGCAAGCCCGGTTTTACAGATGCAGCAAAGCTCTGTCTCGTAACCTACGCCGAGCATAACGATACTCATTACATCCTTGCGACCCTGGGTGCAGGTAACGGCGAAAAGTACCCCCAGTACCATTTTACCGATATGGATGCTATATACACAGCTTATTTCTCACAGGAAAATAATTAAGCTTACTCCCAAGCCCTCCGATTTTACACCTATATAAAATATCCGGTCTGTTCAGACCGGATATTTTATATTGTAGCCTTACGCCCAAGGATCTGCAGCCTTAGGCTGACGTATATCGGGAAGCAGGAACTGTTCCCATAAGAACCATCTGCCGTCCCCCTTCATACGCATAACGATCTCACGGGGGCTGTCCGCACCGCCGCTGCGGATAAAGAGCTTCATATAACCTTCGTTCGCATCCGAATAGGGATTTGAGCTTACGGTTACGCTGAAAGGTTCTGCAGGGGTATAGTTATTATCCGGGGTCGCACCCTTGAAATATGAGAAGGGTACATAGGTCTTGCCGTCACGAAGTCTGTCGTCTATAAAGGATATTTCAAAGGGAGTTAAGGGCTTGGGTCCCTTCAAGAAA
>JAFQDF010000001.1 GCA_017416185.1 Clostridia bacterium
CCGTTTATTTGGAGGGGCCTCCCAATCGAGGTGGAAACAGTGAAGATTACATCACACAGGTAGCTGTGCCGATTAAGGGATAATTAAGTAAAACAAAAGCCGGGTGAATCGAATCACCCGGTTTTTTGTGACAGTTTGAATATGACGTTTTTCTGCTATACAGAGCAGTAAAAACCCCGGTGTTTATGCTGAATTATAGTTCTTGGTGTTATTATACCTCATTCCTCGATTCTACGAACGATTCCGGTTGCTTTCATATATACATTTCTCCTTAATTTACAAATTGTGTTGTTATCTGTATTTTGAGGGGATTTAGACTGCAACAATTTACTTTTGAAATGAAATATGATATAATAAAACAAAGGCGGTGATTTTGTGGAACATATCCTAACCGAAGAAGAATTGATCGAATATGTAAAACCATATTTGAAAGCAAAAGGATTTAAGAAAAAGAATAAACGGTGGACAAAAGATATTGGTGAGTTTACAATTTCTTTTTTGATTCAAGGAAGTAGTTTTTCAAAAGAGAAATATTATATTCGGCCCGGCATCTTTATTAATGCTTTGATGCCGACAGAGCAATATTATGGACATTGGATGCACGGAATCGAACCTACTACACCTGAAGAAATAATGAAAATATTTGAACAATGGTGCGAAGAATGGACAAATAAATCTTTAATAAAGGAGCGTTTGCTTGCGTTTATAGAATGGGAAAAACGAAATCCACTTGAAAAGCGTAGAGCAAAGCTTGTTGATTATGAGAACGACCCTGTCCCTGCCGAAGAATTTTTTATGATTGACACAAAAACCAAACCATACATTTTAGATAATTTTTAATACAAAAGCGAGGTGAAATTCACCTCGCTTTTGCTATGTATAAAAACCGCCAATAACCCTGTTTTGACACCAATGCGTTCAGTGGGGCAAACCAGCGAAAACCCTAGTGTTTATGCGGGTTTCAGCGGTTTGCCCTATTATAACGCATTCCTATATTCTACGAACTATTCCTGTTGCTTTCATATATACAAATCTCATTTATATTCAAATCGTGATGTTGCTTATTAATTATTACTTGATATACTAAACAACAAATTGATAATTGAAAATTGTTGTGTGATATGTATAATAAAAATGTAAGCTTACAAAAACAAATTTTGGAGGTGCCATAATGACTATAAAAATTGGTGCTATTATAAAAAAATTACGTTCTGAAAATAATGTTACTCAAGACACTCTTGCTACTGCTATCGGTGTTACACCGCAAGCAATCTCTCGTTGGGAAGCAGAGGGCGGTTATCCGGATATTGAATTACTTCCGGCTATTGCCGATTTCTTTTCGGTAAGTACTGATGAATTACTCGGTTATAAAATATCCGAACGAGAAAAAAGACTTGCAGAAATAAAAGCTGAAATGTTAAGACTTGAAGAAGTTGGAACCATTGAAGAAAGAATTAATTTTGCAAGGAAAGTTCTTTCGAAATATCCGTCCGACTGTGAGATCAAAGAAAATCTTTCGGTATGCCTATATGGTTTATATTGTGATACAAAAGACGAAAACCTTTTGAAAGAATCAGAAAATCTTGCGTTATATGTTGTTGATAACTGCAAGGATGAGGATATTCGTTGTGATGCGATCACCACATTAATAAGCATCTATGCTGAAACCCAAAATTCAGAAAAAGCATTACAAACGGTAAATTTGCTGACACCTATGAAATACTGTCGTGAAACTGTAAAATCATGCGGCATAGGTGACGGCAACAACGAAATATACAAGCAGGATGAAATCGACAAATTGACAGATAGTTTAGGTACAGCAATAAGGAATCTCACTCTTGATGATGAGCTGCCGAACGATCCTTCAACTTGGGATAAAAAAATCAAAATGCTTGAAATATCAAATAATATTTATTTTATGATATACGGTGATAATTTAATGTTTTATCATTGCCGAGTAGCACTTAACTATTGGATCATTTCAACATATCAAATGTCACAGGGGAAAATCGAAGAAACACTATCTTCTCTTGAAAAGATGTGTAAGCACACAGTTTCTTATGATAAATCTTATTTAAATGATCACGGTAAAAATTACACATCCATTCTTGTTGATAAGATAATCTATCCCGAGCCGAGCAAGGATTTTCACGAACTAAAAGAGCATTCACAAAGCTTTTATATGCTTGACCGTATACAAAACAGTAGATATGATCCTATTCGTAATGATAAACGGTTTGAAGCAATTGAAAAAACTTTAAAAGAATACGCAAGATAAAGACATAAGCGAGGAGATTTTTCCTCGCTTTTGCTATGCACACTATAGGACTTTACTTATCATTTCAACCGAATGTAGCAAGTTGACTTCCCTTTGCCCTCCCGTTTCAGTTCGCCGGAAGCCACCATTTTACGAAGGGCTCCTTCTACAGAACTGAGACTGAGGGTAGGGCACAGTTCACGTATATCTTGCTTATTAAAACGGCCAATCTTATTCATAGCGGCTTTGCGGACCATCTCAAGAGCAGGAAGCTTCTCTTCAACAAGAGCAAATCTATCTCCAAAATCTTTGTATGCTGCGAGAACTGTGCCGAGCAGATATTTAATAAACGGAACGGCATCTTCGGTTCCTTGGTGCCATCCATACTGAGAACGACTAAGCGCATCATAATATAAGTTCTTATTTTTAGCGATCTTTGCTTCCAGGGAAATATATTTACCTACATGAAATCCGCTTCGATATAGTAGCAAAGTGGTGAGCAAACGGCTCATTCTTCCGTTGCCATCGTTAAAAGGATGAATACAAAGGAAGTCGTGAATGAAAATAGGAATCGCAATTAAAGGCTCCAATTCCATATTACCAATAACACGGTTGTATTCATCACAGATTTTATCCAGAGCCTGCGGTGTTTCAAACGGAGCAAGAGGCGTGAAAAGAACTTCAGTATGTCCGTCAGGATAGGTGGCACTGATATAATTCTGAACATTTTTAGTCTGACCGGCCATAGGGTTATTCATATGGCTGTACATAATTTTATGGAGTTGAAGAATATAATTGCGGGACAACGATATCGCATCGAAACTTTCGTGAATAATCGAGAGAACATCGCGATAACCGGCAATTTCCTGCTCATTACGATTCTTAGGTGTAGTTTTCTCTTCAACGAGCTGCTTAATACGGGTATTTGTTGTAACTATACCTTCAATTGCATTGGAAGCTTCGGTACTTTGAATTTTTGCAATCTCAACCAACTTGTTAAGTTCTTCCGGACGTCTTTTGAGATAAAGTTCTTGCTTTCCTGCTTCCTTATATATTGCAGCTATAAGTCCTAAAATTTCAGAATCCCATTTTTGATTTTTAATAACAGAGTAATTGAAAGCTCTCATTCCCTTATCCTCCTTATTATTCACTTATATTATAACCATTTATAAGGGAATAGTCAATGATTAATTTAAAATACACCTTAAATATTTTATTTTTTAAGGGAAATGCAATACGATTAAGGGCATTATCTCCCTGATTTTATATTTAATTTATCGACAAAAAGTCAACGATTTATAAATGTAAAACACTCGGGTTTTTGCCGATAACGGCAATTTACGTCTGTCGAAATTTGCAAGTGTTGACATTCGGTATATAATCGGCTAAAATGTAAGTAATTAAGTAATATAGTAAAGGAATGGTATTCCGATGAAAAAATTAAAATGCGCGCTTCTCGGCTGCGGATATATTGCAGACAGACATATTCAGGCTTTTCAGGACTGCGAGCATACCGAGCTTGTGGCTCTCGTGGGCAGAAATCCCGAGAGACTGAACAGTCTTTTAGAAAAATACAATATTCCGAAAGGGTATACCGACTATCATAAATTGATCGAAGAAAATCCCGACCTTGATATGGTGAGCAACGCTCTTCCTAACTCTCTTCACGTAAGTGTTACCGTAGAGCTGCTTGAGGCAGGCTTTAACGTGCTGCTTGAAAAGCCTATGGCTATAAATGCCGAGGAGGGCAGATTGCTTGTTGAGGCAGAAAAGAAATCCTCTGCAAGGCTTATGATAATTCAAAATCAGCGCTTTATCCCTGCGGCACGGTATATGAAGCGTATGTTTGAGGAGGGTAAGCTCGGTGAGGTATACCACATCCGTACAGGCTGGCGGCGTCCTCTCGGTATGATGCCCTCGGATACCGACCTTATGGGCGGAGTTCTTTCCGACCGAAGCTGGTATAACAAAAAAGCCGCCAACGGCGGAGTGCTTCGTGACCTTGGCGTACATCTTCTCGATCTTGCTATGTTTATAACTGATTTCCCCGAGATAGAGTCGGTCTCTGCCGCATCCTACCGTAAATTTACGGCAAACGGTCCGGTCGATCCTGAGCTTGCACGTGATATGAGCGAGGATATGTGTACAGCTCTTCTCAAGTTCAAGAACGGAATGTCGATAAATATGGAGGTATCCTTCGGCTCTATGATAAGCGAGGAGAAGCTCTTTACCAACGTCTACGGCACCGAGGCGGGAGTTGAACGCACCGGAGATGATCTTAAGGTCATCCTCCGCGATCCCGACTATTCCTATAAAGTTATTTCCGCAAACCTCAAGGGTGAAAAGGAGTTCAAAAACTGCATCCACGAGTTTGCAGACTGCCTTGTAAATGACAAGCCCGTTCCCGTTACGGCAGAGCAGGCTCTTAAGGTAATCGAAATTCTTGATATGATATACAAAGAAACAGACCGTTAAACGGTCTGTTTTCTTCTTATGATATATATGAGATATGCCAAGGGCAACGCTGTTGCCGCGTATATAAGCATATGCCAAAGCCGAGATATATCTGCGGTTGCATACAGGTAGTGGTAGGTCGGCAGAGGGTATCGGAGCAGGAACATATCGTTGCCTCCGAAGAAAACCGGACAGAATGCCAGGGATACCACAAGTACCGCAGGCAGAAGCAGGGAAAAATACTTAATATGGGGCACAAGTGCACCCAGCAGAGTACAGAAAAGTGTGGATATGATTATATATCCAAGCATAGCTGCACTTTCGGTTAGAAATGACGTATAGCTTCCCGTCAGTATAAACGAGACGGTAACGAACACCGAGGCGGTGGCAAGAGCGCAGAAATTACTTGCCAGAAGTACTCCGAATTTTCCGGGGAGTCTCAGCAAACAAAAGCTGCCCTTATCCTCATCGGTAAGGAAGTACATCGTAGCTGCCATACCGCACATAAGCATAAGTATGGCTGTCATACCTCGCAGAGGAGTTACGAGATAATCAGGAGTAGCCTTGACTTCTCCCTCGGGGGACTGAAATTCTACCAGGCCTTCATCGGTGTCATACACGTCATAGGCTGTACGAAGCTCCTCCTCGGTCAGCTCAACGTTGGGAAGCATTTCCTCTGTGGTGAATTCCTTATATATGTTGTATGCCACCTCGGGCATAAGTGTACAGAATATCTTTTCTCTTGCCAGCTTGAGGAAAATATTGTCCTCTCTCTGATATATTTTTGCAAGCACCTGACCGCTTCCTGCTGTTTTACTTAAGTTCCTGACAAAGACCCAGGCGGAGTCTGTTTTGCCGCTTTCAGCCATTTCAATAGCATCGGCGGGAGAATCACAGACAGTATATTTTATCATACTGCCCTTTGTTGTCAGACGTGACATCAGATCGATCGATGCAGCATCATCCCTGTCCTCGAATGCCACGGCGATATTTATAAAGCCGTTGTCTCCTGCCGCCGAGCTGAGCATAAAGGTCATTATGGGTATCAGCACAAGGATAACAAGGAAGCCTGTCTTTTTGAAAAGACGCTTCCATAGGATAAGTAACCATACCAAAGCTCTCTTCATATGGACATCCTCCTTATCTTAGCTCTGCGTACAAGGGCTGATGCCAGAATGAATATGGTAAGATAGAGTATAACCGGTAACAGCTCGGCTAATCCCGGATCCTGTATATAGATTTCTGACATATAATTGAAGCACACTCCCGTAGGGGTGAGGTCTCCGACAACCGATACAGCTCCGGGCAGACTTGACGAGGGATATATAAGACCTGACACATAGCTTAATCCGAGAGCGGAAAGGAGCTGAACCAGCACGGCACTGATCACATTTGAGGTTATTTCGTACAGGAAAAACTGCATTGAGGTGATCAGGGCAGCACAGGGTAAAAGGTAAAGCAGACCTCTGAAGCCGGAAAACAGTACGCCGATCTCCTTTAGTGCTCCTATGCCAAAGCACAGAATGCCGGTATTTGTCAGTATCATTGCCAAAAAGGGAATATATTCGGATATGACCTGAGACAGGGTACCTGTGCCTGTGGAATATAACAGACGGGGCAGCTCCATATTTGCCGTCCCCAGCAAAGGGACACACAGTATCCCCCATAGGAGCATAAGTATCAGTATAAAGGAAAGGGTATAATAATCCGCAAATCCAAGCCCCCTTCCGGTTCCCGTTATATTGAGATCGTACATTTCCTCTCTTGACAGGACTGCATCAAAATAACGGAGGTTCAGAGCCTCCTCGCCGTCTCTTACCTCTGAACGGTCGGCACCGTATTCAAAGGCAAGATCTCCCATGGCATAGACTCCGGCCCTGCTTTCAAGCACCAGGTCGGATACGATGCCTATGATCTCACGGGTGAGCATAGGGCTGAGAGCGGCAGGAGTGTCGGTTTCGATATATTTGAGCTTGGGGTTTTCGCCGTGTATAACACCGCTTACAAAGTCCTCGGGTACATATACGTATCCGATTATTTCATTTTTTTTCAGAGCCTCCTCGGCCTCGGAATGCTCAAGAGGTAAAAAATCCACGTAGAATCTTGAGCTGTCAAATTCCTTGACTGCAGAGACCCCCATACCCAGATAGCTTCCCTCTATATCTCCCACAAGACCTATGCTGAGGCGCACGTTCTTGTCCGAGCTTTCCTCATCCTCCAGAAGCGATCCGAGGATAAAGACCACACAGGCCGACAGCAGGATCGTAAAGCACATAAGCACGGGCAGGAGCTTCAGCGTACGTTTGCTGCATACTCTGAGATATTTTATAAGTCTCATCATACCAGAAACTTAATTATCTCGGCTGTCTCTCTTGAGCCGGTATATTCGGTAAGCCTTCCGCCCTTCAGTATGTACAGCTTGTCACACAGACTCAGCTCTGCCGCATCGTGGGTGGCAATGACAGCTACCCCTCCGCCTTCCGCAAAGCTGCGAAGATATCCGGCTATGTTTTCCTTACATATCAGGTCCAGAGCAGCGGTGGGCTCATCCAAAAAAAGGATTTTCGGCTTATGAGCAACCGAGCATCCGATAGAAAGTCTTTTTTTCATACCGCCGGACATTTTTGAGACGGTTGTTTTTACAAAATCTCCTATGCCCAGCATATTGAGGACTCCGTCCTTCAGTTCATCTTTCAGTTCCTTTGAGCCATACCACAGACGGAGATTGTCAAGACCGTTCAATTCATTTAGTAAAGGTGGGCTTTGAGGAACAAAGCCCACCAGCTTACTTCTGGTCTTAGAGTCCTTTATCAGATCCACACCGTCACAGACAAAGCTGCCTGTGCCGGAGTGTAATCCCGTAAGAACACCGAACAGGGTGGATTTACCGCTGCCGTTTTCTCCTAAAATGCCGATGCATTCACCACTCTTACAGGAAAAGGATACGTTCTCCAGTACTGTTTTTTTGCCAAAGGATTTACCGATACCTTTTATTTCAATATTCACGGTTTATCCTTCTTTTAAATTAAGATTGTTTTATTCAGCTTCGGATACGCCGTCGTTATAACCGTCGTCATAGCCCGACTCATAACCCTCCATATACTCGTCGGAAGCATCCTCCTCAGCGCTGTCACCGTACTCTGCACCGTACCCATCGCCATAGGCAGCATCCCAGTAACCGTCCAGATAACCGGCATCATAGCCAAGGTCATAGTCGCTGTAGTCTTCTTCGTCCTCATAATCGAGGTCCTCATAATCGAGGATATCGTCATAGTCATCCTCATAGTAATAATCGTCATCATTACCGGAAACGTTTTCCATTATCACGGAGATGATATCTTCAAGACCTGCTTCGCTCAGCTTGGTCATTAAAGATAAGATGTCTATAGAGCCTGCCCACTCCTCAAGGTCATCTGCTGCATCCTTGTGAAGCTGAGGCTTTTTGAACTTATAAGATTCGGACGTTGCGGTAAGTGTTCCCAGACTTGAGCTCTTGGCACCTATACCGAGGATAAGAGTATTCTTCTTGTCCTTTACCTTACCCTCAAGGGTAAGCTCTGCCAGATCTGCAAACTCAGAGCCCAGCACGTCGGAAAGGGCATCGGAGGAAAGTGTTACCTTACCTACAAAGCTGTCCGCCTTGGTGTTAACGTCATCATATTTAAGGTTAAGAACAGGCTCGCCCTCAACGGTGCATACAAGCTCTCCGCTGATCACGTCACGCTTGTTGCTGCCTTCGCCCTCCAGTATAAAGAGCTCGTTGTCACCTTCCTTGAAGGTGATCTCGGTTGCAGTCTTACCCTTGCTTTCTGCAGAAGCGATGAAAAGGGTTCCGTCATCCGCCTCTATCTCAACGCCGAGTATCTCGTAGGAGGAGTTGGTCCAGGTCTTGAGAGTGAACAGAGGCTCTTTGTCAAAGGAAGTGTCTTCGATATCCTCAATAGCGGAATCTATTCCTTCAACAAAACCGTCGTAAAATTGCTCGCCGTCATCACCCATAGCCTTGAGGATATAATCTTCGACTTCCTTATCCTTCTTGAGTTCCTTGAGAAGATCAAGAGCTATATCTCCGAGCATCTTGTCGGTAAATTCGGTGGTAAGCAGAGTAGCCTTGACCTTTAAGTCGCCAACCTTCAGAGTATCCTTTTCCTTATCAACACCGTCGATCTCCTTGAGAGCTATCTCAAGGTACTTTGCGGTCAGATCCTCAAGGAACTTTTCCTCGGGAATACTCTCAAGAGCATTTGTTAAAGCATCGGTAATACTATCTAACTCGTCTTCGTCCACATACTCGGACAGATCTATCTTGACAGCCTTGTCATTGAGATCGGGAACGTATAAGGAAGCAACAGAGTTTTCGATATCTATAACCGCCTCTGCGTTTATAAGCTTCTCGCCGTTGTAGGAAACTCCGAGAGCCAGGGACATAATATCGGTGCAGGCGCTGACGTCATAGGAAACAGCCAGAGACTCTACTCCGTTAAGACTGTCGTCCACAGCGGCAAGCAGATCCTTTGCGGTATCTCCCAGCTCAACGGTGAGATCACCCTTGACAGCATATTCCTCGACCTTCTTATCCACAGCCTCGCCGTAGCTGTCAATAGCCTTGCCTACCAGCTTCTTATATGCATAGAGTTGCTGGGTCTCGGGGGAAGAAAAGCTTACTATAATATCGGTTGCCTTTTCCCTTAAGGAGGGGATAAGCAGTACCGCAGCCACAAGTGCTGCCAGGATCAGTACAACAGCGACGATACCGGTCAACAGCTTGTTTTTCTTTTTCTTTTTGGGAGGCTCGGAATAGGGTTCCTGTGTCTGAACAGGAGCCGCCTGAGCTACGGGTGCTTCCTGAACAACGGGGATTTCCTCAACTACGGGAGCTTCGACTGCAGGTTCGTTTACAGCCTCAACGCTTGGAACGGCATTGACCTCGCTCTGAGCGGGAGGATTTACCCGTACTGTAGCTTCCGTAAGGTCTGCTCCGCAGGCACCGCAGAATTTTGTTCCGTCGGGAAGCTCTTTGCCACAATTGTTGCAAATCATAATAATTCTCCATTCTATAATTATTTATTTGATTGAATTATATCACAATTTGACGAGAAAATCAATAAAACGGACGAAAAATCCGTCCGTTTTATTCAAAAATCCCGTCTTTTTTAACCTTTTCCCAATTTATTTGCAGTACCTTGATGGTTTTTGACATAATTTTTTCCTGGGTCTGATAGATATAACCCATATCGATCATGGCACGCAGTGCCTCTGCAACCTTGTCCTTGTCCGCATCGTTATACTTTGAAACAGCCTCAACAGTAGGCCAGAATGCGGGACGCTGTTTTTTCTTTTTGCCCTTCTGAGCGTTCTGCAGGTTACGCAGATTTCGTAGTATCATTCTGTAATATTCAAGGTTTTCCGCTTTTTGGTTGGGAAGCTCAATGACCCATGAAGCCGAGTTTTTAAGCTGATTGCTTATTGCATCCTTTACTCCGTAGATTCCTACGTTCTTTTCAAGCTTGATGTTAAGGAAGCTTACTACCGATGAAAAATGTCCGTCGCCCGAGAAAATGATAAAGGTGTCGATATCGTGGGCGGTCATGGCGCGCTGATAGATATGATCAAGCATGATAAAATCGGTATAGTCCTTTTTGTGGTGGGGAGAAGCGTTCTGTGTTTCGATAACAAAATTGGTCACCTCGCGGATACGGGGTATCTCGGCACGCAGAGACTGATTCGAAAAGTCTCCGAAAAAGCAAACCTCGGTGACGTTATACTTCTTTGACATATCCGCATACCAGCCCTTGATATCGGGCTTACGGTCGTGCATCTTGGTCATAGAGATATACCAATGCTCATAGTCCACAAAAACTACTGCCTTCGGCTTGATGCTGACAGGGGTCATCTTTTTAAAGAGTCCGCTGAACAGTCCTATTTTTCTTTCCTCCTTTCTGTAGATTCCACACCATTATACTATATTTCAAAAATAAAATCAATATACAAATTTTCTTATCCGATTTCACAGTGTTAAGTGTCTTTCGGAAAATATAAAAATGACAGCATTTTCTGCTGTCATTTTTTCAATGTATACAAATTTCTATATTGCGTGTAATTTGACTTACTGCGCATACAGGCGCAGTATGGGTGCGGCGCCTCGCCGCTTAATGCCAGGTACAAGTCTCAGTGGGCATATTGTCCTCGGTGTAATAGCCCTTGGTGATACGGTTGCCGCAGTTTGCGCCTGCAAGCATTCCCGAGCCTGAGCAGATATCCTTTACGATGACCGAGGGATCGAGCTCAAAGTCGGTGGCGGTAATGCCCTTGGAGAAGACCTTCTGCTCATGGAGCACGGTCATAAACTTGTCCCATACGTCAACCGCAGGGCTCTTGATCTCGGAGAATCCCGCAAGGCTTCTGGCCTGCTCGTAGCCGAACCATACTCCGCCCATATAATAGGGGGTATAGCCCATAAACCATCTGTCCATATCATAGGAGGTGGTGCCTGTCTTGCCTGCGCACTCCACTCTGTCATCAAGGGTTATGCAGTCTGCAGTTCCGCTGTCAACAACGTTCTGGAGCATCTTTGTCATAATAGAAGCGTTACCGGGAGTGATGACCTGAGAGGGTGTTCCCTCATTGTCCACAATAACGTTACCGAAGCGATCCTCTATCTTGAGGATGGTGCGGTTTCCGGTAAACACGCCCTTGTTGTTGAATATCTGATATGCACCGATAAGCTCACGCACGGTAAGGCCGTGGAGCATTCCGCCCAGGGCAAGAGCGGATGCGTTCTTATCGTTGACGGTATAGCCGTAGGCGTTTTTCTCCTCGCCTACCACACTGTGCATATTCAGCTTGTTGTGTACGAAATCGTATGAATTTTCCGGGCCGAACTCCATAAGAAGTCTGACCGCTATGGTGTTTACCGAGCGGCGGATACCGTCATAAACGGGGGTAGGTCCTCTGTAGCCCACAGGCCAGTTGGAGGGCCAGGGTCTGTCGCCCAGCATATTGTAGTAGTTATCGTTTACAAGAGAGCTGTAGTGAATCAGCTTGTTTTCAAGGCAGGGTCCGTAAACAGCCACAGGCTTGATGGAGGAGCCGGGAGAGCGGGTACGCTCGTCCGCATAGTTCGGTGCGTCGTTGCTTGTTTTTTCTCCTCTTGAGCCTACAAGGGCGACGATGTCAGCTGTGGCGGGGTCGGTGATCACCATAGCACACTGAGGCTGAACACCTCCGCTTATACGCATAAAGTTGCTGTCGGTAATAAAGAAATTCTCAAGCAGAGTCTGAACCTCGGGATCTACAACGGTATAGATCTTCAGACCGTCGCCGTAGAGCATTTTATCCGCTGCCGCCTCGTCGATGCTCAGCTTCTCTGCCAGCAGAGCCTTTGCATCGGCAACAACGGTCTCGGTATACCAGTCGTAATTGGGTACGTAGTCGGGGGCAAAGGTAAATTCCTTTGCGATAAAGCCGTTGTACTCCTCTTCGGTTATGCTGCCATTATCCCTGAGGGAGCCCAGGATCCTTTCATATTCCGCCTTGTTTGCCTCGGGGTCCACGCGGGGATCGTCGGTGTTTATTATAGCACAGAGCATAGCGACGTCGGCCGTATCAAGCTCACTTAAATACTTACCCCAGTAGCCTGAGGCTGCGGCACTGATGCCGTAGAGCTTGTCCGAAAAACGTACGGTATTGAGATATATCTCGGCAAGGGTATTCCTGCCGTATTTTTCCTCAAGGGCCTTCAGCTGTCTTTCGTCAGGCTCCTCAACTCCGGTATAGGCGGTGACAAGCAGCTTTGCCACGGGAGTTTCGGGGATAACGTAGCTGTTGAAGAGATCCTTTAGGATCTGAGGAATAGTGTCATAGGTGCTCCAGTAGCTTCTGTCATCGGTGACAAACTGGCTCTTGTATTTTACGGGCGTGCCGTTGCGGGCAGCTCTGTCCGCAGGGGTGGCATATTCCATATAGAGTATATCCGATGCAGGGTTGTCGCGGTTGGCAAGAACACCGTCAAAGGCGGTTATCCAATCCTCGGGAACACTTTCCATCAGATCTACCGTTCTTACCTCCTTATTTTGGCAGAGGGTACACACTCTCTCCTCGTTGTATTTCAGTCCGTCCGGACTTTTTACGGTGACGTACCAGTCTCCGTAGGTATGAAAGCAGGCAGAGGGATTCTTCTCCTGTCCTGTCTGTGTGCAGGCACAGAGGGAGAGAACAAGGGATATCAAACTGATTACAGCAACAAAACGCTTCACTTCGCACCTCAAAATCGTATTAATATATACAGTATATTCTATATTGTCAACAAATGTCAAGATGTATTATATATAATTATTTAAATATTATTTGGTTTTCTTTGATCTATATGTAAAAATCGGAGGATCGTCACCTGATTACACTCAGCAGGACAGGACTTTGATTGCCGATAATCGTTTTTTTTTATAATTATACTGTTGCAAAAGCCGGGGAGTTGTGCTATACTGTTAGCTATGAGAAACGAATCATATGACAGAAAAGGGAGAATAAAGTATGTCAAAGAAACTGAGAATGGCAATAATCGGCTGCGGCGGTATCGCTTGCGGCGCTCACGCTTCAAACTATGATAATATAGACGATATAGAGATCGTTGCGGTATGCGACATCAGGCCCGAACGTATGGAGCTGATTAAATCAAAATATAAGAGCTGTGCTAACGCTTGGGAAACAGAGGACTATATGGATATCGTCAAATGTCCCGATATTGATGCAGTTGATATCTGTACTCCCAACTACCTCCACGCACCTATAGCAATTGCCGCGTTAAACGCAGGTAAGCACGTGCTTACCGAAAAGCCTGATGCTATGACCGTGGCACAGGTGGAGGCAATGAAGGAGGCCGCCGAGCGCAACGGTAAGGTTCTTATGGCTATGCGTAATAACCGCTTTACTCCTGCAGCTCTCTATGCAAGAAAGGCTATTGCCGACAATGAGTACGGCAGATTCTATGCAGGCCGCTGCGGCTGGATCCGCAGACGCGGTGTTCCCGGAGACGGCTCCTGGTTTGCCGACAAGTCAAAGGCGGGCGGCGGACCTCTTATCGACCTTGGTGTTCATATGATCGACCTTGCCATCTTCCTTATGGGAAATCCCAAGCCCGTGTCGGTGTCCGGCTCTACTTTCCGTGAGATCGCAGGACAGAACGAAAAGGGCGGTCTTTTCGACGTAGAAGACTTGGCAATGGGCTTTATCAAGTTCGATAACGGCGCCTGCTTACATATAGATTTCAGCTGGGCGACCAATATTGAAAAAGATGTCAGATTTGTAGAGCTTCGCGGTACAAAGGCGGGTATCAAGATAGAGGACGACGTGCTGTCTGTCTACGGCGAAAAGCACGGCACTCCTTATAACGAGCATCCTCAACCCCGCGGAGAGTACGGTCACTGCGTGGCTATCCGTCACTTTGCCGACGTTGTGCTTAACGGTGCAGATCCTATTTTCGTTCCTCAGCAGGGTGTTGATATGATCAAGATCCTTAACGGCATTTACGAATCCGCAGAGACGGGAAAGGAAGTATTATTATAATGACAAAACGGTTGCAGTAATGCAACCGTTTCCTTCATTCTTCACTTTTCACTTTTCACTTTTATTACTCCCACGGTCATATCGTCTCTGTCATTATTTCTGCGTTTTGCCTCCTCAAGTATCATATCGCAGATATCCTGCAGCTCATCCTCCGGCTTTACCGAATGGGTCAGCATATCCGCAAGCCACAGTCCGTCCTCAAAGGATTCGGATATACCGTCGCTTATCATAACTATCATATCCCCCTCCTCAAGGTTAAAGCTGACCTCCTCGGCATACAGCTCCTTGGTTATGCCTACAGGCATTGTATTGGAGGATATCTTGAATATGCTTGTTCCCCTTACCACGTAGGAGGGTGCGGCTCCGCTTTTGAGAAATGAAGCGCTGCCCGACAGCAGATCTATCTCCAGCAGATCTACGGTAGTAAAGCTCTCGCGGTTCTTCTGTCTTAAAAATGAATTGAGCATCTTTATGGATTGCTCTTTTTTATTGCCCGAGCGCAGCATACGGTCTAGATAAACGGAGGCAAGCCTTGAGGTAAGGGCGGCATCTCTGCCGCTGCCCATTCCGTCCCCCAGAAGGGTGTAAAAATAATCCTCGCTGTTTTCAAAGAAGGAGATGCTGTCTCCGTTTATGACCTCGTTTTCCTTCTGAGCAGTTGCCTTAGCTCCCTCGGCAGAGAGTATTCTTGCTGATTGCATAGTCATTGTGACGTATCCTTTTTCCACCGAAAAGTCGGGAGAGGTAAGGGGAGTCCCCGTCACTCTTTCAAAGGAACGACGGATATCGTCTACACCCATTTTCACACGGGCAAGGTCCACACCTCCTGCAATTATTTGCTTTCTGCGCTTACCGTAGACCGCCATACTGGCAGCGGTAAAATTCAGATATCTTGCCGATCCCTTGAGCTTTGAGGTCAGCTTTTCGTCTATTTCATATTCCTTGGAATTTTCCTTTATCGCATCCTCAAGAAGTGCCGACATAGCGGCATAATCTATGGCAAAAACCTCTGCCTTGTCCCCCTTTATAGCATCCTCCAGCTCCTTTGCGTAGCTTTTGTTTATGTCAGATAGGATCTCGTCTATACGGCTGCACCGACGGGCAAGATAGTCGGGTATGCGGTCCTTTGTGGCAACCTCCCCCGAATATATGCCCGTTGCCAGGTTTGTCAGCACCTGAGCAGTATCCTCGTACTGGGTGTCCCAGCAGATAACGTTTCTGGTGCAGCTTTTGCAGTGGGCTTCAAAGCACCCCTTGCACCTTTCCCTTACCCTTGAAAACTCGGGACGCTTCTGAGCGTTCGACAGATCGTAAAAGGTTTTTGACAGGGAGGTAAGGGCGGATGCCATGGTCCTGAAGCGCAAAGTGGAGTTTTCGTCCTTTTTCTGTGCTACGGTAATACGGTCGGCATAGTTGTCGGGAAGGGTCCCGCTGCCCGAATAAAGCATAGGCCTGGGAAGCAAGCCCAGATGGGCAAGCAGGGTGAATATCAGCGCTCCCGCCAGAAGATCGGGAGCCAGTGCCTGCAGGGAGGCGAAGCCGTCCATGTATATTCCGTAAAATATTCCGCAGACCAGAGCGATGGCTGTTGCCGCAAGGGCTCCGACACGCCAGAACAGGCCCGACAGAAGCCCTGACAGAGCGAATAAGGGTGCATAAAATACGTTGTAAGCAAGTCCGGCTATAAGTCCGGCGATCCCTCCTCTCAGCATTCCGCATTCCTTTGAGATATACAGGGAAATACCGAAGGCTATGACAGCGCAGAGGGAAAAGCCCAGAATGCTTACATCTCTCACCGAAAAGATACAGCTTGCCATAAGTGCCGCCAATCCCAGATCGTTATAGGAGGTATAGCGGTACTTTTTTATAAATACACCGCAGTACAAAAGGGAAAGCAGAGGCGCTGTAAGCATACCCAGAAGGGTTCCGATGAAATCATACCACAGAAATCCTCCCGAGATGCATCTGTATACGCCCATCATAAACATCATAACCGTTGCGCATAAAGCTCTGTAGGATATCGGCTCTGCAAAGAGAGGGCTTCGCTTTTTTTCAAGAAGCCAGTAGGATATTATGAAGCGAAGGATGAGCCCCATACTGTACATCAGGAAGAAGGGTATAGCCATAACGGATGAAAAAAGAGAGCTTGTGATAAGACCTATGTAGATAAAGGGTGTGTATTTCCCTGCTGCAGACAGCAGAGCCGCTCCGAAGGGAGCAGCTGAGAAGAATATCTCGGATCTTCCGAGGAAGAATGCCATAAGCCCCAGACCCAGCCCTTTGGCGGCATAATTGAGCCGTCGGATGATGCTTTGGTCGGGAACTGTTTTTTCTGCGGTCATATAGACCGAAAAGAAGCCTTTGATCTTTTCAAGGAACGTATCCCTGAAGCCTTTGAGTTTGTTGTCCATTGTTTTTACCTTTCCTTTTTGTTATTGGCTCAATTATAATCCCAAGGGGAATAAAACACTGTCAACTTAGGGATAGGCTATATTGTTTTTTGGGGGTGGAAAATCAAGTATTTTGCTATGACCGTAGCGTACAGCTTGTGGAAATAAGCGAAAAGGAGTTTTCCAAAGGATTTGTGTTGAAAGATTATTTAAATTTTTGTGTATTTGCTTGATTATTGAATGTGTTTAATATATAATGTACAATAGAAAAATATTATCAATGGGAGATATATAACAATGATCAAAGAAAACATCGACTTTATCGCATCCTTCGACCCCGAAGTGGCAGACTCTATCAAACTCGAGTATGACAGAGCCCAGAGAGGTATCGAGCTTATCGCATCCGAGAACGTGGTTTCTCCTGCTGTTCTTGCGGCTATGGGTACCACTCTTACCAACAAGTATGCAGAGGGCTATCCGGGGAAGAGATATTACGGTGGCTGCGAGTGTGTTGACGTAACCGAAAACATCGCTCGTGAGCGTGCAAAGAAGCTCTTTGGTGCAGAGCACGCCAACGTTCAGCCCCACAGCGGTGCACAGGCTAACCTTGCGGTTTATTTTGCACTCTGTCAGCCCGGAGACACGATACTCGGTATGAATCTTGCCCACGGCGGTCACCTTACCCACGGCAGTCCCGTAAATATGTCGGGTAAGTACTACAACTTCGTTCCCTACGGTGTGGCAGATGAAGATCAGAAGATAGATTACGATGCTCTTGAGGCAAAGGCAGTTGAGTGTCAGCCCAAGCTTATCGTTGCAGGCGCTTCCGCATATCCCAGAATTATAGATTTCAAGCGCATTTCCGAAATAGCAAAGAAGGTAAATGCATACTTTATGGTAGATATGGCTCATATCGCAGGTCTGGTTGCCGCAGGTCAGCATCCTAACCCTTGCGAATATGCAGACGTTGTTACCACCACCACTCATAAGACTCTTCGCGGACCCAGAGGCGGTATGATCCTCTGCCGTGAGGAATTGGCAAAGGCTATAGATAAGGCGGTATTCCCCGGTACACAGGGCGGTCCCCTTATGCACATCATCGCCGCAAAGGCAGTTTGCTTCGGTGAGGCTCTCAAGCCCGAGTTCAAGGCTTACGGCGAGCAGATAGTCAAGAATGCAGCCGCTTTGGCGGACGAGCTTAAGAAGGAAGGCTTCAATATGGTTTCGGGCGGTACAGATAACCACCTTATCCTTCTTGACCTCCGTAATTTCGGTATCACAGGCAAGGAGTTTGAGAAGAGACTTGACGAGGTTTATATCACCGTTAACAAGAACGCTATACCCAACGATCCCGAATCTCCCTTCGTTACCAGCGGTATCCGTATCGGTACTCCCGCCGTTACCACCAGAGGCTTTGTGGAAGAGGATATGAGGGTAGTTGCACGTATGCTCAAGCTTGCGGCAACCGACTTTGAAAATTCCGCTGATCTTATCAGAGAGACTATTACAGGTCTTTGTAAGAAATATCCCCTTTACGAAGGATAAGAAGCTTTTCGCTTAAAGCGAAAAGCAACAAAATAACTCGCTGCAAAGCAGCATATCGAGTTTGAGCGTAGCGAAAACATATCGAACATATGCGGAGCGTATGTATATCGATTTTCGCCCTTGGCGAAAAATATCGACTGTGAAAGCTTAAAATTTAAGTCGATATTAATTCCTTCGGAATTATCGATATGTTCTTTGCACTCGATATATTTTGCCATATGGCAAAATTCGATATGTTTGCCTTCGGCAAACGAGAATTTCCGGAGGAAAAATTTATGCCTATCAAAATCCCCCAAGGCCTGCCTGCAGGACAGGTTCTGGAGAATGAGAATATATTTGTAATGGATCAGCTCCGCGCTGAGCATCAGGATATCCGACCTCTTAAGATCGCGATACTTAATCTGATGCCCACAAAGGAGGCTACCGAGACACAGCTTATAAGACTTTTGTCAAACACCTCTCTGCAGATAGATCTGACACTTCTGTCTACTGCGACTCATACGCCCAAGCACACCTCCGCCGAGCATATGAACGCTTTTTACAAGAGCTATTACGATGTAAAAAACGAAAAATTCGACGGACTTATCATAACGGGTGCGCCCGTTGAGGATATGGCATTTGAAGAGGTCGACTACTGGCCCGAGATGGTAGATATTCTCGAATGGGCAAAGACCCACGTTTATTCTGTAATGAATATCTGTTGGGCGGCACAGGCGGCACTTTATTATTACTACGGTATACCCAAGTATCCTCTTGATAAGAAGATGTTCGGAGTATTTCCTCATACCGTCAGATTCCCCAGACATCCTTTGGTGCGCGGCTTCGATCAGGAGTTTCTTGCACCCCACAGCCGTCATACGGAGGTGCTTTCCTCTGATATCAAGAGAGTTCCCGAGCTTTTGCTGCTTTCCGAATCTCCTATGGCGGGCGCATATCTTGCGGTGACCTCTGATTGCAGAAGAGTGTTTGTAACGGGGCATTGTGAATATGATTACGATACTCTCTCGAAAGAATATTTCCGTGACGTGAATAAGGGTTTACAAATCGAGGTTCCCTTTAATTATTTCCCTTCGGACGATCCTATGAAGATCCCCCTTAACAGATGGCGCTCTCACGCCAATCTGCTTTTCTCCAACTGGCTGAACTATTGTATCTATCAGCCTACTCCCTTTGATCTCAACGATATTAAATGAGGCTATTATGAATACGAAAGAACTTATAAATTCGATAAATTCGGGTGAGCTCGACAGCCGCTTTGCTGCACTTTACGGAGAGGCAAAGATTATGCTTCAGAGAGAACGCTACACCGAGGCTGTAAAGGAATATGAAAGACTCTACGGTGAGGCAGAGGTTTCTCTTTTCTCCGTACCCGGCAGAAGCGAGATCTCGGGCAACCATACCGACCACAACAGAGGCAGAGTAATCGCTGCTTCCATAGATCTTGACATTATTGCCGTTGCCGCCAAGCGCGGGGATGATATGATAAGTGTCACCTCTAAGGGCTTTACCCCCGACAACGTAAAGCTTAACAATCTTGTCCCCGACAAGGATGATTACGGCAAGTCCTATGCACTTATTGCAGGTGTTGCCGACGGCTTTGTTAAATCCGGCTATAAGATAGGCGGTTATAACGCATATACCACATCCAATGTTTTCAAGGGCTCGGGACTTTCCTCCTCGGCTGCCTTTGAGGTGATGATAGGCAACATACTTAACCATTTTTATAATGACGGAGTTGTTAAAAGTCCCCGTATAGCACAGATCGCTCAATATGCCGAGAACGTATTTTTCGGAAAGCCCTGCGGTCTTATGGATCAGATGGCTTGTGCGGTAGGCGGCTTTATCACTATAGATTTTGCCGACAGGGATAACCCCAAGATCGAAGCTCCCGACTTTGACCTTACAGCCCACGGCTACAGCCTTTGTATCATCAACACAGGCGGTAACCATACCGACTTAACCGACGATTATGCGGCTATTCCCGGTGAGATGAAGGCTGTTGCAGGCTATTTCGGAAGAGACGTGTTAGGTGATATCACCGATACTGAGGTTATCGAAAACATCCCCGTGCTTCGTGAGAAGTTCGGTGACAGAGCGGTACTCCGCGCCCTTCATTTTATTGATGAAAACAAGCGTGTTGACGCTCAGGTCGACTGTCTTGCAAAGGATGACCTTGACGGTTTCTTTAGCGGAGTTATGGCTTCGGGAGACAGCAGCTTCAGACTTCTCCAGAACATCTTTGCCACCAAAAATCCCGCAGAACAGGGACTTACGCTGGCGCTTGAGATGACTAAGAGAGCGCTCAGCGGTAAAAAGGCCGCTTGGCGTGTTCACGGCGGCGGATTTGCAGGAACTATTCAGGCCTTTGTTCCCAACGACTCGGTAGATGAATACAAGGCTTATATCGAAAAGGTATTCGGTAAGGGTAACTGCCATATCCTTACGGTACGCCGTGAGGGAGCTATCAGAGTATAACCGTGGATAACAGCTTTGAGGTCTATACTCTCTTTTCCAGCTCCAAGGGTAATTCAGTCTACATAAGGGCGGGAAGAACCCGCCTTCTTATAGATATTGGCAGATCCCGTAAGGCGATAAATGATGCTCTTGTCAGTGTGGGCAGCTGTCTTGACGAGATCGATGCCATATTTATCACTCACGCTCACAGCGATCATACCTGTGGACTTGCCGCCATTGCCGCAAAAGATTGGACTCCCATACACACCACACAGCAGACGGCACAGCAGCTTTTCTGCAAGTGTGCCGAGGAAAGACTTACCGTACACGAGGAGCGCTTCAGCGTTGATATCGGAGACGTGACGGTTCATTCGTTTGTAACTCCTCACGACAGCCACGGAAGTGTCGGCTACGTGATAGACTATAAGGGCAGCTACCGCTTCGGACTCTGTACCGATACGGGATGCATCTCCCGCGAGATGGCAGAGGAGCTTATACACTGTGACGGAGTGCTTATAGAGGCAAACTATGACGAGGATATGCTCCAAAAGGGGCCCTATCCCTATTATCTTAAGCAGCGTATCGTCGCAAACACGGGACATCTGTCCAACCGTAAGGCGGCAGATCTGTGCTGTATATTGGCACGGGCGGGAGTCAAGAAGATAATGCTGGGTCATATCTCTCCCGAAAACAATCTACCCGAGCTGGCTCTCAAGACCTGTTGCAAGGGGCTTCTGGAAAAGGGCTATGACGATATTGATATAACCGTGGCGGACAGATACTGTCCCACGAGGTTCTGAGGCGAGTGCCTCTGCCATAAGCGGGTGTTTTGTTTTTATAAATTCTAAATAAAAATCCCGAAATAAAATAAACAATCAAGGATAGTTGTTTATGTTAACTGTAAATTTGATATGCTCAGGCACAGGCAAGGTAAAGGATACATATTACCGTGAAGCTTGGGCAGAATATGAAAAAAGACTTTCCGCGTACTGTAAGCTCAAGAATATCGAGGTCGGGGAAAGCGACGATGATATTATTAATGCGATACCCAAGCGAAGCTACGTTATAGCTTTATGTATCAACGGCAAGCAGCTTTCAAGCGAGGAGCTGGCAAAAAAGATCGAGGATATCGAGGTGCAGGGCAGCTCCGAGATAACCCTTATTATCGGCCCCTCCGAGGGCTTCGGCAAGCGGGTGGAGGACTGTGCTGACTTCAAGCTTTCATTTTCAAAGATGACCTTCCCCCACAGACTTATGCGTGTGATACTTCTTGAACAGTTATATCGTGCTATGAATATCAACGCAGGTGGAAAATATCACAAATGATCTTTACGGAGTTAATATGAACAAGAGAAGAAAAACGACATTGATACAGTTGGCAGGGCTTTTGCTCTGTCTTGTTTGTGCTTTCGGAGGAATTCTCTTGCATATGCAAAAATCAGGGGAAGATAGCGGGGTTGCACAGAATTTAGGTACCTTTGCCCCCGAAAACGATCTTACCCCGGATGCCGGGTCGGAATACGATCCTATCGTTAATATTGAGAACGTGGTTATACCTGAGAGCTCCGAGGTAAAAAAATACGATTATTATGAGTATGCAAAAAACTACAATCTGACCTATTCCCTGAAGCAGGATGATTACGCACTTACCTCAAAAAGCTATGATCCTGCCGATTGCAAGGTGGGGAGGGTATCTTCGGGTATGGAGTTTCCGACTGAGTTTTCTCTGGCCAAAAGATATGTGGACAAGCCCGTCGTGAAAAAGGGTAAAAGAGGAGAAACTACCGTCAATGAATCTGTTGAGGAGGACTGTCCTCTGCTTCTGCCCTACTACGGTTACGTTGTTTATACCACCAAGAATTCCTGTATGCTGCTGGACGGCGACCTTAACGTGATCGTAGAGGATTTTGAGGGATACGCCCCTGCATATATGACCGATTACAGCGGAAATCCTCTTTTCAAAAAGGATGATAAGTACTATTTTTACTATGACGGAGACGGCTATGACGGAGCCGCCTATACCGAGATAGAAAACGATGCTTTTTCAACTATGCCTGCCGAGGCTCCCGGAGCATATAAGTACTTTGCGTACGATATGGATATGCTTGCCAATTTGTTCGCTACAAACGATTTTAAAAACGATACCGGTGTGAAGGGCATAGTATATATACTTCCCGAGTATGCGGGAATGGTGGAGTATACGGTAGAGGAGCAGACCCCAGTTGACGTTACCTGTCCCTCGGCATTATACAACAGGGGCGGCGGAATGCTTTTCAGATTTCCCTCCTATACTTATACCAAGAAGGAGGAGGCAAAGATAGACGGTAACCCCTATTATTCCTTCAAGGTGAGCGAGGTGCTGTGGGGCTATATGGACGCCGACGGTAAGGTAGTTATAGAGCCTAAATATAAAACGGCGTATAATTTTTCTGCGGACGGATTCGCCGTGGTAGAGGATAAGAACAGCCGTCTTTGTGTTATTAACAAATGGGGAAATGTGGTATATAATTATTTCCATGATACCTATGCATTCCCCGAGCTTGGGGTGATGTATTCCCGTGACGGTCATTATCTGCCCGACACCTTTGGTGTTGAAAGCACGGGAATGCTTTACTTTGACCGAGGATATGTGCGTATGCGTCGTAAGCTGGTGGATACCGAAAACGGATACATTGATAAGCGTGATTACAGCACGGTAGTGGATACACGGGGAAATACCCTTAATATCCCTGCGGATTGCAGTATAGAGGGTTACAGCGACGGTATTATGCTTATAAAGCGGGGAGACAAGTATGGATATCTGAATACAGACGGAAGCTGGGTCATCGAGCCTGTGCTTTCATACGCAAAGCCCTTTTCCGAGGGGCTTGCGGTAATGGGCTATACCAAGGATACGCAGGGGGTTATAGACACCAAGGGAAATATGATCCTCTATCCCATGTACAGTCATATCGAGAGCTGCTCGGGCGGTGTTATCACAGCATATTCTCCCGTGGGCGGCTGGAGTGTTTTCAATAAGATGACCACAAGTCCTGAGGCGGAGATCATAAATCCCATTGTTGCTTTAAAGGAAAGGGCAATAGCCGAGGCGAAGGATAAGTTCTACTCCCAAAAAGCAGCAGAAGAAGAAACAACAGAAGATAAAACAGCAGAAGAGGAAGCAACAGATGAGTTATCAAGCAGGCTGGACTGACGTAGCCGTAATAGGTGCAGGTCACGCGGGAATAGAAGCAGGTCTTGCCTGCGCAAGGCTTGGGCTTGACACCGTGGTTTTTACAATAAATCTTGATGCGGTGGGAAATCTCCCCTGTAACCCTTCTATCGGAGGCACGGGCAAGGGTCAGCTTGTTCACGAGATAGACGCTATGGGCGGTGAGATGGGCAGGGCTGCCGATATGGTAACCCTACAGTCCCGTATACTCAACAGAGGCAAAGGTCCTGCGGTCCATTCTTCCCGTATACAGGCAGACCGCCGTAAATATCAGGACATAATGAAAAAGACCCTTGAAAACACCGATAACTTAAAGCTCATTCAGGCCGAGGTTGTTCGTATCGGTTCAGAGGGTGGTAAGGTCACCGAGGTTGAAACAGCCTTCGGTGCAATTTGGCAGGTCAAGGCGGTTATCGTATGCTCCGGTACATATCTTAACGGCAAGGTCATAACGGGAGATACCGAGTATACCTCGGGTCCTGACGGAATGCTTGCCGCAACCCGTCTTACCGAGTCTATGGCGGCAATGGGCATACGCTTTATGCGCTTTAAAACAGGTACTCCCGCAAGAGTACACCGTGACTCTATAGATTTTTCAGAGCTTGAGGTGCAACAGGGTGACGAGGATATTCACCCGTATTCCTATTACACCGATGCAGACGATTTTGCAAAAATAAAGCAGATACCCTGCCACGTAGTCTACACCAATTCAGACACACATAATATAATAAGAAGCAATCTTGACAAAAGTCCCCTTTATTCGGGAAAAATAAAGGGAACAGGCCCCAGATACTGTCCTTCTATCGAGGACAAGGTGGTTCGCTTTGCCGATAAGGAAAGACACCAGCTCTTTATCGAGCCTATGGGTGCAGATACCAAGGAGATGTACATACAGGGATTTTCCTCCTCTATGCCCGAGGAGGTACAGATGCAGATGCTTCGTTCCCTTAAGGGATTTAAAAATGCACAGGTAATGAGAACTGCATATGCTATAGAATATGACTGCATCGACCCGACACAGCTTTATCCTACACTTGAGTTTAAGGAAATAGAGGGGCTTTACGGTGCAGGTCAGTTCAACGGCTCCTCGGGCTACGAGGAGGCGGCGGCTCAGGGGCTTGTGGCAGGTATCAACGCCGCACTTAAGATAAAGGGCGAGCCCGAGCTTATACTTCCCCGTTCAAGCTCTTATATCGGAACGCTTATCGACGATCTTGTAACCAAGGGAACAGGCGAGCCCTACCGTATGATGACCAGCCGCTCCGAATACAGACTCCTCCTGCGTCAGGACAATGCAGATCAAAGACTCTGCGAGTACGGTTACCGTGTGGGACTTCTGCCTGAAGAGAGATACAATGCAGTAAAAGAAAAGGAAAGAATGGTGCGGGAAGAGGTGGAAAGACTTGAGAGTATAAACGTCTCTCCCAAGGACGCCAATCCCCTGCTTGAAAAATACGAAACAACACCTGTAAAGTCAGGGGTGAAGCTTGCCGAGCTTCTTCGCCGTCCGCAGCTTGATTACGATACCATACTTCCCCTTGACCCCAACCGCCCCGAACTGCCCTATAAGGTAAGGGAAACCGCGGCGGTGGAGATAAAATACGACGGATATATCCGCCGTCAGCTCTCCGAGGCAAAAAAGCAGCAGGACCTTGAATCAAAGGCTCTGCCCGAGGATATAGACTATAACGAAATAAAGGGACTTCGTCTTGAGGCAAGACAGAAGCTTAACGAGATAAGACCGAAGAATATCGGACAGGCATCGGGAATCTCGGGTGTCAGCCCTGCCGACATTTCGGTGCTTATAATCACACTTTGGGGAGGCAGCAAATGAGCTTTAAAGAGATCTATCTCGAGATAATGACAAAAAACTTCCCCGACGGCAGATACAACGGCTATGCGGATAAGTTTGAGATACTTTACAACGAGCTCGTTGACTTTAATCAAAAGGTCAACCTTACCGCAGTTACCGATATGGCAGGGGCTTGCGCCAAGCATTTTGCAGATTCGCTTCTTATTGAGGAGTATATACCGAAGGGAGCAAAGCTCTGTGACGTTGGCTGCGGCGGCGGTTTTCCTACCCTGCCTTTGGCTATCGTACGCCCCGACCTTGATATAACCGCACTTGACTCTACCGAGAAAAAGCTGAAATTTGTTTCGCTTATGGCGGAAAAATTAAACCTCAACGTCACTACCCTCTCAGCCAGAGCCGAGGAGGCGGGACAGAGTAAAGAATACCGCGAAAGCTTTGACTGCGTTTGTGCAAGAGCCGTTGCAAGACTTAATATTCTGTCCGAATTATGTATTCCTCTTACCCGTGTGGGAGGTAAGTTCATCTCCTGCAAGGCAGCTCTGGCAAGTGAAGAACTGTCAGAAGCCCTTTTGGGTATTGAAAAGTTAGGTGCAGCTACCGAGGCGGTAAAGGAACAGGAGCTTGTGACCGAAAATGAAAAACAGACAAGAACAGTTTTTGTTTTCACAAAGGAAAACAGTACTCCCGTACAGTACCCCAGACATTATTCCAAAATATCAAAAAAGCCCTTGTAAAATTAAATCTTGAAAAATCAACGGTTTAATGGTATAATATTATTACAGTGAATGTAATTTAATTTAAAGAAAGGATATATCACTATGAACTTTAAGCGTATTTTGGCTATGCTTCTTCTGGTGCTGATGATAGTTCCTATGTTCAATATGTGGAGCTTCGCAGACAGAGTGACAGGTGAGTATACGGCAGACACGACCGCTGCTTCCACCATAGCCTCCAAGCTCAACGGTGAAACCTCAAGAACCTCAAGAACTCTTTATAACGGTGTTACCCGCACCACTATAAAGACCTCTTCTTCCTCAAAGTATGAGGTGGAGAGCTTCAACATTGTAGAATTTGACCCCGCACAGGCGGATCTTCATGTTGATGTTACCAACACCCGTGATTATGCCAATCAGGTTAAGTCTACCCTGAACACAGTTACATCCTTCAACTCCACTAACGGTCAGGGCAAGACTGCTATTGCCGCTATCAACGGTGACCTGTGGATGACCACCTATGCACATTCCCGTGTAGAGGGTTCCGGCACCTCCTACGGCGGATACTCTGATGCGGTTGTTACAAGCGGTCTTACACTTCCCCGCGGCTTTAACGTATATAACGGAGAGATCGTTTGCTCCGCTTATATGCAGCAGGAAACACCCTTTGAGGGCGAGTTCTGGTCCTTTGGTATGACTAACGACAGCGTTCCTATGATCGGCTGTCCCGAGCTTGACATCTCTATCACCAACAACTCCGGGGGCAGCACGATAGCGGCTGACGGTCTTAACAGACTTCCCGCCAATAACGCACTGGTTGTATACTCGGATAAGGGCTGTCTCAACAACTATGCACTTTCGGATGCATACGAGGTTGTTATTGACGTACCCTCTGACTATACAGTTAAGCACGGTGCATCTATAACAGGTACCGTTACAGGTATTTATTCCTCCTCTACTTCCACCAATCCTACAATGCAGGCTAACCGCATTATTCTTACCGCAAGAGGCACAAAGACCCTGCTTCTCAACAGCTTTGCGGTAGGCAACTCGGTAACACTTAACTTCTCCGTTACCGAGAGATACGGCAGAAACACCGCAGGCTGGCAGAACGTATACTGTGCGGTAGGCGGACATATGCCCTTTGTTGTTGACGGCGCAAAGTGGGAGACAGGTACCACTACCAACTATCCCTCTACCATCGTTGGTATCAAGAACGACGGTAAGGTAGTATTCATTACGGATGATCTGGGTACTACAGGCAGCCGCGGCGGTATGGATTTCAATGACTATTGGGATTTTGCCGACGATATGGACCTTAATACCGCTTTCATTCTTGACGGCGGCGGATCTACCACTATGGTTGAGCTTGGCTCCTCCGGCAGCTACTCGGTTATCAACAATCCCACAGACGGTTCTGCAAGAAGCGTAGTAAACTCTGTTATTCTTTCCGCAGGCCCCAAGAAGACCAATATCGGTAAGTATGATCTTAAGTTCCCCGACGATACTATAGACCTTACCAACCTTTACTTTGCAACAGACGATGCGTTTATGCTGCTGACAAACTTTGCGGAGAGTAAGATCGAAAAGACCGCTTCGGGCGCAAAGATCAAGGTTGAGGATTTTCTTAACGGTCCTACGGTATCTATAAGCTACGGTCTTCCCAACGGTACCAGTGCAAATGCCAATTCTGCACTTTCGGGCGAATATCATTATAATATTCCCACCTCCGACTGTCCTTACCTTGTGCTTGATATGTCTTTAGTTACGGCGGATGCAAGCACAGTGCAGTTCCAGGCGCTCTATCATACGTCGGGAAGCCGTAAGGGTGTCAGCACGACTACATTTATTGGCTTTAACAATGCCAATAACAATACAGGATTCGGTAAGTATATTATCAATCCCGCTTCCAACACGGCATATACAGGCACGCTTAACACCTTCCGTCTGCAGTATCTGTTCCCCGCAAACGGAGTAACCGTCAAGAACGGTGACTACGTAATTCTCAGAAGCGCACGTCTTGCCTCTACGCTTGACGAGGCAAATACGTTAGCGGCGGCATCTGCACCCTCTATGCAGGCCGTCACCTTCAACGCTAACGGCGGTACCAACACTCAGGCTAAAAAATATGCCGTACGTAACAGCTATTACGGCTCTATGCCTACCCCTGTCCGTGCAGGCTATACCTTTGACGGATGGTATACCGCGGCAAGCGGCGGAACAAAGATCACCTCCGACAGTGTTGTAACCAACGTGCTTTCAAGAACACTTTACGCTCATTGGAGCACCGGCTCAAGCACACCGGATACCGGCAGCTATACTGTTACCTTTGACCCCAACGGCGGTACGCTTTCGGGTTCTGCTTCATACGGTATCTCCGTAGGTCAGACCTACAGCGCGGCTATCGGTTCTATGCCTGCAGCCACCAAGGAGGGCTATACTCTTACAGGCTGGTATAACGAAAAGTACGGTTATACTCTTAATATGAGCGATACCTTCTCGGTAAACGAGAATGTAACCTTTAAGGCGGTATGGACACTTAATGCAGGTGATTATCCTACAGGTACATATTCCACCACCGCAAGCTGGCTCACCCTCCGTGCAGGTCCCGGTACCTCTTATGATTCTCTCGGCTCTGTTGCCAAGGGAACCGTGGTTGAGATAACTGCGGTCAGCGGTAGATGGGGCAACTGCATCTACAACGGTCAGAGCGTATGGCTCAGCCTTGCTTATGCAGAGCTTGTCGAAGAGACCGAAACTGTATACACACTTACCTTTGACGTAAACGGCGGTACGATGCCCTCCGGTTATTCCACCACCTACGAATTTCTGGCTGACGAAAAATTCGTTGACGTTATCGGAGGTTTCCCCGTTCCTACAAGAAGCGGTTACGAGTTTGCAGGCTGGAAGAATATGCTTGCAGGCACGTCCGATCTCTGGACGGGTTCCTGGGGAACACAGCCCTATACATTCGGTGCAGATATAACCCTCCAGGCACAGTGGACTGCACATACTCACAGCTATACATCCTCTGTCACCAAGGCAGCGACCTGTACAGAGGCGGGTGTAAGAACGTATAAGTGTTCCTGCGGTAACAGCTATACCGAAGCAATAGCAGCTCTCGGTCATAACTACACAACCACGACAACCGAGGCAACCTGTACAGCAGCAGGAAAGACGGTAAAGACCTGCTCACGCTGCGGCGATACAGTAACAACTACCATTCCTGCCCTCGGTCACGATTACACATCGGTAACCAAGGCTCCTACCTGTACCGAAGAGGGTGTGATAACTTATACCTGTTCGCGTTGCGGTGACTCCTATACAGAGAGCATTCCTGTAATAGATCACAGCTTCGGTGCTTGGGTCGAGACCAAGGCTCCCACTACCACCGAGGTCGGTATCGAGACCAGAACCTGTACGGTATGCGGTGCTACCGAGACACAGGAAATTCCTATGCTTTCCGCAGACGCTCCTCTTATTGCAGGCGTGGATAACTATACTGTTACTATTGATGGTCTTGAGAATATTAAGGAAATCAGATTTGCCATCGGACACTACACCACAGGCTCCGAGGTAAAGGCGGCAGAGAAGAATGTAACTATGGATGCCGCAACGGTAGCAAAGTACACCGCAGACGGTGTAATGACCTACGATCTTCCCTGGATGGGAGAATACACCTTCTGGGTAAGACTTAACGACGGCAGCTCCTACTTCCTCTACACAGAGATAAACGATATAACTCCTTACGTTGAGTCCTACGGTGTTAAGATGACCGTAAAGGATTACGCTGAAAACTATAAGGATATGTGGCTTGCCGAGGGTACATTCAACTCTTACAGCGAGATCAAGGCATCTACAGGCTTTAAGTATCAGGCATCTGCAAATAAGCTTGACCTCTATGCAAAGACCACCCACGATTTCAGCTACACTATGACCAACCCCGGTCCTTATACCGTGCTTATAAGATATAACGACGGAACGTTTGACGTTATCCATCATACCCTTACCGTTGACTATCCCGAGTTCAAGGAAAACGGATTACAGGTAACCGTAACCAATATTCCCGATATCAAGATCATCCGTACCGCATACGGACACTATGAATCTGTATCAGAGATCAAGGCGGCAACGGGAGTCCGTAACTTCTCCAATAAGAACGATATAAAGAACGCAGACTCCTATATGATCCAGTACCGTGATGAAGGTGAGGTAACCCTTATCGTAGAGTACAATAACGGCTACAAGCACTTCTATTACTATAACGTAGAACAGAAGGTGCCTACTTATACTCTTGAGGGCAATACAATAACCTTCGGTGATCTTGACGATCTTTATATCATCAGATACGCTCCGGGTAAGTATACCACGGCTAACAATATAAAGAACGCACCCGGTTCACAGTACAAGAAGGCTGATTCTATTGATGCCAACGGCGAGATAGTCATCGACGGTCTTACCGCAGG
>JAFQDF010000043.1 GCA_017416185.1 Clostridia bacterium
GCCGTTGCAATTTCACTCAACCGCTGTATTCAAGATTTTCCTGCAGTTGGCTGGATACGTGGAGATAGTGTTGACACCCCTGATGATATTGAATCGAAAATCGAAAAATATATGAGCAAGCATACTGTCTCAAAAGAAGATATTGAAGCTCTCTTTGAAGGTGAAACCATTGTTCTCAACGGAGGTAATGCTTCGGATTTGGTTCGAAGCGGCGATAATTCTTCATCAGAAAATGAACCAACAAGGGAGACAATATCATTAAAAGGGACAAAATCTTTTGTAGAAGAAGTTGCAAAGAGATTACCTAAAATCACAATGGATGATTAATAACGCAAACCTATTAGTTTCCCCACAAATCCAAAAAATATTCAAAAACCCGTCGTAAATTCTTGATTTACGGCGGGTTTTATGTTCTCATAGAACCCACTGACATCTTTTCCTTGAAAGTGTCATAGTGGGTTACACACTTTGAAAAGGTGTGTAACAATAAAAAACGGCATAACCAAAGGCTACACCGCTTAAAGAAATCAATTATTCAGTTTAGATACAAGAGCTACCACTTGTGGCACCTTCCTTACGGAGGGTGCCACAAGGTGCCTGTTTTTCTTTTGTGATACGAAGGGAGTCGAAGCCTTGATGTTTGGAGAATGAATAGTGAATAATTAAAAGAAAAAACCGCTTAGATGAAGCGGTTTTGTTTTGGAGCTAGAGATGGGATTCGAACCCACGACCTATTGATTACGAATCAATTGCGCTACCGACTGCGCCACTCTAGCAAGCCTATTGATTATATCATCATTTCTTCCGTTTGTCAAGCATTTACAAAATGCTATTGCGTAAAAGAGGTTAATGTGGTATTATAGTTACAGGCTTACTATAGGAGAGAAGAATGAAACTTACCGACATATCATATATCAAATCACAGATGGAGGAATACTCCGTCAACTTTAAAAAGAAATTCGGGCAGAACTTTCTTACAAACGAAAGCGTTGTACAGCGTATTGCAGATAATGCTGCAGAGGGTGTTCTTGAGATCGGCCCGGGTCTGGGCGTTCTGACCTACGAGCTGTGTCAGCGGGCAAAAAAGGTGGTTGCCGTTGAGATCGACGATACCATCATTCCCCTGCTCACGAAGAACCTTGCCGAATTTGACAATGTAAAGATAATAAACACCGACGTAATGAAGGTGGACATCAAAAGGCTTATAGAAGAAGAATTCAGCGACTGCGCTACCGTAAGTGTATGTGCCAATCTTCCGTATTATATCACTACTCCCGTCATTATGGCATTGGCAGAGTCTGGCGCACCCTTTGAGTCTGTTACCGTAATGATACAGAAGGAGGTAGTACAGCGTCTCTGTGCCGCTCCCGGTACGGCAGAATACGGATCTATTTCCGCCTCCCTTTCTTATTACGGAAAGTGCAAAAAGCTCTTTGACGTGTCTGCGGGTAATTTTATACCTATGCCCAAGGTGGACTCTGCGGTAATGAGGATCGACTTTTACAAGGAGCCTCCCGTGGATTGTGACCGAAAAATGCTGATGAAGGTCATCCGTGGTGCCTTTTCACAACGCAGAAAAACTCTGGTCAATTCTCTCGGCAGTGAGTTTTCACAGTATAACAAATCTCAGCTTGCAGAGTTTATAACCTCAATAGGTCTTGATGCCAATGTCCGCGGTGAAAAGCTGTCTCTCGAGCAGTTTGCACAACTTGCGGTTGTAATGCAAAATGCAAATCCATGACACCCCGTATCTTTGATACGGTTGGTGGAATTATGCAAGGAGTTTGCGGAACGCAAACTGTCGCAATGAAAAATGCAAAATTAAGGAAGCCTTTCGGGAAGAATATTCCCGAAAGGCATTTTTATATAAAAACCTTACCCACGTGTGATTGTATTCGGTTTCAGCTGAACAGTGTGCGATTTTCGGGTCAGGAGCAAATAGAATATTGTATATATGAAACCTCACCCTCGTGTGATCGTATTCGGGTTTAGCTGAACAGTATGCGATTTTCGGGTCAGGAGCAAATAGCATATTGTATATATGAAACCTCACCCTCGTGTGATAGTGTTGGGTTTCAACTGAAGAATATGCGATTTTCGGGTCAAGGGGCGAGCCCCTTGAAATATTTAATAATTTGTAAAAAGGGTGAATTGCTCACATAATTCTATTGCATTTTGCGGTAAAATAAGGTACAATGGATTTGATTTTAGATATTGATAAATTATTTAGGAGGTATCCCTATGACCAATAATAAACACGTTCTTAGCTGGATCGATGAGATGGCAGCTATGACACAGCCCGACAATATTGTTTGGATCGACGGAAGCGAGGAACAGAGACTCGCCCTTCTCGATCAGGCTTTTGAAACAGGCGAAATGATCAAGCTCAACCAGGAGCTTCTTCCCAACTGCTACCTTCACAGAACTGCAGTTAACGACGTTGCCCGTGTAGAGCACAGAACCTTTATCTGTACCTCTAAGAAGGAGGATGCAGGTAACATCAACAACTGGATGGATCCCCAGGAATGCTACGAGAAGCTCTCCAAGCTTTATAAGGGTTCTATGAAGGGTCAGACCATGTACGTAATTCCTTACAGCATGGGTGTAGTAGGCTCCGACTTTGCAAAGATCGGTGTTGAGCTTACCGACTCTATCTACGTTGTACTCAATATGCTTATTATGACCAGAGCCGGTAAGGAAGTTATCGACGCGCTCGGTGACTCCGCTGACTTCATCAAGGGTCTGCACGCAAGAGCAGAGCTTGACGAGGAGAAGAGATATATCGTTCATTTTCCCGAGGACAACACCATCTGGTCCGTTAACTCCGGTTACGGCGGAAACGTTCTTCTCGGTAAGAAGTGCTTCGCACTCCGTATCGCATCCTACCTCGGCAGAAAAGAGGGCTGGATGGCTGAGCATATGCTTATCCTCGGTATCGAGGGTCCCGACGGCGACGTTAAGTACATCTCCGCTGCATTCCCCTCCGCTTGCGGTAAGACCAACCTCGCAATGCTTATTCCCCCTGAAGTTTACGCTAAGAAGGGCTATAAGGTATGGTGCGTAGGCGACGATATCGCATGGCTTAGAGTTGGTAAGGACGGCAGACTCTGGGCAGTTAACCCCGAGAACGGTTTCTTCGGTGTTGCTCCCGGTACTAATATGAAGTCCAACCCAAACGCACTTCTCACAACAAAGAGAGACACCATCTTCACCAACGTAGTTCACAACCTCGAGAACAATACCGTTTGGTGGGAAGGCCTTGATAAGAATCCTCCTAAGAACGCTATGAACTGGAAGGGCGAGCCCTGGGATCCCGAATGTGGCGAAAAGGGTGCTCATCCCAACTCCAGATTTACCGCTCTTGCAAAGAACTGTCCTTGCATCTCCTCCGAGTTCGATTCTACCGCAGGTGTTCCGATCTCTGCTATCGTATTCGGCGGCAGACGTGCAAAGACTGCTCCCCTGGTATACCAGTCAAAGAACTGGCAGCACGGTACCTTCGTTGGTTCCATCATGGCTTCCGAGACAACAGCAGCTGCTGCAGGTGCAGTAGGCGTTGTTCGTCGTGACCCCATGGCTATGAGACCCTTCGTTGGTTACGATATGGGTGACTACTTCAAGCACTGGCTTGATATGGGTCACAAGATCCCCAACGCTCCCAAGATCTTCCACGTTAACTGGTTCCGTACCGATGACGAAGGCCACTTCATTTGGCCAGGATTTGGTGACAATATGCGTGTTCTTATGTGGATCCTTGCAAGATGTGAGGATAAGGTAGACGCAGTTGAAACTCCTATCGGCTTTGTTCCCAAGGCTGAGGACATCAACATCGAGGGTCTTGACATCGACCTCGACACCATCAAGGAGCTTCTCCGTGTTGACACCGCTTCCTGGAAGGAAGACGTAGAGAACATCAAGGAGTTCTACGCTATGATCGGCGACAGAGTTCCCGCAGAGCTTCACGAGGAGCTTGCTGCACTTGAGGCAAGACTTGGTTAATTAAATTAATAAAAAGCTATCACGATTTTCGTGATAGCTTTTTTTCAACCGTCATAGGGGATATTATTTCGATTGCCTATATTAATTGACAAAGCAGGGGAAATATTATATACTTAAATCAGCAAATCACTTATCCGAAAAGGAGAAAGATCATGAACAGAACAAAGAAAAACGCATTTTTATACCTTACGGTGTTCGTGCTGATTTTTTCCATGCTTCTGCCGACGGCAGTGTCTGCCGCATCCCTTCTTGACCCCAAGGGTAGGAACGGTGAACACGTTATAGTCAACGTGGGCAGGGATGAAAAAAGCTATAATCTGACCTGGCATTCCGAGGATACGGGGGCACAGCAAGTGCAGTGGGCAAAGGCCTCTGAGGTCAAGGACGGAAATATGCCCGCAGACTGTTTTGCTTCCACCGCCAAAAAGAGAGGCGGCGCATGCCGCGGAGTTATCACAGACCTTGAGTCTGACACCGATTATCTCTACCGTGTGGGCAGTGATACCTACGGCTGGTCCAAGCTCTACACACTTTCCACAGGCAGCTTTGGCGATAACAGCTTCTCCTTTATTGCCGCAGGCGACCCCCAGATAGATTCCAAGTATGATACCCATAACTGGGATATCACACTTAACCACGTTCGCAACTGGTTCGGCGATGATATTGAGTTTATGCTGACTTTAGGCGATCACGTAAATTACTGCTACGACCGTTCCGAGTACGAGGAATTTATAAAGCCCGACGTGCTTCGTGGTCTGCCTATCATGGGTGTCCTTGGCAACCACGATGACGGCGCTACCCTTTACAGCGAATATTTTACCTATACCGACGTTTATCCCCAAAGCCTGACCGAAGCAGGTGATCAGGGCGGTAACTATTGGGTCGCACACGACGGTGTTCTCTTTATCAATCTCAATATGAACAACGACGATATTGACCTCCACGTGCCCTATATGGAAAATGTGATCGCAGAGTACACTGCCACCTACGGTGAACCCCTCTGGACCATAGTTTCCTTCCACCAGTCCTTCTACGCAGGAGGCGAATCTTATTCAAGCTCGTGGAGAAGACTTCGTGAGGCATACGGAATAAAATTCTCGGAGATGGGTGTTGACGCTGTACTTGCGGGACACGATCATATCTATACCAGAACCTATATGATCAACGGTGCCACCATAATCGATGACCCCGATCTTTACACTCCCGTAGGTGATGACCCCTACGGAAGCTATACCCTCAAGGGTGAGGGAGATATCTGCTATATAACTCAAAATCCCGCCGCAGGCTTTTCCTTTGATGAAATGAACGACAGCGAGCTGGGATATGATGCCTTCTTAAAGCAGGAGGAGATCCCATATGTTACAAAGGTGGACGTAACCCCGGAGTCTCTTACCTTTACCGTACACCGTGTCACCCCCACAAGTGATGTCAACGATATTGCAGATTTCTTCGTTATCCGCCGTGATACAGAAAAAGACACCGCTGCTCCTCAGCTTACCGTACCCGAAGAGGTATATTATTATGCCGGCGAGGATGTGGACCTGCTTTACAACACCCGTGCTTATGACATAAACGACGGTAACCTCACCGACAAAATTACGGTAAGCGGCAGTCTTGACCCCACAAGAGAAAGAGTTATCACCTACAGTGTCACCGATGCCCAAGGCAACAGAGCCGAAAAGAAGGCAAGATTTATACCATATATTGTTGACGGTCAGGTGAACGGTGACAATGTCTGGACCTATCTTGAGGACGGAACTCTTGACGATATCTATGTCAACGGAACACATGAGTGGGCACAGGCAGACTTTGATACCACAGGCTGGAAGGAGGCAAAGGGTCCCTTTGGTGCCATCAACGGCGAGCTTGGCGATCATCACGGTATCATCCCCGAAACACTCCTCGGTCAATATTATCCCGTAGGCAGTGACGAGGAAGGGGATAACGTCCCCAACTTCTTCTTCCGCAGCAGCTTTGACGTAAAGGATCCCGCAAACATTGACCGCATAGTCCTTGAAATGACCATAGACGACGGAGCAAGCATTTTTATAAACGGAGTTGAACTTACAACAGTGGGCACTATGCTTCGTGAGGGCTTTTATACAGGCTATTGCAACGGTTCGCATAAGGGAATTTACAGCGAAAACGGTGCATACTACAATATCGTAATAGAGGATCCCGAGGTCATTTCTGAACTTAACTTAAAGGAAAGAGGAAATATCATTGCGGTTGAAATTTATCAGGAGGGACTTTACTCCGACGATATACTCTTTGCACTTCACGAAATGACCTTCAGCCATAAGGCTGTGGCAAAGACCCTGCCCTTTACCGACGTAAAGCCTGCACACTGGTTCTATGACAGCATTTACAATGCCTATAACAAGGGGCTGTTTGTAGGAACAAGCGAGGATAAGTTCTCACCCAACGGTACAATGACCAGAGCCATGGCTTGGGCGGTGCTTGCAAGAATTGCAGGATCAAGCGCCGACAAGGGCGAAAAGCTCTGGTACAGCGAATACCAAGCTTGGGCAATGGAGTCGGGAGTGTCTGACGGCACGTATCCCAACCAAAATGTCACCCGCGAACAGCTTGTTTCGATGCTCTACAGGATGCAAAACTCCCCCAAAGCAAACGCAAGTTTTGACTCCTTCAGTGATGCCGCAAAGGTTTCGCCTTGGGCAAAGGATGCAATGGCATGGGCTGTTGAGACAGAGCTTATCGTCGGCAGAGGTGATAAGCTTGCACCCCGTGACGGAGTCACCAGGGCCGAGGCATGTGTTCTGCTTTTAAAATACCTCGAATTGAAATAACGCAAAAAAGCGGGCGCCGGCCCGCACCGATAATCGAGACTCTTCTACAGTTTTAACTGTTTTTTCAGTGCCCGATTTGAAGCAATTTCCTATATAACAAAAAAGAAGGTCGAAAGACCTTCTTTTTATACAAATTTAGCAGTATACTCTAACGTCATGGGTTACCAACGTCGAATACGCATCCTCTAAGAGTGCATCTACGTCGAGATTCTTTTCCTGTGCCTCAACCTTTTCGATCTCGGGCTGGGTGCGGGGATGCTTGGGGGTAAATACGGTACAGCAATCCTCGTAGGGAAGGATAGAGGTTTCGTAGGTGTCTATCTTACGTGCGATAGTCACGATGTCTTCCTTATCCATACCGATACAGGGACGGAAAACAGGGAGGTCGGTTACCGCATCTGTAACCGCAAGTGCCTTCATGGTCTGGCTTGCTACCTGACCGAGGCTTTCGCCTGTAATAAGAGCGTTACAGTATTTTTCCTTTGCCACTCTTGTAGCTAATTTCATCATAAAGCGGCGGAGCAGAAGGGTAAAATAGTCCTCCTCGCAGTGCTTTACAAGCTCCTCCTGGATCTTGGTAAGGGAGATGATATGAACTCTCATTCTTCCTGTATGCTTTGCCACAAGTTCGGCTAATTCCAGTACCTTTTCTCTTGCTCTCTCGCTTGTGTAGGGGAAGCTCTCAAAGTGCAGAGCCTCAACTATAACGCCGCGCTTGGCTATCATATAGCCTGCCACGGGGCTGTCGATACCGCCGGAGAGGAGCAGAAGGCCCTTGCCGTTGGTGCCGATGGGCATACCGCCTGCACCTCTGTGGCTACCGGAGTTTATGTATGCAAGATCGTTTCTTATCTCAACCCTGACGGTAACGTCGGGGTTATTTACGTCAACCTTTATTCTGCCGCCCATAGCTTCAAGGATGGCACCGCCAACCTCTGCGGATATCTGGGGGGATGTAAGGGGAAAACGCTTGTCCGAGCGCTTGCCCTCAACCTTAAAGGTTTTTTTACCGAAAAGGTGCTGAGGAAGATATTCCTTGGCGCACTCGCAGATAGCGTCCATATTCTTTTCTACAACTGCGGCACGGGAGATGGAAGCAAAGCCGAAGGCTCTTTTTGCTTCTTCAAATGCGCCGTCTATGTCACAGTCCTCATTTTGGGGCTCAACGTATACTATAGACTGCGCGTATCTTACCTCAAATTCACCGTAGCGGGCAAGTCTCTTACGCATATCACGGATAAGGATACCCTCAAACCAGCTTTTGTTTGCGCCCTTTAATATAATTTCACCGTATTTACAAAGTATTACTTCTCTCATCTTGTCTGTCCGTTTCCGTTTATCAGATATTTTGTGGATGTCATCTCGTATAGACCCATAGGTCCCCTTGCGTGGAGCTTCTGGGTGGATATACCTATCTCGGCGCCCAGTCCGAAAACTCCGCCGTCGGTAAAGCGGGTGGAGGCGTTTACGTAAACTGCCGCCGCATCGATCTCACGTTGGAACTTATCCGACAGGGTAAGGCTGCTTGTTATAATAGCCTCGCTGTGGCCTGTGCCGTAGTGATTTATATGCTCTATTGCTTCGTCTATATCGGCTACCGCTTTAACTGCAAGAATGTAGTCGTTATATTCTGTTTCGTAATCCTCTTCTGTTGCGGGAACACAGTTCTTTATATATTTTGCACACTCGGGACAGCAGCGCAGCTCTACGTTAACGGCTGTCATTGCTTCCTCAAGCATAGGCAGGAACTCTGCAAGAATATTCTTGTGTACAAGCAGAGTCTCCATAGCGTTGCAGACAGAGGGTCTCTGAGCCTTGGCATTGACCGCAACCTTGACCGCCATTGTAAGATCTGCATCGGCTTCGATATATGTATGACAGTTTCCCGCACCTGTCTCGATACAAGGTATCTTTGAATTCTTTACAACGCTCTGTATAAGACCCTTAGAGCCGCGGGGGATAAGCACGTCTACGTACTCACGCATCTGCATAAGCTCGGTGGTACCCTCACGGGTAATATCGTCAACAAGCGTAATTGCATTTTCGTCAACACCGTGCTTTTTTAATACCTCTTGCATTATCTTTACCGCACAGCGGTTGGAGTTTATTGCCTCCTTGCCGCCGCGCAAAAGCGTTGCGTTGGAGCTCTTGAGACAGAGAGTCGCCGCATCGTAGGTTACGTTGGGTCTTGCCTCAAAAATTATCGCGATAACACCGAGGGGCGCACGGACTTTTTTTATCTGCAAGCCGTCGCGGTTGGTGTATACCTCGCCCTTGCCGATGGGGTCGGGCAGAGCTACTATTTCTCTTACCGCATCCGCGATACCCTTGATACGCTCGGACGTGAGCTTAAGACGGTCGAGCATAGTTTTGGGAACACCGTTCTTATCCGCATTTTCAAGGTCAAGCTCGTTTGCCTTTATGATCTCCGCCTCATTTGCCTCTATTGCATCGGCGATGTCAAGAAGGATAGCGTTCTTTTCGACCTCGCTCTTTCTTGCAATGCTGGGCGCTGCCTTTTTTGTCAGTTTACATATATTTTCAATATAACTCATGGCTTTCTCCAATCTTTTTTCGGTTATTCACTATTCTCTATTCACCATTCACTATTCACTATCTTTATTTTCGGATTTAGCTGTATTTAATGAGGCTACTAAGATTCTTTTTACTTCTAAACAATCATTTATTATTGACTGTGCTTCTTCTTCAGTGATATAATCGGACATTTCAAGAAGTCTCAACCAATATTCTGTCTCTGCACATTCTTTAAGAGAAATATGTAATTTGAATATGAAATCAGATTTACTCAAAGCATATGCTGCTTCATTAGCATTGGCACCTATGGATGTGGCACTTCTTAACAATTGTTTTGAAATAATAGTTTCCTTTTTGCTGTCGTGTAGGTATTTGTATAGTTTTACTACTCTTGATGCAAATTTCAATGATTTTTCAAGTAAAGGACTGTTGTTGTAGTTCATCTTTGTTTTCCTTAATAGGTGCAGTGTATACAATTAGTGAATAGTGAATAGAGAATAGTGAATGGTGAATAGTTAATTTTGCGGCGCAAAATAGGTTCCGCGTTTTTTGCCTTCGCAAAGGTCGTATAGTATTGCAGGATCGTTTCCGTTGACTATGTACATAGGTATTCCGGCAGGCATAGTTATTTCTGCCGCGTGGAGCTTGGTGACAAGCCCGCCTGTTCCTCTGTTTGAGCCGGCACCGCCTGCACAGGCAATGATCTCATCGGTCAGCTCTGTAACCACGGGGATAAGCATAGCATCGGGATTGGATCTGGGGTCTGCATCATAAAGACCGTCTATATCGCTTAAGATAACAAGAGAATCTGCCGAGCAGATGGTAGCAACCACAGCGGAAAGGGTATCGTTGTCACCGAACTCGATCTCCTCAAAGGACATAGAGTCGTTTTCGTTAACTATCGGTATACAGCCCATAGACAAAAGTCTGTCAAAGGTGTTGTGAGCGTTCTGCTTTACTTTGGGGTTGTCTATTTCTTCTTTGGTAATAAGTATCTGTCCTATCACCTGACCGAACATAGAGAAATAATGCTCGTATACCCTCATAAGCTCGCTTTGGCCGATTGCCGCCATAGCCTGCTTGCCGGGGGTATCGTCGGGACGCTGTGCACCGACTCTGCCGCAGCCCGCACTTATAGCACCCGAGGAAACAAGGACTACCTCCTTGCCCATATTTTTAAGATCGGAGAGGACTGTTACCAGCTTTTCGATACGGCGGAGATTCAGCTTTCCGTTTTCGTGGGTAAGGGTGGATGAGCCTACCTTGAACACTATTCTTTTTGCATTTGTTACCGTTTTCATAACTTTATCCTAAAAATTTTAATTTTTTTGTCGAAAGGTCTTTTCATATTGATTAAAATATAATATAATGATTATGTATATACCATTGTAGCACTTTACAAATGATTTTACAAGTAGTAAGGAAAAAATATGTTGCCCGAATTACTTTCACCCGCAGGCTCACCCGAGGCGCTGCGTGCCGCAGTTGCCGCAGGGGCGGATGCGGTATATATAGGCGGCTCAGCATTCAATGCCCGTATAAACGCCACCAATTTTACGATCGAACAGATAAAAGAAGCGGCAGATTATTGTCACAAAAGAGGAGTCAGACTTCACGTTACGGTGAATATTCTTATACTCGACCGTGAGATGAAGGAAGCGCTTGAATATATCAAGGAGCTTTACCTTGCGGGTGTTGATGCGATAATCTGTGCTGATATGGGTCTTGCCCGTGAGATACACAGACATTTTCCCGACCTTGAGCTGCACGGCTCTACCCAGATGTCGGGTCATAACCTTGAAGCGGCCAAGCTTATGGCTGATATGGGCTTTAGCCGTATGGTTACCGCCCGTGAGATGAAAAGAGAGGATATTGCGTATCTCTGCAAGAGTTCTCCCATTGATATTGAAATATTCATTCACGGAGCTATATGTGTCAGCCACTCGGGACAATGCCTTATGTCCTCGCTTATAGGAGGCAGAAGCGGCAACAGAGGCCTTTGCGCCCAGCCCTGCCGTATGCAGTATAACGGAGGGTATCCCTTAAGTATCAAGGACATGTGTCTGGCTGCACATATTCCCGAAATTATTGATATGGGAGTACGTTCACTTAAAATAGAGGGACGTATGAAGAGTCCCGACTACGTATATGGCGTTACCCGTATATACCGCCGTCTCCTTGATGAAAAAAGAGCCGCAACTCCGGCTGAAATAAAGGAGCTTGAAAATCTATTTTCCCGCAGCGGCTTTACCGACGGATATTATGTTGGTAAGATCTCAAAGGCAATGAACGGTATCAGAAGCGAAGCGGACAAGGCCGCCACCTACCGTTCTTCAAAAAAGCAGACCGAAGCCGAGCCAAGGGAAGAAATTCCACCGTATAACAGATGCTTTGACGGTGAGATCACTTTATCCGATTACCCGAAGGAAAAAGCTAAAAGGTGTCTGTCCGCAAGGTTTTATAATCCCGATACTATCCCAAAGGAGCACCCCTTTGACGTAGTTTATCTGCCTCTTGATTTATATGACCCCAAAAAGGCAAACGGAGTTCTCCTGCCTCCCGTTATCTATGACCGTGACAAGGAAAGAGTTATAGAAAAAATAAAAAAACTATCTCCCGAGCATATTATGCTGACCAATATCGGACAGCTTGATATCGCAAGGAAGAGCGGAGCTCATATCCACGGAGATTTCAGGCTCAATGCCTTTAATTCACGCTCTGCTGCGGCTTTACTTGAGTTGGGTATAGAGGATGTGATCCTTTCCCCCGAGCTTACTTTAGCACAGATAAGGGATATAATATTACAGAAGTCGGTCATCATCTACGGTGCACAGCCCCTTATGCTTCTTGAAAAGAGACTTGGAACAAAGGAGCTTCGCGACCGTAAGAATGCAAGATTTTCTGTTATAACCGAGTCGGGAAGGGATATACTTTTCAATTCACAGGTCACATATATGCTTGACCGTGAAAAGGAATTGAAAAACGCATTTATCAATAACCGCCACTTCATCTTTTCCACCGAAACGAGAGAAGAGGTAAAGGCGGTAATTTCGGCATACGAAAAGCATACACCAAAAAATAACGGAATAAGAAGGATCAAATGAAAAATTATATTTTAGCCTCTGCATCTCCAAGACGAAAAGAGCTTTTAGGCGAGCTTGGGATAACCCCGACGGTTTGTCCTACCGATGCAGATGAGACCATAACGGAAAAGCTATCTCCCGACAAGTTCGTAGAGCTGCTTTCAAAGAGAAAGGCAGAAGCATATACAGGGCAGACGGGAGAGAAGGATATTCTTATCGCGGCAGACACCGTTGTTGCTTTAGGAGATGAGATCTTAGGTAAGCCCACAGACCCGCAGAACGCTTTTGATATGTTAAAGAGCCTTTCGGGTCAGGCCCACAGCGTATATACGGGCATTACCGTAAAAAGCAACAAAAAAACCGTTACCGCCTGTGATGAAACAAAGGTCATCTTCAGAGATATGACGGATGATGAAATATGGGAATACGTAAACTCCGGTGATCCAATGGATAAAGCAGGAGCATACGGTATACAGGGCGAGGCAGGAAAATTTGTCTCGGCTGTAGAGGGTAGCCTCAACAATGTCATAGGACTACCGACAGAATTACTTAAAGAAATACTTATAAAAGACTTTAATATATAGGAGATAGAAATGAGCAGAACATTAGGAATCAACCTCGGAAGTAACGTTACTACCGTTTATGAAGCAGGCAACGGAATAGTTGTTCGCGAACCCAATGCTGTAGCGGTGGACACCTATACTCAGGAGACTCTGGCTATAGGACAGGAGGCCATCAACATTTACAACAAGACCCCCGGCGCAGTTGATCTTATTACCCATATATATCAGGGTAACGTCAGCGATTATGAAAGAATGGCGATGATCGTTGAGCTCGCTATCAATAAAACCGGCATACGTCGTCCCGAGATTATTTTTGCTTGTCACGGAGGACAGAGCAGGGCAGACATCTCCGCAATAGTCGAGATGTTTTCCGATGCGGGAGCAAAGACGGTAAAATGCGTTGATCTTCCCACAGTGTGTGTTATGGGGTCGGGAGCCTCCCTTAACAACGGAAAGGAGCTCTTGGTTTGCGATATCGGTGCGGCAAATGCTGAGATAGGCATTGTTAAAGGCTGTGTTACCAAGTTTTCACGTACTTTGCAGTACGGCTGTAACAAGCTGGACCAGGCTATAATGGCATATGTTAAAAACGAGTATAACGCTGCCATTACCGAGCGTATGGCGTGCACTATCCGTGAGACCATCGGTTCGGTGCACCCCTCCTACAATATAGGCAACTATGATTTTGTCGGTGTAGATCTGATTACCGGACTTCCCTGTGATCTTACCATCAACTCCTCTCAGACTGTTGAGATCATGCAGCCCTTTGCGGTATATCTGATTGCAAACATTGCGGCTATTTTGAAGAAGCTTCCCGAGACGATCCTCAGAAACGTAAAGGAAAGAGGTATTCTTCTCACAGGTGGTGGAGCTCTTGACGGCGGCATCAAGACGCTTATAGAGGAGAATCTTGAAATTCCCGTACAGATATGTACAAACTCCACTGAGTGTGCTATTGAGGGCTTGGGTATGATCATCGAGAACCGTAAGATTTTTGACGTTTTGCTTCGTGATCCTATTCCCGACTACAATGACTAAAAAAGAACGTGCCAAGGCGATAGTAGAACGTCTTGAACAGATATATCCTTCGGCAGAATGCGCCCTTGAGTATAACGGCGAGCCCTGGAAGCTGCTTGTTATGGGTATATTATCGGCGCAGTGTACAGACAAGAGGGTAAATATCGTCTGTGAGGAGATGTTTAAGCATCTGCCTACCCTTGAGGCAATGGCAGAAGCAGAGGTACAGACTATAGAGGATTTTGTCAAGCCCTGCGGTCTTTATAAGACCAAGGCGAAAAACATTTCTGCCTGCTGTAAGATTTTAATAGAAAAATATAACGGAGAATTGCCCCGTACAATGGAGGAGCTGCTTGAGCTTCCCGGTGTGGGGCGTAAGATTGCAAACCTTCTTTTGGGAGATATATTCCGTATTCCGTCGATCGTTACCGATACCCATTGTATCAGGCTTTCGGGAAGGATGGGGCTCTCGCCAAAGGGGGAGAAAAACCCCTACAAGGTGGAAAAGGCTCTTGTTCCCGTTATCCCCAAGGATAAGCAGGTGGATTTTTGCCATAGAATGGTTTGGTTTGGCAGAGAATACTGTACTGCAAGAGCGCCGAAGTGTGATGGCTGTCCGCTTTCGGACCTTTGTAAAAAATCAATATGAAAATAAAAGAATATAAAAACCACATAGAATTAAGTGAATTATCCTGCTTTTCGGTAGAAAAGATCTTCGACTGCGGACAGTGCTTTCGTTTTGATCCCGATCCTGAGGGCGGGGTATCGGGAATATATCGAGGCAGAAAATACCGCTTTACACAGGAAAGTGAAGATAGCGTAAGAATATACAATACATCAAAAGCCGACTTTAACGATAATCTTTTTAGCTTTCTTTCCCTTGACCTTGACTATGATATGATGAATATTGATATCGAAGGTCGTTTTGGCGGGGACGTTACTATCAAAGAAGCAATCGAGGCGGGTAAAGGAATAAGGATACTTCGTCAGGATGCCTTTGAAACACTTATTTCCTTTATAATCTCACAGAATAATAATATTCCACGTATAAAGAAGCTGGTTGAAGCTCTCTGCCGTGAATGCGGTGAAAAAAACGGGGACGGCTACTCTTTTCCTACTCCCGAGGCTATAGTTGATTTAGGTGTGGACAAGCTCCGCGAGATGAAAACAGGCTTTCGCGCTCCCTACATATACGATGCCGCAACCAAGGTGGCAGAGGGAAGTATTGACCTTGAAGGCTTAAAGAATCTTGATACCGATACAGCCCTTTGCGAATTGCAGAAGATCAAGGGAGTAGGACTTAAGGTGGCGTCCTGTGTTGCCCTGTTCGGTTTAAATAAGCTTGACACCTTCCCGGTGGACGTATGGATAAAGCGCGTTCTTGAAAAATATTACCCCGAGGGACTTGATATAAACACCTTAGGGAACTACAGGGGACTTTCACAACAATATCTTTTCTATTACGAGAGGTACAAAAATGTCTGAGAAAATTTATACCATACCCATAAACGAGGCATTTGAAGCTTCAGGAGAGGATCACAGCCTCGGCTGTCCCTTTTGTAATCTCTACGAAAGATTTGAAAAAGATCAGCTTGAGCTAATCCTCGGTGCGTCTATGATGGAGCCGGATACCCGTATACAGACCAACGAAAAGGGTTTTTGCCATAAGCATTATGAAAAGATGTTTAATATGAAAAACCGTCTGGGTATGGCGTTGATGTTAGAGAGCCACCTTGACGAATTAAGAAATGATATGAAGGGCGGTATCACCGAGATCTTTTCGGGCAAAGGCTCAAAGGCGGTGGGCAGGATAGAAAAATTAAAGGACAGCTGTTACGTCTGTGAGCGCATAGAGCATACAATGGAGCGTATTTTTATCAACGCGGCGCTTCTCTGGGATGAGGATCCGGACTTTAAAAACAAGATAAAGAAACAGCCTTATTTCTGCCTTGACCATTACCGCAGATTTATTGAGGCAGGACAGAAGAATATCCATAAAAAGCGTTTCGGTGATTTTTACGAAACCGTAAGCGGAGTTGAAATGACCTACTTTGACAAGCTCAGAGAGGACGTAAGCTGGTTCTGCAAAAAGTTTGATTACAGATACGAAAACGAGCCCTGGAAGGACTCCAAGGACGCCGTTGAGCGCGTAATAAAATTCTTAACAGGAAAGGAATAAGGATATGGCAAAGCAGACCGTTTTATTAAAGACCTTAGTTAATGATTTTAATCTCAAGACCTATTATATGCCCGAGAGAGAGGTTGTGGTCTCCAATGCCAACATCAACCGACCCGGACTTCCCTTGACAGGTTTTTTTGAGCATTTCGAGCCCTCCAGAATCCAGATAATAGGTAAGTCCGAGTATAATTATCTTGCCGAGCTTCCCCTTGAAATGAGACAGAAAAGACTCAGACAGTTTATGTGTCGTGAGCCTATAGCTATCGTATATTCAACCTCACTTGAGCCTTGTGAAACTATGCTTGAGATGGTGGACGAGTTTGATATTCCGCTCTTACAGACAGAGCGTGCCACAAGTGAGTTTATGGCGGCGCTCATCTCAAAGCTCAGCGTTTATCTTGCTCCCTGCATCACCCGTCACGGTGTGCTCGTAGAGGTTTACGGTGAGGGCGTGCTTATCTTGGGTGACAGCGGTGTAGGTAAGAGCGAGACGGCAATCGAGCTTGTAAAGCGCGGTCACAGACTTATAGCAGACGACGCGGTAGAGCTTCGTCGTGTGTCCGACAGAACTATCACGGGTACTGCCCCCGAGATAATCCGCCACTACGTAGAGCTTCGAGGTATCGGTGTGATCGACGTCAAGCGTATCTTCGGTATCGGTGCGGTAAAGGACGTTGAAAAGATAGACCTCGTTATCAATCTTGAGCCCTGGGTGCAGGGCAAGATGTACGACCGCCTTGGACTTGAGGAGGAATACACCGACATTATGGGACTGAAAATTGTTTCCAATACCATCCCCGTACACCCCGGACGTAATATGGCAGTAATCATCGAGATCGCAGCCATCAACAACCGTCAGAAGCGTATGGGATATAATACCGCTCAGGAATTTAATGATAGACTGCTTAAAAATATAGGAATGTAAAAAAGCGGCGAGTCGCCGCACCCATACTGCGCCCGTTTACGCAGTAATTCAAACCACACGGAATAGAGAAAATTCCTATATATTAAAAAAGGTGCCGTTGGCACCTTTTTACATTCAGTGAAGAGAGAAGAGTGAAGAGAGGAAAGAAAAGGAAGGTTTTCGCCTGAAGCGAAAACCAACCAATTCTCTTATCTATTCTCTCTTATCTTTTATCTGCAAAATATTATTTTGCCTTATTCTTTTTGCTTTGAGCCTTAAGTCTCAGTTCGGTATCGAGTATAGCTTTACGGAGTCTGATATTTTCGGGAGTAACCTCGATAAGCTCATCATCGGTGATGAACTCGATAGACTGCTCAAGGCTGAAGCGTACTGGTGTTACAAGACGAAGCGCCTCGTCTGCACCGGCAGAACGGATAGCGGTAAGCTGCTTCTTCTTACATACGTTAACTGCGATATCACCCTGCTTGGGATTTTCACCGACGATCATACCCTCGTATACGGGGGTTGCGGGACCGATGAACATTGATCCGCGGTCCTGTGCGTTAAACAGACCGTAGGAGGTGGACTCACCTGCCTCGCTTGCTACAAGGGAGCCTGTATAACGAAGGGGAATATCACCCTGCTTGGGTCTGTAGCTGTCAAAGATTGAGTTGATGATACCTTCACCGTGGGTGTCTGTGAGGAACTGACTGCGGTAACCGAAGAAGAATCTTGAGGGGATGATATACTCAAGTCTCATACGGTTGCCCTGAGGTGCCATCTCTTGAAGCTCTGCGTGACGTGCGCCAAGCTTTTCCATAACAGGACCCATATACATTTCGGGAACGTCTACTACAACTCTCTCACAAGGCTCGCAGGTAACGCCGTCGATCTCTCTCATAAGCACACGGGGAGAGGATACGGAAAGCTCGTAACCCTCGCGGCGCATCGTTTCGATAAGGATGGAGAGGTGCATTTCGCCTCTGCCGGATACACGGAAGGTATCCGATGTCTCGCCGTCCTCAACACGAAGGGAAACGTCTTTGAGAAGCTCCTTGTAGAGTCTTGCTCTTATTTGACGGGAGGTAACGAACTTGCCCTCTCTGCCTGCAAAGGGGCTGTCGTTTACCGCAAAGGTCATCTCAAGGGTCGGCTCGCTGATCTTAACGAAGGGAAGGGGAGTAGGATCTGTCAAGGATGTAACCGTATCACCGATGGTGATGTCAGCCGCACCCGAGAAGCATACTATGTCACCCATCTTTGCCTCGGTAACCGGAACTCTGGTGAGACCGTCAAACTGATAGATAGAAACTATCTTGGTCTTGACGGGAGCCTTGTCGGGGGTATGGTAGTTGGAGATATATACCTCCTGATTCTGCTTTATAATACCGCGCTCGATACGTCCTATACCGATACGTCCTACGTAGTCGTTGTAGTCGATAGAGGAAACAAGAAGCTGAAGGTCAGCCTCCACCTCACCTTCGGGTGCGGGGATATATTCAACTATAGTGTCAAACAGAGGCTCAAGATTTACACCCTCCTCATAAGGAGAAAGGGATGCGGTACCCGCTCTGCCCGAGCAGAAAAGCATAGGACAGTCAAGCTGTGCGCCTGTAGCGTCAAGCTCAAGAAGAAGCTCAAGGACTTCGTTTTCGACCTCTTCAAGTCTTGCATCAGGCTTGTCTATCTTGTTTACCACAACGATAACGGGGTGGTCAAGCTCAAGAGCCTTCTGAAGAACGAATCTGGTTTGGGGCATGGGACCTTCTGCTGCGTCTACCAGCAGGATAACGCCGTTAACCATTTTAAGTATACGCTCAACCTCGCCGCCAAAGTCGGCGTGACCGGGGGTGTTGATGATATTTATCTTTTTGTCTTTATAGTGTACTGCGGTATTCTTTGCAAGGATGGTGATTCCTCTCTCTCTTTCAAGAGCGTTGGAATCCATAACTCTTTCTTCTGTTTCTTGATTTTCACGGTAAACGCCGCCCTGCTTTAACATTTCGTCTACAAGGGTGGTCTTGCCGTGGTCAACGTGGGCGATTATCGCCACGTTTCTTAAGTCGTCTCTTCTCACGGTTGATCTCCTTACGTTTTTAATCACAACTTAAAAGTATATACCTATTTTATTATAAAATCAATGTCGATAATGTAAACAACGGCTTGGCAAATCATCGTAATTATGTTATAATACGGCAAGGAGGGTTGGTATGAAGAAAAGTATTAAAATCACAATGTGGATAATATTGTTGTTATATACCGCTTTTGCGCTGTGGCTTTTGTTCGTACGGGACCGCGGAAACAGCGGTATGAGCATATCCGAGCATTTTACAAGGTACAGTAATCTCCTGCCCTTTGAAACGATAATAAGCGATATAAAGCAGATGGCTATGGGCAAGAACGTAAGGCTTTATATCCGTAATTTTTTCGGCAATACGATGCTCCTTTTTCCCTTCGGTCTGTTTCTGCCCTTCCTTACAAAGCGTTATAAGTCAGCTAAGCGGATCTTTATTTTGTTTATTTGTGTCATTATTACGGTAGAGCTTTTACAGCTTCTTCTCCGTGTCGGAAGCGTGGATACCGACGACCTGATGCTCAATGTTGCAGGAGGTATGGCAGGATACGGAATATATCGGTCGTTTTCTCATAAAAGACTTGACAATAATGCATAAATGTACTATAATCTATGCATAATTATTTATTTGGAGGATAATAACAATGAAATTCACAAAGATTTTAGCACTTGTGCTTGCAGTTGTAATGTGCTTCGGCATCCTCGCAGCTTGCGGCACCAAGCCCGCAGAGGATCCTGCAAACGACGCAAACGAAACTGCAGACGCTCCCGCAAATGACGCAAAGGTATTCAAGATGGGTACCAACGCTGCTTTCCCTCCCTATGAGTACAAGGAAGGCGAAGAGTTCGTAGGTATCGACGTTGAGATCGCTACCGCTATCGCTGAAAAGCTCGGCGGCACTCTTGAAGTAGTTGACATGGAGTTCGACTCCATCATCACTGCTGTTAACCAGGGCGAGGTCGATTTCGGTATGGCAGGTATGACCGTTACCGACGAGAGACTTCTCGAGGTCAACTTCTCCTCCAGCTATGCTACAGGTGTTCAGTCTGTTATCGTAGCAGAGGGCTCCGAGATTGCTTCTCTTGATGATCTTGCAGGCAAGAAGATCGGTGTTCAGCTTGGTACTACAGGCGACATCTACGCTACAGACGATTACGGCGCAGAGTTTGTAACTCAGTACGGCAAGGGTGCTGACGCGGTTATCGCTCTTAAGGGCGGCGACGTTGACGCAGTTATCATCGACAACGAGCCTGCTAAGGCATTTGTTGCAGAGAACGAGGGTCTTACCATTCTCGATACCGACTATGCAGTTGAGGACTATGCTATCGCAGTTAAGAAGGACAACACAGACCTTCTCGACGATATCAACGCAGCTCTCGAGGCTCTTACCGCTGACGGCACGATCGATTCTATCATTGCTAAGTACATCAAGGCTGAGTAATTTTTGATACATAATACAGCAAGGGCAAAGACTCTTCTTTGCCCTTGCAGTTTGTATTAAACCGTTATCTGAGGGGTGGCAGGCTACCCTTCAGATAACGGCTTAATGCGTTCTATACTTACGGAGGATAACAATAAGGATGAAGAAAAAACTGATAGCAATTATCATAGCCGTAGTTCTTGTGGCGGCAGTTGGCGTAGGTGCTGTTTTCAGCATCAAGCAGAGCTCACAGGCTGCGGAAATTTCAATAGAGGAAGCGCAGCAGTTGGTCAACACTACCTTTGACGAGATGGCGAAGACCAAGCCCTTAAAGGTCATTGCAGATGCAAACAGCATTACCGTCGATGATATATCCTACGGTCTTGAGAAGGATATCATTCTTGAATGTACTGTAAGCACTCTCGATGCTTATACAGCTCTGTCCCCTCATTACAATGAATTTTTGAGTTCGGACGTCAAGAAGATGAACGGTGCAATGTTCAAGTCGGCTCTTGATTTCAAGATGGAGTTCGAAGAGAGACTTTCCGATCTTGTAAGCGAGGCGGAGCTCAAAGAGGAAAAGTGCACCATAGTTTTCTATGAGGTTGACTCTGTGCCCACACTCTATGCCGCAAACGAGGTCGTGGATACCGTATACGGCGGTGTCGTAAAGGTAAGAGACGAAATATCCGAAAAGAATACCTATACCGTTCCCGGCAGCGACACAGAGCGTGAGATAGAGACCAACAACGTAAACAAGGGCTTCAATCAGTGTCTTGAAATGAGATATACGGCAGATAAGCCCGATACGTCATCCCCTATTATCCGTGCTTGGAATGACTTAAAGGCAGATTTTCACAAGAATTTCATCGAGCACGACAGATGGCTGACTATACTTAACGGTCTCTGGACAACTATCAGACTTACTATATTTGCTCTGCTTATAGGTATCGTGATAGGCTTCCTTGTTGCATTTGTCCGTTGTACGTATGATAAGCTTAACAAACGCGGACCTCTGCTCAAGTTCTTCAACTGGCTGTGTAACGTTTATCTTACCATAACCCGCGGTACTCCCGTTGTGGTTCAGATAATGATAATCTACTTCGTTATCTTTATGCCTATAGGACTTAACAAGTTCCTGTCTGCCGTTATATGCTTCGGTCTGAATTCGGGTGCTTACGTTGCCGAGATAGTCCGCGGCGGTATTATGTCGATAGACGACGGTCAGACAGAGGCGGGCAGAAGCTTAGGCTTCGGCTATATGCCTACGATGTTCCATATAGTGTTCCCTCAGGCGTTCAAGGCGGTGCTTCCCGCTCTTGCCAATGAGTTTGTAGTCCTCCTGAAGGAAACATCTATAGCATTCTACATAGGCCTCGGAGACCTTATGTATGCGGGTAATGCCATCCGTGCGGCTACCTATTCCGCATTTATGCCCCTTGTTACTGTAGCTATAATCTATCTCATAATGGTATTGGCACTCAGCAAGCTTGTAAGTCTGTTAGAAAGGAAGTTGAGAAGCAATGAGCGATAAGACGATAATCAGGGTTGAAAATCTCCATAAATGCTTTAAGGAGACCATCCACGCTCTCAACGGAATAGACGTTGAGATCAAAAGCGGCGAGGTAGTTGTTGTCATCGGTCCCTCCGGTTGCGGTAAGTCTACATTTCTTCGCTGTCTCAATCTCCTTGAGACTCCTACCGAGGGAAAAATATTTTTTGAAGGCACAGATATCACCGATCCCAAGACAGATATAAACAAGCACCGCCAGAAGATGGGTATGGTATTTCAGCAGTTTAACCTTTTCCCCCATATGACGGTACTGAAGAATATGACTCTCGGCCCCACAAAATTGCTTAAGCAGTCAAAGGAAGAAGCAGAGAAGAGAGCAATGGAGCTGCTTGAAAAGGTAGGTCTTGCCGACAGAGCAAACGCATATCCCTCTCAGCTCTCCGGCGGCCAGAAGCAGCGTGTGGCGATCGTTCGCGCCCTTGCAATGAACCCCGAGGTAATGCTTTTTGACGAGCCTACCTCTGCCCTTGACCCCGAGATGGTAGGCGAGGTTCTTGACGTTATGAAGGATCTTGCAAGAAGCGGAATGACTATGGTGGTGGTTACCCACGAGATGGGCTTTGCCCGTGAGGTGGGAAGCCGTGTGCTCTTCTTCGAGGACGGAAAGATCGGCGAGGATGCACCTCCCGAAGAATTCTTCAATAACCCCAAGTCCCCCAGACTTAAGGAATTTTTATCAAAGGTAATACCGTAAGGGTGAGTTACCCCAGCCGTACTGTGCTCTGTAGTTCATAGAATTCAGATATTCTTTACACGCTACGACGCAAACAATATATAATGAAATCGGAGTGAATCAAAAATTCACTCCGTTTTTTGATATATAGGAATTTTCTCTATTGCGGTGTGGTTTGAATTACTGCGTAAACGGGCGCAGTATGGGTGCGGCGACTCGCCGCTTTTTTGTATGTATTATTTTGTTATTTTCAACCAGTTTCCGAAGTTCACCTTCCAGAAGGCTATGAAGCATTTTAATAACTGATCTCCCTTGAGACATATGAATGTAACTACCAAAGGCCACTTGAACACGTATGCCGACAAAAAGGACATAGGAAGAACTATACACCACATAAATATGGTATCCACCTTGAACACAAAGGCGGTGTCGCCGCCCGAGCGTACAATACCCGTATGCACTGCGTTCTGATATGCCGTACCGATTACCGTTATTGACAGCACCAGCATAAACTGATTGGATAGCTCGGTTGCGGCAGCCGACACGTTGTACATTGCATTTATGGGACCGCGCAGAAGGAAGATAAGCGCGCCTGTCACTAAACCGATACCGAGGAAAAGAATCTGAAAGGTTTTAGAATAGAGAGGTATACGGGAAAGCTTACGCTCACCTATAGTCTTACCTATCATAACCGCCGTTGCGGTAGCCGAGGCGTAGGTTACAACGGTTATGACCGAGAATACCGTGGAGGCTATTGAGTTTGCGGCGATGGCTTCCTTTGTGGTATGACCGAGGATCGCGGTCTGGAGCATCTGGGCAAAGCCCCACAGTACACCCGAAAAGAATACCGGCGCACCTGTTTTGAAATATGTTTTGAAAAGTACTTTGTCGAAGGGGATAAGCTCCTTTGCCTTCAGCCTTATCTTTTTGTCTATTCCGAAAACGTATACGCATACGACGGTACATTCGAGAGCTCTGGCGATAAGCGTTGCATACGCCGCGCCCTTTACGCCCATAGCGGGACAACCCAGCTTGCCGTATATCATTACGTAATTCAACGCAAGATTGGTAAGCAGGGCAAAGGTAGAGCTTGCAAAGCCTATAAGTACCGTTTCCACACTGCGGAGCATCGACAGCATTGCCTGCGTGAAGGCAAATATGGGATAGGTAAAGACCATTATCTTAAGGTACATCATACCTTGACCTATAACGTCGGCATCGTTTGAAAGCAGAGAGAGAACTCCTTGAGGTATGGCAAAGCATATGGCAAAGAGTACCATAGATACTCCGACCGCCACCTTTGAGGAGATCGCCGCCATATTCTTGACGCCGTCGATACGTCCCTCGCCCCAGGCTCTGGAGCTGAATATCAGCGAGCCTTCAACAATTCCCGTCACAGACATCTGCAAAAGATACTGTATCTGGTTAACAAGAGCCACTCCCGACAGGGCATCCTCGCTGTAATGGCCTACCATAACGCTGTCCGTAATGTTTACCAGATAAACGATAACGTTCTGCAGGGCTATGGCAAGGGTCAGAGAGATAAAGGTTACGTAGAACTTTTTTTGTTTGACAAATAACATAAATACCCCTTTGGGGATGAATTGACATCTTCGATGTCATGAATTGATGCTATCGCATCATAAATTGTCACTAACGTGTCATGAATTGCACCTTCGGTGCATTAAGGTAACTTTTCGACTCGTCGAAAAGTAATTTTATTATAATTGATTTTTGCTGCAGCAAAAATCTTCCTTAATGAAACCTATGGTTTCAATTCATGTGCCGAAGTCACAATTCATGGCGAAGCCAATTCATGATGGCAAAGCCATCAATTCATCCAAACAAAATCCTCCCATATGGGAGGTTTTGTTTGTTACATATTAGCCTTATAATAGTTAATGAGACAACCCTTTGCGATGATATCCTTTTCATCGTCGGTCAAGGGAGCCATCTTAAGCTCGAACTCGGTGGAAGTACCGTTAGGAGTGATAGCCCAAGCCTCAAAGGAGAGCTTACCTTCGGTAACGCCGGACTTAACGCCCTTGACGAGAATATAATCGCCTACCTTGAAGGGAAGCTCCTCGCTTTCAAAGAGGAAGGGAAGCATACCCCAGTTGATAAGATTACTGCGGTAACGCTTGGTAGCGTATTCGATAGCTATATTTGCAAGACCGCCTAAAACTCTCTGACAGGATGCAGCCTGTTCACGGGCTGAGCCGTCACCGGGCTTACGTGCGTAAACAACGGATGCGATCTCAAGCTCTGCGGGATCAGCACCGCAACGCTTAACAGCATTTGCTACAGTTTCGGAAATCTCACCTTTCTTTATCTCCTTTGCTCTGCCAACGTACTCGGGATCCTTACGGGAGAGGGCGAAGGTAGAGAGCTTTTCGGGATTGGAACGATAAGAGGAGGTCTCACCGGAGGGGATAAGCTCGTCGGTTGTGGTTACATCGTCTGTGATAAGGGATGCAACACCGAGAAGAATGTTTTCACTAAGCTCGGGCTGTGCGGGCCAGTCGGTGATGTTGGGACCGAATTTAAGCTCAGCGGAAGCATCTGCCTTGCCGTAGCCGAAGTAGCAACGGTTACGGTAAACGGTATCGTCGAAGTGATACTCGGGAGTTGTGTAATCAATATCAAGCTCGGTTGCGGCAGTTACCTTACCGCCGTTGACAGCGGAAGCGGCAATGGAGCGTGCGTCCATAAGAGCAACGAATGCACTCTGTCCGTCGCCGGGCTTGGAGCCTTCACGGTTGGGGAAGTTACGGGTGGTGTGACGAAGGGACAGTCCTTTGTTGGGAGGAACGTCACCTGCGCCGAAGCAAGGACCGCAGAATGCGGAGCGAACGGTAACACCTCTCTCGAGAAGTGTAGATATAACTCCGTTCTTGGTAAGCTCAAGGAATACGGGCTGGCTTGCGGGATATGCGGAGAGAGCAAACTCGTCTGCACCTACCCAGCCTGTCTTTAAGATATCACGGGCAGCACACATATTGTCAAAGGTACCGCCTGCACAGCCTGCGATAACGCCCTGAACCGCCTGAACGCGTCCGTCGGGACCTATCTTTTCGATAAGATCGTCAAGGCCGTTTTCGTGGAGGATATCCTTTGCATTTGCGTTGAATTCCTTGATGGTATATGCGTTGGAGGGATGGAAGGGCAGAGCGATCATACACTCAACCTTACTGAGGTCTACCTCTACCATACCGTCGTAAGCCGCAACCTCACCGGGAGCTAACTTCTTAAATGCCTCGGGACGGTTGTGGAGCTTGAAATAGTTTTCGGTCTTATCGTCTGTCATCCAGATGGAGGAAAGACAGGTGGTCTCGGTGGTCATAACGTCGATACCGTTACGGTATTCCATAGGAAGATTTGCTATACCGTCGCCAACGAACTCCATAACCTTGTTCTTTACAAAGCCGTTCTTGAAAACAGCGCCGATTATAGCGATAGCAACGTCCTGAGGACCAACACCGGGCTTGGGAGCACCTGTAAGCTTTATCGCAACTACCTCGGGGCAGTTGATGTCGTAGGTTCTCTTGAGAAGCTGCTTAACCAACTCGGGACCGCCCTCACCGATAGCCATGGTGCCAAGTGCACCGTACCTGGTGTGGCTGTCAGAACCGAGAAGCATTCTGCCGCAGCCGCTCATCATCTCACGCATATAGCTGTGGATAACTGCCTGATGGGCAGGAACATAGATACCGCCGTACTTCTTTGCGGCGGAGAGGCCGAACATATGGTCATCCTCGTTTATCGTACCGCCAACGGCACAAAGGCTGTTATGGCAGTTTGTAAGCACGTAGGGCAGAGGAAACTCGGTGAGACCGCTTGCTCTTGCCGTCTGGATGATACCAACATATGTAATGTCGTGGGATGCCATAGCATCAAATTTTATCTTCAGCTTGTTCTCGTCACCTGAGGTATTATGAGCCTGCAGGATAGAGTATGCCATTGTGTTTTTTCTGGCTTCTTCGTAGGGTACTGCGGGGGTGTCGATTACCTCAACGCCGTCACGCAGAAAGACCTTTTCATTTGTCAGCTTTACCATGTCAAACCTCCGAATGGTTTATATTATAATAAAGTATTATATCACTCAAAAATCTCTGTGTCAACTTATACAAAATCTTTTTACATTTTACTTGCATTATACAGGAAAGCGTGGTAAAATTACCTTAATATCTAAGGAGACTTACTGACATGAAGAGAATTTTAGCATTTTTTATGAGTGTTATCACGATGCTCGCCTGTTTCTGCATCCCTGCAACTGCAAAGGAATTCAGTGATGTATCGGTTGATGATTGGTTCTATCCCTGTGTAAAGGGCTGTGTGGAAAAGGGGTATATGGTGGGAACCTCCGAAAAGGCATTTTCGCCTTATGATCCCATAACCAGAGCGCAGCTTTGTCAGGTTCTTTATAATATTTCCGGAGAAAAGGGCAGCTATTCTCCTTATTTTACCGACGTTAAGGAAAATGCTTGGTATGCCCGTGCCGTTTGTTGGGCAAAAGACAAAGGAGTGGCATACGGCACGTCTGCCGATAAGTTTTCTCCTCATATGTACCTGACCCGTGAGCAGCTTGCTGTTTTTTATGCAAGATATGTAGACATTTACGGCCTTGATTTGGAAGAAAAGAGTTCTGTAGACTATATTGACGGAGCGGATATCTCAAGCTGGGCGGCAGAGGGTGTAGCCCGTGCAAACAATGCGGCCCTTATTACATCCCGTTCTGCTGACACCTTCCTTCCCCGCGGCACCGTTGCCAGGGCTGAGCTCGCAGGCTCGCTGCTGCGTCTGATGGGTGACTATGAGAGAGGCGTTTACGATACCTCCACTCACGTTCAGCTTATTTATAACGATATTTCAAGTGCAACTCTCGAGTCGGGGGCCTCGGTGACCGTTAAGTCCACACTTTGGCCTAAGGATGCAAAGGATACAAGAGTTACTTATACTTCCTCTGACCCCTCAGTTGCAACCGTAGACATAAACGGTAAGGTTACCGCTGTAAGTGAGGGTAAGGCATATATAACCTCCTGCAGCACTGATGACGGTCATAAGGCCGTAAGTGTTGTAACAGTTACTAAAAAGCCTGAGGGAAGTGCACTTCCCAAGGCGACTGTGCAGACACTTTCCAGTAGTTATAGTGTTGATCTCAAGCCTATAGGCAGATATATAGATCCCAACAAGCCTATGGTAGCTATCACCTATGATGACGGTCCCAGACCCAAGTCCACCAACCGCATCCTCAACTGTCTGGAAAAATACGGTGCAGTAGCCACCTTCTTCGAGCTTGGTTATCTTGCAAAGGCATATCCTGATTGTATCCGCCGCGAGGTGGCTATAGGCTGTGAGGTTGCAAACCATTCCTGGGATCATCCCAATCTTGCAACTCTTTCGGCGGGCGCTGTTTCCAATCAGATAAGCTCCACCAACAACATTATATACAGCATATGCGGAGTCAAGCCCAAGCTGCTTCGTCCTCCTTACGGCTCGTATAATCAGACTGTACGTAATAACGCAGGTCTTCCTCTTATTATCTGGTCTATAGACACCCTTGACTGGAAGTATCGCGATGCTTCCTACGTAACCTCGGTGATAAAAAATCAGGTCACCGACGGCTCCGTTATCCTTATGCATTCGATCTATGATTCCACCGCTGCCGCAACCGAGGCAATCGTTCCCTGGCTTATCTCCCGCGGCTATCAGCTCGTTACTGTTTCCGAGCTTGCCGAGGCAAGAGGTATAAAGCTGCAGAGTGGAGGAAGCTATAATTCATTCTACAAAAATAGATAAGAGTATATGATCAAAAAGAATTCAATACATAAGGCAACCGTAACCGATATTAACAATCTCGGTTACGGCGTTTGCCGTATCGAGGGTATGGTCACCTTCGTTCAGGGCGGTGTTACGGGAGACGAGCTTGAGATAAAGATAATCAAGGCGGCAAAGGACTATCTTGTTGCCCGTATCGAGAAAGTAATTAACTCCTCTCCTTACCGCAACGAATCTCTCTGTCCTGTTTCAAAGACCTGCGGCGGCTGTGTATACCGTCATATTACCTACGAACACGAAAAACAGCTGAAAAAAAGCTACGTTGAAAACGCCTTCCGCAAGGCGGGAGTGTCGGTTGAGGTGGCAGACGTTACCTCTAATAATAAGACCGAGGGCTACCGCAACAAGGTGCAGTATCCCGTGGGCAAGGACGGAAGGATAGGCTATTATAAGCCAAAGACTCACGATATAATCGAGTGTGACAACTGTATCCTTGAAGCTCCCATACTCTATGATATCAAAAAATATATTGCCGGTTTTATAAAAGAAAAAAAGATAGATTGCTTAAGACATATATATCTTCGCTGCGGTATAGCAACAGGGGAAGTTATGGTGTGTCTTGTTGCTTCAAAAAGAAGCTTTGCGTATTTAGACGAGCTTTGCGATTCTGTATGCAACAGCTTTCCCGAAGTCAAGTGCTTTGCACTTAACTTAAACGACAAGGATACCAACGTTATTTTAGGCAAGGATACCTTTATACTCAGAGGAAATCCCTATATCGAGGACGAGCTTTTAGGCTGCCGTTTCCGTATTTCTCCCCAGTCATTTTATCAGGTCAACCACGGTATGACCGAGCTGCTTTATTCAAAGGTCATCGAGCTTTGCGACTTAAAAGAAGGTCAGAGCTTTATCGACCTTTACTGCGGTTGCGGTACGATAGGTCTGTGTGTAGCAAGTAAGGCAAAGACCGCAAATATGCTGGGCGTTGAGATAATCCCACAGGCGGTGGAAAATGCAAAGAAAAACGCAGAGCTCAACGGTATAGAAAACGCCGAGTTCATCTGCGGAGACGCAAGTGACGCTCCCCTTCACAAGTGCGACTGTGTTATAGTTGACCCACCCCGTAAGGGACTTACTCCTAAGCTTATAGACGAATTGGCTGATGCCGGTGTAGAGAAGATAGTCTACGTTTCCTGCAATCCCGATACTCTTGCCCGCGACTGTGCGTTGTTTATAGAAAAAGGGTATAAATTATCTACCGTTTATCCTTATGATCTGTTCCCGAGAACGGGCCATGTGGAGAATATTGTCTGCATTAGTAAATGATATCACAATAGGAGGTTTTATGAAGCTGAAATTTAAAAAGCTATTTGAAGTAGAGGCGGATGTTGAAAGATTAGTTGAAAAAGGCATGGACAACAATGCAAAAAAGCAACCCAAAAAAACAAGATATCAAATAAGGCAAGAAGAAAAGAGAAAAAATCAAGAGCTGAAACATAAACAGGAAATGCAAAAGGTATATATTGGGTTAACGGTTTTAGGTGTTATTATTTTTATTTGTGTCGTTATGGGTATATTATCTAATATTTTGGGTTGGGTATGAATCCCTTGAGATTCGCGATATGTTGCACTTGCGCAACGCGATATATCTGCGATGCGATATGCCGTGGGTCACGGCACGATATATTTTGCCTTTGGCAAAATGTGACTAAATAATACTCTGATTGGAGGATATATATGAAAAACGGAATCATACTTGCCGGCAATATGCTGGTTGATGCATTAAAGGATATCGACGTATATCCCGCACATTCTAATTTAACTTCCATACGCCGTGTAAGCAAGGCAATAGGCGGTCTTGTGTGTAACTGCGGTCTTGATCTTGCTATACTTGACCCCGATATGCCCGTTCGTGTTATGGGTGTTATAGGCAAGGACGATAACGGCAGACTTATAGAGGACACATTTGCAAAGCATCCTAATATTGACACCTCGGGTATACGTTATTCGGGTGAGACCTCATTTACCGACGTAATGTGCGACACTACCAACGCTACCCGTACATTCTTTACATACAGAGGCTCTGCCTCCGAGTTCGGTCCCGAGGATTTTGACTTTGATAAGATCAAGGGTGATATCCTCCACGCAGGATATATTCTTCTTCTTGATACTATGGACGAGCGTGATCCCGAATACGGCACCAAGATGGCAAGAGTTCTTCACGACGCACAGGCTCACGGAATCAAGACCTCTATCGACGTAGTAAGCGAGGAGGGGGATCGTTTTGCCCGACTTGTTTCTCCCGCACTTAAATATACCGATTATTGCATCATAAATGAAAACGAGGCTCAGCGTATTACAGGTGTAGAGCTTACCCGTGACGGCAAGGTGGTTGAAGAAAATATTGAGTCGGCTTGTCGTGCTCTCTTTGGTATCGGTGTGGGCAGCTGGGTTGTTATCCACTCAAGAGCCGCTGCCTGGGGTATGACGAAGGACGGAAATATCGAAAAGGTTTCTTCTATTAACATTCCTAAATCCATGATCAAGGGAACAACAGGCGCCGGCGATGCCTTTGCCTCGGGTGTGCTTCTCGGTGCATACAGAGAAATGAGCCTCCGTGATGCTATGATCCTCGGTACGGCGACAGCCAACTCCTCTATTCTCGAATCAGGCGCATCCGACGGAATAATGAGCTATGATAAGACGATGGAGTTTTATCATAAGGCGCTTGCCGAATATGGGGAGATGGCAGAGTGATTCTCGTTGCACTTGTGCAACATATCGAGTTTGAGTGAAACGAAAACATATCGAGTGTCAGCATTGCTGACACATATCGAGTTCGCTTTTGGCGAACATATCGACAAGGACGGGACTTGTGTCAAAATGTCGATATGCGGCACAAGTGCCGCTCGATATGTCCTTCGGACTCGATATGTTACTTTGTAACTCGATATGTTTTGCCACGGCAAAACGAGTTGTAAGGTAGCTTTTGTAAACAAAAGCATATAATTTTCAAAAAACTATTGACAAAATGATTCACTTATGATATTATATTCAGGCTATCCAAAGACAGCAGGTTTAAAAGTAAAATGTCCTGCCGAGGAAAGAGTTTCAAATATTATGATTTGTTGACTTTCTATCGGTTGGTATGTTTTCTTTAGCCGATGAAAGTCTTTTATTATTTTCAGGAGGTGAAAAAGAACATGCCTAGCGCAAAAATCTTAGCTAAAAAGCAGAACGATGTAGCAGTTCTCGCAGAAAAGGTTAAAAACGCAACCGCAGGTGTTCTGGTAAACTATCAGGGTATTACCGTTGATGACGATACCAAGCTTCGTGCAGAGATGCGCGCTGCAGGTGTAGACTACAAGGTTTACAAGAACAGCATTACCGGTCGTGCATGCGAGGAAGCAGGCTACGGTGAAATGAAGCAGTACCTTGAGGGTATGACAGCTTTTGCAGTTAGCGCGGAAGATCCCGTTGCAGCAGCAAAGATCCTTAAGAAGTACGCAGACAAGATCGAAACCTTCGAAATCAAGGCAGGTTTCATTGATAATGGCGTTATCGACGCAGCAGCAGTAAATGCGCTTGCTGATATTCCTTCAAGAGAAGGCCTTATCTGCAAGTTGTTGGGAAGCATCCAGTCTCCTCTTTACAAGCTCGCATATGGTCTCCAGGCTATTATCGACAAGAGCGGCGAGGAAGTTCCCGCAGCAGCAGAAGAAGCTCCCGCAGAGGAAGCTCCTGCAGCAGAGTGAGTGGCAGCTCATTTATAATTTTGCCACAGCTAATTAACTTTAAAAAATATCTTATTAACGGAGGAATTTTAAAATGGCAAGCGAAAAGATCACTAACATTCTTGAAGAAATCAAATCTCTTACAATTCTCGAGCTCAACGACCTCGTAAAGGCAGTTGAGGAAGAGTTCGGCGTATCCGCAGCTCCCGTAGCTATGGCAGGCGCAGCTCCCGCAGCAGCAGCTGCTGAGGAGAAGACCGAGTTCGACGTTGTACTTAAGGCAGCTGGTGCTTCCAAGCTCAACGTTATCAAGGTAGTTCGTGAGATCACCGGTCTCGGCCTTAAGGACGCTAAGGACCTCGTTGAGGGCGCTCCCAAGACCCTTAAGGAAGGCGTTTCCAAGGAAGAGGCAGAGGCTCTCAAGGCTCAGCTTACTGAGGCTGGCGCAGAGGTTGAAGTTAAGTAATTTTTCACCCAAAGTGATAGCAAACAAAAAGGCAATCCGTATGGATTGCCTTTTTTGAGTTAAGAGATAAGAGAGAAAAGAGAAGAGAAAAGGTAGGTTTTCGCGGAGGCGAAAACCTATTTTTGTTAAAAAAGACTCGAACCCCACACTTTTTTAAATAAAGGGTGGGGAAATTTCAGAAAAGTGTGGTATAATGGGTACAAGAATAATAAACAGTTGTTCTTGGTAACCATTTATAAAGGAGTGGAACTTTTATGAAAAAACAGATATTTGCTTTCATCCTCTGTGCCATAATGCTTGTCGGCATCCTGCCGATAACATCATCGGCGGCTTACGCTCTTGACTACGTGAAGATAGACGGGCTCAATGTGCCCGTGGAGGGTGCTGCACCCGATTACACCGTAGCATATGATAACACAGTAACTCTCAGTGCGGGTAACAACAATCCGTCGTATTACAAGAACGGCATATGCTGGTATGATATGACAACGGCATCCACTATAAGAACTACCGCAAAATTTGTTGCAGGCCATCAGTATAAGGCGGTTTTGTATGTAGAGGCTATCAATAATTATGCTTTCACAGCTGCCCCTACGGTTATGGTCGATGACAGACTTGCAGTAGAAGTTTACCGCTTCGACGATACAAGAATCGTAGTAGAGGTGGTGTTTGAACCGATACCTCAGTTTACTCCGATAGCCTCAATAGAGTACTATACAGACCGTCGCCTTATCGCAGGCAATGAGCTTGAGACCGTAACTCTTGTCCGTATTAACGGAACAAATGATTTTGGCGCTATGCTTAAGGAATGGGACGGCGCCTGGTATGTAAACGATACCAAGACCGATGATCCCGCCGATTACGAGAAATATAACGGAAGCGTTTATGTTCCCAACGTAAGCTTTGCATACCGAGCAGAGATAACGCTTAAAGATAACTACATATTTACAGAGGAATCAAACGTATCCCTCAATTTTACAAACAAATCGGTAAGAGGCTTAATGCAGAGCCTGTCCCCGGACTCAAAGACGGCAGTATTCTATTTCTTTGCAGATCCCCTGACGGCACCGCCTATAAATTCGGTTGCATATACCCTAGAAGGCTATGAGTTCGGCTCACCTATAAACGGTATAACCGTTAACTCAAGCGATGCGGTAAACACAAACGGTGCTTACGGAACAGATTACTTTATCACCGTAGCGAACCGTATACCCATAATGACGGGTGATTTTGAGGCAGACACAAACTATACTCTTTATATTGCAGTCACAAGCAACGCCTATGACGTAAGCTCGCTTCAAAAGCAGAATATCACCCTCAACGGCAAAACTGCAACCAATATCGAAACGGTAAACGGTGTATTGTTTGCTATCTTTTATCTTCCCACACTTGAAGCACAGGACGTTGAGATATACAGCATACTTCTGGCAGTAGACGTTGAAGGACCTAAGGCGGGTCAGAGCTTCTTCTATCCTACCGTTTATGCGGTGAACGGCGAAGAGAGCCTTGCCTCTGCAGTGACATTACCCGATATCGGTGAGAGCTTCGGCTGGTATGTATCCGATTATTTCGTACCCGATGCTTACTATGAGTACGTAACCGATACGGACAAATTTGAAGAGGGCAAGGCGTATCTTTTCTTTGCAACGATAGATGCTTTACCGGGATATACCATTGCCCCAACTGCTACGTTACAATCAGCACCCCCAACGGACTTATGGAGGGTGTACTCAGTAGTGTAGGTCCTACTTACGTACAGTATGAGTTTGTTTACGATCTCGGAGCGCCTGACGTAGCTCCCAAGCTTGAAAGCGTAAGCGTTGAGCTTGGTGGCTACGGAGCAGGAAAGGCAATACAGGATATAACCGTAATTACCACGGTGAACGGTGCAGAATTACCTTATATTCCCGACGGTGAAAATCCTCTGTACGGAATGTTCTACGGTGTGCTTAATGAAAACAAGGACTTTTTGCCCGAGGGTGTCTTTGAATATAACGCAGATTATTACCTTTCCGTGCATCTTCCTGCAGGCAGCTACGATACAGGCTCCCTTGATAAATCAAAATTCACTCTTAACGGCAAGGCGGCTGATTCTGTTGAAGTCCGCTTCGGTATGATAGAGATCACCTTTAAGCTTTCCCGACTTACGTTAAATCCTTTTATCGACGTAAAGGAAAACCACTGGTTTGCGGCATCGGTTGCATACTGTGTAGAAAAGGGTTACGTTTCGGGTATGACCGAGACCACCTTTGTTCCTAACGGTAAGCTCACCCGTGCGCAGTTTTTGACCATCCTTGCAAAGCTTGACGGTGTTGACCTTACCCAGTATGATACGGCAGATGCAGGCTTTACCGACGTCAAGACAAGCCATTGGTATAACGAGGTGGTTTGCTGGGCGGTAGAGAAGGGGTATACCAGCGGTCTTTCTACGGAAAAGTTCGGTCCCAACGTTGATATCACAAGAGCACAGCTTGCAAGATTCTTCTACGTTTATTCGGAAAAGAACGGAATAAATGTGGACGGCAGAGCAGATCTTTCCTCCTTCCCCGACGTTAAAAAGGTAGCGGATTGGGCAAGAACCTCTGTGGAATGGGCGGTTGATGCAGGACTTATCTCAGGTGTTGCAAGGGAAGGCAAGAACTATCTTGACCCCAACGGCACCGCAACAAGAGCCCAGGCAACGGTTATGTTTAAGGCTTACGATGATTTCAGAGGTGTAAATGGTTGAGAGCTCCACATTGTGATTGACAAAACTTAGTTTTTATAATATAATTAAGGGTAGATTTTTGAAGGCAAAAATCTACCCTTAATTGAAATTTGAAAAGGAGACTTTTATGGAACAGCTTCAGGATTTAGATATATTGGTAAACTTATATAATCTGCCCAACGACGACGACCCCACCAAGGCTATGGCGGAAAAGGGTATCCGTATCAAGAGAGGTCTTGGCCCCGACAAGACCGAAATCCTCGATTTTATTAAAAGAGAGTTTTCTCAGGGCTGGGCAGACGAGTGTGAGAAGGCTATTTTCAACTCCACCTGCTATATCGCAACAATGAATAATGAGGTAGTGGGCTTTGCCTGCTATGATTCTACAGCCCTCGGTTATTACGGACCTCTGGGAGTTGCCGCAAAGGCAAGAAAGTTAGGTATCGGCTCTGCTCTTACTACAAAATGTCTCCTTGCGATGCGTGAAAAGGGTTACGGCTATATTATCATCAACGCAGGTCCCGTGGAATATTACATAAAAACGCTTAACGCCCAAGTCATCGGTGACCATCCCGGTGTGTATTCCAACCTTGTGTGTAATTAAAGGTGTACTATGACAAACAAAGAGAGATTTATACAGATATACAGAGATAACATCAAGCGCGAGGGCGCGGACAAGCTCCTTGACCACCTCTGTTCACCCCAGAGCGACTTTTTCACAGCTCCTGCAAGCGCAAGATTCCATTGTGCTTATGAAGGCGGGCTTTGTGAGCATAGTCTCAATGTGTACGACTGTCTCGTTGACTATCTTGCAAGACCCCGTGTAAAGGAGACTTACGGTCTTAACTTTACCGACGAAACTATAGCCATCGTAGCGCTTTTGCACGATCTCTGCAAAACGAACACCTATAAACCGGGATTTCGTAACGTGAAGAACGATCAGGGCGTGTGGGAGAAGGTTCCCAGCTACGATTATGACGATAAGCTCCCCTACGGTCACGGCGAAAAGTCGGTGTATATCGCCTCAGGCTTTATGCGTCTGACCCGTGACGAGGCGTTTGCCATCAGATATCATATGGGCTTTTCGGGTCCGGAGGATGCAAGACAGGTGGGCGATGCGCTCAAGCGTTTCCCCTTGGCTTATGCCCTTATGACCGCAGATATGGAGTCTACGTATTTCTTAGAGCATTAATATAAAAATACCGTATATGCAACTGATTGCATATACGGTATATGATTTAAACGAACAACAGGGAGATAAAGTAATGGCAATCTATAAGTGTAAAATGTGTGGTGGCACATTGGATGTCAGCGAAGGCATTTCTGTAATTGAATGTGATTTTTGCACCACAAAGCAGACTGTCCCTACCTCAAAGGATGAAAATCTGCAGGGACTTTTTAACCGTGCAAATGTCCTTCGTGCAAAGAGCGAGTTCGATAAGGCGGAGCAGATATATGAAAAGATACTGCAAGCTGACGAAACTCAGGCGGAAGCATATTGGGGGCTTATTCTGTGCAAATACGGAATCGAATACGTTGAGGATCCCAAAACCTTTAACCGTGTCCCTACCTGCCATCGCACATCCTTTGATTCAATCGTTGCAGACGATGATTATAATTCGGCTTTACGGTATGCTGACGGTGTGCAACGCGGAATTTACGAAGCGGAAGCCAAGGAAATAGACCGCTTGCAGAAAGAAATTTTGACTCTTTCGCAAAAAGAAGAGCCTTACGATGTGTTCATCTGCTACAAGGAGACTGACGCGACAGGCAGAAGAACGCAGGACAGCGCTATTGCCAATGATATTTATCATCAGCTCACACAGGAGGGCTTCAAGGTTTTCTATGCTGCTATCACCTTAGAGGATAAGCTTGGTTCCGCATACGAGCCTTGTATTTTTGCGGCACTTAACTCAGCTAAGGTTATGCTTGCGGTAGGTACAAAGCCCGAGTTCTTTGACGCTGTCTGGGTTAAAAACGAGTGGTCACGTTTTCTCAAAATGATGAAAAATGACCGCAATAAAATCCTTATTCCTTGTTATAAGGATATGGATGCTTACGAGCTTCCCGAAGAGTTTGCCCATCTTCAGGCACAGGATATGGGTAAGATCGGTTTTATTAACGATATCGTCAGAGGAATCAAAAAAATAATCCCCGGAGATGAGCCTAAGGCAACATATGAAAAGGAAACAACGGTAATTAGCGACGGTGTATCCGCAAACGTTACAGCTCTTTTAGACAGAGGATTTATGGCACTTGAGGACGGCGAGTGGGATAAGGCTGACGGATTTTTTGAGCAGGTATTGAATTTCAATTCAAGGTTAGCCTCTGCATACCTTGGTAAGCTTATGGCAGAATGTAAAGCACGAACACAGGAGTCTCTAAAGGAACAAAAAGAACCCTTTTACGGAAGTGTACACTATCAGAAGATTGTTCGGTTCGGTGATGACGAGCTTAAGAAAACACTTCTCGGATATATAGTGTATATCAATACCCGCAATGAAAATGCACGTCTGGAGTCTGTCTACAGCCATGCCGTATTAGCTATGGAAACAGCTGAAACGGGCGATGTCTACGAAGCAGCTGCACTTGAATTTGAATCTATTAACGGATATAAGGATTCCTCAGCTCTTGCTGCGGAGTGCAGAGAAAAAGCGGAATACTGCCGAAAAAAAGCAAAAGAAGAACACCTTAGACTAGAAGAAGAAAAGAAAAAATGTGTTGAACTGTTCAGCGCATATAAATCTGCACTGCGAAAAGAAAAGGATGGCAGAAACCAAATAGAGCAGGCCAATAAGCTGGTAGCTGAACTGACAACAAAATTTAAGGATCTTTTACGGATAAAGGATAAGTGGAATAAAATCGAAGAGAACATTGCTAAATTGAACAAAGCAATTCAAACCCTACAGACGTCCATTTCAAAGCAGGAAAATGAAAGATCAAATTTAGGTTTATTGGCAGTAAAAAGGAAAAAAGAATTAACAGCCATGATCACCTATGAAGAACATCGGCTGAAAGAAGCGAACAGAGAAGTAGCTGAAGAAGAAGCAAATAAACAGAAACTTGGCTTTACATCTTTAGCAACGCTTGAAAGCGAGATTATGCGTGTAGAGGCTGAGATAGACGCACAGAATGATATAGTCGGCGAGATACTCAGCGCGGAGAACGCGGGTAAAATACGCGAAGAATTGATCGGTTATGAGTATGGGGCACAGCTTCTTTCAATATATGATTCATTATTATATGCCAAGCCAGGCGACTATATCAAATTCGGTTCGTATACTCAGGATAACAGTGATCATAAGCGCACTATAGAATGGCTTGTACTCGACGTAAAGGGCGAAAAAGCACTTGTAATCAGCAAGTACGCTCTTGATTGCAAGCCGTATAACACAGAGGATACTTCTGTTACTTGGGAGACCTGTACACTTCGTAAGTGGCTGAATAATGATTTTATCAATTCTGCATTTTCTGCCGACGAAAAGGCTATGATCCCTACCGTTACGGTGAGTGCAGGTAAGAATCCCGAATACAGCACCGATCCCGGCAATGCAACGCAGGATCAGGTGTTCTTACTCAGCATAACCGAGGCAAATAAGTATTTCGGTTCCAATAGCGCAAGACAGTGTGAGCCAACGGATTACGCAGTTGCTAATGGAGCGTATGTCAATAGCGACAATGGCAACTGCTGGTGGTGGCTGCGGTCGCCCGGCTCTGATCAGGATGATGCCGCATATGTCTACGGTAACGGCGTCGTCTACGAGCTCGGCGACGATGTCGACAACGATTACGGTGCTGTCCGCCCCGCTTTGTGGATAGATCTGAACTCTTAAATCTTCTAATCTCTGAGCCTCCGCTTTGTGGTGCAGAGCGAAGGCTCAGATTTCTATAATCAAAAAAGCAAAGGAGATAAGTATGAATGAAAGCGTAAAACAGAACGGTATGGACTTAGTCAAAAAGATCAACTTAACGCATAGCCGACCGCAGGTGCTTTTGTTCGGAAACGGACTTACCAGAAATACAGGATATTCCTGGTATGAATTTATTGAAAATTGCGCAAGACCGGACGTGGACGTTAAGAAATACAAAAAGGGAAGCGGATTTCATATTCCCAACACAGTGTTGTCATTGGCGATTATGGAGCGGGACGATCCTCAACGGCACAAACGGTATATTGATAAATTGAATTCTGTAAAATATGTGGACAACCCATATATCAATAAGCTATTAGAGCTTCCATTCGATTCGATCTTAACCACCAATTATACATATGAAACAGAATATGCAATAAAGAACGGATATCCAAATTTAACAGATGTATCAAAGAAAAAGTATGCAACCTCTTTCGATGCGGATGCGAAGTATTTGATCCACACCTGCAACTATTTTGAAAATAAACCTCCGATCTGGCATATTCACGGAGAGGCAAGAAGAAAAAGCTCGTTGATCCTGTCTCACGACGAATATGCAAGATTGACCAATAAGATCATTGAATATTCGAACAGAAGAAAAGATGACTATACGGTTTACGGTCAGGATATACATATGAAGTCATGGATCGATTATTTTATTCTCGGAGACCTGTATATTTTGGGATTTGGATTTGACTTTGCGGAATTTGATTTGTGGTGGCTGGTCAATCGTAAATTAAGGGAAAAGGCAGATTGCGGTGAAATATATTTTTATGAACCCGAAACAAGGGATAATTATTATAAATTACTTGCAATGAGCGATATGGGTATTCATATAGAATCGTTAGATACCAAAATCGGCGAGGACGAAAAAGACAAGAACTCTAAATACGATGCTTTCTATAATGAAGCTATTGCGGATATAACACTCAAAGTAAATTAATGTTTATATGCCTTCTCCGCTGGAGAAGGCTTGGTATGCTAAACATTAATTTACTTTTTCATATTCGTACCATATCTCATTTTCGCATAACCGCAGTGCTTACACAGCTCTTCGGTTATTTTTCTTTTTTCAAAGGATTCTTTGAGAGACTTGACTCTGGGTGAATTTAAGATTTCGTCCAGATCTGTCTCGAATATATTTCCTAAATTTATCCTTCCTTCCGCATCAAGACAGCAGGGAACAACGCTGCCGTCGGACAGAATTCCGATCTGATCCCGCAGTCCGTAGCAGGAGTGAGTGTCCCCTGCATATTCTGCATCCACGTCGGGCCAGTCGAATTTTTGCCCCCACTCAAGGAATACCTTGTCACAAAGCTTATATCCCGAATATATTTTCTTCCATTCATCGGGAAAATAAGTATGCATTTCATTAAGTATCTTTTCGTTAAGGGTGTCTGCACCTCCCTCGTTCCACAGACGCATAACGGAAATTATTCCTCTGTCCGCTGACTCACGGCAGAAATCAAAGCAACTCTTAAGATACTTGTCTATTGATATGCCGATATCGTTTGCTTCGTAACAGTGCAGGGAAATACTTATCTTATGCAAAGCCTTGGCGGATAATAAAATATCCTTTTTTTTATCCAAAAGTGTTCCGTTGGTTGTCAGTATCACCTTGAAACCAAGCTCGTTTGCTATATCAAAAAAGTCTCCCAAAAGAGGATGCAAGAGCGGTTCACCCATAAGGTGAAAATAGAGATAATCTGCAAAGCCGCGAAGAGCTTTAGCTCCGCATCGAAATTCCTCGGTTGTAAGATATTTTATCGGTCTTTTTGTTCCGTGACAAAAGCTGCATTTGAGATTACAGGCGTTTGTTATTTCAAAAAACGCTTTATTTGGCATATAATACTCCCCAAAGTGTGATAATTAATTTTACACCTTATCAACAATATTATCAAGTGTAATTTATCTTGATTTGAGAAATAATCATTATAATATCTGAAAAGGAGTAAAAATATGTGTACTGCAATAAAATACGATAACTGCTTCGGCAGAAATCTTGATCTATGGTGTCGCTATGACACTTCGGTAGTTATCACCCGCGTGGGTGAGATAAGTAACAAATATCCCATAATGGGTATGGCGACGGTAATAAATGACTATCCCCTTTATTTTGAGGGAATGAATGACAGGGGGCTTGCAATGGCGGGGCTTAATTTTCCCGGCAATGCGGTCTACTACCCTCTTGATAAATCAAAAAAGAATCTTGCACCCTACGAGCTTATACCCTATATAATAGGAAATTTTGTAAGCATAGACGAGGCGGCAGAGGAGCTGAAAGGGGTAAATGTCCTTAACCGTCCTTTTTCCGAAAATACCCCTTTATCCCCACTTCATTGGATGATTTCGGACAAAAACGGTTCGATAGTGCTGGAAAGTACCGAAGACGGGCTGAAAATATACACAAATCCCCACAATGTACTAACAAACAACCCACCGTTTGATATACAGAGCTTTAATCTCAATAACTACAAAAGACTTTCAAGCAGAAGTGCAGCGGGTGATTACAGCTTAGGTATGGGAGCCTTGGGTCTGCCGGGAGACCTGTCCTCTATGTCAAGATTCGTCCGCGCTGCCTTTTATACCAAAAATTCTCCCGCAGGTCTCGGTGCAAATCAGCTTTTTCACCTTCTTTATTCGGTAGCAATGCCGAAGGGCTCTGTTATGACCCCCGAGGGTAGAGAGGAATATACCCAATATACCTGTTGTTGTGATTTAGAAAACAATAAATATTATTATACCGAATATGATAATCTTAACGTAAAATGCATAAAGTTTAATGACCGATAAATAATTATCGGTCATTAGTTTTATCTATGATATCACGGTTATGAGATATTTAAAGTTACCGTCCTCCGTATATGATTTCCATTTAAAGTTTGGATAGCTTCTCTTGAATGTCAGGCCGGGTCTTGATTTGTTCCAATCTTTGGTTTCTTTCCAATTCATAACATTATTTTCTTTGATGCTGCGGGAATCATCGATATAAAAGCTCTCACTTAAGGTTCCTCTTCTGCCCCGTGTCCAATACAAATGGTCGTTTGTTACCATAATTGCATATGCCTTTTCACAGTATTTCAAATTATTGTTGTACGTATACTGAGCTTCTTTATGCTTGAGCAGCTCTAATCTTTTCACATCCCATAAATAGTCGTATCTGCCACAATCCTCTGCACCTTGATTCTTAAGTATCATACCGTTATAATCATATTCTTTGGTTTTGTATTTCAGTTCAATCGCAATGTAATCCTTGCTGCAATTATCCATAACAATAATATCTGTATAGAAACGTTTATTATTATAATACATCGACATATATTCAAGAAAAACGGTGTAGTTATAGTTTTTATTAACGGTTTCCTTTTGGATTTCCCATGCAAGAGCAAACTGAAGCTGTGCCTCACTGTAGAATATTCTGTTTTGTTTTCCAAAGGCCTCAATGATGTTTTCTACGTTAATGTTAATACTCATACGTATTTTCCTTAAGCTTAGTTTATGTTTTAACGGTAATTAAATTATAACCCAGACTGTTTGAATTGTCAATCACCAGAGGTATGTACTTATGTTAATAAGTATTTTTGTCACAATATGTTGAAATGACAATTTTTTTATGGTATAATAATTTGATGGATTTTATCTTCTAACGGAGGAAGGTATGGATACGAAAGAAAAGGTGCCGGCAACGGTTCCGAAGAAAGCCGAAAAAAAGTCTCAGAAAAAATGGATGCGTTTCAGACATAAGGTGGTTCGCAATATCGCCTTCGTTCTGCTTACTCCCTACACTCTGTGGCGCTACGGTATCAAGATTGAAAAATTCAAGGAAAAAGAGGACAGACCGTATTTCGTCCTTATGAATCACACTACTCCTTTTGATCAGTTCTTTGTGGGAATTTCTATTTCGGGTCCTATATATTACGTAGCAACCGAGGATATTTTTTCAAACGGATTTGTTTCCTCTCTTATCCGCTGGCTTATTGCTCCCATCCCGATAAAAAAGCAGGCGGCTGATATAACCGCTATCCGCAACTGTATGAAGGTTGCAAAGGAGGGCGGTACCATCGCCATAGCTCCCGAGGGCAACCGTACATACAGCGGAAAGACCGAATATATGAGTCCTGTTATTGCTTCTCTTGCACGCAGGCTTAAGATGCCTATTGCTCTCTACCGTATCGAGGGCGGCTACGGAGTTCAGCCTCGCTGGAGCGACGTTGTACGTAAGGGAAAGATGCGTGCCTACGTTTCAAAGGTGATACAGCCCGATGAATATGCGGCAATGACAGACGACGAGCTTTTTGCCGTTATAGAAAAAGAGCTTTTCGTTCACGAAACAGAAGGGTTATTCAAGCATAAAAAGCGTGCGGAATATCTTGAACGTGCCATATATTATTGTCCCGAGTGCGGATTTTCTTCATTCCATAGCGGCGGCGACAGAATGTTCTGTAAGAAATGCGGACGCTTTGCATACTACGGAGAGGATCTGGCTATTACAGGCTACGTGCCTTACAAAAATGTGTCCGAGTGGTATGATGCTCAGAAGGATTACGTTAATTCTGTGGATACAAGAGATCATACCGAGACTCCTGTTTTTTGCGATATTGCGGACGTTTCCGAAGTTATCATAAACAAGCGTAAGCAAAAGCTGAGAAAGAACTCGATCATAGAGCTTTACGGCGACCGTATAGTAATCGACGGTGACTGGGTGCTGCCATTCTCGGAGGTAACTGCAGCCGCCGTTCTTGGCAGAAACAAGCTTAACGTATACCACGACAAGCACGTGTATCAATTTAAGGGTGACAAGAGATTTAATGCGCTTAAGTACGTAAATCTCTGTTACAGACATAAAAATATTTTAAAAGGTGATAGTGATGGAAAATTTTTGGGATTATAGCGCCTGGGGAGCCTTCAGCCTTGTAGCGGTATTGCTCATTGCACTGCTCCTTGCCAACGTGTTAAAAAGAGTTATCAAGCCGCTTCGTGCCTCTCTTATACCTACCTCCGTTCTTGGCGGCGGTATACTTTTGGTTTTAGCAGGTCTGTACCGACTGATAACGGGTGACGTATTCTTTGATACCGCTTTCTTTGGCGGCAACGGTACCGCGAACCTTGAGCTTATTACGTATCATACGCTGGCTCTGGGCTTTGTTGCTTCCACCTTCAAGTCGGGTAAGGATAAAATGAGCAAAAAGCGCAGTATCGAGATATTCAATACAGGCGTTACCACCGTTGCAACCTATCTTTTGCAGGGTGTGTTCGGTCTGGCGATATCGGTTATTGCGGTAATATTCGTACCTAAGTTCTTTTCTGCCGCAGGAATGCTTCTGCCCTTCGGTTACGGTCAGGGAACGGGTCAGGCAATGAACTACGGTAACATTTATGAGACCGACTGGGCGTTCAGCGGCGGTAAGAGCTTCGGTCTTGCTATCGCGGCTTTGGGCTTTTTATCTGCCAGCATCGGCGGTGTAATACACCTTATGATATTAAAGAAAAAAGGCAAGGTTTATGCCGCTGCAGAGGATAAGCTCCTCAAGAATTCAGACATTGAAACGGCAAACGAGATCCCTATGCAGGAAAGCGTTGACAAGCTTACCGTTCAGGTAGCGCTGGTTGCGGTAGCTTATCTCGTTGCGTATCTGCTTATGTTCTTCCTCGGAAAGCTGCTTCCCGGTATGCGTTCGGTTATCTACGGCTTTAACTTCCTTTTAGGTGTCCTTGCAACCGTTCTGGTTAAGTTTGTACTCAAGCTTTTCAGAAGATCGGGTATGAATAAGCGCGACTACGTAAACGATTTTCTTATGACCCGTGTCAGCAACTTTTTCTTTGATATAATGGTGGTTGCAGGTATTGCGGCTATCCGTTTGAGTATACTTAAGGATTACTGGGGTATCATACTTATTATGGGCATCGTAGGTCTTATCGTGACCTATGTTTATAATCGAATCGTGGCAAAGACCTTGTTTGGCGAATATATGGAGGAGCAGTTCCTTGCTATGTTTGGTATGCTTACGGGTACCGCTTCCACAGGCGTTATCCTTCTTCGTGAGATAGACGGAGATTTCAAAACTCCTGCATCGGATAATCTTGTTTATCAGAATTTCCCCGCTATCGTGTTCGGTTTTCCCCTTATGTTCCTTGCAACCTATGCACCCAAGGCTCCCGTTCTCACTATGATAATTCTTGCAATCGCATTTGCGGTGATGAACGTTATACTCTTTAGATCAAAGATTTTCAAGAGGAGGAAAAAATAATGCTTACAGTAGGACAAAAAGCTCCCGATTTTACTCTGACCGATAAGGACGGTAAGAGTGTATCTCTTTCCGATTTTCTCGGCAAAAAGGTGGTAGTTTATTTCTATCCCCGTGACAATACTCCCGGCTGTACCAAGCAGGCATGTGCTTTTGCCGCAGCTTATGACGGATTCAAGAAAAAGAACGTTGAGGTCATCGGTATAAGTAAGGATTCTGTTGCATCCCATATTAAATTTGCAGAGAAATATGATCTTCCCTTTATTCTTATTTCCGACCCCGATCGTGTTGCCATCGAAGCTTACGGTGTATGGCAGGAAAAGAAGATGTGCGGCAAGGTATCTATGGGTGTGGTACGTACTACATTTATTATCGACGAAAACGGCAATATCGAAAAGATAATGCCCAAGGTAAAGCCGGATACCAACGCAGAAGAGATACTTGCTTATATCGGGTAATTGATAATTAATGCAGAATTAATGAGGAAAACAGTTGCTTTTTGCAACTGTTTTCTGCATTTAAATATAAAATTCTTTTAGATCATCCAATCGTAACATTGCTGTACCATATCCGTATGATGTTCCCACATCAATATCTATCCAAGTGGGACGGTAGAGTATTTTACCTTTGCTCTCTCTGTCGTAATAAATAGTGGGAGTATGTCCGAAAACGGTGGTTATATCCTTAAAGTATTCATCGTCATATTTCGGCCAAGCCCATAAAAGCTCATCGGCGGTATAGTCACAGAGCTTTTTGTTTTTGTCAAAGCCTTCAAGTCCTGCGTGAACAAGGATAAAATCCTTATTTCCTGCCGTTACGGTTTCATAGAGAGGACAGTCTCTTAAATAATCAAGTATATCAAGTACAGTGTCTTTGTCAAGATCGTTTAAAGCCTTCAGGGTCACGTCTCCGCCGTTTTCTCTGTAGGTGTCAAGGAGGGATATTTTTTCACTGTCAAGCTTAGAAATGCTTTCCTTGGTTATCTCCTCAAAAAGAAAGCTGCAGGATAAAAGCATTGCCTCGTGGTTGCCTAAAATAAGCTGTGCGTTAGGCTGAGTCATAAGCCAGCGAAGGATAGCTACACCGCCGTCTTCCCGACGGTCGATAACATCCCCTAAAACAAAAAGAAAATCCTTATGGTCAAACGATGCCTTGCCCAAAAGCCTTTTAAGCTCTGTAAGACTCATACCGTGAAGATCCGACGTTACGTATACAGACATTTGATCACCTCATATATATTATACCATATTTCGGCGCAAAAAACAATCATATTGATTTTACAGAGTAATTATGCTACAATAAAGTATATTAAAATTACAAGGTGAAAATATGGACAAGCAGACGTACGAAATTTATATCAGAATTTTAGAGTCCGAGCTTATTGCGGCTATGGGATGTACCGAGCCTATAGCTATAGCTCTTACCGCTGCGAAGGCAAAGGCTTATATAAGTGAGCCTGTAACAGAGGTTTTGGTCGAGGTCAGCGGTAATATCATAAAGAACGTCAAGAGCGTTATGGTGCCCAACACGGGAGGGCTCCGCGGTATTCCTGCGGCAACAGCGGCAGGTATCGTTGCAGGTGACCCCAAAAAGGAGCTTGAACTTTTGCAGGCTATAACCGACAAGGATAAGGCTGTAATTGCCGAATTTATAGAAAAAACTCCTATCACCGTAAAAGAGGCAGTTACCGACCGCGTTCTTGATATCGGTATAACAATAAAAAGTGAAAATCATACGGCTTATGCACGTACCGTTCAGCATCACACGGGGCTTTGTCTCGTTACTCTTGACGGCAAGGCTGTGTTTGAAAAGGAAATAGAGGAGACGGTAGGCGATATAGACCACTCGGTGCTTACGGTCAAGGATATAATCGAATTTGCCGAGACCGTGGACCTTGAGCGAGTCAAGCCCACTCTCGACAGACAGATAGAATATAATACCGCTATTGCCAAAGAAGGACTTAAAGGTAAATACGGTGCCGCCATAGGCAGAACTCTGCTTATGTCCTACGGCAATACGGTGCATAACCGTGCCAAGGCTTGGGCGGCGGCAGGCTCGGATGCACGTATGAACGGCTGTGAGATGCCTGTTATTATAAACTCCGGAAGCGGAAATCAGGGTATGACCGCGTCTCTTCCCGTTATAATATATGCAAGAGAGCTTTGTGTTTCGGACGAGGAGCTTTACCGAGCTTTGCTTGTGTCCAACCTTACTACAATACATCTGAAGACGGGTATCGGCTGTCTGTCTGCGTACTGCGGTGCTATATCCGCGGGATGCGGTGCCGGTGCGGGCGTTATGTATCTTTACGGAGGCAGGTATAACGAGATCTCTCATACCATAGTCAATGCTCTTGCCATAAACTCGGGTGTTGTCTGCGACGGTGCCAAGGCAAGCTGTGCCGCAAAGATAGCTTCTGCCGTAGAGTCGGGACTCCTCGGTATGCAGATGTATATGCACGGCAAAGAGTTTTACAGCGGCGACGGAATCGTTGCAGGTGGTGTAGAGGCTACCATAAAGAACGTAGGCCAGCTTGCACAAAGCGGTATGGCAGAGACAGACCGTGAGATAATAAGAATAATGCTACAGTAAGAAGGATATATATGAAAACTTATCTTGGCGTAGAGCTTGGCTCTACAAGAATCAAGGCAATATCAATAGACGAATGCTTCAGCCCCGTATCTCAAGGGGACTATACCTGGGCTTCAAGCTATGAGAACGGGATCTGGACCTATGATCTCACAGAGGCTCGCAGAGGGCTTATAGAGGCTATAAAGGGTATAGAAAACAGAGAAGATATCCTTTCGGCAGGTATATCGGGTATGATGCACGGTTATCTTGCCTTTGACGAGGATTGGAATCTGCTCGTGCCTTTTCGCACCTGGCAGAACACCATTACCGCAGAGGCGGCGGCAGAGCTGACAGAGCTTTTCGGCTTTAATGTTCCCCAGCGCTGGAGCATCGCCCACCTTTGGCAGGCTGTTCTTAACGGCGAGGAGCATTTGCCCCGCCTTGCACATATAACCACACTTTCGGGATATATACACTATATGCTTACCGGAGTTAATGCCGTAGGAATCTGCGAGGCTTCGGGAATATTCCCCATAGATTCGGATGATCTTTGCTACAACAGAGTGATGGTTGACAAGTTTAATAAGCTCTTAAAGGACAAGGGCATAGAAAAGAGTGTTCTTGACCTTATGCCTGCTGTTCTTACCGCAGGTGAGGATGCAGGTGCGCTTACCGAAGCAGGAGCTGCGTTTATAGACCACCTTCTCCCCGTAGGAATTCCCTTTGCTCCGCCCGAGGGTGACGGCGGTACGGGTATGACCGCTACTAACTCTGTAGCTGTGGGAACGGGCAACGTTTCTGCGGGAACATCCATATTCTCTATGGTGGTCCTTGACAAATATCTCGAAAACGTATACGAAGAAATAGACCTTATCACTACCCCTGCTGGCAAGCCTGTTGCTATGGTGCATTGTAATAACTGTACCACCGACACCAACCATTGGGCATCTATGCTTGAAGAAGCGGCAAACCTTTTCGGTGCCACACCTACCAAGGGTGAACTTTTCACCAAGCTCTACGAAAAATCCCTTGAGGGTGATGCCGACTGCGGCGGTATTATGGTCTGCAACTACCTTGCAGGTGAGGGTGTAACTCATATGGATAAGGGCAGACCTATGGTCGTCCGTACTCCCGAGTCAAGCTTTACTCTTGCCAACTTCTTCCGTGCCTCTCTCTATTCCACTATGGCGACACTCAAATTAGGAATGGAGATATTGGAGAAGGAAAAGGTTGAAATTAAATCTATGACAGGTCACGGCGGTCTGTTCAAGACTCCCGTGGTGGGTCAAAAATATATGGCGGCGGCAATTGGAGCTCCCATAACCTGTACCGAGACGGCAGGCGAAGGCGGAGCATACGGCATTGCATTGCTTGCGGCTTACCGCTATGACGGCAAGGAAATATCGCTTGACGAGTATCTTTCAAGTAAGGTTTTTGCAGAGGCAACGAGCATAACTCTTGCCCCCGATGAAACGGATATAAAGGGCTTTAATGCCTATATGGACAATTACAAAAAACTGCTCAAGGTTGAAGAAAAGGCAGTAGAGGTGATATAATGTTGGAAAACTTAAAGCAGATGGTATATGAAGCCAATATGGCTTTGCCTCGATACGGACTCGTTACCTTTACCTGGGGCAACGTTTCGGCTATTGAACGAGAAAAGGGACTTGTGGTGATCAAGCCCAGCGGTGTTGAGTACGATACTATGACCGCCGAGGATATGGTGGTCGTTGACCTTGAGGGAAATATTGTGGAGGGCAGGTATAAGCCTTCGTCCGACACGCCCACACATCTTGTATTATATAAGGCATTTCAGAATATCGGCGGAATAGTACACACCCATTCGAGAAATGCTACCTCCTGGGCGCAGGCAGGCAGAGATATTCCCGCCTACGGAACCACACACGGAGATTATTTCTACGGTGCTATCCCCTGTACCCGTAAGATGACTCGTGATGAAATAGCAGGAGAATACGAAGCCGAGACGGGTAACGTTATAGTTGAGAGATTCAATGGTCTTTCTCCCGACGATATCCCCGCAGTCCTCGTAAACAGCCACGGTCCCTTTACCTGGGGCAAGGACGCGGACAACGCGGTACATAACGCAGTGGTCCTTGAAGAAGTTGCACTTATGGCAATGCAGACCGAAGCTATTAACCCAAATGTTGCAGTAATGCAACAGGAGCTTTTAGACAGGCATTATCTCCGTAAGCACGGTGCAAACGCCTACTACGGGCAGCAGGGTCAGTGACCCTGTACCCATGAATCGGGTGAAGTGTAATTAAACCGTATATCATCACACGAGGGTGGAAAAGGTTTAAGACTTATGTCTTTTCGACCCGGTACCCATTAATCGGGTGAAGTTACAAATAAACCGAATATCATCACACGAGGGTGGAGTTTGCTGATGTCCGAACGAATTTTGCGGTGCAGCTATAATCGGGTGAGGTTTAGCTAAAACTGTTCAATGTCACACGATGGTGAAGAAAATAAAACAAAAGCTGAGTGAAATTCACTCAGCTTTAATCAGCTTTTTTATATCATAATGCTTTTCCCTTTAAACTAAATCAGTTCTTGAGTTATTGAACGATTCACCTATGGTCATAGCCTGACCTACCTTTATAATTACACATCTCAGAAAAAAGTAAATACTTTCCGCAAAATTAAAAAACAGTTGCACGAAAGGACATATTGTGATATAATACTTTCGGCGTATATAAATATTTTTCATAGAAGAAGGATTTTAAGATGAAACGCATCTCTGTAATTGTATTGTGCTGTATGGCACTGCTCCTTACGTCCTGTAATCTTATCACAAACAAAAACTATAAGGAAGGTATCCAAAAGCTTGAGGATAATGATTATGTTGCCGCAGAGCTTTGCTTTGAAAAAGCTATAGACGAGGGATATGACAAGGATGATATCGAGGAGATTTATGACATCGTCAGCGAATATAATATGGCAAAGGAAGCCTATGATAAGGGTGAGTTTGATGATGCAAAAGCTCATATGGAGGACATCCACCGTTCATACTCCGACTATCCCATCGAGGATGACGTTGATGCCTTAAAGGACAAGCTTGAAATCTATGATGAAGGAATTATAAAGCTTGAGATAAAGGACTATGCTATTTCAGAGGCGTGCTTTAAAAAGCTTCTTGAACTGGATCCCGACAACGATGATATCAATGTAATTTATACCATCATAAGCGATTACAATACTGCCAAGAGCCATTTTGACAAGGGTGAGTATTATACGGCAATAGCATATCTGGACAAGATTCCCCATTCCTACGTTGATTATCCTATCAGTGCTGATATCGACGTCCTGAACACACAGCTTAAAAGCTTTAAGGAGACGTCTGCCTCCATCACAAAAGCTACGAGCTTATTGGAATCAGGAGAATATAACGAGGCGGGCGACGTGCTTCTGACCATCGACGATCAGTATGTGACCGATGAGCAGCGGGAAGAAATAAAAGCCCTGCAGAAACAAATACAGCTTAAAAAGAAGAATCAGGATCCGGTTGCTTTAAACAGGCTCAATGCGCTTGCCGATGCATACTCGATCGGCTTATGCGAGGCGGTAAATTCAGGTGTATTTGCGCCCCTGAACGGAACCTTATATCACGGCAGCAGTATATACGCAGAGCAGGTGGCATATATAGCGAAAATGTCCAAGATCAGCATATACGAAAGATGCCTGGGCATGGACGTGATCAGTGTTAACTGGACCTCCGAGAGCACCTGTGTGATCAGTACGATCGAAACCTACGAGATATCCAATTATTCTGCAGGCAGGTTCTATACCGAGACCTTCAGATATACATATGATGTTATCGAGACAAGTGACGGACAGCTGTTCCTCACAACTATAAGAAAATCAAATTAAGCACATACATACAATAAAAGCGAGGTGAATTTCACCTCGCTTGCTCAATTTGTTTTATCTCAATTTGAAGTATGTTTCACCCTCATGTATGATTTTTTCAAGATATCCTCGTTCAACCATGCTATTTGATATAGCTGCATATACTTATCGTTCACCTTTTTGAATTCAGAAACTATTTCCAAAAGGTCGTTTCTATTGTAACAAATGCCCGATTTCATAGCATCTATTATGCAATCTATGACAAATTCATTATTGAAATGTTTATCCGTTACAATTGTACCATCATCCAAAACTACAGATAAACGTTCCGGTTCAGACGGAATAGGATAATCGTTTTGCAATTCAGCTGTAATCTGTTTTTTTCTATTCCTTTCCCAATCCTTGAGCTTCCCGTTTTCTTTGTCGAAATTCTGTTGAGCATCATTTAACTGATGCTCAACTTTTTCGATTTGTACATCCAGCTCCGAAATGCTTTGTTTTGCACTCTTTCTTTCCGAAAAAGCAAAAATACTCAATGTTTTTAACAGCGCTTTCGCTTTGTCTTTTTCTGATTTCAATGTTTCCAATTGCTGAGTAAGTTGACTTACCGTTTTGGAATGCTTATTTTCAATATCAGCAAGTTTTGTTTCTTTTTCAGCGGACAGTATATCTGCAACCTTTTTTTTTATAAGCTCGTTTTATAGAAGCTACTTGTTTTTTTCAATCTTTACAATCCTTTTGGTAGTTGCTTTCGGCTTCTCGATGCTTAATGATTATTTCTCGTGTGCTGTTTTAATAGCTTCGTTGATATGCGCGTTCCAATCGGGTATTACTCTTAAATCCTCATCATGGACAGAAATCGTTGCGATATCAGTATGGTCTCCATAGCAGGGAAAGTTCACCAATGAAAAACCATCAACGCATTTTTCGTAGCAGATCCATCCTTGCATTCCTTTATAAACATCGGCCTTGGCATAACGTTCTCTATCGGTAATCAGATCAACGCTGTCATATTCTTTTAGTTCGTTCTTGTTGTTCATTGCTCTTTATTACCTTCATACTCTGCTTTGATAGCTTCGTTAATACGGGCATCCATCATCGGAACAACAACCATATCGTCCTGATGAATACTGATCGTGGCAATATCCGGCTTGGTACCGCACTGCGGAATATTTACCAGCCAATAACCGTCAGTACAATCATCAAGACATATCCAACCCTGCATGCCCTTATGTACTCCTTCGTTTATATATTTCTCTTTTTCTGTGATTATTTCTACACAATCCATTTCTTTCATATTACTTATCTGCATATGGAGTAGCCAATTGTATGTGACCGCTTGGATATACAATCCATCCGGTTGTAAAAGTGACCACTCCGCTTCTATCCTTTCTTGGTATTGTAACAATAATATTGATTCGTTGTCCATTATGATCCAGTTTGTTCAAAATATAGTTGCCCGCTTTATATTTTTCCAAGCCTTGTCTTTCAATTTCATTTTTTAACCAAAGAGCATCGGAAACCGTATACCCCCAGCCCCTAAACAAGACTTCTTTTGTATGATGGTACGTTCCGGTAGTATTAAATAAATATGGATCATATTTACTATATGCGCTGTTTGCTGTTGCTTCACGCAATACAGTCCGTGTTGATTTCGGATCTGCTTTGCAGTGACAACGTTCATGTTGTGGAATTTTAGGCATATTGGCTTTTACAAACCAACACTTATCAAGCTTTAGACAAGTAGGACAGTGGGTTTTCCCCATAGTAACGTGTTTCCACTCTACCCACGGTTGAATGGCTATATAGGACTCATCTTTAACCTCATTAGTGTAATTAGTTTTTTGTGTCATTTATCGGTATATTTCCTCCTTCATACCGCAGAACAAATGTTCTGCTATTATTTTAAATCAAAATTTTCGTTTTGTCAAGTATATTTATGTGGCCACAGTCCGAATTCTATCACATACAGTGTCCCATAAAACGGACTTTTCAAAAACATTATATCATATTTGTTTTGAAATACAAATCTACACAGTATAAATCCCCCCAATTTACAGATAATAATATCAGCAACTGTAAATCAAGGAGATTTTTATATATGAAAGCAACAGGAATAGTTAGAAGAATCGATGATCTGGGACGTGTAGTTATCCCCAAGGAAATAAGAAGAACAATGCGTATCCGCGAGGGAGACCCTCTTGAGATATTTACCGACCGTGAGGGTGAGGTAATATTCAAAAAATATTCTCCCATCGGAGAGCTTAATACTCTTGCGGCGCAGTATGCACAGGCGATGAACCGCACCTGTACCCTCAATATCGTCATAACCGACCGTGACAGCATTATTGCCCACGCAGGTGTGCCTAAAAAGGATTATCAGGACAAGCAGGTTTCAAAGGCTATTGAGGATATCATCGAGAGCCGTACTCTCTACACATATGAGGAAGGTAAGGAAAAGCTGACTATGGTAGACGAGGCGACAGAGTTTTACGCCTCCGTTGTTATGCCTATCATAACCGAGGGGGATATTATTGGCTGTGTTGCTTCTCTTCAGAACGAAGCAGCCGACCGTGAAGTAGACCGGGAAACCGAAAAGAAGCTTATACAGACAGCAGCGGCATTTTTATCAAAGCAGCTGGAGAGCTGACAAAAAAGGCATCTGAAATTCAGATGCCTTTTGCTTTTTGATATTTTCACCCTCATGTGATAATGTACGGCTAAAACCGTACTTCACCCGATTAATGGGTTGAAGGGACCGGTCCCTGTGCTTATCCCTGCTTACTTTTTACCGAAAAGTCCTGCGAAGAAGCCGCCCTTTTCCTCCTTGGGTTCTTCTGCCTTGGGAGCCTCTACGGGCTTGGGAGCTTCAACAGGCTTTACTGCTTCAGCCTTGGGAGCCTCGGGAGCGGGTCTGTCGTTATTGTATCTGGGGGGACGGTTGTTGCCGTTATTGTTGGGACGGGGGCCGCGGTCACCGCCGTTGTTGTTTCTGGGGCCTCTGTCACCGCCGTTACGGGGTCTGTCGCTTCTCTCACGGGGAGCGCGTTCACGGGGAACAAAGTTCTCGTGAGCAAGGTTCATTCTGCCCTTCTCGTCTGTGCCGAGGAACTTAACCTTGAAGCTGTCGCCAACCTTAACGATGTCCTCAACCTTTTCTACTCTGTGGTCAGCAAGCTTGGAGATGTGAACCATACCCTCCTTGCCGGGAGCAAACTCAACGAATGCGCCGATCTCGATGGTTCTGGTAACCTTACCCTCGTAAACGCAGCCTACCTCGGGCTCGAATACGATGTTCTTGATGATCTCCTGAGCCTGAAGTGCGCCGTCACGGTTAACGGATGCGATGTAGATGGTACCGTCTTCCTCGATGTCGATCTTGGCACCGGTGTCGGCAACGATCTTCTGGATGACCTTACCGCCTGTACCGATAACCTCACGGATCTTGTCAACGTCGATATGCATTGTGATCATCTTGGGAGCGTACTTGGAAACCTCGGGACGGGACTCGGGGATTGCTTTAAGGATATAGTCGTCGATGATATAATCTCTGCCCTTGTGTGTGGTCTCAAGAGCGTTCTTGATGATCTCGGGGGTCAGACCGTCGATCTTAAGGTCCATCTGGATGGAGGTAATACCCTTGTGAGTACCTGCTACCTTAAAGTCCATATCGCCGTAGAAGTCCTCAAGACCCTGAATGTCGATCATGGTCATCCAGCGATCACCCTCGGTGATAAGACCGCAGGAGATACCTGCAACGGGTGCCTTGATCGGAACACCTGCGTCCATAAGTGCAAGTGTGGAGCCGCATACGGAAGCCTGAGAGGTAGAACCGTTGGAGGAAACGACCTCGGATACAAGTCTGATAGCGTAGGGGAACTCCTCAACAGAGGGGAGTACGGGAACGAGAGATCTTTCAGCAAGCGCACCGTGGCCGATCTCACGTCTGCCGGGGCTACGGGCGGGCTTAGCCTCACCTGTAGAGTAACCGGGCATATTGTAGTGGTGCATATATCTCTTCTCGGTCTGCTCGTCGATGCCGTCAAGCTTCTGAACGTCGCCGATGGTGGAAAGTGTAGCAATTGTTAAAACCTGTGTCTGGCCACGGGTAAAGAGACCGGAGCCGTGAACACGGGGAAGAAGGCCAACCTCAGCGTCGAGAGGTCTGATCTGATCAAGTCTTCTGCCGTCAACACGCTTGCCCTCGTCAAGGAGCCAACGTCTTACAACGAACTTCTGGATCTTGTAGAGGATCTCGCCGTAGAGAGCATCGGTAGCGTCGGGATAGGTCTCTGCGAAATGCTCGATAACCTTATCGGTAACTACCTGCATACGCTCGTCACGAACGGTCTTGTCATCGGTGTCAAGAGCATACTTAACGTCGTCGATACAGAAAGCCTTGATAGCCTCGTACATATCTGCGTCAACATCGCCGGACTCATAGCTGAACTTGGGCTTGCCGATTTCAGCAACAATGCCGTTAATGAACTCACAAACCTTCTTGATCTCGTCGTGAGCCATCATGATAGCCTCGAACATCTTGTCGTCGGGAACCTCGTTTGCGCCTGCCTCGATCATAACTACCTTTGCAAGGCTGCCTGCAACGGTAAGCTCAAGGTCAGACTTTTCTCTCTGCTCGAGAGTGGGGTTTATAACAAGCTCGCCGTCAACCAGACCCATAAACACGCCTGCGATAGGGCCGTTCCAGGGAATATCGGAAATAGAGAGGGCGATGGAAGTACCGATCATTGCGGTAATTTCGGGTGAACAGTCGGGATCAACAGACATAACGGTGAGGTGGATAGCCACGTCGTTACGAAGATCCTTGGGGAAGAGGGGACGTACGGGACGGTCGATAACTCTGGAGGTAAGGATAGCCTTCTCAGAGGGACGGCCCTCACGCTTGTTGTAGCTGCCGGGGATACGGCCTACTGCATAAAGCTTTTCATCAAAATCAACGGACAACGGTAAAAAGTCAATACCGTCACGGGGCTTTGCGCTTGCTGTAGCGCATGCTAAAACTACTGTTTCGCCGTAGCGAACAAGGCAGGAGCCGTTTGCTAAGCCTGCCAGCTTGCCGGTCTCGATAACGAGAGGACGGCCTGCGAGTGTGTACTCGAAGGTCTTGAAATTTTCGAACATATTCTTCTACTCCTTTAAACATCTATGGATAAAATCGCTGATCTTATCCTCTCAAAGCTCTTTGGCTTTTGATACATATATAAAAGTGGGATATTCCACACTTTTTCAATATAATGATTTTTTACATCGGGCACTACAAAAACGATTTAGCTGAAGATAAGTCCCGATTATCGCTACGGGCCTGGCCCGTTCCGTAAAAAAGGGCGGACGGCAAGTTGCCGCTGCCATACTACGCCCTAAAGCACAGTGGAACAATTCACACGCGGTTTAGTTTCCGTAAAAAAGGGCGGAATGAGTTTCCGCCCTATCTGCTGTGTAATTACTTTCTGATACCCAGCTTCTTGATGATCTCACGGTAGCGATTGATGTCCTTCTTCTGGAGGTAGTTAAGAAGATTTCTTCTGTGACCTACCATCTTAAGAAGACCTCTACGGCTGTGATGGTCCTTCTTGTTGACCTTGAGGTGCTCGGTGAGGGTGTTGATTCTGGAGGTAAGGATAGCGATCTGTACCTCGGGAGAACCTGTGTCGCCTTCGTGAACTGCGTAGGCTTCGATTATAGCCTGCTTTTCGTCTTTTGTCATCATTGGTTTATCCACCTTTTTATTATTTACTCACCTAAAGGCCCTGTCTGTGGATGGTGAATGTACGGTAATATACCGTTTGCCCATAAACTGCGCCTTCGGTGGCATCTTGAACATTATAGCAATATATTTTCCAAATTGCAAATAATATTGCGTATATTTACGAAAATTTCACATTTTAGGTTATTTGTATAAGCTATCAAAGTCCTTTTTTGCCGAATTTAAGATGCTTTCGGGTGTCAGCTCATAGTTATACATAGCCTTGGCTATTGCATCCGAGGTGCAGAGCTGAAATTCGGTATATACGTCGGCAAAATCATTTATGGGCTTACCGCCCTTTATGCCGCAGATATAGTCCATCATATCAAGAGCACTTGAATCTCTTATGGCGGTATCGATAAGCTCATAGTAATATGCATCGGCAAGGTATCCGCCGACAGAAGCTGCATAAAGGCCGTCTATTACATCGGAGATCTCGGAGCAGGGAGTTCCCGCATAGACTGCAATAACCGCGTGGTCGGGAGAAACATAGCTGTAATAGTTATCATTTGAGGCTACTGTCTTGGGCAGGGGCAGAATACACCAGTCCTGAGTCATAGTTGTGACGGTCTTCATCTCACCCACAGTTCCTATATAGAAAAGAGATTTACCCTGCATAAAGTCGCTTCTTGCTGAGCCGGTCTCGGCGGTATCGTTGTAGAGGGTCTTATATCCTCCCATTCTGCGGAGCAGACTTATTACTCCCGCGGTGGTTTCGTTGTTGTATGCAAGAGCCAGCTCCTTGTCTTTGCCGGCATCCATAAAGAAGCTTCCGCCGGATTTGTAAACAGCCTTTGTCAGCATACCCATATTTGTTGAAGCAAGCCCTGCCGCACCGTTGATATCGGCATTGGCACGGAGCATATTTATAAGCTCATCCCAGGTCCAGCTGCCCTCCTCAACTTTGTCATAGGGCATTTCCAATCCGGCCGATGTGAGAAGATCACGGTTTACGTAAAGACAGTAATAGCTGGCGATATCACGGTTGAATTCACCGTATATGCCGTAGTTCTCAGAGGAATAGGAAGCCTGTGACATCATATCGGTATCATACCATTCGTCAGAAAAATCCGCCCCTATAAGAGAGGTGGTTTTCAGCAGAACTCCCCTTGCCGCAAATTTACTCAGATCCTTCTGAGGTATCGAAAACAGATCTGTATAGTAAACACCGGACAGTATGTTGAGATGAGCTGTTTTGAGTATAATATCCTCGTTGTCGCTGAACTGAACAAGATTGCAGGAATACTTTTTTTCGAACATACGGTTGCGCTCATCTACAGCAACCGCATAGTTGGTGTCTCTTGCTTCGGGGACGTATACCATATCAGCGGTAGAAGCGACGGTAAAGGTCTTTGAATCAAGGTTTACCGATCTGATGCTGTTAAGAGCATCAACAGCCTTTTTTTTCATAGAGTCGGTGTCGACGATAACCTCTGTTACAGTATTGCCGCTGTCGGGGACGGAGGGCTTGGGTGTTTCTGTTATTTCATTTTTTTTACACGAGGTCATGCAGATACAGGTAAGCACTGCCATGACAAGCATTAAAAATCTTTTCATCATAATAATATTAGTATACCTGTCTTTATAGCGAAAATCAATTAATATTTGTAAATAATATATATTGAATAGTCAACATTGACAAATTTTTACCCATATGTTATCATAATGATATATTTTTACTTGCAATATGGAGGAAAATATGAAAAAATCTGTGAAAATCTCAGCGGTAATACTTTGTCTTATTATGCTGCTGCCTACCTTTGTTTTCGGATATGCCGGCGAGGTAGAACAAAATCCCGCAGTTTCAATGCCCAAGGCTACGCCTGTTATCGACGGAACGATAGAGTACGGGGCCTGGTCGGATCCCGCATATCTCAACGACGCCACCTCGGGCAGATTTTGGGATATCAACGAACCTACGTCAGAGGCAGAGCTATACTTTGCATATGATGATAACGGTCTCTACTTTGCGGCAGATATTACCGACTCAAGCGAGGCAAACGGTTTCGTTCCCTCCACCGGTTATGACGATATAGATAATTTAGGAACCAAGAAGCCCTACGGCTTTAACGGTGACGTAATGAGCCTGATGCTTGACCCTCTGGGCGTTTATGAAAAGAGCTCCTATCAGACCACAGCGTGGTACAATGTGGGTATCTTTTCGGATAATACCGTAAAGGTATACCGTTCCCAAGTAAATGAGGGTGATATAACCTCCTCTGTTTCGGCAAAGGGCAGTATAACCGAGGACGGCTGGTGCTTTGAGACCTATATTCCCTGGAGCATTATCGTATCCGACGTTTCATCTGCTACCGGCTCAAAGCTTTCGGTAACTCAGGCTAAGCTTGCCACCGTCGGCTCTGTTTCCCGTGCGGCTTGTATGTATATGGACAGATATTATACCGCAGGCGGATCTGTTAATACCTGGGGCAGATTTATTACAGTATGCGAAAAGACCTACGACGGCTACAGTGGCACATCTACCAGCGGTGTTGCGGCAAAGGCTTACGGTATTACACTTAACCATACCAATCTTCACGAGCATCTGTGGAGCGACTGGACGACCGTTGCTCCCACCTGTACTGCAGGCGGCTCTAAATCCAGAGTATGTACCACCTGCGGTACCACCGAGTCAGAGACCTTGGCGGCAGCAGGACATAAGGACGGAGAAACGGTTACCGTAGGTGCTACCTGTACCGAAAACGGTTCCGTTACCACCTACTGCTCGGTATGTAATGCAATTACGTTTTCACAGATAATAAAGGCAGAGGGACACAGCTTCGGAGATTGGCAGACCATAACCGAAGCTACCGAGACCGCAAACGGACTTATGCGCCGTGAATGCTCTGTATGTGGTGCTACCGAGGACCGCAGTATCCCCATGCTTTCAGCAGATGCTCCCGTTATTGCCGGTACGGATAACTATACCGTTACCATAAATGGCATCACCGATATCAAGGAGATCAGATTTGCCATCGGTACCTATACTACAGGCTCCCAGGTAAAGGCGGCAGAGAAGAATGTTACCATGGATGCCGCAACCGTGGCAAAATATACGGTTGACGGAGTATTCACCTATGATCTGCCCTGGGTCGGCACTTATACCTTCTGGGTAAGAGCAAAGGACGGTTCTTCTTATTTCCTCTATACCGATATAACAGATATCACACCTTATGTTACATCCTACGGTGTAAAGCTTACCGTCAACGATTTCGGCGAGAACTACAAGGATGCCTGGCTTGCAGAGGGCACCTTCAATTCCTATAATGAGATCAAGGCATCTGCAAACTTCAAGTATCAGGCATCTGCAAATAAGCTTGCAAACTATGCAAAGACCACTCACGATTTCAGCTACACAATGACCGATCCCGGTCCTTACACCGTACTTATCAGATACAATGATGACAGCTTTGATGTTATCCATCATACCCTTACGGTTGATTATCCCGTTCTTGCAGAAAACGGACTGCAGGCGATCATCACCAATATTCCGGATATCAAGATAATCCGTACCGCATACGGTCATCACACCTCTGTATCCCAGATCAAGGCGGCTGCCGGTGTTCGTAACTTCTCCAACAAGAATGACATAAAGAATGCCGATTCTTATACAATCCAGTACCGTGAAGAGGGTGAGGTTACCCTTATTGTAGAGTACAATAACGGCTACAAGCATTTCTTCTACTACAACGTAGTAAAGAAGACTCCCACCTTTGAGCTTAACGAAAAGACCGTTACCTTCGGCAATCTTTCGGGTATGACGGTATTGAGATATGCTCCCGGTGAATACTCTACCTCGTCCGAGATCAAGAATGCTCCCGGTTCACAGTATATCAGAGGCAGTGCGGTTGAAAATAATACCGTTTCCTTAACTCTTGAAAACGGCACCTACAGCTTTGTTGTTCAGTATAACGATGACAGCTATTTCTATAAGACCGTCACCATAAGCGACGCAGTTGAGCCTACCGTTACCGCGGCAAACGTATCAAAAGCGTTTTCCAGCAATATGATGTTCCAGCGCGACGAGCCTATTTCCGTATGGGGCTGGTCCACTACTGCAAACGAGGGCAAGATAATCACGGCAACTCTCGGCGATATGTTCGGCTGGACTACCGTTAAAAACGGAGAATGGAAGATAACCTTCCCCGAGACTCTTCCCGCTACCACCGAGCCTCTGCTCCTTACCGTCAATACCACGAGGACCTCAAGAGAGTTCAGAAACATCCTTATCGGTGACGTATATTACGTGATCGGTCAGTCAAACGTATTCTACGGTATGGCAAACCAGGTACAGGAGATGCAGCAGAACGGTCTTACCCCCAACTGGGATTACAGCGCGGAGCGTAATATCCGTTTCTTCCGTAACTCAAGTACCTACACTTCGTCCTATACGGGAACCAAGGCGCAGGGTACGACCACTCTCTTAAAGGATGTGGAATACAGCTCTACGGTATGGATGACACCCACCAATATCCAGAGTCAGGTTACCAATCCCCCTGCAACAGGCTCCTTCTCGGCTCTCGGTTATCTCTTTGCTTACAATATGTCAAACAAGACCGACGTTCCGATCGGTGTTATTGAGATAGACGCATCCGGTTTCCCCCTTATTGCGTTTGCTCCAAACGAGCTTGCATCCAAGTGGGGTGATGAAAGCTATAATGCGACCACGGGTGTATACACATATAACCTTAATAACGGCTATCTCACCAACCCCAATATGCCAACGAGATTTGTATACAACCACCTTATTTATCCTCTGCGCAACTTTGCGACTTCCGGTATCATCTGGTATCAGGGCGAAAGTGACTGTGTGAATACCACCGAGATATGGGGTGAAAATGCAGACACCTTCTCGCATCAGTTTACCGAGCTGATGAACTTCTACAGACGAGACTTTGCCAACAGCGACTTCCCCGTTTATATGATCGAGTTCCCCACCTGCTTTATGAACGGAGGTGCAAACGCCTTCATTGATATGGGCGGTGTTCAGTGCGAGCAGGGACTTATCTCGGGAATGCTCTCAGACTTCCATTTGGTAAACTCCTCTGATATGTTCAGTAACACCACCTGGTATAACTCACTGCATCCTTATATTAAGGAAAAGCAGGCAGACAGACTTGCCAACATCGTTGCGGCAAACGGCTACGGTGTAGGAAACCTCTCTTATGTAAGCGGTCCAGTAATGACGGGTGTCAGCTACTCAGGAACAAGAGCGACCGTTACCTTCAAGAATGTGGGAAGCGGCCTTAAGGCTTACAGCGGCGGATATGTTGACGGCTTTGACGTTTACGTAAATATCGGCGGCACGTATCAGTGGGTCGAGGTCAACAACGCTTACGTCAGCGGAACTAATCAGGTTATAGTTCCTTCAAGCTATACGATCTACGGCGTGCGTTACAACCGTAATACAGAGTATCTCTTCCCATTAAACGGAATCAACCTCTGTAACAGCAACAATGTTCCCGCTTCGGCATTTATAGATTTGAAATAAGACAAAAACTGTCACGGCAAAACCGTGACAGTTTTTTACTTTAATTCTCGTTTTGCCCGCGGCAAAACATATCGAGTGCGAAGCACATATCGAGTTCACCGTGGTGAACATATCGAGTCCCAAAGGGACATATCGACGAAACCGTATCTTGATCATGCACTAATTAAAAAGGTGATGTATATTAAACCTCATCGCATCTGAAAAGCGGATCCATTCTGCCCTAACAATGAACGTACCCATCGCTAACGATATAAATAAGCATACTATCGTTAATAAAACAAGCAGTGGTCTTGATTGTACGGTTTTTACAGATTTATAAATCAAATAGCAAAACAATAACGTAACTATAATCAACAAAATCCAAGCCGGACCTACAAACATTTTGCCTTCCGGATCATTATATATTCCTTTTCTACAGTTAAAGGCAAATTTCAAAATTATCGGTAAGCAGAAGGAATATATAAATCCGCTTGCTAAAATCGAAATATGAAATAACACCGTTTTGATATGTTTCATCTTGATATCAACTCCTTTGATTGATATTATAACAAGATTTTTGAAATTTGTAAATAGCGGATGATTTTTCTATTTGTTGATTTTTAAGTCGATATATTTGCCTTACGGCAAACTCGATATATTGCATTGCAACTCGATATGTTCATCTTTGATGAACTCGATATGTTTCGCTTTCAGCGAAACAATCTCTGATGTAAAAAGCTGTCACGAAAAAATCGTGACAGCTTTTATCGTTATTATTTGTTTCCACCCATAGCACCCATAGCCTCGATGGTCTGAACGTACATATCAACTACTTCCTTCGTATACTTGGAGCAAGCAATAGAATAAAGCTCGTCGAAGTTTTCTACCTTTGTGGCAGTACCGTTTTCAAAGTTGAACATAGCGAGGATCTCTTCCATCATCTCACCCTCGAGCTCCTCCTGAGTCTTGTCGCCGCCCTCGTACCAGGTATACTCACCGAGGTCTGCGGGAGCTTCTATATCAACATCGCTTCCGGGATCATTGTAGGTCATTTTAAGAGACACGTCAGCCTTGCTCTTACCTTCAAGAGCCTCAAAATCCGCTGTGAATGCTATAGAAATATACTCAAAATAACCGTTATCATCGGTTGCGAACTCTATCTTGACATCCGAATAATCAAAGCTGAATTTACCGTCACCGTCAGGGGAGCTGCAATAACTGCTTACGCCCGAAAGGAAGGTATCTACCATATCACCAAGCTCGCTCGCTTTTGCCTTGACCGACACCTTGTTTTCGTTGACATTTGAACTTTTAAACACGTTAACAGGCACATCGAATGCAACACTTTCAAAAGAAGATTCGATGGATTCCACGGAAACACGGGTCATATACTTCTCACCCATACCCGACATTTCGTATACCACGTTGTCGGCATAATAGGTGGAGCTGGTATAGCTTTGTCCGGTGGAAAGCTCGGTTATATCGTATATACTGTAGTATACGGGCGCACCCTCTGTACGGCGGTCGAGACGGGTGTGAACCACCGACTGATTGCCGCCTGCAACCTTGCCTGCGGTAGTGTATTTAACACTGAGCTCCATTGTTGAATCAAAGGAGCTGAGAGCATCCGTCTTTTCCTTTGCTTTGGTATAAATATCGGTCGCATCAACGGTATTGCCGCAGGCACAGAGACCTATACACAGGATCAATGCCGTAAATAAACAAAGTAATTTTTTCATAATCAGGCCTTCTTATATGTTGTTCCCTGAGGGGTATCCACAAGGATTATTCCCTCGGCTGCCAGCATATCACGGATACGGTCAGCCTCGGCAAAGTTTCTTTCCTTCTTTGCGGCAGCACGCTGTGCGATAAGGTCAAGGATGCGGGGATCGTTTGCATCTGTATCTGCCGCAACTTCTTCCTTGGGAGCCTTACGCTTCTTTGCCGCTTCGATAAGGTTAAGAGAAAGAACGCGGTCATAGTCGGCTAAGAGCGCAAGCTTTGTCTTGCCGTTGGTCTTTGCCTTAAGTACGTCGTAAAGAGCGGTCACACCGAGAGAGGTGTTAAGATCGTTGCCCATAACCTCGTTGAACTTAGCCTTGTATTCGTTAAATACCGCCTCGTCAAGCTCACCGTCATTTTCGTCGAGAGCTGCGATCTTCTTAAGAAGCTTTTCGTAAGCCTGAGCCGCGTTGTCAAGAGAATCCCAGGAGAAAACAAGAGATTTTCTGTAATGGGACTGAAGACAGAAGAATCGGTAAACAAGGGGATCATAGCCCTTTTCCTCAAGAAGGGAAACGGTGAGGAACTCACCTTTAGACTTACTCATCTTACCGCTGTTGGTGTTGAGATGGAGGATATGGAACCAGTGAGGACACCACTCGTGACCGATGTATGCTTCGCTCTGTGCGATCTCGTTTGTATGATGGGGGAATGCGTTGTCTATACCGCCGCAATGCAGGTCAAGATACTCACCCTGATGCTTTAAGCTGATAGCGGAGCATTCGATATGCCAGCCGGGGTAACCAACGCCCCAGGGGCTGTCCCACTTAAGCTCCTGATCCTCAAACTTGGACTTGGTAAACCAGAGAACGAAGTCTATCTTGTTACGCTTATTGGTATCCTCCTCAACGCCCTCACGAACGCCTACCTCAAGATCCTCGGCATCGTGATCGTTGAATACGTAATATTCCTTAAGCTTGGAGGTGTCAAAATAAACGTTACCGCCTGCAAGATAAGCATAGCCCTTGTCTATAAGTCCTTGTACCATCTCGATAAATTCGGGGATACAGCTTGTTGCCGGAACAACGGTGTCGGGGACCTTGATATTCAGCTTTTCGCAGTCTGCAAAGAAAGCATCGGTATAGAACTTTGCTATCTCCATAACCGTCTTTTTTTCTCGCTTTGCGCCCTTGAGCATTTTGTCCTCGCCTGTGTCGGCGTCGCTTGAAAGGTGTCCAACGTCGGTGATGTTCATTACGCGGTCTACGTCGTAGCCTGTATATGCCAGGTATTTTTCCAGTATGTCCTCCATAATATAGCTACGGAGGTTACCGATATGTGCAAAGTGATATACGGTAGGTCCGCAGGTGTACATACGTACTTTACCTTCTTCGTGAGTCTTGAATTCTTCTTTTTTTCTTGTAAGTGTGTTATATAAGATCATTTTTCAAGTTCCTTTAACTGTTTTTCTAATTTGTCTATCTTGATCTGCATACGGCAGAGCTCCTGTGCTACAGGGTCGGGGATGTGAACCTGATCAAGGTCGCCGGCGCAGACCTTCTTGCCGCCTACCCTTGCTACACGTGCGGGAATACCCACCGCTGTAGAATCACGGGGAATAGGCTCAAGCACAACTGCGTTTGCGGCTATCTTGGAGTTAGCTCCCACCGTAAAGGGTCCGAGCACCTTGGCGCCTGCGCCCACCATTACGTTATCCTCAAGTGTGGGGTGACGTTTGCCCGTATCCTTACCTGTACCGCCCAGAGTAACGCCCTGATACAGAGTACAGTTATTACCTACCTCGGCTGTCTCACCTATAACCACTCCGCTTCCGTGGTCTATAAATACGCCCTTGCCTATCTTGGCTCCGGGATGTATCTCGATACCCGTTATAAATCTTGCGCTCTGGCTGATAAAACGAGCGGCAAAATGATATCCTCTTTTATAGAGTATGTGTGAAAGTCTGTATGCAAGTATTGCGTGAAGTCCTGAATACAGCAGAAGTATCTCCGCCGAATTACGGGCTGCAGGGTCACGTTCCTTTATGACCGCTACGTCGTCTGCAATCTCCTTATAACATCGCAGGACCATCCGTACGGCTTTATTCTTTTTGATTTCTTTAATTATGGCTTCCTTATCCATAGTCCTGCCTCCTTGTGTTAATTATATCTATTATATTATATTTTGCCCACAATGTAAATACCTTAACCGTAAAAAAGTTTTCCCGATATTTCGTCACTATAAACAGTTGACATTCGGGAATAAAAATAGTAATATATATTCAACGGATAAAAACGATTTAGGAGGACATCATAATGGCAGAAGAAATGTTTGAGCCCGAAACCCTGATGCTTACAGACGAGGACGGTAACGAATCCGCATACGAGCTTATAGCTTGTCAGGAGATGGACGGCAGAGTATACTATGCTCTTATTCCCCAGGAGAACAACGAGAACAATGAGTACGTTATTCTCAGAAGCGAGCCCGATCCCGAGGATGCAGAGGAAGAGATCCTTGTAACCATCGACGATGACGATGAATTTGACAAGATCGCAGACATCTTCGACGATATGCTCTTTGAGGATGACGGCGAGTAGGCAATGCCTACGGATATACTTCGGGTGAAGTGATCTTTAATTTGTTATTTTCACACGACGGTATTGTAATCAAATATGTCCGGTAAGCCGGGCATCAAAACAGACAATTTGTGTCATACTGTACGCAAGTATGGCAGCGGGCACTGCCCGCACCTGCTTAGTTTGTGATATACGGGTGATTAAACCCACACTTGAAAAGTGGAGTCCGGATAAACTTCCGATGAAGGGTATGCAGACCTCCTCACCTCCCCTGCTTATGTCACGGGAGACTGGGACGCTGGGAGCACAAAACATTGGAGAGGACACCAACCTGCACACGCAGGGTTTCTAAATTCTCGTATACACGGCTCGGCGGGGCTTTTTGTTTTTGTCACCTTGTGACAAAAAGTGAAATCCACCCTTCAGGTGGGTGAAATCTGCTCCGCAGGTGAAATATTTGCCTTTGGCAAATGTGAATGTAAAAACAGCACTTCAGACTGAAGTGCTGTTTTGTTATTTCTTACCGAATTTGTTTAAAAAGCCCTCGGCTTTTCCGATGCCCTTATCGATTTTTTCTCCCAATTTCTTAAATCCGCCAAAACCTAAAGTCCCGATGCTTTGAACGGGGGTTCTCTGCTCTTTAGGCTCGGATTCGGATTGTCCTGCGGGACGAACAGGCGGCTCGGGAGCTACGGGCTGAGGCTTGGGAAAATCCTCCTCGGTATAAACCGATTCCTTATAATCATCAAATCCGAAATATTCGACTATCCGTTTTACTTCCTCGCTGTCAGGATATTTCTTCTGCAAGAAGGAATATATTTCCGGCTTATACGGCTTCTCAGCGATCATATTGATAACGATATCGGTTATTTTGTCCTGCGGAAAATTGGGATTGGAAAGATTTTTTAATATGTTATCCGTCTGAACCGAAGTCTCAAAGTCGGGCTTCCAGGCATCAACGCCGTTCGTATTTAAGAAATCGACTAATATTACGGTAAAATCCTGATAATCCTTAAAAACCCTGTTAAATAGCTCGGGTAAATCTACGCTTTCAAATATCTGCTTCTGCTGAGTCTCCGAAAGGGTGGATGCACCCGCTACCAAGCCCTCCTGCATTGCTCCGAAAACTTCACCGCCAAAGCTCGATTGATTACCGATGAAGGATCCTGCAAGTCCTGCAAACATATTAGCAACCTGATTGTTAGCCTGATATATCTCACTGATATTATCGGATATTGCACTCAGCATCTCCATAGCACTAAGTGTGGAATTTTCAAATGCCGACATAACCATATCGTCTGTAACCGTATAAATATTTTCCGCTACCAAAATGTCGGTTACTTTATCGGCAAGCAAGCGTGCGTGATTAACATATAAATCAGGAAAAATTTCCAATAGGTTGGTCAGATTCTTAACGTTTTCGATATAATCCTCAGCGGCTCTGTCTGAGCAGTATTTAGCAAGACGTATAATTCTTTTTCTGAATGAATTGAACTTATCTCTGTCTGCTGTTATTATTATCTCTTTACCATTGAAGGGTAAAATTGTATCAACACCAACCACACTTACCCAGTTTTGGGTTGCTAATTCTATATCTTCGGGGGTAGAGGTAAAGAGTGCTACCTTGAGTGGCTCTATGCTGTTTCCACACACTCCGCAGAATTTAGAACCATCCTTTAAATCTGCACCGCAATAAGTACATTTTATCATTTCGATCTCCTTTGTTATTTATAACGTCCTCGTTGTGTGCACTGACTATGTACGGGACAACTGATATTACAACCTATTCGACATCCGTTTTCATCACGCTTCCCATAATTGCACAAATGTGTTCCGAATAAATCTTTTCTGCCCGTACTGCTGCCGCTTTTTTCTTTCTTTTGACCGCTTGCCGCCAACGCAGTGCCAAGTATGGCAGCTCCTGCAAGAATTTTCGACCAATCAGCCACAATAACCCTCCTTGAAGTTTTCTGAAATAAAACTATATACGTCCGATACCGGTGAAGGTGATTTTTGAACCGTAGTACATATTTTTAATTATCTTTTTAGCTTCTTCGTTAGAGCTTGCTTTTACCACCTGTTCGGTTCTTTTTCCGTCAACGGTAAATATAACCTTGTAAGTATTCATTGTTTTCTCCTTTCATAGTTTTGTTTTTACGTCTACAAACAGCTCGGGACTGACGTTCAATGCAATGCAGATGCGGCGAAGTTCATCCGCATACAACGTTTGTTCCCCGTTAAGTATGGCGTTGAAGGTCATTTGAGGTATTCCCGCCCTTTTGGCGACAACTTCTTGCTTGAGCCCGTTGTCACAGATATAAGTACGGACTTTTTCATAAACTCTCAACAAACAACCCTCCTTATCAAGAAATTCTTGATTATTTAACATTATATCACAGCATTTCTGTAAAATCAAGGTATTTTTACAGGATTTCTTGATATATTGTTGATTTTTTACCGTAATCGTGTATAATATTTTTGAGGCAGGTGATATTCTTTGAAATACGAGATCGGAAGCAGAATACGAAAATACCGCGAGGAACGGGGCTTGAGCCAAAAACAGTTAGCACAGCTCATAAACGTAAGCAACAGCAGAATATCAAACTGGGAGCAGGGCATCAACCGTCCTGATGCAGATATCATAGCCGACATATGCAGAGCCCTTAACGTATCGCCCAGTGAGCTTATGGGAGTATATCTCGAATCGGACGAGTTCACCGAAGCGGAAAAAAGGCTTATACGGGCTTACCGTGAAAAGCGTGATATGCAAAAAGCGGTAAATATACTTTTAGGACTGGAATAACTTATCTGTATGATACTCTGTAGGATGGGGCAAAAAATACCCATCCGATCAAAAAAGGATCTATGGTTATGCTAAACGGTAAAAAAACTCTTATACTGAATATCCTTGATATACTTCGCAGATACAGCGACGTCGACCACAGGCTGAGTCAGAAACAGATATCGGATATTCTCAAAAAGGAATATTGTATGAAGGCGGACAGAAAGTCGGTAAAGCGTAATCTGTCCGAGCTTTGCTCGTTGGGCTACGATATAGAGTTTAATGAAATAAAACGCAGAGTTCCCGTAACCGACCCGCAGACAGGCAAGACAAGCTATACCGAAAACAGCATTATAACCGATTATTATCTTAATCGGGAGTTTTCCGACCCGGAGCTGCGCTTACTTATAGACGGACTTCTTTTTTCCAACCATATTCCCTTTGCTAACCGCAAGGAGCTGACTGAAAAATTAGAGGGTCTGTCAAGCGTATATTTCAAATCAAAGGTACGGCATATCGCCGCTCTGCCCAAAACAGAGCACCTGAACAAGCAGTTTCTTTATACGGTGGACGTCTTAGCCGAAGCGATAGAAAAAAAGAGGCAGGTATCCTTTCATTACTGCGAGTATTCAACCGACAAAAAGCTTCACCGTCGCCGCCGTCCCGACGGAAGTTTAAGAGAATATACGGTCAATCCCTACCAGATGGCTTCAAAAGAGGGAAAATATTATCTCATCTGCAACTATGACAAGTATAACGATATCTCCAACTACCGTATCGACAGGATAGCAGATGTCAGGTTGCTGGACGATCCCGCAAAGCCCTTTGAGGCGTTGGACGGAGCAGGAGATACGGCTTTGGACCTTCACAAATATATGACCGAGCATATCTATATGTATTCAAGCGGCAACGTCAGAGTCGGATTAGAGATACCTGCGGTTATGATAAGTGACGTTATAGATATGTTCGGCACTGATATAACCTTCGGGGAGCAAAGCGAGGGTCGCGTGACCGTATCTGCCCTTGTCAACGAGCAATCGGCACTGCAGTTCGCCAAAAGCTATGCCCCCGACGTAATAATAATATCCCCCGAATCTCTGAGACAGAAGCTTACGGAGGATATTGAAAAGACGTTGAAGATATATGAGAAAAAGAAAAAAGACACCTGAAAGGTGTCTTTTTTCTGCGAAAGAGTAACCAAACGGAGTAAAAACGAGGTAAAAGTAAGCAAAAGTACACCAGGTTAAAGATGTTTATATAGCAAGGAGATTGTCGACTTAAAATACTGTTCTTGGAAATGTGTTAATTCCGCAATCTCTTCCTGCGTAAAAGTCATACCATCCGGCGCAACTACCCATTTATGTTCTATATCATTCTCACGATTGATAATGGCTATTATTCTTCCGGTAAACTCAGAAACAGGCTCTGTTATACCTAAAACATAAGCATCCTCTTCTTCACCATCTGCAGCCATTGTCCCTTCAATA
>JAFQDF010000044.1 GCA_017416185.1 Clostridia bacterium
GCAGCAGTAGCTCCCACTTGTACCGAGACGGGTCTTACCGAAGGTAAGCACTGCTCGGTATGCGGCGAGGTACTCATTGCACAGGAAGTAGTAGACGCACTTGGCCACGACTACGAAGCAGTAGTAACCGAACCCGATTGTATAAACGGCGGTTACACAACCTATACATGTTCTGTATGTGGCGACAGCTACGTTGCAGATGAAACCGATGCACTCGGACATACCGAAGCAGAAGCAGTAATCGAAAACAATGTAGATCCCGATTGTGAAAATACCGGTTCTTATGACTTGGTAGTATACTGTAGCGTATGCAACGAAGAGCTCAGCAGAGAGACAAAAACTGTTGATGCACTCGGTCACAAGTATGATGCGGTAGTAACAGCACCTACATGTAAAGAGAAGGGCTACACAACCTACACATGCAGTAACTGCGGCGACAGCTATGTAACAGACTATGTTGATGCAACAAACCACGTCGGTGAGGAAACATACATCCTCATTGTTGAGGGTAAGCCTATGACCGAAACCACCGACGGTACGTACTATGAGGTTACATATTGCTGCGGATGTGATACAGAGCTCAGCAGAAAAGAATATGCTCTCCATGCCGTAGCACTTAACGTTGACTCCGGCAAGCTCTATACAACCCTTGAAGCAGCATTGGAAGAAGCTGCTTCCGGTAGCACGGTTAAACTTCTTGACAATGTTGAGGTTGAAAATGCTGTTGCGCTTACCTTGGGATATCTTGATCTTAACGGTCATGTTCTTGAGGTATATACAATCAGCACAGGTATGTCAACACACATCATTGACTCCTCTGAAGGAAACAAGGGTCACCTTGTTATCGGAGCAGAGAACCAGACTATCAATCCATCTAACTGTGATCTTCCCATATATGTAAGCTACACGGATGAGGATGGAAGCGTAAAGGACGGATACCGTTTCTTTGACAGTATAAAACTTCAGCAGCTTACGCCCAAGTTCACCGTTGACGAGAAAACAGGCTCGAGATTTGTATCCGTAACCTTCAGACATATTATAGATGATGCCGCTACAACAAAGGAACTCTTTGGTGACGGAGCGGCAGACAACCGTCTCAAGTTTGGTATCAAGTTCAAGGTAACCAAGGCGGACGGAACAGAATCAGAGCAGATGTATTGGCTCTGTTCGGACAGTCTGGTAGCATCAGCATACACAAATGGAAATGCGATCATGGTAACTATCACGGGTATACAGACCTATGATACAATAACCATCGGGTCGGTTATAATATCCGAGGATCTCGGCGTAGAGATTACAACAAGCGAGAAGAACGGAACAACATATTCCACCATCGGTACGTATGACATAGTTACCGGAACAGAAATTAAAGCGTAAGGAGGTTGATCAAGATGAAGAAAGTTTATATAAGACCTGAGCTTGAATTAATCGACCTTGCAGCGAAGGAATTTCTTATGAACGGAGAATCTCCCGAGCCTATACTTGATGACCCCTTTGGTCTCGGTGTAGGCGGTTGGGACACCGACGTTTCCCTGCCTGAAGGCTGGATGTAGCGGAAAGGTTCCGCTTCCATAATCGCGTGAAGTAACTGTAAACTGCATCCTCAGCACACGAGGGTGCAGTTTTTACATTGCACCGAAGCTTTCTCAATAATATCCGTTCCGCGAGGGAACGGGTATTATATCATATTTGCCAAGGGCAAATATATCATACGGCAAGCCGTATATCATATTGCACAGCAATATATCATTTATAAATCAATAAACCCCATCCTCGGTACATGAGGGTGGGGTAATTTATTTAATATATAGGAGATTACGTTGTGGCGTGTGATTTGTGTTACTGCACAAACGAGCTCAGTATGGGTGCGGCGACCCGCCGCTTTTTATACAGCTATCGTATGATAATTATTTTCTTCATATAATTATAGGTATTACTTTCAAATTTTGTTGTTTACAATTCTTATACCAATATATACCGAAATGTTAATACCAACATTTACCTTTTATATATTGACTTTCCAATTGTTGTATGTTAAAATTATTATGTATCATTATGGATTAATGTGGGTTCGTGTACGCTTGCGTACGTGAAAAGCTCTTAACTCTAAACTGACAAGCGGTATATGATCGTAAAAATTATGAGTTTAGAACTATGAGTTATGAGTTAATGAAGATTTTTGTCCCACAGGACAAAAATCCACTTTAATTCTGCATTGCGACAGTTTGCGTTCCGCAAACTCCTTGCATAATTCCACCAACCGTATCAAAGATACGGGGTGTCATGGATCTGCATTCTACATTCTACATTTATTTTGCTTTGCGCTCCATAAGGTACAGCAGTTCAGGAAGGTAGAAAATACCTGAATTTGACATCCTATTCAATCACAAAGGAATAATTCTTGGTTCTTGATTCTCAGTTCTCAATTTTGGAACTGAAAGAGTTACATTATTATATTAGAATTGAGAATTGAGGATTGAGAATCAGTGAATCTATATTTATTCTCCCTTTGTGTTCACATAGAGGCGGTCGGGAGATAACCGCCGAACCCTTTGTCGGTCACTGCAGAACCGATAAAAAATATCTCCAAAAAAATTCTACGAAAGGAAAATTTACTATGAGTAGATTCAAGAGAGTATTATCATTTATATTAACTATGGTAATGCTTATTGGTATGATACCGCCCCTTGGTCTTGAACTCGGTGCTGCGTATACGATTACTGCATCTCATACCGCAGAACTGGTGCCTCAGGTAAAAGTTGACGGTGAGTATCAGGATCTGACCCGTAAGAGGCTAAGAACCTTTAAGATCAATCTTAACGGCGGTGAATACCATTATACCCGTTTCGAAGCTGATAACCAAAGTTATGATTATCAGGTTCCCGAAGAGGATCTTATTATTCCCGACGGCTTTTCCGGTGTTATCGAGGTTCGTATGTACAGGATCGGCGGTACGAACAACGGTTTTAATATGGAAGGTCAGTATTGGGACGATTATCTTGGAGTTCCCTATATAGACGGTGAGATCATGTGTACCCGTACGCCTGATATGGATGAGCTTATGGTTACCCTGTTTAATTCCGTATACTATAACGGCTACAGCCTTGAGGCATGGAATATGGGATCCGGTAATTTCCAGGCTTATATCGGTGCCGTTGAGTTTATGGAAGAAGGACACGATGGAGGCAAGGTAAACCATGACACCATGAACTACTTTGAAGACAGTGTTTGTCCTTTGAAATATGTATGGAATACCACAGCAGATAAGAGTGTCACCCTTCATCCCGGTCCCGAGGGTAACGGTGCAGAGCCTGTTACTGTTCCTATCAAGGTAGGTAATAGCTTGACTGCAGGCTACATTGAGCGTTTGCTTACAAACGAAGAGCAGATCCACGATTACTACGGCTTCTATCCCGAGGGCGGTCCCGCAGATCAGCGTATTTTCCTTGGATGGGCAGAGAGCTATAACGACGCTCATCATCATACAGGTAAGTTCTATACCTACACCAATGCCGCATATGACGGTGAGGACGGCGGCGACCTCTATGCTATCTGGGGTTACCCCATTATGTTTGATGCCGACGGCGGTGTTTTCAAGGACAGTGATACAATGCTGTACGAAAACGGAGCCGACGAATATCTGACTTACGTAGCCGATTATGCAGAGTGGATGGGTGAGGATACCGATCCCGCCTCTATGTACAGATACGTTATGCCCGATTGGAACGGCTATACCGTTGAAAAGACAGGTGCACGCCGTGTAACCAACGGTGCCGGTCCCAACGGTGAAGGCTATTATTACGGTCTTATTGAATCTGACGGTAAAACCTTCTTTACCGATGAGGGTTATGACCAAAACCTTACCATTCCCCCTACGGGCGGTGCGTTTTATCCTTCCGGCAACACCAACGGTGCAACCTGGGCACAGTTCCGTTGTACCGATGCGGATGATAAGAACAATCCTTACAGCATCGAATTCCCCGAATTCGTTGCTATCTGGGAACCCTCTGTTACCTATTATCCTAACGGCGGTACCGGCGAGATGCCCACAGACTGGCTGATCTGGAAGGGAGATAAGCTTTATAATTACGAGGACTACGTTGTCAGAGGCTGTACCTATACTAAGGAAAATGCACATTTTACCGGCTGGAACACCAAGGCTGACGGAACAGGCTATGCTGTTGAACCCGGAACCGTATATAATCAGCTTTCATCCTCCGATCCCATCGTCCTTTACGCACAGTGGTCGGATAATAGCTATACACCCGACGGTAACTGGACCGTTACCCTTGACCCCGACGGCGGATCTATGGGCTCTATATCCGGAGCCAACGGTGCAATGAGCGACGGTAAGCTGGTATGTCCGGCAGAGATCGGTCAGACCTACGGTGAGATCATCGGTACACTTCCTACACCTACCAGAGACGGATATTATTTCGAGGGCTGGTGGTTTGAGCAGGATGATGTATTATACAGCACTGGTTCAAGCGCCGGTAATATCCATGCTTTCGAGTATAACGGCAAAATGTGGTACAAGTACGGTATAGGCTGGTTCCTTGATACTAACGCCAAGTTCGTTGCTCCTCAGCACGTTACCTTTAAGGCTAAATGGATTGCTCAGCCCCAGGTAAAAAATGATGGTAGCGGCTCGTATACTATGACCTTTAATCCCAACGGCGGTACGATGATTACCGAAAAACAGTTCAAGATAAGCGGCGGTGAATCATATAGAAACGCTATGGGTGGACTTTATGCCGTTCCTATGGCAACCAGACCCGGTTATACCCTTGAGGGTTGGTATTGGTACCAGGTGAACGGTAAGGATAACGCTACACCTCCCGCAGCACTGCTTCAGCCCCATCTGACTATGGAGTCGGCAGCAAATCATTATGATGATGCGTGGGACGTTTCCGGCATTACTTATGTCTTCAAGCTGTCGATTAATGAAACATTAGGTATAACTTCCAACTTCTCCTTGTATGCCAACTGGGTGAAGATCCCTCACGAATGTGTGTGGACCAACATCGAGGTTATTCCCGCAACCTGTGAGGCAGAAGGTAATTACTACCAGGGCTGTGTCTGCGGTGCTACAAGAAACGTAACCATCCCGATCAAGGAGCACTCCTACACAATCCCCTGGGGTGTAGAAAAACAGGCAACATGTACCGAACCTCGTATTGATATCTATCTGTGTGATATCTGTAAGAAAGCGACTACCACTGTTGAAACAGGTGAAGATCTCGGCGGACATATCTGGGGCGAGTGGTACTACGCATCCGAAGAAGATATGCCTACCTGTGAGGGTACAGGTACACAGACCCGCGACTGTATCCGTACAAACTCCGCAGGCTTTGATATGTGTGATTATCAAGAAACACAGACAGTTGACCCCCACGGTCACGATTATGTGGGCAGTATCGTTCCTGCATTCTGTGAGTGTGAAGAGGTTACGTTATATATATGTCAGTACGATCCTACCCACAGATATACAGAAGTAACAGGCAATCAGGCTGCTCTCGGTCATATCTTCGGTAATCCCTATGACCTGGGTAACGGTTATACACGTACCGAGTGTATCCGTGAGTCAGACGGTGTAAACCCCGACTGTCCTCACTACGTAGATACACCCAACAGATATAATATTATCTACGATCTGGTACTTCCCACGGCAACATACGGTGCCAATACACCTTACTGGCATACCTATGATACCGAGACTGTGCTTGTTAACCCCACAGCACCTAACGCAACATTTGCAGGTTGGTATCTCGACCGTGAGTACACCCAGCCTATCACCGCTATCGGCGCACAGGATTATAAGGCTCCCATTAAGATCTATGCTAAGTGGGAACTCAAGATAGAGCTTTATAGTGCTACTACAAAGCATCATTTATACGATGATGAGGGCGTAAGCCTTGGTGAAGGTAAAAACACGACCCTTACTATGGTTTACGGCGAGGATCTCCGTATCCCTTACCGTTGGTGGAATAATACTAACGTATTTAACGGCTGGACCAATGCTGAAATCGAAACATTGGGTCAGAACGCAATCATCCCCGGTTATGCTTTCACAGCAAACGCAAGACTGACTGCATCTTATTCGGTAAATAAATTCCCCATAGTATACCATGACGTTACTTTAGGTGGAGATATTACCGCAGATACAGAGTATATCACCAACGGTGATAAGCTGACACAGTCTATTACCTATAACTCTACCTCCAAGAACATTACGGTGGTAGCTCCCCAGAGAACAGGTTATGTTGCAACGATGTATAAGACATTTGAGGCTGCGCAGAGCGGTACCGGTGCTTTTACTGCAATTAACCAGAATTCGATCACCAGTAACAACTATCCTAACGATCAGATCGACGTTTATGTAGTTTGGACAGTAAACTCCAAAACTCTTACACTCGGCAGAACAGTATCAACTGCATATTTTATCGTTGATGAAGCGGGAACAAAGCAGACAACTGCTCGTACCGTTACTCATACATACGATAAGGATACCATCCTTAAAAAGGATGTATCTCCTACCCTGAGTGCTGACTTTATTGATATGTACTATCAGGGCTATGAGTTCGTGGGCTGGAACAGCGGTACTACCTATAATGCAGGTACCCGTTATTCCGAGGATATGTTTAAGATCCCAGCAAACTCCGTACCTATGGCAGCGGCTACTACCATATATGCAGAGTGGAAGCCCAATGAGTTCATTGTTGAATACGTAATGATCGATGCCCAGACAGGCGAGCATATCGTTCTTACAAATGAAAATGCAGCGTCCTACGGTGTTACCAACTGGGATAAGATCACCGATGCTATGAAGACTCATACCTTTGGTGTGGCTTCAGCACGTATTCCTACCCTTGCCCGTTCCGGCTATACCATGACAAAGTGGTTCTATGCAGATAACACCGCTTTGAACGGAACCTACAAAGACCAGCTTGGTGCTTCTGCTACATATTACAACAGCCCCTGGCACGCTGACAACCCTAAGGTTGAGCTCAGAGAGGACGGCAAGTATTATATTGTAGTACATACAACAGCTACACTTAACGCAGGCTATCAGATTAAGCTTGGTGTTAACGGCGGTAAGTTTGTACTCGATGGAGTAGAAGATACCACGACACGTACGGTTACACATACCTCAGATAAGGATACTATCCTTAATACTGCCGAAAGTAACCTTTCAAAGGACTTTGACACCATCTACAGAACAGGTTATGAGTTCGTAGGATGGAATGACGGTACAACATATAATGCAGGTAACCGTTATTCCTCTGAGATGCACAAGATCCCCAAGTGGTCTGTTCCTGTAGCAGATACACTTTATGCAGAGTGGAAGCCTAATACCTTCCCAATCGAGTATTATATCGACGAGGTTCTCTTAACAGAGGATAACTATGAGTCATTTGGTATGACCAAGGCTAACTTTGATTCTATCACGGCTAAGCATACTCATACCTACGGTACGGCTACGGCTGACCTCGTAGCTCCTGTACGTACAGGATATACAATGTCAAAATGGTCTTATACTCCCGGCGGCGCTGCAATAAGCGGACAGGACATTACTGCAGCATATTGCTCATACGATGCAAACGGCAGAGACTATGTGATTAAGGTATATGCTACCTCTACACCTAAGCCTTATACCATCACTCTTGATGACAATGGTGGTATTATGACTAATGCAGAGGGAACTGTCAAGGGTACATTAACCTTTAGTCATCAGAACGATGTGGATAGCGATCTTAAAACAGTTCTTGGCGACGTAACACGTGTAGGCTACGATTTTGTAGGTTGGAACACGGGTACAACTTATAATGCAGGAACACGTTATTCAGATCAAAAGTATCTTATGCCTGCATTTTCTGTTCCCGCTGCCGATACACTTTATGCAGAGTGGAAGCCGGAGACCTATGATATTGAATATTATGTTGATGGTAAGCTTCTTACAAAGGAACTTGCAGATGAGTTGGGCATTATCAACTATGATGCTATAGTTGCAAATAGCACTCATACTTATGGTGTCGCAACTGTTCTTACAAGAGTTCAGCGTACAGGATATACTTCCACTGCAAGATGGTCCTATGATCCCAGCGGTGCTCCGATCATCGCAGATCACACCATTACCAAAACCTATTGCTCATATGATGCCAACGGTGAAGACTTCGTCATCAAGGTTTACTCTGTAACTACACCCGACGATGTTCGAGTAGTATTCAGAACACCTAACGGCACAAGCGTCGGAGCAGCTAACCTTAACGCATATTTCGGTATCGATAATGCATGGCCTATGGTTGATTATGACCAGACGTATGTTCTTCCTACCGAAACCCTGAGACCCGGTTATCATCTTGCAGGCTTCTATTCGGATACAGCTTGTACAAAGCGTATATACGAGGTTAACCCTGCTGATTTCATAACCACCTATAACCAGGGAACCACTTATACCGACTATAACGTATACGTTAAGTGGGAGGTTGAAGAAACCACAGTTCCTACAGGTTCTATCGACCTCGGCGTAGGTGCAACAGGTGTTTCTACCGAGTTTATCAAGGTAGACGATATCCGTTACGGTATCTACGCTCAGAGCTATCCCAACGTTACCATTATAGGTGACAAGGATACCACCAACTACGTTCCTCCCAAGGTTGAATATTTCCTTGTAGAGAACGGTGCAATGACATGGGATGAGGTAGCTAACGTAAGCGAGGATCGTTGGATAAAAGCCGAAAACGGCGTACCCTTCAGTCTTGAAGGAACTCCCGACGGTGAGTATATTATGTACGTTCGTCTCACCGACGATCAGGGCAACGTAAACTTCATTTCCTCTCAGAGATTCGTTATTGATAACGTGGCTCCCGACTTTGTAGAGCTCGAGGGCGGTGAATACTGCTTCAACGAAGACCTTGAAAGCGCTCTTGCCGGCGGTTACACCTTCACCGTTGTGGAGAAGTATCCCGATAAGATCACTATCAATGACGATGTGCAGACCTTCGTACAGCTCCAGCTTGAAAACGATTACACACTCCCCGGCTCCGAGGGCGGTGCTGATTATACAGTATATGCTAAGGACAAAGCCGGAAACGAAACCACCGTTACAGTTAAGATCTATAACTGCCACGATTGGTGCGACTGGTACGTTGAGAACGCAGAAGACTGTCTCAACGACGGTAACGACCGCCGTGACTGTCAGCGCTGCGGCGAAGTAGAAACACAGGTTCGTCCCGCACTCGGCCACGAATGGGGTGAAACCACCTATACCTGGAGCGAGGACGGCAAGACCTGTACTGCAACCAGAGTATGTTCCAGAAGCACGACGGAATTCTGTACGGAAACTGTTGATGCAAACGTAACAAGCGAGATTACAATTCCCGCAACCTGTGTTGCAAAGGGAACTACCACCTATACGGCAACCTTCAACGTTGATTGGGCGCAAACTCAGACAATCAAAAAGGTTGACATAGAGATAGCCCCTGACAATCATCAGCTTATTACACACGAAGCAAAGGCTCCTACCTGTACCGAAATCGGTTGGGATGCGTACGTAACGTGTGAAAGAGAAGGCTGTGATCATTCAACTTATGTTGTAAAGTCCGCGATCGGACATGATTGGAACGAGGGTGAAATAACAACTCATCCTACCTGTGTTGAAAAGGGCGAAAAACTTTATACTTGTAATAACGATAATTCTCACACATACACCAAGGAAATAGAAGCTACAGGTCATACCGCAGGCGAGACTGTTATAGAGAATAATGTTTCTTCTACCTGTACGACAGAAGGCTCTTACGATGAGGTTGTATGCTGTGATGTCTGCGGTGAAGAGCTTTCGAGAGAAACAGTAGTTGTTGACAAGCTTGGACATACTCCTGGTGAAAAAACAATCGAGAATGAAGTTGAACCCACCTGTACGGTAGACGGCTCACACGACGAGGTCGTTTATTGTAAGGTTTGTGGTGAGGATGTTTCCAGAACTAAAGTTACCGACGAGGCTCTCGGTCACGATTGGAACGTTGAGACCGAGTACGAGTGGATCGCGGACGAGGACGGCAAGTATATTAAGTGTATAGCTACCAGAGTCTGTGCAAGAAATTGTAAAGAGGAAGGCTACACAGAGATCTCTGTTGATGAGACCATTACCTCTGCAAAGGTTGATTCTTCCTGTACAGTACCCGGTACTATTACCTATACCGCTGACTTTGTAGAGGAGGGAACTGATCTTACCTGGACTTCAACTCAGACAAAGGTTGTAAATCTTGAGCTCCTTGACCATATCTACGATTACATTGTAGAAGAAGTGATAACGGAAGCTACCTGTACGACCGAAGGTGATAGATACGATCACTACTATTGTTCGGTATGTAAGCAGAACTATGAGACAAAGGAAGTTAAGATACCCGAGCTCGGACACAAATTCTACGATGGTGAAAAGTCCGAGGAGAATCCTCACGGTTGGTATGTATATACTCCCGCAACCTTTACGCAGGACGGTTTGGAAAGACGTGACTGTCTAAGACACGCACAGTGCGGACACTACGAGACCAGAGTTATATCCGCTAAGGAAGATACCTCTGCTCCTGTAATTTCGATTACAGACGGAATAAAGAATGTAAGCGGCGATCCTTCTACAGAGATATTCTATAAGAATGACGTAGCGATCATCCTTACAGCAACAGACCCTGAAAGCGGTATTGATCGTGCGACCTACACGGTAACTAAGAACGGCGTGGTAATTGCGGAAAACGATACTATCGACGTTGTTGAAGGTGTAGCAAACGGATTCTATACCCTTTCTGAAAATGCTGAATATGTGATTACGGTAAATGCTACCAACACAGACGGTGATGATTCCACACTGGGAACTTACACTATCATAGTTGATAAGGTAGTACCTACCGTAGAGCCCGAAGCTACCGAATCCTTTGACGAGATCAAGGTTAAGGTAGAGGATAAGTACCTTGACAAGGTAGTAGTAATAGCAAACGGTGAAGAGGTAGAGTATACTCCTGACGAAAACGGTTATATAACCATACCCGACAGCGACAGCGAAACAACCTACTACACCATCGTTGCAACCGATAAGGCGGGTAACGAGACTAAGGTATCTGTAACCGTCAAGTTCGACGGAGAAGAGCCCGTACCTTCCATTACCACCGATCTTGAGAACGTAAATCACAACGACGGTGAGGCTGATTACACAAATGATTCTGATGTAGTTATCATTATTACAGCAGAAGATAACGAAGGCGGCTCCGGTGTTGATCACATTGACTATGTAATTACCGATGAAAACGGTAACGTAGTTGAGAAGGGCGTATACGACGAAAACAACAAGCCTGTTCTTGATAAGGAAGGCAAGTACACCGTATATGCTACCGCGACAGATGCTCAGGGTAACACAACCAATACACCTGTTTACATCGACGTTATCGTAGTTGACTATACAATTCCTGTTATCAACAGCACAACAAACGGTGACAGAAGCGTAACAGTCAACGTAACAGACAACAATGGATATGTAACAGCAACCGTAAACGGCACAGAGGTAACTCTTGACGAAAACGGCAACTACATTATTCCTGCTAATAATGCTTATGAGGATAAGACATACGATATCGTTGCAACCGACAAGGCAGGCAACGTAACCGAGATCTACACAGTTACCGTACCCGGCGATAAGACCGGACCTTCAATAACTGCAACAGATGATGAAGCAGCTGAAGGCGAAAACAACAACCTTAATGATGAAACAACTTACTACGATGAAGACGGTAAGGTAGAGATCACCATTGAGGCAAGCGACGACGAGTCCGGAATAAAGGAGATCACCTATACAATTTACGATAAAGACGGCAATGTTGTAGGTGAAGAGAATGTAATTTACGATCCCGAAAACAAGCCTGTTATCGAAACTACTGAGGACGGTGAGTATATTGTAACCGTAACAGTAACGGATAACGCAGGCAACAAGACAGAAGAAAAATTAGACAAGATCATCATTGATGTTACAGATCCCGTAATAGTAGTAACCGAGGATAACTGTAGCGGTGAAGATTACGTATACTGTGTACCCGAAAACAATACTATAACAGTTGAAGTACTTGAGAACAACGTAGAAAGCGTAATTGTCAAGGTCAACGGTGAAGTAAACAACGAGCTTACAGGCAAGGAGCTTGTACTTAGCGGTTCTGAGGAAGGTACCGAATACGAGATCACAGTTACAGACAAGGTTGGTCATACAAGCACAGTAACAGTAGTTATCTACAGCACACACGCTTGGAACAACGGTGAGGTAACATCCGAGCCCACCTGTCTTGGCACAGGTATTATGACATACACATGTACACGCTGCGGCGAGACCAGAACAGAGGTTATCCCTGCTACAGGACATGATTGGGGCAAAGCAACATACAGTTGGTCGGATGACGGCAAGAGCTGTACCGCAACCAGAGTATGTAACAATGATATCTCTCACGTAGAGACAGCAAGTGCTGCTGTTACCGCTGAGCAGACCAAGGCTCCTACATGTGCAGTAATGGGTGAAACAACCTACACAGCAACATTTGAGGAAACCTGGGCAGAAGCTCAGACCACTACAAGAGTTGATGTTGCAATTGATCCTACCAACCATAACGGACATCTCGTACAGGTAGCAGCAAAGACTCCCACTTGTACCGAGATCGGCTGGAATGCATACGAGTATTGTACCGAGTGTACATACACAACCTACGAAGAGATTCCCGCAACGGATCATAATTGGGATGACGTAACATACACTTGGAGCGAAGACGGTAAGTCCTGCACAGCCAAGAGAGTATGTAAGAATGACGAGACTCACGTAGAGACAGCAACAGCTGTAGTTACAAGTGAAGTAACAACACCCGCAACTTGCGTTGACAAGGGAACAACAACCTACACAGCATCCTTCACCGTTGAATGGGCGCAGCCCCAGACAACTACAAGAGATGACGTAGCAAAGGATCCTCACAACCATGCAGATATCGTAAAGGTAGAGGCAAAGGCTCCTACTTGTACAGAGATCGGTTGGAACGCATACGAGTACTGTACCGAATGCGATTACACAACCTACGAAGAGATTCCCGCAACGGATCATAATTGGGATGACGTAACATACACTTGGAGCGAAGACGGTAAGTCCTGCACAGCCAAGAGAGTATGTAAGAATGACGAGTCCCACGTAGAGACTGCAACAGCTGTAGTTACAAGTGAAGTAACAACACCCGCAACTTGCGTTGACAAGGGAACAACAACCTACACAGCATCCTTCACCGTTGAATGGGCGCAGCCCCAGACGACTACAAGAGATGATGTTGCAGAGGATTCCGATAACCACGTAGCTCTCGAGCAGGTAGAAGCTAAGGCTCCTACTTGTACAGAGATCGGTTGGAACGCATATGAGAAGTGTGACAAGTGTGGATATACCACATACGTTGAGCTTCCCGCAAATGGACATCCCAAAAAGCACGGTTTCAAAGAAGTGATCGTCAAAGAGATGACTGACAACAAGGACGGTACCTACAGCGACGGTTTATACTATGTAATTGAATACTGTACGGTTTGTGACCATGTATTTAGCAAAAACGAATACAAGCTCCATCCCGTAGCACAGAATGTTGAATCCGGTAAGCTTTATACGACTGTAAATGAAGCACTCGAAGATGCTGAGGCAGGTAATACCGTAAAGATTCTCGAGAATATTCTCGATGAGGAACATGTACTTGCATTGACCGAAGGATACCTTGATCTTAACGGCTGGACACTTGAGACCTATCATATCAGTACCGGTAAATTGACTCATATCATTGACTCCTCCGAGGGCAACAAGGGTCATCTTATCGTAAACGCCTCCAAACAGACCATTAATCCTTCGAACTGCGATCTTCCCGTATATGAAGCATACGAGCTTAACGGTGAAACAAGATACGGCTATCGTTTCTATGATAGTATTATTCTTCAGCAGCTTGATCCTAAGTTTGTTACAGATTCTCAAACAGGAGCAACATCTGTATCTCTTACCTTCAGACCTATCATCGAGGATTCCGGTACAACAATTGATCTCCTTGGTGACGGCGGAAATGACGAAAAACTTAAGATAGGTGTTGTATTTACTGTAACCGATGCAAACGGAGTTAAATCTGAGAAGATGCATTGGATCTGTCAGGATTCTCTTGTTGAGGTCGTTTACCAAAACACCAGAGCATTTATGGTAACACTTACAGGTCTTGAGAATTATGAAACAATAACTCTCGGATCGGTAATAATGTCTGATCTCGGCGTGGAAATGACTACATATGAGAAGGACGGAAAGATAATTTCAACAGTAAATACATATGATATTTCCACCGGAAAAACAGTTGAAGCGTAAGGAGGTTGATTATTATTAAGAAAGTTTATATAAAACCCGAGCTTGATTTAATCGACCTTGCAGCTAAGGAATTCCTTATGAACGGAGGCTCTCCCGAGCCTATACTTGATGACCCCTTTGGTCTCGGTATAGGCGGCTGGGATACCGACGTTTCCTTACCCGAGGGTTGGATGTAACGGCACGGTGCCGTTCCCATACTTCGCGTGAAATAACTGTAAACCCCACTCTCATCACACGAGGGTGGGGTTTTAGTATTTAACAGAAGCTTTCTCAATGACAGCGTTCTGCGAGGAAACGGATATTATATCATTTATTTCATAAAAACTATTGACAAATATTCATATTCGTGCTATAATTCTTTCATAATTTACCAAGCTAAAGCGATAAAGGAGATTTAATTATGAAAAAGTTTTTAGCATTACTTATTTGCGCTATGATGGTATTCACTATGTTCGCATGTCAGCAGGCACCCGCAGTTGACGATTCCGCAGACACAAACGATGCAGCAGATGCAGTTACAGGCGACGTTGCAACGGTCAAGGATGCAGGAAAGCTCGTTGTAGGTATGACCGATTACGCACCTATGAACTATAAGGACGATAACGGCGAATGGACCGGCTTTGATACAGAATTTGCAGAAGCATACGCAGCAAAGCTCGGCGTTGACGTAGAGTTCATCATCATCGACTGGGATAACAAGTATACCGAGCTTGAGGCTAAGTCTATCGACTGTATCTGGAACGGTATGACCATCACCGAGGAAGGCAAGCTCAACGCTTCCATCTCCAACCCCTACGTAAAGAACGCACAGGTAGTCGTTATGGCAAACGATAAGGTTGCAGATTACGCTGACACCGCTTCTATGGCAGATCTCAGCTTCGCAGTTGAGAACGGCTCTGCAGGTGCTGATGCCGCAACCGAGGCAGGCTTTGAGGACGTTATCGCAGTTCAGGATCAGGCAGCAGCTCTTCTTGAGGTTGCATCCGGCTCCGTTGATGCTTGCATCATAGATATCACTATGGCTAACGCAATGACGGGAGAAGGCACAAGCTATGCTGATTACGGTTACTCCGTAGAGCTTTCCGCAGAGGAATACGGCGTTGCATTCCGCAAGAATTCTGATATGACCGCTGATTTCAACGCATTTATGGCAGAGGCTATGGCAGACGGTACTCTTGATGCTCTTGCAGAGAAGTACGAACTGACACTTGTAAAATAAGGGGCGCAGTGCCCCGGCTATAATCGGGTCCTTCGTTGTGCGAAGCATATAATTCAGCTCCCGATTTCTTATAAGATAAACCTTACCGACAGAGCAAAACTGCTCTGTCGGTATGTGTGTGAAAGGACAATTTATACATAATGTTTTGGAAAGTAACCTTAAGCCTTCTTGAAGGCTTCGGCAAGACCTTGGAGCTTTTCGGAGTGACCTTGCTTTTTGCCTTACCTCTCGGACTGATCTTCAGCTTTGCTTCTATGTCAAAGTTCAAGCCCTTAAAATGGCTTATGAAGATCTTTATCTGGATCATCCGCGGAACACCCCTTATGCTCCAGCTTATTATAATATATTACGGCCCCGGACTTTTAGGGGCTTGGGCAACTAAGGTTCTCGCCGCCAATCCCACGATGACCTTATTTGTTCCTAACTTTTTCCTTGACGGCATTGAACAGATCTGTCTTGGGGTTATGACCTGGCTTTCGGGTTGGAGCGTATGGGACAGATTTTTTGCAGTTTCGGTGGCGTTCGTTATAAACTACGCCTGTTATTTCTCCGAGATATACCGAGGCGGTATCGAGTCTATCTCCAACGGACAGTACGAAGCGGGACAGGTACTGGGCATGACCAAGATACAGGTGTTTTTCCGCGTCGTGCTGCTGCAGGTTGTTAAACGTATCATTCCTCCTATGTCCAACGAGATAATCACCCTTGTCAAGGACACATCTCTTGCCCGTATGATCTCGGTATATGAGATAATCTGGGCGGGACAGGCGTTTATCAAGTCGGACGGACTTCTCTGGCCTCTGTTCTACACAGGCGCATTCTATCTTATCTTCAACGGTATATTGACCGTGCTTTTCGGCAAGCTTGAGAAGAAATTAGATTATTTCAGAGGTTAATTATGGCAATGCTTGAAGTTAAAAATATATATAAATCCTTCGGCAAAAACGAAGTCTTAAAGGGAATTAATTTCGAACTGCCTGAAGGAAAGGTGATCTCTGTTATCGGCTCGTCGGGAAGCGGCAAGACTACGCTGCTTCGCTGTATTACAGGTCTTGAGACAGCCGATTCCGGAACGATAACCGTTGACGGTCACATTACCTTTAACGGCGATGAGAAGATAAAGCTCACAAAGAAGGAAAAACGCGAAAATCAGCTTGCGACAGGGCTTGTTTTTCAGTCCTTTAACCTCTTTCCGCAGTATACGGTTCTTGACAACGTTCTATTAGCCAAGAGGCTTATTTTAAAGGAAGAGCTAAAGGCAAATAAGGCAACTTCTGCCGAAAAGAAGGCGGCATATGTTGCAATGGTCGAGGAGGCAAAGAAGATCATCGCAAGCGTAGGTCTGTCAGAGAAGTTAGACTCCTACCCTTGTCAGCTATCGGGCGGTCAGCAGCAGCGTGTTGCCATAGCACGAGCATTGATAATGTCCCCTAAGGTGCTTTGCTTTGACGAGCCGACCTCCGCTCTTGACCCCGAGATAACGGGCGAGGTGCTGAAGGTTATCGGTAATCTTGCAAAGCAGGGAAGAACGATGCTTATCGTAACCCACGAGATGGGCTTTGCACGTGAAGTATCCGACGAGGTCATCTTTATGGATAAGGGCGTTATTGCCGAGCAGGGCGATCCCAAGGATATATTTGACAGTCCCAAGACGGACAGACTTGCTCACTTTTTAAATGCAATGCTGAAGGCGTGACAATATGAAATATACTACCATCCTGTTCGATTCGGACGATACGCTGCTTGATTTTAAGGCGAGTGAAAGACAGGCCATATACAGAGCGTTTGAACTTGCAAATCTACCCTTTGATGAGGAAATAAGAGCCGTATACAGCGAGATAAATCACGGTCTCTGGAAAGCTCTTGAGCGGGCAGAGATCAGTACCGAGGAGCTGCTTTGCGAGAGATTTCGCCGTCTCTTTGAGCGTTACTGCTATGATTATGATCCGTCTGCGATGAACGATCTGTATTTCAACTGCCTTTCGGAAACCGCCTTTACGATGCAGGGCGCCGTTGAGGTTTTGGAATACCTATCCGGCAGATATGAGCTTGATATCATAACCAACGGAGTGGGCTATATACAGACCGCGAGACTCGGAAATGCCGATATACGAAAATATATCAAGCACCTGTTCATTTCGGGTGAGATCGGAATATCAAAGCCGCATAAGGGCTTTTTCGATTACGTGCTTTCTCATATCGACGAAAAGGATAAGTCGAAAATTCTTGTTATCGGTGACAGCCTTACCTCGGATATCAAGGGAGCGATTAATGCAGGGCTTGACTCTGTTTATATTGGTGAAGGCGAAAGTCAAGCAACGTATTGCGTTAGTAATATACTTGAATTGAAGAACATTTTATAAGTGCAAAGTGCAAAGTTAATGAAGAAAACCGTTGCTTTTGGCAACGGTTTTCATTTGTTTATAAACTTAAATCTTTTTCTCAGCTTAAAGAGATACAGGCTTATGAGCCTTGTTACGGCAATATCATAGAGGATGAACGTAATATTACAAACACCGTATACAATAAGGGAAAAATCAATCTCCTCTGCGGGAATACCAAGAATAAATCTTGATGCGGCGATAATGCCGGTCAGCACAAGATTGAACAAAACAAGCTTGAAACACCAAGCCGCAATTTTTGGTAATCTCTCGATATAGCTTTTAAGTATGGGATAGATACCGCAGAACAAGGCGAATACCAAAGCTCCGAATTTATCAGGCAGCATCAGCAGAGAAATAAATGATACTACCAGCCATACGAGATAGGGATAATATCCACCCAACTCTATCACGCAGAATATTATAATAAGGGAAGCCGCCGCAGCACAAGAAAGATCCAGTACCGTTATAACAGAGCCCAAAAGCAGTATTATAAAGCACAGTGCAGACATAACAGCAGCAAGAGATAATTGTTTGGTTTTTTTATTCATAACATATTTGATTCGTAATTCTTAATTAAATGTAGAAAATCGTTCACTTTGTGAACGGTTTTCCTCCATAACTTTGCACTTTGCACTTGATAAGATGCTTAACAGCATCTTATCAGATCTCCTCCGCAGCATTCGCACAGACAGTCTGCGCAGAGAAGGGAGGTGCAGATATCACAGCCGCTGCAATCGTTTGAGGTCGTGGTGGTATATCCGCGGTTGTAGCTGCCCGCACCGCGCTGCATATTGTTAAGTGCTGAGCGGTATTCCATATTGGAGGGGTCCATAGAGCAGGCACGGCTGAAATGATTTTGCGCCTCAAAGTTCCAGCCCTTGGAGGCACAGACACAGCCCTTGAGGAAGTACCATTCAGCACCTCTGTCGGCGTATGAAATACCTTCAAGGAGGCTGTCAGCCTCGCCGATACGTCCCGAGTTAATATAAGAACGTATCGTGATATACGTGTTACGGTTATATGAGGTATCAGACGAGGATGAGCCGGCAGAGCCGTAGCCTCTGCTGTTTTTGCGGTCGTTTTGGATGGCGTCGTAAGCCTCGTTTATCTCCTTCATCTTGTCCTCTGCCATAGAGCGCGCGGTCTCATCGGTAGCAAAGTTGTCGGGATGATATTTACGGGCAAGCTTACGGTAAGCCTGTTTGATATCGTCGTCACTTGCGTCTCTCGGGACGCCTAAAACCTTGTAGGGATCTGTCATTTATTTTCTCCTGTAATTTTATGGCTGACCGAGGGCATCCCCAAGGTCAGTATATTTTCAATAATTGCTTTTAATACCTGATTTTTAGCTTCCGTTCTGTTAAACGCTGCATAGGCGGCTTCAAGCTCAAGGGTGCAGGCTATATTCAAAGCCTCGCAAGGCAGAGCCTCATAATCTGACAGGGGATTGTATTCTCCCGCCTTTTTATCCTTTTCAAAATCGTCTGCCGCATCTATCATATATATCCACTTACCTATATGATACCCAAAATTATATAATTCCGGATTTTCAAGCCCGTAGGCAAACACCTCGCCTAAAAGAGAGCCGAAGCAGTCTGCGTTTCTGTCAAGACTGCCGCCTTCTTTTTCCAAGGAGCAAAGTGTGTCAAGACGGTTTTTTATTATTTCACCGAGGTCAGGCATATCCGCCTTTTTCATATACCGCTTGGCAGATGGCAGAAGCAGCTTTGATTTTAATTTACCGCCGTCCTCAATATCGTCCTTGACGTTATAATAGGTAAGGAGCGCCGACACCCTTGCACAATAACGCAGAGTTTCGGGAATATAAGCACGGTTACGGGGCTTTATTGGATGTGCCATACAGCGTTTTTTCTCTATATGTATCCTTTCCCCCGTGACACAGCATCTTACCAGAGCTAAAAAAACTATATCGTAGCTCAGGGTCAGACGGTTGGAGGTGCAGATATGCTCGCCCATAGCAGAGCAGAGTCCGCAGTATATGCTCTTATAGAGTTCCTGCTCTTTGACCTTCAGCTCCTCGGTCATCGGCTTTATGTAGCCAAACATATACTACCCCCTCAAAATTAACTATACATCAATTTTATCATAAATCAATACTTTTGTAAATCTTTTCTGTCAATATTCACAATTTCATCACAGTTGAGGTTTATAATAAACACATATGTAATTTTAAGGATAGGAGTTGTTATTCTTGATAAAGGTATCAAACCTTACAAAGAAATACGGTAGCAATCTCGCTGTTGACAATATCTCCTTTGAGATAGAGAAGGGAAAGATATACGGCTTTCTCGGTCCTAACGGTGCAGGAAAATCTACCACTATGAACATTATCACAGGCTGTCTTGCCCAGACGGAGGGTACGGTCATCATCGACGGTCACGACGTTTTTGACGAGCCGACGGCGGCAAAGAAGCTTATCGGCTATCTGCCCGAGCTTCCTCCGCTCTACACCGATATGTCTCCCAAGGAATATCTTACCTTCGTTGCAGAGGCAAAGGGAATCAAAGCTTCTGAGATCGGTCCCGAGGTGGAGCGAGTAATGGAGCGCACGGCTATCACGGGTGTGGCATCCCGACTTATCCGCAATCTCTCCAAGGGCTACCGCCAGCGTGTAGGTATCGCAATGTCATTGCTCGGTGATCCTGAGATAATTATTCTTGACGAGCCCACCGTAGGTCTTGACCCCAGACAGATCATCGAGATACGTGAGCTTATAAAGACCCTCGGCGAGGATCATACGGTTATTCTTTCAAGCCATATACTCTCCGAGATACAGGAGGTATGTGAGCAGGTTATTATAATCTCACACGGCCGTGTCGTGGCAAACGATACTATCGAAAACATCTGCCTTATGGGCAATCAGCATCCTGTTCTTCATATTGTGGCAAAGTGCACGCCTGATGCGGCTGTTGCCATAGTTGATGAATATGAAGAGGTAACACACTATGCCATCACCGAGTGCAGTGAGGGAACGGAGCTTGAGCTTACCCTTATGCCGGGTACGGATATCACCGACAGACTTTTCTTTGAGTTTGCAGGCGCAGGTATAGCCATCCGTTATCTCTCAAACCGCGTTTCCCTTGAGGAGATATACTTAAAGCTCACCGAGGCAGCATTTGAGGATGAGACACAGGGCGTAGCCGAAATTACTGACATAAGCTCTGATAACGAAACAGAGGAAGAAGAATACAAGCCTATGTTCCGGGAGGCAGAGGAAGAGGAGGACGAAAATGACAGCGATTTATAAAAGAGAGCTCAGAAGCTATTTCGGCGGTATGATCGCGTATATCGTTATCGCCCTTATGCTTGCCTTCGTTGGTTTTGTATCCGCCATATTCAACTTTTTCGGCGGAATTGCCTTCTTTGAATACGTATTTGCAGAGGGCTACGTTATTATGGCTATGATAATCGCCATATCCCTTCTTACTATGAGAAGCTTTGCAGACGAGAAGAAGGAAAAAACCGATCAGCTTCTTTATTCCTTGCCCTTAAAGATGAGCAGTATCGTTATGGGCAAGTATCTTGCAATGCTTACCGTTTATCTTATTCCTATGCTGATAATGTGTCTGTATCCCCTTGTACTGAGCCTTTTCGGTAATATCAACTTCTTACAGACCTATTCTTCTGTTTTTGCACAGATACTTTTAGGTGCGGCACTTATTTCTATAGGTATGTTCCTGTCCTCTCTCACCGAGACTCAGGTTATCGCTGCCGTTATGACCATCGGCACGTTCTTGGCAGTATACTTTATGCCTACCATAGCAGCTACCTTCTTCCCCGAAACAGCAAAGGCATCCTTTATATGCTTTATATTCCTTATAGGCGTGGTTGCTCTTATAGTATACGCACTTACAAAGAATCTTTATGCTGCATTCGGTACGGCGATTGTGCTTGAGCTTGCAAACCTTTTGATATATCTTTTCAAAGCGGATATCTACGCAGGCGCATTTCCCGATATGCTTGACAAAATTTCACTCTTTAACCGTTTCGGTGAATTTGTCAACGGCAGCTTTGACCTTACCGCAGTAATCTATTATCTCAGCGTGATTGGCGTGTTTGTATTCCTTACCGTCCAGTCCCTTGAGAAGAAGCGCTATAGCTAAGGAGGGATAAAGATGAATAAGAGAAGATTAAGAAGCGGAGCGTTTGCAGCCTTCGCGTCCCTCATAGTTATCGCTATCGCGGTCGTAGTAAATATGATCGTTGGCGCTATCCCTTCTGAGTATACGAAGTACGATACCACGGGCTTAGGTCTCTATGATCTCACACCCGAGACAGAGGAGATAATCAAGAGCGTTGATGAAAAGGTCACAATGTATTTAGTTGCCCGCGACGGTATGGAAAATCAGATAATAATGAATTTCCTTGACCGTTATGCAAGGCTTAACTCCAATATCACAATAAAGACCGTTGACCCCGAGGTCGTTCCCACTATGACTGATGAAACAGGCTCGTCCCACGCCATCTCCACGATGCAGGAGAACTCTGTTATCGTCGTAGGTGAAAAGCGTTCTTATGAGGTATCCTATGATAGCATCTATAAGACCGATTATACCGAAGAAGAGATGATGATGTACTACTATTACGGTCAGCAGCCCACCGGTACCACCACCTTCAACGCAGAGCAGGCGATCACGGGTGCTATAGATAACGTCACCACCGACGACCTTCCCAAGATATATATGCTTGAGGGTCACGGCGAGTACGAGCTGGGCACACAGCTTGCAGGATATATAACGACCGATAACTATCTTTCCGACAAGCTCACTCTCATAACGGGTGACGGCAGTATCCCTGCCGACGCAAGCATTATCCTTATCAATGCACCTCAGTCGGATATCAACGCAACAGAGCTTGAGACCTTAAAGAGCTACGTTGACAACGGCGGAAAGCTTATACTCATTACAAGCTATAACGTAAACGGCACAGCCTTTACAAACCTCGATGCTCTCTGTAACTATTACGGAATGAGCCGTATCGAGGGTCTGGTTATGGAGGCTAACACTCAGAATTATATTCAGAGTCCCTATTACCTCTCACCCAACCTCTCCACCACCGATCCCATCACGTCGTCACTTACGGGTAAGTACGTTATGATGCCTACCGCTGAGGGAATCAAGGTGGCAGAAACGCTTCCCGAAAACGTCAGCGTATCTAAGCTTCTTACCACATCCTCAGATGCGTATACCGTTTCCGTTGCAGGCAACGAGATAAACGCAGAGGACGTTCTCTACAACGGCGAATGTACCATCGGTGCGGTTGCAACCGTTACCAAGGGTGAGGGCGAGGGTAAGTTCGTTTGGTATTCCTCCTTCGGTGTAGCAGACGATTCCGCAGATTCAATGGTTTCGGGCGGAAACTCCTCACTCTTCCTTTCCACATTGGGCAACCTCTGTGAGAAGAAGGCATCCGTTTCTATCGCAGGTAAGGCTATGGATACTGAACAGCTTGTTGTAAATGAGGGTATCTCCACCCTCTGGGCAGCGATTTTCGTTCTTATTGTACCCCTTGGTACTATTATAATCGGTATCGTAGTATGGGCGATAAGACGGAAAAAATAAAGTGCAAAGTGCAAAATGCAAAGTTCAAAGTTAATGAGGATTTCCGCTGAGGCGGAAATCTTCATTAAATTATAATATGGAGAATTTGATCTTATGAAAAATTTGAAGTTTATTATAATCAGTATAGTTATTTTAGCATTACTTATTGGTGCGTACTTTTTAGTTACTTCTCTTAATAAGGAGGAGCCTGTAGAAGAACCCGAAGCTGAGGAGATCGTCGTTATGGATGATACCAACGACGGCATCATAACCGTAGCGTACACCACGGCGCTCGGCGATATGAATTTCACCAAGAGTACGGGAACCTGGACGTATCCCTCAGATCTGACTATGCCTGTAGATCAGGAATTTGTGCAGAAGATAGCCGACGCTTTTGCAAAGATAGTTGCCACCCGAGAGATCGTAGGCGGCGACGAATCGGCTTACGGCTTTGATGAACCTACCCTTAAGGCAAATATATGCACCCGTACCGGTCACACCCGCGTTTATACGGTAGGTGCAAAGAACGAGATGTCAGGTGGCTATTATTTCAAATATAACGACAAGGTTTATATGATAGACTCCACCCTTGTAGATGCCGTGAGCTACAGCCTTTTTGATGCCGTACAGAGCGGAGATCTTGAGGAGATCGAGGCGGATTCCATTACGTCACTCACCGTCAACGGCGAGGAGGTTCCAAATAAAGCAGGTTACTGTAATATCGGTATCACCACCGTTGAGAACTATAAGAACAAGGAAGGCTACGGCTTTGACGGAAGCGAGAAAAAGGTAGTTGTTACCTATACAGTTGATTCTCCTTTAACCGACGAATCGGGTAATACAACTACATCAGTCTCAACAGAGCGTACCTACAGTTTTTCGTATGTCGAGAAGGACGGAATGGCTTACGTAATGCTCCCTGATGATGTTTGCATTTATAATGCAACAGGAACTGAAGCGCTTTATTACGAGACTGAGACTGAAACAACAGAAGCATAAAAAGCACCCTTACGGGTGCTTTTTATGTTGCAATCAGTTTATCCATCCTTCAAAAATTTCAAGAATTCTAAACTTTAGCTTATATTTTGGACTTTCCCCTTCTGTCAGTATTCTTATTTGTGACGGTGTGAAGCCGGCCTCTTTCAATGTAGTCTCAGGCTTGGCTGTTGAGGTGCATAGGGGAGGATATAGAACACACCACCAGTTTTGTCCTTCTGCTTCTCCTATAAGAACTCTCAGGGACAGATATGTTCCTGCTGGCATTTTAACACCATCATACTCGCGTGTAGGGTAATACTCATTGTCAAGTGTAACGTGAATAGGGTAGTCGTATCCTTCTTCGTAAACTGTATTTTGAGCCTTTATGGTGATATCGTCCCGTATATCCTCAACCTTACATTGGGCATCATATCTTGTAGAGCACTCAGCGATTTCCTTTGACACAAGCTCAAGAACCGAATCCCTTACCTTTAATTTAAGTGCCTGGTCCTCCTTGTCGTCAGAATTTGCAAGCACGTGGAGTCGTATTGCGCTATCATATACCTCAGCTTCGCCCTCAAGAGGCAGTAAAGGTAATAAAACTGCTGCTATAAAAACAAATGTACAGAAACAGATTAAAGCTTTTTTCATATTTATTCCTCACTTTTTTTATATGTACAGTGTGATTGTTGACCTGTTTTAAGTGATTTAATCCTGAATAATACAATAAATTCTGACCATACTCTAATAAAATAATACGGAGGTCAAAATGATATATAAAGGTTGTGAAAAGAGAATGATAATGCTGAAGAACACGGGCAGCGATTTGTTTGAGGAGGCATATTTTATTCTGAGTAATAAGAAAAATATGGGATTATCAAGAAATGATATGATAAAGGAAGCGAATCGTATCATATCTGAGAATAATATCACAAGCTCCTGTGAAAAGAAAACAAGTCATTTTTTTCTTCAGTACATTTTAGGTTTTTTAAGCGGGATCGGTACAGCTGCAGTAATTATGATGCTTCTTATATGGAAATAAGATGACTTATAACGGTTGGTTATAAGTCATCTGCATCCTGAGTGGGCATACAGCTGTCCGGACTCATATATATTTTTCCACCGTCGCAGGCAGCCTGTACCTCGTTTGTCAAACCGGTATACATTCCGTTTGGATCGGTGTTGGTGCCGGTGGTACGGTATGCTTCTATAACTGCTTCAGTCTTTTCTTTAATGCGCTGTCGACGCTTTTCGGCTCTTTTTTTCATGTTGTGTCTCTCTTTTCTTTTTGATTTATAATTAGTATTTCCCATTGAAATGGTAGTAATCTTGACAATATTTTCTTCATATGATATAATAAAACAGTTTAAAAGAACGTTTTTATTTTAAAATATTCTGTCTTGAACGCCTGGGACAGAAAGACAAAGAAAGGAACTTTTATGGCAAAAAGAAAAAAGAAAATATTAGGTAAGCTTAAGGTGATGGCACTTGGCGGTCTCAACGAGATCGGCAAGAATATGACCGTTGTCGAATATGGCGACGATATTATCATTATTGACAGCGGTCTTGGATTTCCCGATGACGATATGTTGGGTATCGATCTTGTTATTCCGGATATCACCTACCTTGAGCAGAACAGGGATAAGATACGCGGTATCTTTCTTACCCACGGTCACGAGGACCATATAGGCTCTCTGCCTTACGTGCTTCGCAGTCTTGACGTACCCGTGTACGGCACCAGACTGACCCTCGGTATCGTCCGTAACAAGTTAGAGGAGCACGGCTTAAACGGCAAGGTCAACCTTAACACGGTGACGGCGGGAGATCATATAAAGGCGGGAGTTTTTGACGTTGAGTTTATCCGCGTCAACCACTCTATCGCAGACGCCTGCTGTCTTGCCATTATGACACCTCTCGGATACGTGGTACATTCAGGCGACTTTAAGCTTGATCTTACTCCTATCGAGGGTGAGATGATGGATATCACACGTCTCGGTGAGATAGGCAAAGAGGGTGTTACTCTGCTTATGTGCGAGTCTACGAACGTGGAGCATCCGGGTTACACGCCTACCGAGCGTAAGGTGGGTAGATCTTTTGAGAGCATCTTCAGCGCCAATATAGATAAACGTATCATTATCGCGACCTTCTCATCAAACGTACACCGCGTTCAGCAGATAATCAACACAAGCGTTCGTCACAACCGTAAGGTCGCTATCACGGGCAGATCTATGCTCAATATAGTTAAATCGGCGGTTGAGCTTGGCTATATGGACGTTCCAAAGGGCGTTCTTATAGATATGAACGAGATAAACCGTTATCCGAAAAATCAGATAACCGTCATTACTACAGGAAGTCAGGGAGAGCCTATGTCGGCTCTTTACCGTATAGCGTTCGGCGCTCACGATAAGATAACTCCCGGCAGGGAAGACCTTATAGTTATCTCCGCCCACGCTATCCCCGGTAACGAAAAGTTAGTGGGTAATATTACAAACGAGCTGCTTCGCTCGGGTGCGTCGGTATTCCACGATGCAGGCATTGAGGTCCACGTTTCGGGACATGCCTGTCAGGAGGAGATCAAGCTGATGCACGCTCTTGTCAAGCCCAAATATTTTATGCCGGTGCACGGCGAGTTCAAGCACCTCTATCAGCATAAGGAGCTGGCTAACGCTATGGGCGAGACCGACGACCGTATATTCGTTATGGATATCGGTCAGGTGCTGGAAATAGACGAGAACGGTGCAAAGATAAACGGGATCGTCCCCGCAGGCAAGGTTCTTATCGACGGAAGCGGTGTGGGTGACGTAGGAAACATAGTGCTGCGTGACCGCAGGCTTCTGTCACAGGACGGCATCATTATAGTTGTAGCCGGTGTCGATATTCAGGAGAGATATTTAGTATCCGGTCCCGATATCGTCTCAAGAGGATTCGTTTACGTAAGAGAATCCGAGGAGCTTATGGAGGAGGTCCGTCATCTCGCATACGAGGCAATAGAAAAATGTCTTGATAACGGAGTGACAGACTGGACCAATCTCAAGAATCAGGTTCGCGATTCCATCGGTAAGTACGTTTATCAGCAGACCAAGCGTAAGCCTATGATCCTGCCGATAATAATGAACGTATAAGCTATACAGAATTTAATAACAAACAACTACCCGAAAAAGGAGTAAAACTCTTTCTCGGGTAGTTTTGATTTTGTTCTTGTATTTTCAAATAAGAATGATGACAAAGTCATCAAATTTACAAAGAAAACATCAAGTCGTCGGGCGTTATAACGTCGTAACGGCAGATATCCTCTATACTGCAGTTATGTGACAATACTATTCGTTCAAAATTAGGGGCTAATCTGAATACGTGTATATGTTTCGGACGTACTGCATAATGCACAGTACCTTTACAGATTTCCTCCCATCCTATCTCGCCGTATGCCGGTATTAAAAGATCGTCGAATAGGGTATGAAAGTAACTTCTGTATTTGTCAAATTCCGAAATATCACAGGTTGCCTTGTATGAGATTCCGTTTTCGTGTTCGGTAACAGAAGCGTGATTTGATATCGAGGTCAAAATTTCTGCATCCGGCTTGTTTTTTATTTGCTTACCCATATATACAAACCATTCAGCGCCCAATATGTATTCGGTTACATTTTGGCGGCGGTACCTGAAACACATAGACTTATGCGTTACTGACATATGCTCGGGAGCATATGAAATATACGCAGAGCAAAGCTCATCAGGGAAGAGTCGGTCGGCTTTTTCTATGATTTCAATAAAACGCTCAATAACATTAAAAGGAACGTGAAGCCTCTGTGAGACGGCGCAGCTGATCTCGGTATATACCCTCGAATCTTGTGTTGGCTCGGTTTTAAAGCTTACCGTTATATCGTGGTCAAAGGATTCCCCTAATGTATTGTAAGTGCCGAATCTATCTTCAGATATCTTTGTCAAGGATTCCTTAGTAAGCTTTGGTGTGGGAGTTAGAAAATATTCGAGATCAAGGCTTGACCGAGTACCAAATAGAATTTTATGTCTTTCAGCTATAGTTCTGTCTGAGGTGAATCCAAGGAAGGTCTTGTACAAATCATCCGAGCAGTGAAACATCATTTTAGACATTTTCTTTAATCGCTCAGGTTCAACCTCGGCTCTGCCCAGACTATCGAGATTGTAGAAATCTATATGCTCCTTGAAGGAGCCGTATATCTCGTCTTTGAAATACTTGATGAGATTGGCGGCTCTTTCTTTTTCACAGAAAGCAACAACGGTCAGATTGTAAGTATTGTTATTTGAATTATAGTAAACGTTTGCCATATTGTGTGTTACCTTTCGTATGAAAATGGTAGCGAAATGATGACAGGATAATTATGATTTCGCTGTGGTAATTATTTGTTCTATAAATCTCTTTGCTTTGATACCCAACGTAATGTTGAAATCACCGACCGTCAATCTTGTGGCTTCATTCTCTGCGAAATCAACACGGGTGATAGATATTTCTTCCTGTGTAAAGGCATAACATCCAAGGTCTTTGTTTATATTATAAAATCCGTATTGCAGATTTGTCGTTATCCGTAATTCACCGTCTGCATTGAATATACAAACGTCGTGGTTGTTAAAGTTTTTATCGGTACATTCATAGCATTTCGTTACTAACAGGGGTTCGCAAAGTCCATAAAATTTTTGAAGCTCCGAGCAGACGGCAGAACGTATTGTCTGGCGGATGAAATTTACGTTTTTATCCTGATAATTCCAAAAGAGCAGTGATACGAGGGCTGCAATTATTGCACTTACAACGATACATAATATAACGAACACAAAAGAGAGAATGGTTTGTATTATGTGGAGTATAAGTACGTCTCTGTCAGAAAAAAGCGTTACAAGATATATAGATGTTATCGTACCGGTCAAAAAAATTATCCAAAATACAACGTTACCGATACGTTTAAACATTTTAGCTTTACGGTAGAGGCGTTTTTCTTCGTTGTTAAGTTCTCGCAATTTATTTTTCAGAGCATTTGGTGTCGGGGAATTTTTTTTGAATTTAAAATATCTCAATTAAATCTCCTTATCTCAACACTTTTATTCTCGGTGTGTCTAAGGTACCGTACCCTACGGCCGAAAGAAATTTTGATGAAAAATTCATCGACCGTAGGGAAGAGCTGTTAGTATGTATCGGTATACGCCTTTGTCATACTGTCAAAATACTTTTCAAGCTCCTCAGGGACGATATAATATTCTGTAGTGCCGTTTTCTCTGAGGCTTGCAAAGCCGTACCCTTTTTCAAACACAAGCAAACGGTGCAGAAAAGAGGTAGCGTCGGTCTCGGTATCAAGGTAACAAAGGTCGATGGTATACTTTGTTATGGGCATATATCCAAGGTCATAAGATGCAATCGGCGCAACCTCACTTAACACCTTGTCTACCGCTGCCATTTCTTCTTTGGTCAGGGTATATCCGTTGTATTTGTCGTTTGCGTAGTATTCGTACACGTAGCAGTCGTATTCCTCGGGCTTAAGCAGCTCCTCAAGGTTGGGGTAGATATCGTCTCGGCAGTATATACCCGTACCGGTTGATATAAAATAACCGTTTTTCGTCATATAGCTGCTGCCTAATTTCACGTCTTCGTGAAATACTCTCGACAAAAGGGTAGGAACACCGCTTTCGGTAACGTATATTTGCGTGGAGAATGCAGGAAATACGTCCACAAACGGGTCGTCAGGTCCCAGTAGGGTGTATGTATTTCCCATTATCTCAATAGTGCTGTCAGATGTATATCTTGCGTGTGTTTCCTTGTAGTCACAGGATACAAGGGATATACATAACAGCAATGCCGTTATAAGAAAAATAAGCTTTTCATTCATATATTTCTCCTTTCATAATATTTATATTTCACCCTCGAAGAAATCCAAATAAATATCATCTGCCGCAAATTGACTTGCCATAATACCGGCAAATATACTCTCCAGTTCATCGGGAACGCGGTGGACCTCGGTGATAGTATTACCGATATCGCGTGTAACGGCGTATCTGCCGTTCTTGTATTCGATACCAAATACCATACGGTTGAATATAAGGTCTTCTGAGCATTCATACAGGATGCAGTAGGACTCAGAGTCGTACGCAGAGTAATTTTCCAACTGTACCGGTTCGACGGAGCGCAGTACATCCTCTACTGCCTTTCGTTCCTCCTCTGTGAGGGTATAGTTGCCGTATATCTCCTCGTCGTTTTCATAATCGTAATAGTAGTAGGGATACGCCAATACCTCGGGCTCGAAGGGTGTTTCAAGACGCTCTATGAGGGTATCGTATACGTCGGTACGGCAATAATAAATCGAGTCATAGTTTTCGTCATATATACAAATATACTTGCCGTCCTCGGATACACAGCCGGAGTTTTCATAGAATCCCTCTGACAGAAGCACGGGAACGTCGGGCTCGGTAACGTAGATATCACGGGTTGCTATGATCTCAAAGTTGAATAAGGAGGTAAGCGAAGCAAACGGTACGTATTTATACTCGTTACCGTTCAGAAGAATATTCCCGTTTTCGTCTTTTACGGCGTGAGCGCGTCTCATTTCATCAAGCATATCACAGCCGGTGAAGAGAGAGCAGAGAAGTATTATAGACACTATCAACGCCGTGATGCGTATGATCTTTTTCATAGTTTTGTCCTTTCTTTGTTTTACCGATACAAACACTTGCTCATTCCAAATTTAATTTCTTCTTAATGACGAAATGTGTTATAAGATAGAATAACGCGCATCCGATAAAGGTAAATATTATACTTGCCCCGAAGAAAATATGTACCGAGCCGAAGGGGTTTTGCTCGATAAATCTGCCTATTTTCTCAAAGGGAATACTGTCGTAGCTTAACGAGAGTACAGTCGTGAGGATGGTGGTTATTATTCTTCCGATAAAGTAGTAGATGAAGTAGATCGCTACTGCCCAGCCTACACGGCTCCTATTAAAGGTCTGACCGAGGGCAATACAGGCATATATCAGAAGCATACCCGAAAAGACCGAAAGGATAAGAAGAATAAGGAATTCTGCTATATACAGTATAGCGTGAGCGTTACAAACTTCAAAGAATTCTTTTAAGATATATGCCGCTGCCTTGAATATTTCGGCGGCTACCTCGCCTGCTGTTAGAACGAATACCGACAGAACAGCTATAATAAGGGTGGAAATAGTAACCGTCACAGCGGCACACGCCTTTATGAGAATATGCTGTGCGGGGGTAACGGGCAGGGTAAAGGTAAGGTAGCCCTCACCTGTGAAAAGATTGTTGTGGAATCTTTTGATACATACCACAAAGGTCAACACAAAGGAAACTACGATCGCAGTACCGTAGAAGAACATAGTACTGCCGAATATTACGTTATACGCGTTGGTGTCTGCTTCAAAGAACTGAACGAATCTGCCGAGTAATGCAACGCAGAGGATTATTATCTCAATTGGAAGCCACTTACGCAGATATGACAGCATTTCGTGTTTATAAAGTTTATTACACATAATTATTTCTCCAAAAAATATTTTAGTAACTGCTTGTTTCAAATCGGGTACCCAATAATAAGTTTAAGCGGTTAAACGACCCGATTACGGGGTGAAGGGACCGGTACCTTCCCAGCGGAACATTTCGCGGAATAATTCGTCAACGCTCTTGCCGTTTTCTTCTCTTATCTCCTCTACGGTTTTGTGGAGGATTATCTTTCCGTTCTGAATAAACACCGCCTCGTCAAGAATCTGTTCGATATCCGAGATAAGGTGGGTGGAGAGAAGAACGGTGGCGTCGGGATTGTAGTTGTTTATGATGGTTGAGATAACGTAATCTCTTGCCGCAGGGTCAACACCTGCTATAGGCTCGTCAAGTACGTAGAGCAGGGCGTTTCGGCTCATTGTAAGGATAAGACAAACCTTTTCTTTGTTGCCCTTAGAAAGGGTCTTTAGCTTGTGATTAGGGGAAATATTCAGATTTTCGAGCATTTTATATGCAAGCTCGGGTCTGAAATCCTCATAGAAATCGCAGAAATAGTTTACTATCTGCTTTACCGTCATCCAGGAGTTGAGATATATTGCATCCGGCAGATATGCCACTATGCTCTTGGTCTCAACACCCGGCTTTTTGCCGTCTACGTATACCTCACCTTCTGTGGGAGTCAGAAGTCCGTTGATTATCTTTATAAGTGTTGTCTTTCCCGAACCGTTGGGACCGAGCAGTCCTACTATCTTTCCTCGGTTCAGGGTGAGGGAGATACCCTTTAATGCCTCGGTCTTGGCGTATTTTTTTACAAGACCGTCTACTCTTAAAATCTCAGTCATTGTTCCACTCCTTTATATAGTGTTTTAGTTCCTCGGCTGTCATACCGAGGTTTTCCATTTCGTTGAAAAATACCTTTGTCTTTTCACGGCGTAGCTTGTCAAGGGTAAGCTTTGCTTTTTCCACGTTTTCGGATACAAACCATCCCGAGCCGCGTACAGAGTATAGTATACCCTCCTGCTCAAGGGTCTCATAGGAACGCTGCATCGTGTTGGGGTTGACTCCCACAGCTACCGCCGCCTCGCGGACAGACTTGATGCGTTCGTTTGGTTTAAGCTCTCCGAATGCCACGTCTAAGCATATATGCTCGCATATCTGGGGGCACAGGGGCTTGTTTTTGTCTAATATTCGATGCACTTTATCACCTCGCTGTACTATTGTACTAATACAATAATACAGCATTATTTCGTATTTGTCAATACATTTAATAAATTAATGGTATTTTTGTTGCTTTCAGCAATAAAAATATTCTTAACTTTGTACTTTGTATTTTGCACTTTGCACTTTTTTATTGACCTTTTTATCCTTTTCTGCTACAATAAATATATATCCTATTGTAAGGAGACAGATATGAAAAGATTTATTGTTTCGGCTTTATGTCTTATCTTCGTTATGCTGTCTGCATTTTCAGCTTCGGCTGATAGCGGATTTAAGGACGTAAAGGAAGGCGCGTGGTATTACGATGCCGTTATGACCACCGTTGAGAAGGGAATATTCTCGGGTGTTGCCGAGGATCGCTTTGATCCCAACGGAAAGATGACAAGGGCAATGTTTGTCACTACTCTTGCCAAGGTGACCAGTGCAGAGGTAGGTGAATATACCGGTACGCCCTTTGCCGACGTAAAGTCGGGGGCGTGGTATGCTCCCTACGTACAGTGGGCTTATGAAAACGAGATAACCAGCGGTGTTTCTTCAGACCGCTTCGGCGTTGATATCGCGATAAGCCGTGAGCAGATGGTAACCCTCTTCTATAACACAGCCGCAAAGTTCGGAGCGGATGTCGAGATCACAGATACCTTTAAATATGCCAAGGTTTCCGATCTTACCAAGATAGACGCTTGGGCACAGGATGCGGTCAAGTGGGCTATGCAGAATTCTATTCTGTCAGGCACGGGAAACAATGGGAAAAAGCTCGTTATTTCCCCCGATGCTACGGCAACAAGAGCTCAAGCAGCACAGATAATCACAAAATACCTTGAATTTCTTGAAAAGGATCTGCCCCCTGTAACAGGACTCACATTTAACGGTATTCCTGTTGAGGAGTTCACTGTTGTCTACCGTGACGGGAATAAGATGTGCAGAAAAACTGCCGAATATATAAAGCAAAAGATCGAGGCTGCCTGCGGAGTCTCCCTTGAGGTCATAACGGATTCCCAGGATCCTGAGGGTCCGGAAATTCTGGTGGGTCATACCAACCGTGAGGCGTTTGGCGTTAAGTATTATCAGGACGGTGAGGATATCTGCTCTTTTGAAATAACCGTACAGGGTAATTTCGTTACCCTTGCAGGTAAGGACGATAACTACGACGGAACAGAGTATGCCGGTAATTGGTTTGCCAAGGAGATACTTGAGATATTCTTCTGTGACGACGACGTTGCTTATTATAACAGAGTAAAGGGCAAGGATATTCCTGACGGATATATTATGAAGGAAAGCCCGCTCTATGAGTACAGGGCGATTTACTGGAGCAACTATCCCGACGAAGTATGTGACGGTTCCCCCTTCCACGGTACGGGTATGGTTCACAACATTATGGACTTTACTGAAACTTTGGGCAGAAGTACGGGTGACGATCCCTGTCTTACCGACCCGGTGGTTATCGAGAACGCAAAGAAGAACGTTGCTGCAACGCTTACCAAAAAGCCCGGAATTGATACTATGTGGATATCTATGAACGATACCGACAGATGCTGTATGTGCCCTGAGTGTCAAGAGGTGTATCGCGAGGAAGGAAGCCGTTTCGGAACCTGGGCGAGATTTCTTAATATTATGGCAGAGGTGGCAGAGCCCATCAATCCCGACGTAGACCTCTGGACTCTTGCGTATCTCTACAGTACGGCTCCTTGTGAAACCGTGCTTGATGAAAATATTGTAGTGTATTACTGCACCCTCCGTAACTGCGCAAGTCATACCTACAACGATCCCTCGTGTCCTCTCAACCGTTCCATCTATAACCATATGACAGGCTGGAGCAAGGTTTGCAGCAAGATGTACGTATGGGACTATTCTACAGATTTTACTTTTAATCTCAGTGCATTTCCCATCGCTACAGCCCTTCGTGAGAACAAGAGCTGGTTCTACGATCTGGGTGTCAGAGGTGAATTCAACAATGCCGTTACGGGCAAGACCGGTGAGTTCGGTCCTCTCAAGGCTTACCTTATCGGTGAGCTGCAGTGGGATCCCAAAATGCCCGAGGATGAATATAACGATAAGATAAACGCCTTTCTCAAAGCATATTACGGTCCGGGCTGGAAGTATATCCGTGAGTATATAGATATAACCGAGGAACTCTCGGACGAGAATCATTTCAGCTACTATTCCGTGCCCCGTTCTATCCTTACCGACGAACAGATACTTGCCAACAGAGAAAGACTGGAGGCACTTTGGGATGCTGCCGAAGCCAACTGTGAAAACAGCGGTCAGCTTGAGCGCATCCAACGTTCCCGCCTCTCCTGGACCTTTATGAAGCTCAACGGCTCGTATATCAACGATTATGTTAACGGTGATGCAACCACCAGAGCTGCATACGTCAATGAAAACACCGTCTTCTACGGAGCAACCGTACGCTTTGACGTCAGATGGACAGAGAAAGCTATAAATGTTGTATTTGACGCAGAGAGGGCTCCCTTTGAATGGGTGAGCTGAATAAAAATACTCCTTCGGGGACATCCTTTTTGGTGTCCCCGAAAATTAATTCAAAAAACTGTTGACAAAATCCTTGGTTTGTGTTATTATATTTCGGTACTAATGACTCATTAGCTCAGCCGGTAGAGCACATGACTTTTAATCATGGTGTCTGGAGTTCGATTCTCCAATGGGTCACCAAACAAAAACCGTTCTCGTTAGAGAGCGGTTTTTGTTTGTATTATTCACTATTCATTATTCATCATTCATTATTCATTAAATGCACAGAACTGTTTTTAAATGAATAATGAATAATGAAGCCGCCTACGGCTGATGAATAATGAATAATTTGACATAGCATAGCGGTATATGTTATAATATCATAAAGGATGTGATGATATGAGGGAAAACATACTTATTGATAAGTCAGTCTTATTTGCGGCAAGAATAATAAAACTGCACGATTATTTGGTTAAAAATAAAAAGGGATTAACTATATCAAAACAGATAGTCCGTAGCGGAACAAGCATTGGTGCCAATATTAACGAAGCTAATTACGGACAAAGTCCTGCTGATTTTGTTTCAAAGTTACACATTGCATTAAAAGAAACCGCTGAAACCGAATACTGGTTAAAATTGCTATATACAGCAGAAATTATTGACGAAAAGATGAGTGAGTCTTTGTTAACAGATTGTCTGGAAATCAAACGGATATTGGTTGCATCTATAAAAACGGCAAAAGAGAATAACAAATAAATAGTAGTTTATTGATTTAAACCGTTCTCGTAAGAGAGCGGTTTTTGTTTGTATTATTCACTATTGCGACAACTTGCCTATGGCAAGTTCCTTGCATAATTCCACCAACCGTATCAGAGATACGGGGTGTCATGGATCATTATTCATCATTTATTATTCATTAAATGCACAGAACGGTTTTTAAATGAATTATGAAGCTGCTTATGCCGCTAAAACCGCTTTCGCGCATTATGGAAATTATAATTCAACTGTTTATCTTTAGTTTACTTACATATATATAATTAAGTTTATAATTTTGTAAAAAAATCACGTTGTTTTTTCAACGAGCGGATGATAAAATTTACTTATTATTCTGAACGAGGCGTAAAATGAGTTACAGACTTGGACTTGACATTGGTTCAACTACCATAAAATGTGTGGTACTGGACGAAAGTGACAATATAATATTCCGTAAATATACTCGGCACCTGTCCCTCATATCCGAAAAGACAAGGGAGCTGCTCTGCGAGATAAGAGATACTTTTTGCGGCGAACAGAGTATGTGCATATCCGTATCCGGCTCTGCAGGTATGGGTATTGCCAATACTCTGGGAATTGATTTCATACAGGAGGTATATGCGGCGAAGCTCGCTGTTTCCCGCTATATTCCCGATACTGACGCTGTGATCGAGCTTGGAGGAGAGGATGCAAAGATACTGTTCCTCACCGGGGGTACCGAGGTCCGTATGAACGGCAGCTGTGCCGGTGGCACGGGTGCATTCATCGACCAGATGGCTGCATTACTTGACATAAGTGCCGAGGAGCTGAACGAAGCGGCTAAGAGCTACGAAAAAATCTATAATATCGCTTCGCGCTGCGGCGTTTTTGCCAAATCTGACGTTCAGCCCCTTATAAATCAGGGTGCTACTAAAAACGATATTTCAAAAAGTATTCTTAACGCCGTTGTCAACCAGACCGTCGCCGGTCTGGCGCAGGGCAGAAAGATAAAGGGAAACGTGGTTTATCTCGGCGGCCCCCTCACCTTTCTTTCCGAGCTTCGCGAGAGCTTTGACTATATACTTGGTCTTGAGGGTGTCTGTCCCGACAATTCCCTTTATTTCGTTGCTCTCGGTGCGGCGCTGGGCGGCTCGGAAAACTCAAAAGAACTTGACTCGGTGATCGAGGGCATTGACGGTATGGATAACGGCGGCAGCTATAATTCTATTTCTGCGCTTTTTGAAAACGAACAAGAGCTTACAGAGTTTCGCAGCCGTCACTCAAAAGAAAGTGTTATAACCGACGCTTCCCTTACCGAGAGCGGTGGTGCGTATCTCGGAATAGATGCGGGTTCTACCACCATAAAAGCAGTCGTTATAAACGAAAACGAGAATATAGTATATTCCTCATATATGCCCAACAGCGGAAATCCCGTACCGATAGTCCGTGAGTTTCTCCTTGAGGTATACGATAGATACCCCAATATCAGGTTTCTCGGAAGTTGTTCCACCGGTTACGGAGAGGACATAATCAAAAACGCCTTCGGCTGTGATCTTGGCGTAGTGGAAACTATTGCCCACTATACCTCCGCGCGGAAATACGAGCCTTCGGTAGATTTTATCATAGATATAGGCGGTCAGGATATAAAATGCTTTAAGATAGCCGACGGCGCCATCGACGATATATTCTTAAACGAAGCCTGTTCTTCGGGCTGCGGTTCCTTTCTTTCCACCTTTGCGGGAGCTCTTGGCTACGGTATAGAGGAGTTTTCGGCTCTTGCACTTGAATCAAAGAAGCCTGTTGATCTCGGCTCGCGCTGTACCGTGTTTATGAATTCTTCGGTAAAGCAGGCACAGAAGGACGGAGCAAGCGTTGCAGATATTTCGGCGGGTCTTGCCATAAGCGTCGTCAAAAACGCTCTTTATAAGGTTATAAGAGTTACCGATGCCGCATCTGTGGGCAAAAATATAGTCGTTCAGGGCGGAACCTTTCTTAATGATGCAGTGCTTCGTGCCTTTGAAAAGGAGATAGGGCATAACGTAACACGTCCGTCGGTTGCAGGTATAATGGGTGCATACGGTGCGGCTCTTTTTGCAAAACAAAATAAAAAAGCACAGTGTACGCTGCTCGGAAAGGATGCACTTTTAAACTTCACCCATACCGTTAAAGCAGTTACCTGTAACGGCTGTACCAACCGATGCAAGCTGACCGTCAACACCTTCTCTGACGGTAAAAAATATATCGCGGGTAATCAGTGTGACAGGCCTATAAAAGGCGAGACTGCCGCTGAGAGCTACAATATGTATGAATATAAACGTGAGCTTCTCGGTCGATATACGGACAAAGAGGGAACACGCGGCATCACCTTGGGTATACCTATGGGACTCAATTTCTATGAGACCCTTCCGTTCTGGCATACTCTGCTTGATAAGCTGGGCTTCGGTATCAAGCTTTCTCCCGTGTCCACCAAAAAGCTCTATCAGAAGGGTCAGCAGTCTATTCCCTCTGATACGGTATGCTATCCCGCAAAGCTCATTCACGGACATATTGCCGCTCTCTGCGAGGAGGGAGTGGATGCGGTGTTCTATCCCTGTATGACCTATAACTTTGACGAGGGACTTGGTGATAATCACTTTAACTGTCCCGTGGTGGCGTACTATTCGCAGGTCATAGCCAACAATATGGAGCAGATTAAGAATGCTCTGCTTATAAACGATTACGTTGGCGTTGATATGAAAAAGCATTTTCCGAAGAAGCTGCACGCCCTTCTCGGTAAATACTTTGACGGTATAACTCTTCGCGAGGTAAAGGAAGCGGCAAAGGCGGCGTACGCCGAATACGAGGCTCATATAGAGCGCATACGCAGTAAGGGTGAGGAATTTCTCAGAATCGCCGAGGATAAGGGACTTCCCGTGATACTCCTATGCGGCAGACCCTATCATATAGATAAAGAAATTAACCACGGTATCGACAAGCTAATATGCGATATGGGTGCCGTTGTTATCAGCGAGGACGGACTCGGCAGAGGATATAAAGAGATACCCACCACCGTGCTTAATCAGTGGACCTATCATTCAAGGTTATACTGCGCCGCCGATTTTGTCTCGCGCTCGGACGATCCCGATATCAACCTCGTTCAGCTTGTGTCCTTCGGTTGCGGAGTAGATGCCGTTACCACCGACGAGGTAAGGAAGATACTCTGGAAGAACCAAAAAATATATACACAGCTCAAGATAGACGAGATAACCAACCTCGGCGCGGTAAAGATAAGGCTCCGCAGTCTTTTTGCCGCAATAGAGCAGAAGAAGAGAGGTGCAGGGCTTGATAGATAACAGCGAAAGAGTGGAGTTTACCGCCGAGATGCGAAAGGATTATACCATCCTTGCTCCCAATATGCTTGACATACATTTCTGTATGGTTGAGAACCTCTTTCACAGCGCAGGCTATAACGTCAAGATGCTCCGTAACTACGACCAGAGCGTTATAAACGAGGGTTTGAAATACGTACATAACGATACCTGTTATCCTGCACTTCTTACCATAGGACAGATGATATCCGCCTTAAAGAGCGGAGAATACGATATTAACAAGACCGCTCTTATGATGACACAGACGGGCGGAGGCTGCAGAGCTTCAAACTACATTCATCTTCTGCGTAAGGCGCTGAAAAACGCGGGTCTGGGTCACGTGCCCGTCATATCTCTGAGTATAGGCAATATGGAGAAAAACTCGGGCTTCTCTCTTACCTTCACTATGATGGTCAAGGCTTTGGCCGCACTTGCATACGGAGATCTGCTTACCGTTCTTAAAAACCAGACCAAGCCTTATGAGATAAACGAGGGAGAAACGGATAAGCTGGTAGCCTATTGGGTCAAGCTTTTGTCTGAAAAATTTGAAAAGGGAAGAGCCTGTACCCCCTTTTCCATAAAGAGATTTATGAAGCGTATAGTGGCGTCCTTTCTTAAGATCGAGACCGAAGAGCGTGACTGTGTCAAGGTAGGCGTGGTTGGCGAGATATACGTTAAGTATTCTCCTCTTGCCAACAATCAGCTTGAAAGCTTTCTTTTCTCGCAGGGCTGTGAGATCAACGTTCCCGGTATTATGGGATTCTTTATGCACGTGCTGGGCAACGGAGTCGATGACGTAGACCTCTACGGCGGCAGCAAGCTTAAACGCTTAAAGAGCAAGGCTGCGTTATGGCTTATCGGTAAGTACGAGGGATATATCAACAAACCTCTTGCTGATGCAGGCAGATACAGCGTTCCCGCTACATATAAGCATCTGCGTGAGCTTGTAGCTCCCGTGATGGGTCACGGTTGTAAGATGGGCGAGGGCTGGCTTCTGACTGCCGAGATGATGGAGCTGTGCGAGTCGGGTTATGAAAACATAGTCTGCGCTCAGCCCTTCGGATGCCTGCCCAATCATATAGTGGGCAAGGGAATGATAAGGACGTTAAGAGAATATTATCCCGATGCCAACATAGTGGCGGTGGACTACGACCCAGGAGCTACCAAGGTCAATCAGGAAAACCGCATCAAGCTTATGCTCTCGGTAGCAAGAGAGAATATGGCAAAAAAAGATAATAATACGGAGCAGAAAAGCAAAGCAACTGACAAAATACTTCAGACGGTGTAAATTTGATTTACACCGTTATTTTTTTAGAAATTCTGTAGTAAACCGTTACCTCCCTGTGTACTTATTGACAGAGCAGTAAAAAATATACGCCGAGGGCGGGATATATTCTCCGTAATGCTTATAACAAACCGCTTAAAGTCTTCAAACACCTTACTTCCAAGCCCGCCCTCGGAAATATATTGTACTTTTATCAATAATATGGTATATTTATTATAGTTAAAATCATCGGAGGCGCTATGCTATTCTTAATGACGGTACAGGATGCTGTGCAAAGGGACAAAATAATATACATATACCAAAGCCAGTATTCCCGTATGGCGTATACCGCAGGCAAGTATCTGCATACCCGCGAGGATGTGGAGGATGCGGTACAGGACAGTATGGAAAGGCTTATTACGGTGATAGACCGTGTGGAGCTTGACGATCCCGTGAGGCTCAAAAACCTCTGCTGTGTCGTCGCCCGTAACGTGGCGCTCAATCTGGCAAGGAGCAAGGGTCAGAAGATCCTGCCTCTGGAGGAGGTCTTTAATACGGCGGATACGGCTACCCACACCCCCGAAGAGATCGCGGTGGAAAATGACCTTTTGTCAAGACTTGCGTCGGCAATAGACTCTATGTCGGATATCTACCGTGACGTGTGCAGGCTTAAATATATAAACGAGCTGAAGGAATCCGAGATAGCAAGGCTTCTTGACCTTCCGCCGAAAACGGTAAATCAGAGGATATTCCGAGGCAAGCAGATGCTCAAAAATATGTTGATGAAGGAGAATGTAAATGCGTAATACGGATGATAAGCACTTTGACGAGCTTTTTACAAAGGCTTTACGGCAACAGTATGAAAACGAATTAAATAACGGTCCCTCGGATGAAGTTCTTGACGCTATGCATCCCTTCACCGAGGAGCATATGAAAAGGGCGGAGGAATTGAGCCGCAAGCATAAAAAGAGCAGATCCACGTGGAGCAGGCAGTTAGGCAGGGTGGCGGCAGTGATCCTGTGCGTTGCTACAGCTATAGGTGCGATAACAATGACCGACCCCACCGTAAGAGGTAACGTTTCCCACGCCGTTACACACTTTATAGACGAGTTTATCTCGGTGGATTTTTCGGATGCGGCAGACGACGATCGCATAGATATAACCAAGACACGTATTACTTATATTCCCGAGGGCTTTAGGCTTTCAAAGGACTCGTCGGATAAGGATACCATTTCACACATATACGAAAACACCGTAGGCGAATATATAATCATTGATATCGAACAAAGCTCGGATATCAGGCTTATGACCGATGCGGGGACTCACGAGACTGAGCTTTACCGTATAAACGGCTACGAGGGTTATATATCCTACAGCGAAGAGCTGGGTCAAGGCTCGGTCTACTTCGGCAGCAGTTATTTTACCGTTGCCGTAAGCGGAATGACAGACCGTGACGAGCTTATAAAAATAGCGGAGAATATTAAATTCAAGGACTAAATAATTATGACAAAAAGGATAATATGCGCGCTGTTTATCTTTATTGTCCTGTTATCGGTGACACTTGTTCCCGTGTCGGCAGATTCCTACTGGGTGGATTCTGCGGTGAGCCCTTTTCCCTTTAACGACGTTTCGGCTGCCTCCTGGCAGTATAAGCCGATCAAAAAGGTCTACGATCTCGGTATTATGAACGGTGTATCCCCTACCCGCTTTGAGCCGAACAGAAACCTGACCCGAGCCGAGGCGGCAATGATTCTCTACAATTTAGAGGGTAAAAACGCTTCCTACTCTAAGTACAGCTTCAAGGACGTAAAGCCGGGAGCCTGGTATGCCGATGCGGTGGAATGGATGTACAAAAAGGGAATAACCAAAGGGGTCACAAAGGACCGCTTCGGCGTAGGTGAATATATCACCAGACAGGATTTTATAACCTTCATTTACCGTTTGTATGAGATAAAATGGGGACTTAAAAGCAATAACAGCGGTATTTACGTAAGAAACAGCGTAATAGAGGGCTTCAGAGATTACAACCGTATATCAGCCTATGCCCTGACACCTATGAGGTTCTCGGCAGGTATATGTATGGTGGTGACCCACGATCCCACGAGCCATATAAACGTCGATCCCATAATCAAGGGACACAACGGCTATATCAATCCCAGGGGCAATATTACCCGTGCCGAGGCGGCAGTTGTTATGGGAAATGCTTATACCATTGATAAATACGTTCCGTAAGGAGACAGAAATGAAAAAGATAATATTTATATTACTTTCTTTAGTTATGTTCACGGCTTTGGCTGTAGGTATAAACGCAGGAACAGACTACATAAAACCAAATCCTCCGGTAACGGTGGAGATAACCACTCCTACAGTTGACGGCAATATCACCAAGACCGAGGGATGGAGCGCACCGGTATATATGAACGAGGATACTATGGAGTACTGCGTCAAAAACCGTCCCTTGAATATATTCGGTGAAGTATATTTTGCTTTGGATTGGCGTGGATTTTACCTTGCCGCCGATATCACGGAAAATGTAAGCGCTTATGCTCCCGACTCCAATCCGCCTACTATAGGAGTGCCTATGACGGCAGGATTAGTGTATGCAGATGATAAGGACGGCAACGGGCAAAACGGAGATTGCTTTAGAATTGGTATAGACGTTCTTGATATAATGCGTACAAACCCCGGTGTTGACGTTAGTGAAAGATATACGGTTGGTCCCAACTACAGCGTCTATATCTACGAGGACGGAAGTTTCAGGGTCTACGGCTTTGATGATAACGGCGACGTTACGGATATCACCCGAGAGGTCGTTATTGAAGGCTCTGCTACTGTTGTTGGCTGGTGCTTTGAGATATTGATCCCTTGGCAGAAGATAGTTGACGATATTGAATTTTTAACCCGACATAAAAGCAAGCCTGAAATAGAGGATATAATAAGCGACGGTGCAATCGTCAGGGTAGGTGCAGAGTATTATGACAGATGGACACGTTCCGAAACCGGCGTTGCGGTACTGTATAACAGATATTATACAGCCGAGGAGTACGCCGAGGATAACCTCTGGGATTTTGGTGTAAAAAGACCCGAGCATCTCGGTATAGAGCTCAACGTGTCCAACACCTGCAAGAATATGGGGGAGCATAGCTGGTCTGATTGGATAAGAATAAAAGAGCCTACATATTTTGAAAAGGGAAAGGATGTATCTCTCTGTAACCGTTGCGGGGAACTTATGTACCGTGACGTAGATATCCTTGAATACCGTAACACCTTTACCGATGTTAAGGGCGGCTCCTGGTATGCAGAGGGTGTCAAGTACTGTGTAATGAGGGGCTATATGAATGGTATGAACAAGTACAGCTTTGAGCCTAACTCTATGCTGACGAGAGAGCAGTGCGTTTTGATACTTGCCAACCTCTTTGACGTTGATACCACAAGATACAAAAACAAGGACAGCGGCTTCAAGGACGTTCCCACAGGCAAGTGGTACAGCGGCGCTATTGCCTGGTCAAGAGAGTCGGGCATCATCAGCGGTATGAGCGAGGATATCTTTGGCAGAGGTCAGTATATCAAGAGAGACGCCTTTGCAAGAATATTATACGCAGCCGCAGATCATATGGGTATGCCTATGAAGGGCAGAGCCGATCTTACAAAATACGTAGATTACGATAAGGTTCAAAATTGGGCGTACGACGAGCTTGCGTGGGCTGTGGTAAACGGAATAATTATAAGCACCAAGGACGACGTTCTTATGCTCTCACCCCGAGATAACGTCAAGCGCGCTCAGTGTGCTACGATGCTCTGGCAGATGGGCGAGTTATACGAAAAATACGACGAATTGGGACTTATAGAGGATAAATGGGGGTTAAAATGAAAAGGATAATTTCTATTATACTGTGCTTGGTTTTCATACTCGGCACACTACCTTTATCGGTGCTTGCAGATAATACCGAAACCGTAGTTTCGGGCAATCTTACCTGGACCTTTGACAGAGATACCAAGACACTTACCATATCCGGCGAAGGGCCTATGCAGCAATACGTTGATGCGGCATATACAGGCAGTCCCTTCAGCCCCTTTCAGTACCGTTTCGGCTACGATGTCAGAAAGGTTATAATCGAAGAGGGGATTACCTCTATCGGCGATTATGCATTTAACTATTATTACAGTCTTAAAGAGATAGTCATCCCGTCAACGGTAGAGAGTATAGGTCACGGCTCCTTTAAGGATACGCCGAAGCTTGAAACTATCGTATTCCCAAAAAATCTTAAAAGGTTGGACAATCCGTTTGAAATTTCGTCTGCCTGCAAGACTATGATATTTACGGGTGATGCTCCCGAGCTTTCGGAATGGTTTTTAATTTACAGAGAGGACTCAGAAAAGGTAAAGGTATACTATCCCGAGGAGAATACCACCTGGACTCCCGAGGTAAAGACAGCTTTCGGTGACAATGTTATCTGGAATAATGAGGTGACATCCAAGGGTGACGTGACCGAGCTTATGATCGACGTCCGAAAAAATCATTGGTTCGTCGACGCCGTACAGTACGTATACGACAGAGACCTTATGACAGGTACCGCCGCAGATAAGTTTTCACCTATGGCAAACCTGACCCGCGCACAGATGGTACAGATGCTCTTTAATATGTCGGGTGAGAGTAAGACAGACTATATGGGTAAGAGTGACTTTGATGACGTTGACTCTCTCGCCTGGTACACGCCTGCCGTTAACTGGGCGGTCAAAAACAATATCACAAGCGGTGTTTCAAAGACCGAGTTTGCGCCTAACAGGGCTATAACCAGACAGGAGCTTGCAAGATTCCTCTTCGTGTACGCGCGGTATATTGCACCTTATTATGCAGAACCCCGTGCGGATATAGATAACAATGACAGATGGAATGCGTTCTGTGATACCGACGATATTGCAGATTGGGCAAAGGAAGCTATGTCCTGGGCTGTTGCGGTAGGAGTAATATCGGGTATGAGCATAGATAACGTATCTCCCCGTACCACCGCTTACCGCTGTCAGGCTGCGCATATGCTCATGGTATTTGATAAATACATAAAGGAAAACAAGCGCATAACCACCGGTGCCTTCAGAGAGCTTGCGGATTTCATTGCGGAGAGGGGCAGCTACGGCAGAGGATATTGGCCTGATACGTATATCTACTTTTTCGAGTTAGGTGATCTGATCGGTGAAGCTGAATATTTCCCCTCACAGGATAAGATAAAGCTTTACGTATGCGGTGAACAGTATGAGACACATTTTATTACGGGAGCCCATGCAATGTGTATGGAGTATTCCTGTATGATCATAAACGGATTGGATTCGGAGTATGAATACGGATACAAATATTATCCTTGGGACGAAAATGAAGATCCTGACGTAAAATTCTCGGGTGTTTTCACTATAGACGGATATAAAGAAGCATTCTTTGGCTACGGTGATTATTATTACGGCGATTATTACAGTGAGGGTTATTACCTCAATAACGAGGAATATACCGAGTTTGCAACCCAAAAGCGTGATACTGCGGTAGCTGCTATGCAGACCTTTATCGACCACCTTCTCGCAGAATGCGACCTTGAAAGACAGGATCTCTTTATAACAAAATAAATGTAAAGGGCTGGGAAACAGCCCTTTAGTTTTTAAGATTCTTTCTGTAGTAATACTATACGTAAATGTGTACTTATTATCAAAGGCTTAAGATGATATTAAAAGGAGGTATTATAATGAAAAATATTCTTAGAGCCATTTCAATCATACTATGTACGGTAATGGTCTTTTCGATGAGTGTTTATGCAAAAATGACCGATGCTCCCGAGGCGCTCATCGAAGAAATGCGCCAAAATATGGATGATGAGGTTCTTTATAAATTCGGAAGCCGTACTCTTGAAGTCGAACGTCTCAGACTGGTAGAGTATTACGGTGAGTTCGGAGGATATCATATAGGTGTATTCTTTCCGGATGACAGCCTTGTTTTGACAGTTGTCGGTGAGACGGTCATAGGCGGTTATAAATTCACCTTTCCTTACGAAGCATATATAGCTAATCTCTTTGCATATAAGGACGGCGGATTCATATTCCATTCCGAAAAAGATATTTCTACTCTGCTGACAAAAGAAGAGATGGCGGAGCTTGCCCGGGCGGCAGGTGCCTCTCTCGTCAACTCTCCTGCAGATAAGCTTACCGACGTAAACTATAATTCCTGGTACGGCGAATCGGTAAGATTTTGTGTAGAGAACGGTATTATGTCGGGTGTTGGTAACGATAAGTTTGACCCCGCCGGTAACTTTACCCGTGCGCAGATGGTGCAGATTCTCTTCAATATTTCAGGTGAGGATGTCGAGGAGTATAAGGGCGAGAGCGGTTTTGAGGATGTTGGTGTAAACTCTTGGTGTGCGCCTGCTGTCAACTGGGCAAAAAAGACGGGCATAACCGCAGGTGTTACCGAGACCGAATTTCAGCCTAACCGAGACATTCCCCGACAGGAAATGATAAGGATGTTTTACGTATATGCAGAGCATTTGGGCTACGATATGAGAGAGCTTGACGACCTGTCTGCCTATGAGGACAAGGGTTATATTGCTCCTTGGGCATATACCGAAACCCAGTGGGCGGTAGCTAAGGGACTTATAAGCGGAGTGACCGAGAGTAAGATTGACCCGAGGGCAACTGCCAACAGAGCGCAGGCATCCCGCTTGCTTATGCAGTTTTCAGAGTTTTTGAAGAACACCGAGCCAATGGACCGCAAGGGTGCCTATGAGGTGCTCAAGAACGCTGTACTTGCAGGCGGTCAGGAAGACAGCTTCGGTGATTACAGATATTATTTTGATCCTACGGATTTTACATATTGTGTTGTGTATGAGCCTGAGAGTGAGATCATCAGATTTGAATTCGGCGAATACCGTAACTCGATTTCGGTCGGTGATTTTGAATATGCATCCGTAGAGGTGTACTGTCTTAGCGAATGCTATAACTATCACTACAGCTATGATGACTGTATCCTTGCAGAGGGCATAGTAGGCAACGGCAGTTATACAGAATCGTTATTTGAATATAACGGCAATGATTTTCTGATAGAGACCGAAGAGGAAGCCCGCGAGCTTGAAAAGAACACAAGAGCAGCTTTGATCCTGTTTATGGATAATGTACTCACATCGCTCGGTATTGAGCCCGAAGAATTTTTTATAACAGAATAATCCGAGGAAGACTCAGGTCTTCCTTGATTTTTTGCGGGTATAATGCTATAATTATAAAAAACAGAAACGGAAAAGACTATGTATACACAGAAATATAACACACTTAACCACGATGCGGATATCAACGGAATTCTCAGACCTACAGCGATTCAGCGATATATGCAGGAGACGGCAAACCGACAGCTTCGCGACTGCGGTCCCTCATACGAGGAGCTTTGGAAAAGCGGCAAGGCCTTTATACTCAGCCGTATGGCGGTGAATATCTACCGACCCATAAAACAGTACGAGGATATAGATGTGGCTACCTGGCCTTCGGATTCGGACAAGGGAGTGGCGTTTAATCGTTGCTATGCCATATACGCAGATGGAGAAGAGATAGCAAGAGGTGTCGGTGTATGGGCATTAGTGGATATAGAAACAAAGAAGCTGCTGCGTGTAGACGAGGTTGATCTTTCAAACCTTGAAGCAGGCTCGGTACATTCGGTAGAGGGGCTTCGCTTCCGTATTCCGAAGGAAGGAATGACCGAGGTAGGTAAACACACAGTTACCTACAACCTCGTTGACTGCAATATGCATATGAATAACACAAATTATCCTGATATGTTCTATAGCTTTATTCCCGAGGTAGAGAAGTGTTACGTCAGGGATATGTCCATAACCTATAAAGCCGAGGCGCCTCTCGGTGCTGAGCTGAATATAAAACGAAGTACACCTCACTATAATGAAGACGGAGTTGTAACATACTATTTCACCTCAAATACAGAGGACAAGATTAATGCTGAAGCTATGATAACTGTCTGCAAGATCGATTAAGAACAGACGGTATATGATAAATTTGATTTAAGAAAATGAAACAGATCGGATGTTGAAAAAATATTTATTTTTTCAAAAAAAGTATTGACATTTGAATATCAGTATGCTATACTAACAAAGCTGTCTAATGACGGCTCAAATGTGGCGGGATAGCTCAGCTGGCTAGAGCAACCGGTTCATACCCGGTAGGTCATGGGTTCAAATCCAATTCCCGCTACCAACGGCCCGTTGGTCAAGCGGTCAAGACACCGCCCTTTCACGGCGGTAACGGGGGTTCGAGTCCCCCACGGGTCACCAAAACAAAGAACACACTTCGGTGTGTTTTTTGTTTTGTATACAAAACTACGTTGGGGGAATCGAACCCTATGAAAACTGTTCTCGTAAGAGGGCGTTCTTTTTTGTTTGTATTACTTTATTAATCATTCATTAAACTCACATAACTTTTTTTATGAATAATGAAGGAGTTTTGGCTGATGCATAATGGATTATTTGAGATCCTGTTAGTTAAATATTTAACTTATGCCGATTATCTTGAAAAATATGAACAAAAATGATATAATGTGTTGTAAAACATTTATCAGTGAGGTGGAAGCGTTGGCATTGACCTTTAGGGGCGGAGTTCACGTACCGGAAGAAAAGAATACAGAAGGTAAGGCGGTAAGGCTTTTTGATTCGCCAAAGACCGTATCCATACCTATGTCACAGCATATCGGTGCGCCCTGTATTCCGATTGTAAAAAAAGGTGATACGGTGGATATGGGACAGATCATCGGCGAAGTGAAAGCCGGTCTTGGCTGTCCCGTACACGCAAGTGTTTCGGGTACTGTCATAGCCATAGAGGAAAAAAGAAATTCTATGGGTATGGCGGTTCAAAACGTAATAATAGAGAATGACGGCGAAAACAGAATTTCTCCAGAGGTGAGACCCTACGAGGGTTCCTTTGAGGAGCTTACCTTTGAGGAGGTTGTTGAGGTCGTTCGCCGCGCGGGTATATCAGGTATGGGCGGAGCTACGTTCCCTACGTATGCAAAGATACAGTCGGCAAAGGATAAAGTGGATACACTTATCGTCAACTGTGCTGAATGTGAGCCGTATATTACCGCAAATCACCGTCTGCTTCTTGAGGAGCCTGATACGGTTATCGGCGGTATGAAGATACTTCTTCGTGCCTTCGGGCTTCGCGTGGGAGATATAGCTATCGAGGATAACAAGCCTGATGCCGTAAAGCTTATACGCGAAAAAGTTAAGGGCAGTGATTTTGCAGAGGTCAAGGTCCTTGCAACAAAGTATCCTCAGGGTGACGAAAGACAGCTTATATACGCTATCACAGGTAAAGAGATACCCGCGGGTAAGCTTCCGGCTGACGTCGGATGTGTAGTCTTTAACGCGGAGACCTGCGCTTCGGTTTACCGTGCCTTTGTATACGGAATGCCTCTCATCAAGCGTATCGTTACCGTAGACGGTGACTGTATTGCGGATCCCTGCTCGGTAAAATGTCCTATAGGTACGTCCTATCGGGAGCTTATTGATTTCTGCGGAGGCTGTACGAAGGAATACCGATATATCGTCAACGGCGGACCTATGATGGGTGCTGCACAGTGGGATATAGATGCGCCTGTCACCAAGGGAACGTCTGCTGTGCTTGTTTTCTCGGAAAAGGTGAAGCCTGTATACGAACAGCCCTCGGCCTGTATACGTTGCGGCAGATGCGTCCGTGCGTGTCAGATGAGACTGATGCCAAATTATATTGCTACCTTCTCCAGAGAAGGTAAATATGATCTTTGTGAGCAGTATGACGTTATGAGCTGTGTTGAATGCGGTGCCTGTACGTATGTTTGTCCCGGCTCCGTTCCCATAACCCAGCTTAACCGCGCCGCAAAGGCGAAGATAAACGAAAAACGCAAACTTATGAAGGGAGGAGCGAAATAATGAACGGCGATAAGCTTGTGTGGGTCGCTCCCGCTCCTCACGTAAAGCATAACGATAACTCAAGAACCATAATGCTTGACGTAGTCATAGCTATGGTCCCTGCACTTGTGTGGGCTGTATATATGTTCGGATTTCGCGTGCTTTCGGTGCTTGCGGTTTCGGTTGCATCCTCAGTTATATTTGAATTTCTGTTTCAGAAGATACTCAGACGTCCTGTGACGGTGCTTGATTTCTCGGCTGTCGTTACCGGTATGCTCATTGCTTTCAATCTGCCTGCAAGCGTTTCTTTGTGGGTACCCGTAATGGGTTCTTTCTTTGCTATAGTTATAGTTAAGCAGCTTTTTGGCGGTATTGGTAAAAACGTAGTAAATCCCGCTCTTGCGGCAAGAGTATTTCTCTTTACCGCCTGGCCGAGTGAAATAGGCGGTTATGTGGAGCCTTTGTCAGAAAAATTAAGTCCTCTTACAGTAAACGCAGGGGATATAGTGGCGAGTGCTACGCCTCTCGCATCACTTAAGTTGGGTGAAACACCCGATGTAAGTATATTTGACCTCTTTATCGGAAATATGCCCGGATGTATCGGAGAGGTGTCCGCATTGCTTATACTTATCGGCGGTATCTATCTGTTGCTTCGACGTGTTATAACCTGGCATATTCCCGTATCCTTTTTAGGAACGGTTGCGGTACTTTGCTTCCTTTTTCCCCAGACACAATCCGTTCAGGCATATGAGTTTATGTTTATGGAGCTTTTCTCAGGCGGACTTATGCTTGGTGCGGTATTTATGGCAACCGACTATGCGACCTCGCCCGTTACGTCCTCGGGACGTGTTATATACGGTATAGGCTGTGGTGCGATAACGGTATTTATACGTTATTTCGGCGGTTACAGCGAGGGCGTTTCCTTTGCGATACTTATAATGAATCTTCTCGTGTGGTATATTGATAAGGCGACCAGACCCAAGCCTTTCGGATATATCCCCAAGAAAAAGGAGGTCAAATAATGGAAAAGAAATTTGATCTTCTGTATATTTTAAAAATCGCAGGTGTGCTGTTTATCATATGTGGGCTGACGGCGCTTATGCTGTCTGCGGTAAACCTCGTTGCCAAGGATAAGATCGCAGAAAACGCTCAGGCAAGAATGAACGAATCCATTGCCCTTATTTTCGGAGAGGGAATAACCACCGAACAGGTGGAAAAGGATTTTCAGGCTCCCGTAAACAGCATTTACAAGGTATATTCTGCTGACGGTAATATATTGGGATATGCCGTATATACCGTCCCCGTTGGATTTAAGGGAGATATCGAAATGATGGTGGGTGTCACTCTTGGAGGCCACTGTAAGAGCGTTGAGATAATCTCGATGTCCGAGACACCCGGACTTGGAACAAAAGCGGGTGAAGACTCATTCCTGGATCAGTTTCACAACGTGACCGAGCCTGTCGTCGGAGACAATATCATACCCGTAGCAGGAGCCACCATCTCCTCTCGTGCCATAAACACGGCAGTCGATGCGGCTATCAAAGCAGTAGGAGGTATAGGCGGATGAAAAAGCTGAATCTTAAAGAGCAGTTCCTTGACGGAATACTTTACAAAAACCCCGTATTCGTCCAGCTTTTAGGTCTTTGCTCAATGCTGGCGATAACCACCTCCATTTCCAATGCTATCGGTATGGGTGCGGCGGCAACTGCCGTGCTTATCTGTTCCAATCTGCTTATATCTCTGCTTCGTAAGTTTATTCCCAAGCAGGTAAGAATTGCGGCGTACGTAGTAATAATCTCAGGCTTTGTGACGGCAGTAGAATTGCTTATCAAGGCATATTTACCTTCACTTGACCGTTCGCTCGGTGTATTTATACCTCTTATCGTTGTTAACTGTATGATACTTGCCCGTGCCGAAGCCTTTGCTTCGAAGAACGGGCCTGTAGCCTCCGTTATAGACGGTTTGGCACAGGGTGTAGGTTATACTATAGCTTTGCTTGTTATATCTGCCGTAAGAGAGATATTGGGTGCAGGAACTATTGCAGGCATACCCTTGTTCGGTGAGAATTTCAAGCCTATGATAATTGCCATATTACCTCCCGGCGGATTTATAATTCTCGGATGTCTTATAGCTCTTGTCAATAAGCTGATACATACGATCGAAGCAAAACAGAAAGGAGAGAAAGGCTGATGTTCGGTGATATACTCGTACTTATGCTGTCAGCGGTACTCATAGAGAACTTTATTTTCTCACGTTTTCTCGGATGCTGTCCTTTTCTCGGCGTATCTGAAAAGCCTGATACGGCCCTCGGAATGGGCTGTGCCGTTATATTCGTAATGACCCTTGCAAGCGCTGCTTGTAATCTTGTATATAACTTTATTCTTGTTCCTTTCAATCTCGAATATCTCTATACCATAGCGTTTATTCTTGTAATTGCGGCTTTGGTACAGTTTATCGAGATGTTTTTGCGCAAGGCAGTTCCGAGTCTGTATAACGCCCTCGGTATCTATCTGCCCCTTATCACCACCAACTGTGCGGTGCTTGGAGCAGTTATACTCAATATGCAGAAGTATTCGGATATGGCAAGAGGGCAGAGCTTTATATTCTCCGTGCTTTTCGGTTTCTTTGCCGCGGTGGGCTTTACCCTTGCTATCGTTATCTTTGCAGGAGTACGTGCAAGAGTGGAATATGCTGATCCGCCCAAATGCTTCAAGGGTATGCCTATCGCCCTTGTGACAGCAGGACTTATCGCAATGGCATTCTCCGGCTTCTCCGGTGCTACGATAGGATAAGGGGGCGCGGTATGGATATTTTATGGGCTGTAGTATGGTTTGCGGTACTGGGAATAGTGTTAGGTGTTCTGCTTGCCATAGCTTCAAAGATATTTGCTGTTAAGGTAGATCCCCGTATTGAGGAGATCTCCGACTGCCTGCCCGGTGCTAACTGCGGAGGATGCGGTTTTTCCGGTTGCGGTGCTCTTGCTCAGGCTATAGTAGAGGGCAAGGCTTCCCCAAATGCTTGTAATGCGGCAGAGGATGATTCCATTGAAAAGATATCCGGAATTATGGGTATTTCAAACGAGGGCAGAGTCCGTATGCGTGCGCAGGTAATGTGTTCGGGTACGTATCAGCACGCTGTGAAAAAATATCTTTATGAGGGTGAGCAGGACTGCATTGCGGCGGCAAGGCTCGGCGGCGGTGACAAGCTCTGTCCCTACGGCTGTATAGGTCTGGGAAGCTGTGTTTCTGCCTGTAAATTCGATGCTATCAGTATCATCGACGGCGTTGCGGCGGTTGACTATCACAAGTGTACGGGATGCGGAGCGTGTACGGTAAGCTGTCCCAAGGGAACCATTAAGCTTATCCCCTACGACAGTAAACACTGGGTAGGCTGTGAGGCAGCCGACAAGGGTGCCGCGGTGAGAAAATATTGCGACGTTGGTTGCTTCGGCTGTAAGCTCTGCGAAAAGGCGTGTGAGTTCGATGCCATCAAGGTAGTAAACAATATAGCCGCCATCGACTATACCAAGTGCACCGGTTGCGACAAGTGTGTTGACGCGTGTCCCAGAAATATAATCTGGTCAAGTGAGGCGCAGGGCAACGGACTTATAATTACGAGAACAAAAGAATAAAATAACAAAAACATACCATCCTACCTATATAAAGGAGTTGATGGTATGTTTTTTTCTGATAAGAGAAAAATCGGAATTATAGGCTGCGGAAGTGTGGGTATGAGCTACGCGTTTGCTCTGCTTACAAGCGGAGTATGTAACGAGCTCGTATTGATAGACAGGGATCATAAGCGCATAAAGGGGGAGGCAAAGGATCTCAATCACGGACTTGCATACTCTCCCGAAAAGATGACTGTATATGCGGGGGACTACGACGATCTTTTTGATGCAGATCTTGCGGTCATATGTGCGGGGGGACCTCACCATAAGGGTGAAACGAGACTCGACCTGTCACAGCGCAATACCGATATCCTGTGCGACGTAGTTCCTCGGATAGTAGATTCCGGCTTTAACGGAATATATATCGTAGTGACTAACCCCGTCGACGTTATGACACGGGTTACCTTGGAGCTTTCGGGAGCCGCTCCTGAAAAGGTAATAGGCTCGGGAACCACCCTTGACAGTGCGAGACTTCGATTTCTCTGCGGCAGATATTTCGGAATAGACCCGAGAAACGTCCACGCTTACGTGGTAGGAGAGCACGGCGACAGCGAGTTTGTCCTATGGTCCTCGGCGATGATAGCCACAAAGACGGTGAATGAGATAATCTCGGAATCAAAAGGGAAATATTACATTGAGGATATGATATCCATAGAGGATGAGGTACGCCGTGCAGCTTATTCAATAATTGAAGCCAAGGGTTCTACCTGTTACGGAATCGCAATGGCGCTCATACGGCTGACAAAGGCAATATACGGAGACGAAAACAGCGTTCTGACCCTGTCCTCATACCTACAGGGCGAATACGGTCAGGAGGACGTTTACATCGGTTCACCCTGTATAGTCAACCGCGACGGAATTGTCGGTCACGTTCGTCTTAATATGACCGAGGAGGAGAAGGAGAAGTTCGATGCTTCCTGTGATCTGTTAAGAAGGACATATGAGGGGCTTCATTTAACAGAGATCAAATAAAAGCAAGTCGATCGACTTGCTTTTTGTTGTATTTTATACTAAGTCAGAGTTTTAAAATAATCTGAATACAGGAAATGTTCAAACTCGGTATTAGGTAACAGTTTTGGCGGACTTGAAAAATCATCCCATTCATTTTTGATCCCTCTTACACAGATATTCTTGTTTTCGCACAGGCTTATATGATTTACACTGAAATCGGTGTGTTCTCCGGTAAATTCCTTATGGGTAAAACTTTCCTTTGTTTCAAGGGTAGAGGCTTCGATTATTTCCCATTTTCTTTGGGTAACCTGACAAACTATGTGTCTGTTATCAAGAGCAGTAAATCCCCATGCTGTACAGGGTCGTTTTTCCTTTATGACTTCACCTGTTTTTATATCGATCAACTGCATTGCGTAATCGTGCAACTGAACAGTGAGAGTATCGTCGTTAACGAATAAGCTTGTCACTCCGCGCTTGCTTTTGGTGCGCCATAAACGCTCGCCGGTTTTAGCATCTAAAGCAAATAGTCCCATATCCCACGTCTGTGCAAACACCATACTGCCGTCAGGCGATACGGCAATGCCGAACTGATACATATTGTATCCGTCTATGTATTTAGAATTCCAGAAGTGTTTTTCGCCCGACCTGTACTCTATGATTATTTCGTTATGAGATGCATCGTCTTTTGAATCTATACTGCCGGATATCATCTCAAGAGATGCGATTTCTCCATTGGAATAATAATTTATCCGGCTGTCGTCGGAGGTATATATTGAGTAGTTTTTGTGATGCTTAAAAAGTTTCATTATTTCTCCATAAATCATACAATTTTCATTATATCAATTATATCATATTACGCAGAGAAAAACAACGGCAACAGAGTAAAATAACGATTCACTAAAAACAATAGTTTCTCTCAACAAGCGTGATATTGTTAAAGAAATTTTTATATGTTATAATATGTTCAGAAGAGGCCGCTTCAATATATTTTGAAAGGTGTTTTGTATGAACATAAATTTTGCACAAAATTTCAAAAAGCTCCGTAAGGAAAAGGGAATAACGCAAGAGAGAATAGCGGAAGAATTGGGTGTTTCGGGTCAGTCCGTCTCCCGTTGGGAGCTTGGAATATGCTATCCCGACTTCGAGCTTCTTCCGCCGATAGCAAATTATTTCGGTGTTTCTATCGATACTCTTTTATCCAATGATAAGGATGCAAGGGAAAAGGACCGTGATTATTTTATTGAAACGGTAGATATTCTTCCTTTTGATGAGACCCGTATTGAGTTCGTATGTGGGTATTGCCGTAAGTATCCCGACGATGATTTCTATACCTATAATCTGTTGGTATCAATTGCATATTATATAAACGGCGATAGCGAAAAATCGAAAAAATATATGCCTACCCTTCTGAAAAACGCACAGAAGCTTCTCGAAACTAAATACCGCAGTGCGACTATTCAGTTTATGTCTGCCGTATGTGACGAATCTGAGCTTAAAAATTGGCTTGATATGGCGCCCTATTCCGGATTCAGCAGACGCTACTGTCTTAATAACCGTGCTATGTGGAAGTATGATGACAAGGGCAGTCATATACAGAACGGACTTGAAATGTTTGAACACTTTGCCGACCTGCTTGACAGACGGTGTCCTGACGGTATGGGTGCGGATAGAAAATCGGTATTTCAGCAGGCTGTTATGAGAACGGTGCGTTCCTTCGGAAACGGGAAGGTGCCTGACGGTTGGAAGATGTTCTATGCGTATAAGCAACTCGTGTATTCTGCTTGTCTTTTCGGAAGGGGAGAAACCGATAAGGGATGGGAGAATTTTGATTCTGCCATAGAAATATGTAAATATGTTTCTTCTGTAGAGGATGAATGGCTTGACATTGGTGGGGCTCTTTTCTCGGGGCTTAAGGTTGATAAGCCTTGGTGTTACGCAATAGATGAAGATAATGTTAAGCATAAACTGTTTGCCGTACACAACAAGTCTTTTTCCAATCTGAGTATTATTTATGACCTGCTTACCGATCCGAGGTGGGCGTGGTTTGATTCGGTAAGAGATACACTGAAGTACAAAGAGGCTGTCTTATGGGTGAAGACTGCCGCAGAGAAGCAGAATAGTGATATTCCGACTCTGTCGGAGTGATATTGTACCTTACGTACAGTGATATTTTCGTCTTAGACGAAAGTGATATTATATTCGCCTATAAAACTCGCATAGCGAATATCATTCGGCTACCGCCGAGTGCTATTGCCTTCGGCAGTTTATTGGCGAATAAAATATCACTAAAACCGTAAGGTTTTAATATAACTTTTGATTTATCAAAAATATCACTGTGAGACCTGTCTCACAATATCACTATTAAAATTTTTTGAGATAGTAAAACGGATGCGTAGAATTTCTACACATCCGTTTAATATTTGTCTCATACCATAACAAGCAGGACATTTAGGCGCCCAAATGTCACTTGTTAGGAGAACCTAAAACCCTTTTCTA
>JAFQDF010000045.1 GCA_017416185.1 Clostridia bacterium
ACCTTCATATGGTGCCGAAGAATACTGGGTATATCTATGGAAAGATGGTGTCCAGTTGTTTTCTCATAACTGTGGAAGTAACACTTCATTTACCCAAGCTCCATCAACATCTGGAAAATATACTTTAATTATTAGACCTGGAAATTCAAACGGATTCAACGATTCAAGTCCGTCTTGTAGTTTTGTAGTTGGAAAATATGATGTCAATTACAATGCAAACGGTGGTAGTGGTGCTCCTTTGTCACAAACAAAGGTTTATGGATCAACATTAACACTTTCAAATATAATACCTGTTAGAACAGGATATACATTTACCGGTTGGAATACAAAACCTGATGGAAGTGGTATATTATATTCTGTAGGAGCATCATACAAAGATAATGCAGATGTAATCTTATATGCTCAATGGGATGTTGTTCACAACCACAATTATACATCTGTAGTGTCACAGCCATCTACATGTACGAACGAAGGTATAATAACATACAGTTGTTTATGTGGTGACATATACAATGAAACTATTCCGGCTCTTGGACATACTATTGGAGAATCAGTAGAAACACAAGCACCTACTTGTATAGCTGAGGGAACAAAAATAACATACTGTTCAGTTTGCAGAGAGGCTGTTTTGATAGAAAATATTTCTATGCTTGACCACAACTGGTCAGAATGGATTCAGATATCCGCGCCTACCGCAACAGAGGACGGTGAGCAGTTAAGATACTGTAAGACCTGCAAGACCTCCGAAACAGAGGTTATTCCCGCACTGGGCGAAGAACCTACACCCGATCCCGAGCCCGAACCTGAAGATCCTGTTGATCCCAATGCTCCCGCAGTTGTTTCCGTAAACAACTATACAATATCCCTTGACAAGATAACGAACATCAAGGAGATCAGATTTGCTATCGGTCATTATACCAAGGGTGCAGACATCAAGGCGGCAGAAAAGAACGTAACCCTTGATACATCCACCGTTGCAAAGTATACAGTTGACGGCATAATGACTTATGATCTGCCCTGGATGGGTGAGTACACCTTCTGGGTAAGATATAACGACGGAAGTCAGTATTTTATTTATACCGATGTAGATGAAATTACTCCTTATGTTGAGTCCTACGGTGTTAAGCTCACAGTTAAGGATTATGCCGAAAACTACAAGGATATGTGGCTTGCAGAGGGTACATTCAATTCCTACAGCGAGATCAAGGCTTCTACTGCATTTAAGTATCAGGCATCCGCAAATAAGCTTGATCTTTATGCCAAGACTACCCACGATTTTAGCTATACGATGACCAATCCCGGTGCGTATACCGTGCTTATCAGATATAACGACGGTACCACCGACGTTATTCATACCGAGCTTACCGTAGACGTTCCCGAGTTCAGCGTAAACGGATTGCAGACAACGGTACAGAATATTCCCGATATTAAGATAATCCGTACCGCATACGGTCATTATGAATCTGTGGGAGACATCAAGAAAGCAAGCGGTGTCCGCAATTTCTCCAACAAGAACGATATCAAAAACGCAGAGGAATATATGATCCAGTACCGCGAGGCGGGTGAGGTAACTCTTATCGTTGAGTATAACAACGGCTATAAGCATTTCTATTATCATAACATTCAGCCCAAATCAGCTACTATGATACAGAGCAAAAACACCGTAATGTTTGATGATCTTGACGGCATTGTTATGATAAGATATGCAAAGGGTACGTATACCACATCATCACAGATAAAGGCGGCAGAGGGTTCAAAGGTGATTAAGCCCGCTGATCTTGTCGGCGGCTATGCCATCATCTCTAATCTTGAAGCAGGTACATATACCTTCTGTGTTCAGTTTGATGATGAATCGTATGATTATTATACAATAACGGTTGAATAACAGCTAAAAACGACTGCGATTTTCGCAGTCGTTTTGTTTTAACCTATTGGTAATATAATCTCTGACTTATCAAGAACCACCGTATTATTTGCCACTCTTGCATCGGTCTGCACCGAATACAGTCCTCTGTTGTTGGTATGCTTTACATACAGACATCTTGCGGCAGATGAAATATCAAGACGTAATTTTTCACCCTTGTGTATCACAAAGCAATGGGGATCAAATTCATAAGAAATCGTAATTTCTTCTTCGGGGATATAGTCCTTATCAAAGTTGGATATCTGCTGAATATCATCCCTTATTCCGTAATCGCCCTCGGGCTTGCACAGGCTCATTCTGACGTAAAAACAGGTATCCTCGCAATCGCTTTTAACTGTAAGCTTCAGTTTGATCTTGCCCTTTACCGAAACGTCTTTTGTAAATTCATCGGTATACAACGTGATCACGTCATCACGATCGATTTTAGGCTGCCAAGTATTACCGCCGAAGTTACAGGAAAGTCCTTCGGAAAACTTGTATGCCTTCTTATCGGGATCATAGACGTAAGTCTTTTCTCCCTTGCCCAAGGTGATAATCTGTGTTTTGCCGCTTTCGGTAAAATCATCGCAGAACCACCGATCTCCAAAGCTGTTATAATAGGTCACCTTGCCCTTGGCAAAGGGAAACTCGCATTTACCTCTGACTGCATCCATCCATTTAACGCAGTACAGAGGAGATATGTCGTGAAGAGAGCCGTTGTCAAAGAGAATCGGCTCGCCCTCACCTCTGCCGCAATGATCATAGGCGTGGACTCCGAGAGCGCAGTTAGCCTTTGTTTCGGGACTCATAGCGTTCCACCAGTCAAAGATCCCGCCTGTGAAAATGTCATACCAGCCTGTGGTCAAGAGTAACGGTACGTTTGTATTTTTCAAGGCTTCAAAATAATCCCCGCCTGCCTCGTTACTGTACCAATAAGGATCGTTTTTATCGGGATGCATTAATGCGTTATCAAAATAAACGTCCCTTTCTCCAAAGACTCTCTGCGTATAATCGGACAGAGGCAGCATATCGAACATAGCAGGGTCATAACCCTTGTCGGGCTTAGTCTTTTGCTTATACATTCCGGTATACCAGCCGCCGTGAAGTCCTACCTTGAAAAATCCGTTTCTGTAATATCCGTTATATCTGAAGGGGTCCATCACGTTAAGCACAGCGCCCTTGATATCCCCGGCGTAGGGAGCAACTACCTCGTGTACGGCGGCGGTATAGCTCTCACCGCAGAGAAACAGCTCTCCGTTATAAAAAGTCTGCTTTCTTATCCAGTTATGCAGGTGTAAGCCGTCCGAACGTTCGTTTATATAGGGAATACAGTCTCCGCTTGATTTTCCTCTTCCTCTGCAATGCTGATAAACGTAGGCATAGCCTGCCGCAAGCCACTTTTCTGCTTCTTCATATTTGAGGGTGCAGATATCCTCCTCACTCCATTCGGCAAGATGGTCAACGTAAGGACTTCGGAATATTACGGTAGGGACCCTTGATTCTTTTTCGGGTAGCCAGACAAGAGTGAACAAATCTGCGTTATTGAAATTTAAGTATTTGTAAAAGTGAGTATGTTTCATGCTTCTCCTTAACAAACAGGCATAAAACAACTGTTTTATGCCTGTTTGTTGATTTTCTTAATATGTCGAAGGAATTTCGTTCTTAAAGAGCTGATAGAATTCGGCGTTGGTTACAAGAACAACGTCGTCCGCCTCTGCCATCATCTTTATTAACTTTTCGAACTCGTCGTAGTAGTTGAACTGGTCAAGCTCATAGCCGTGACCCCATACATAGAAGAGCTGATCCTGGGGAACGTTTGTCTTTAAGAACCAGTTTGCGTATGTAAAGAGGTTGGTATCCGCTAAATGACAGGTAGGCTGCCACATCATAAAGTTGGTGGGGAGATCGAACTTACCCGTAGAGGTAGTACCTCTTGCATATCTTATGTTGGTGTTTTCAAGAATGTTTTTCATTGTGGTACGGGTAACGAGGTGGTCTCCTCCGGGATAAGCCATACCAACGGGCTGATAACCGGTGATGTTCTCAATATTGATGGCATCTCCGGCTATCTGGAGCTTCTGATATGCGGGATTGTTATCGTATGAGCTGAGCCCCGGATGATGGAGGGTGTGAACGCCTACGTCAAAGCCCTTATATACACCTGAGCAAAGCTCTTCAAGAGTCCACCTCTTATGCTGAACACCGTATACACCCAGGGAGGAAAGATCGGTTTCCAGACCTAAAACTCCCGTGTTGATATAGAAGGTGATGGAATGCTCCGCGTCGTACTTTTTAAGTATCTCCATGATTTTTGCATCCTGTGTGATACCGTCGTCAAAGGCAAGTGTGAAATATTTTTTCGGTGTGCCGTCACGGACGATGCCTGATTCCGTACCCGCCATCTTGGGATTTACCTTGTAGTCCACGAATGCTATGGCAGGCATACCGTGGCTGTTGCAGAGGTTTAAATTGTTGGGGTAGGTATACTCTGTGTTTCTGTTGTATCTTACACCGAAGATCTGATCTGTTGAATCTATAACGATCTTGTTACTGCCGACTATCACCTCGCCCGCAGCCTCTCTCCACTGGTATACACCGGTGGTGTTGACCATTATATCGATTCCGCGCACCTCTGCCCCGTCACAGGTCTTGATCCTGTCTCCGACGTTTTTGAAGGTCAGAGTAACGTTTGTTGTGCCGTATTCGGTAGATTCAAGCACGGGGCCGCTTACCATATTGATGTCTTTTGTGCCGAACTTGTCTGCAAGTACGATATCGGTAAGACGGGCTGCGTTATGGTGCTTGATATAGGGATGGATGTTATTGATCCAGCCCTTGTTAAACCAAAGGTCTGAGTTAGACACTATGTGGCAGTTGTCAAGAAGCTGAGGGATGGTTCCCAGCTCAACCTTTGCGGAGCCGATATCCATATAGGAATTGGCACCGTTGTTTGAAAAACAGGGCGCAAACTCAAAGATATAAACGGGGAAGTCATCGTTACCGAAGGTGGATCTGTAATACTCCATAAGCTCGGTAAACTGTGTTGCAAAGCTGTCTGCCGCTCTGCCGTGATATTCTCTTGCGTTATACCAGTCGCTTTCGCCCTGATACCAGATTATGCCCGCACAGGAGAAGTTGGAAAGGGGATATATCTGCTGATTGTAAGCATATCTTGATTTAAGATGTGTCGCAGACAGGGTGTCCATACTGTAATAATATGTACCTGTGGCAGAGTCAAGCTTATCGTCGCCCCATTTGTCTGCAAGCTCGTTGGGAGCAAAGGTTATAAGAGGATGGCCGGATGCGTCTATCTCAATAACACCTACCGGAACGTCGGTGTTTTCGGTCATTTGGTAAGCAAACACATAACCTATAGCAGAGAATACGTTTTTGCTTATGGCGTCACGGTCATATAACTGATGGGAGGGCATATTGCTTGCATAGGTGCTCATCTGTTTCCCGATATCCGAAGGCATCATCCAGCTCTCGCCGTTATAAACGTCGGTATAGAGAGTACGCGTTCCCTGTGCCATATTACCCGTCATACCGGTATAGTCGGTATTTGATACACGGAAGAAACGCATATCGCGGTTATCATCATAATCAATGACTAATTCGTGAGAAAGTCCCGCAAATTTAAGGTCTATCGCAAGCTCACCTAAAGAATAGAACATATTGGACTGACCTACCGCATAGTATACGTCACCGATAAGCACGTCGTTGAACACTATTGTGTCGTTGGCAGACATTACGCTCAAGGGCTGACCCTCGGTGGTATAAGCAAAGGTCTCTTCAAATACCGCTTTCCAGTTGCCCAAGGGATCAACATTAGCTACGGCATAAAGTCCGCCAAGCTCAACTACGACCTGACCGCTGTTTGCATCAGCCGTACCCCACACGGACAGCTTTTCGTCTCTCTGGAGTATCATATTGTCAGAGAAGGCGTTTGAAACCTTGACCCCTGTTGCACTTGCCTGAGGAATGGGCTCTTTTATTGTGACAACATAATAATTATAGCTTTCGTCATTGTACTGAACGCAGAAGGTGTAGGTGCCCGGTTCAAGATTTACCGTAATAACACCGTCAACTGCCGCCTCGGGTCTGATATACTGACTTCCGGGAGCGTTCTTGATCTCACTTGAGGTAGAATACTCTCCTTTTGCATATCTTATATTATACAAGCCTTCAAGGTCAGAAAAGCTTACGTGAGCTTCTCCGTATTCCACCTTAGGCTCAAGGTGTGTTACGTTGTATTTGAAGGAGACGGTAAAGCCGTTGTTGTACTGAACGATTAAAGAAACAAGACCCTCATCGCGATACTGGATGGTATAGGAATCCGCACCCTTGATGTCGGATTTTGCAGAGAAGTTTCTTACGTCTTCCGCTTTCTTTATTTCTGAGGGAGTATCATATTCGCCGTAGGCGGTACGGATCACCTTTACATCGGGAATATTTGATACGGTGACCTGAAGACCGTTACCCGAAAATACGGGTCTGTCAACGGTAATTTCTTCGTGGAAAACAAGCTCACTTCCGTCATTGTATCTGACAAGAACGGTATGCATACCGTCGGTGGGAACTATATACGTATAGTCGCGCTTGGTACCGATTTTAGTTGCGGTTACACGGACTATATAACCGTTGGCCTTTATTTCGTTATAGCTGTTGTACCGTCCCTTGGCTATGAAGAAATCCTTTACGTCAAGCATATCGTGAACGGTAACATTGAGACCGTAGGTGGTGACGTAAGCTTTTATCTCGGTCATATCGCAAGGCATAAAATAATTTGTGCCGTCCTGCATTCTGACCCACAGAGTATAATATCCCGCCTTGGGCAGATTATATGTAAATACGCCGTCCTTGGTGTTATTAAGTACAACCTTGTTTGACAGGGCTACGTTGCCCTCGGCCGCCTTGATTTCGGCAACGGTGGTATACTCACCGATGGCGTATCTGATATCCTTGATATTATCAGCATTTGTAAGTGTGACCGTGTAGTTGTTTACCGTAAGCTCGGGCATATCCGATGCAGCCATACCCACAGACGTAAGGGGGATAAGCGTGCATACGATAAGCAGCATACCGATAAAACGCTTGAACTGATTAAACATAATAGAGCTCCTCTGAGAATAACAATAGTACCTCAAATTTTATCACAAATCTTCGTAAAATGCAACGGAACAGTGCACTTTTTGTATGAATGCATATATTTAGATAGTAACATTTGTGCAATATTTCATTATGAGTTTATTTACAATAATTTGATCCGTTTTATTTTTAAACTATTGAAAAATAAAAAACACGGTGGTATAATTTATTATGTATAAATATCACCAATTTAAAGGAAGAAGGATAGAAAATGAAAGCTTTTAAAAGGATAACGGCTTTGATTCTTACCGTATTGATGCTTATGCCGATGATGACGGCTTGGGTAAATGCCGCAACGATTTCAAGCGGACTTGACGGTGAGATCTCAAGGGATGTAAAGACTCTTTATCCCGGTGTTACCCGCACCAATATAAAGACCTCAAGCTCGTCGAAGTATCAGACTCAGAACTTTAATATCGTTGAGTTTGATCCTAAGCAGGCGGATCTTTATGTTGACGTTACCAACACTCGCGACTATGCCAATCAGAGCCGCACGACGTTAAAGACGGTTACCGAATTTAATGCGACCAATAACGAAGGCAAAACAGCTATCGCTGCGATAAACGGCGACCTGTGGATGATGTCCTCTGCCCACTCACGTGTTGAGGGATCGGGTACTTCTTACGGCGGTTACACTGATGCAGTAGTAACTAAGGCTCTTACACTTCCCCGAGGTTTTAACGTATATGACGGTGAGATCATAACCTCTGCTCATATGGTGCAGGAGACCCCCTTTGAAGGTGAATTCTGGTCATTTGGTATGACAGCTGATCACGTTCCCATGATCGGTTGTCCCGAGCTTGAGATCTCCGTCACTAATAACTCCAAGGGGGCGGTCTTTGCGGCAGACGGTCTTAACAGACTTCCCGCAAACGAAGCTCTTGTTGTATACTCCGATAAGGGTTGTCTTAACAACTATGCTCTGTCCGATGCGTACGAGGTAGTTATCGACGTTCCCTATGACTATACAGTCAAGCACGGCGCATCTGTTACCGGTACCGTTACCGAAATCTATTCTTCGTCTACCGCTTCTGATCCCACGATGCAGGCTAACCGTATCATCCTTACCGCAAGAGGAACAAAAACTATGCTTCTCAATCAATTCGCGGTAGGTAACTCTGTAACACTTGACTTTTCCGTTACCGAAAGATACGGCAGAAACACCGCCGGCTGGCAGAATGTTCAAAATGCCGTAGGCGGACATATGCCCTTTGTGGTTGACGGTGTCAAGTGGGAGACAGGTACCACAACCAACTATCCTACCACTATCGTAGGTATTAAAAATGACGGTAATGTTGTCTTTATCGCAAATGACGGACGTCAGAGCTCCTTCAGCACAGGTCTTGATTTCAACGATTATTGGGATTTTGCCGACGATATGGATCTTAATACCGCCTTTATTCTTGACGGCGGCGGATCTACTACCCTCGTAGAGTTGACCGATGCGGGATATGCTGTCACTAACTCTCCCTCCGACGGTTCTGCAAGAAGTGTAGTAAATTCGGTTATCCTTTCCGCAGGCCCCGTGGACACCAACCGCGGTAGCTATAATGTCAGATATCCTTCCGAAAATATAGATCTTACAAACATCAATTTTGCTACGGACGATGGCTTTATGCTACTGACTAATTTCTCCGAAACCAGACCTGAAAAAACGGTTTACGGAGCTAAATTAACGGTAAGTGATTATAATTCCGGCCCCAGCGCTTCTATTTCTTACGGCTTACCTAACACGGCAAGTTCTAACCCTAACTCCGTACTTGGTTCAGAGTATTCCAAGCTCGAAGCAGGACAGCAGGGATACCGCTTCCTTGTTCTGGATATGAACGTGGTTACAGAGGATCGATCCGATGTTCAGAATCAGGTTGTCTGGTTTACTGCCGGCAACCGCAAGGGCACCAGTTCTGAGACCAACTGGGGGTTCCATAGCGCCTGCAACAATTCCGGATTCAAAAAATACCTTCTGGATATGGGTGTATATCCCTACCCCAACGGTTCACAGAATCAAGGAGCAATACCCGCATATACCGGATCGCTGAACACGGTACACTTACAATATCTTTTTGCGGCAAACGGCATCACAGTTAACAACGGTGATTACGTGATATTGCGCTCAGCCCGCTTTTTCACGGCTGATGAAGTGCAGGAAGCGTCCGAGTATTTCGGCAGCAACGAGTCACCCACTATGATCACCGTCGATCTGAATGCTAACGGAGGTACTGTTTCGCAGGATAAAAAGCACGTGATTCTCTATGACAGCTACGGAAGCTTTCCTGTTCCTACCCGTGAAGGCTACAAATTTACCGGTTGGTATACGGCAGCTGACGGCGGCTCCGAGGTGACAGCCGATACAACGGTTACCGACAGAAACAAGCATACCCTCTTTGCACATTGGGAAGAACTTGAGGTAAGCGAACAGCTTTATGTCACCTTTGATCCTAACGGAGGCGTGGGTCTTCCCGGCAGCTATCCCATAATCTCCGGACAGACATATGAGTCTGCCATCAAAGCAGTACGTGGTATCGGAATGCACGATATTCCGACTAAAAAAGGAGCTACCTTTGACGGATGGTATTGTGAGGAAACAGGATATAAGCTTAAGCTTTCCGATACCTTCAATTCCACCGAGAATCTTACTTTCAAGGCGGTATGGAAGCAGAGAGCGGGTCAGTACACCTGTACAGCTTCCTCCACGCTTACCATTCGTTCCGGTGCCGGAACAAATTACGGACAACTTGGGACTATCCCCAATGGCGGTATATTCGAAGCTACGGGAGAATATGACGGAAAGTGGATAAAGGGTACATACAACGGTATTACCGGTTGGGCAAGCACTACTTATCTTGAATACATCCAGAGTTATTCTTCGGATGTACTCAGACCTCTTACCGCGTCCTTTTCCAGATTGGGTGTGCTGAACGTTACCCTTGAGGGTGGCGGAAGCTTCAATAAGGATTCCGGTGCTGTAAGCGGAAGTGTAAGTGCAAACGGTATCGGTCTTGACGGAAACGACAGTAGCTTTGATATTTACATATATCAGGCTATCAATACACCCACAGACACATATTTCAACAACAATTATTTCGGTACTGTATGGCAGGACGGCGAGCAGATATCCGATACCTTCTATGTGTTAGGCGATCTTCTCAGCGTTATTGTGAAATCCTGCACCCTGGACGGCACGCAGGTTGATGCTCTTGACTTTATCGGTATGAAGGACTTTACCGTAGCCGAGCTTACAGGTACAGAGAGCTGGATGGACAAGGATCTTCTCAACGGCTCCTCCTATGATGTTACGATCAAATGCAATTCCTATACCCTGACCCTTGATACTGCAGGAGGTGCAATGCCCGAGGGTTACAGAAACTCATACACCTTCAAGGGCGGCAATCAGAAATTTGTCGATGTTATCGGCGGATTCCCCGTACCCGTAAGAGACGGTTACAAGTTCACAGGCTGGAGATGGTTTGAGCATTCCAGTATGTGTTGGGAGGAAAGCTGGGGAACACAGCCCTATACATTTGGCAAGAGTATTACTTTAACGGCTCTTTGGGAAAAGGTATATGAAGAGGGTAAAGCTCCCGAGCTTGGCGAGGACGAAAACGGTAAGCATATCTACGTTGACGGAGAAATGATGACCGACGGTCTGTACGAGGTAGACGGTGACTACTATTACGCACTTCGTGACGGAACTCTTGCTGCGGATATGACACTTTATACCTATCACAACAAAACCGATCTCGTTTCCTCTTACAGATACTTTGCTGAGGACTGCAAGATGGATAAGGACGGATGGCTCACTCTTGACGATGACAGCGGCAGAGCGTACTATTTTAATTCTGCATATCACGCAGTGGGAGCAAACCGTATAGACGGCAATTATTATTTCTTCCGTATTAATAGCGGAGAAATGGTAAGGAACGAAACGCTCTTTATTCCCAAGGGCAATCCTGCAGGACTTGAGGCAGGCGTGTATTCCTTCGGAGAAGACGGTATAATGTATACTGCCGCGATGATCGCACAGGAGCCTGAATCCACTCTTACCGGGGCAGCAACCGCAACGGATGCTGTAAGCGGTTTTGAAAATTACGTGCAGAGCACAGAGATTTTAGCTATAAATACAGCGGCTCCCGTATCATTGCCCGAAGCAGCTGAGGGTGATGATTCTGATGACGACGAGTAATAAATAAAACATTCAGCAGCATATTATTAACCGCACCTTTGCGAAGGTGCGGTTAATTGTTTACGTTTAAAAGTTGATGTACTCAACAAAAATATTAAAAACTATTGAAAAATGGAAAAAAGTATGTTATAGTTATAGTGTATAAGCATCAGATAATACATAAAATGGAGAAAATATTATGAAAACTACAAAAAGGATAGTCTCAGCAGTTCTGTGTGTGCTGATGATCGGTAGCGTTTTGCCTCTGGCGTCATTTGCGGCATATGAAAACACACACACGAACACCGGCAATCAGATCGAAGACCTGATTGCAGTCGCTACAACACAGATAGGCTATACCGAGGGTAACTCCACCTCTCAGCAGGGAGGAACCTCGGGCGGCAGCGGAAACTACACCAAATACGGTGCCTGGTACGGTATAAATCCCGGTGCCTGGTGTGCTATGTTCGTTTCCTGGTGTGCAAACCAGGCGGGCATTCCCTCTACCGTTATTACCAAGCACGCAAGCTGCGACCTTGGTATGCAGTGGTTTCAGAATAAGGGAGTTTGGCAGTGGTCTCCTGCTTGCGGCGGCTCTTACGTGCCCAAGCGCGGTGATATTATCTATTTCCGTACCAATACTGCACAGGTAACCGACTCTACCCACGTGGGTATAGTTACAAGTTCCAACTCCTCTAAGGTTTATACAATTGAGGGTAATGCCTCCAACAAGTGCCAGACCAAATCCTACGCACTTACCAGCGCTTATATTCTCGGCTATGGTACACCTAAGTATACCAGCGGTAGCTCTTCATCTGCGGCTGCCCTCGGCACCTATAAAATTACAGCCACCTCTCTGAATATGAGAACAGGAGTTGGTACGTCATATGAGGTAGTACAGGTGCTTACCAACGGAGCTCAGATAGAGGTTACCCAGATTTCAAACGGTTGGGGCTACGGTACATATAACAACAAATCCGGTTGGTTCAGCCTTTCCTATGCTGAGCTTATCAACCCCTATTATTATCTTACCTTTGACCCCAACGGCGGTGCTTTGACGTCAAGCACCTCTGTGTTTGCCATTAAGGATGAGCAGAGCTACAGCGCCGTGATCCCCTCAATGCCTACCGCTGCAAGATCGGGTTATGATTTTGGCGGCTGGTACTGTGCTGAATATAACTATACACTCAGCCTTTCCGACAAATTTACCGCGGAAAAGGACGTTACCTTTAAGGCACAGTGGACTCCCAAGCTGGGTCAGTATACCATTACCACTAACACCGATCCTCTTAACATCAGAGATGCGGCAAGCTCTGCTGACTCCAATGTTATCGGTCAGGTCCCCAAGGGAACTGTAGTAAATATTACAGCCATCTCAGGTGACTGGGGCTTTACTACCTATAACGGTGTGACCGGTTGGGTGAGCTTGGCGTACTGTACCTATTACGGTGCTCCCCCTGCAGTTGAGGAGCCCACACCCGGTGCAGAAACCTACACTCTCACCTTTGATGTAAACGGCGGTACGATGCCCTCCGGCTTCTCTACCACCTACACTTTTGAAGCGGAGCAGATGTTCAATGACGTTATCGGCGGCTTCCCCGTGCCTACACATTCAAGCAAGGAATTTGCAGGCTGGTACTGGGACAAAGCAGGCGAAAACTCCTCCGGATATCTTTGGGATGACGGTTGGGGAACTCAGCAGTACGTTTTTTGGGACGTTAATAACAATAATGTCAACGCATATGCAGATGCTATACTTGTAGCTAAATGGGTATCCCACACTCACAGCTACGAGTCCTCTGTAACCAAGGCAGCAACCTGCTATGCAGCAGGTGTCAGAACCTATACCTGTACAGGCTGCGGTGACAGTTATACGGAAGCTATAGCACAGCTTACTCATAAATATTCTTCTGCTGTAACAAAGGCACCTACCTGCCTTGCAGTCGGTACTATGACCTACACCTGCTCACTTTGCGGAGCAAGCTACGAAGAAGAGATCGCAATAACCGATCACTCCTATGCTTTTGCAGACGGTACGGTTAAATGTACCTCCTGTAATACACCTTACACAGGCTGGTTTGGCGAAAGCTATTGCCTTAACGGAGTCGTTTTAGCCGGATTGTTTACAGTAGATGGTGAATATTACTACGCTCCCGTAACTACCTTAGAGATAGTCAAGGATCAGGTTGTTTACGTATCTACCTCCGAGAGTAACGGCTTTTTCTCCGACAACGGCAACAGCTATTATAAGTTTGATGCCGAAGGTAAGCTCGTTAAAACCGGCTTTGTAACAGGCGGCGGCAATACATATTACTATGATAATACTGCCAAAGTAACAGGCTTCAAGCAGATCGACGGCGACTATTACTACTTCAATGACGACGGCACTATGGTCAAGGGTGCTTACGTTACCGTTCCCGGCGGATCCGGTATTGAGGGAGGAAGATATTTCTTCCGTGCAGACGGTAAGATGCTTTACGAAACCGACAGCTCCTCAAAGGAAGTAAGACAGGAAAACGGCAAGTATTACATTTACAAGGACGGTGTAAAGCAGACCAGTACAGGTCTTTACCGTGTGGGTGATGACTATTACTACGCTCTGCGCGACGGAAGTCTTGCTACCAACAGAACGCTCTATACATATTATTCAAACGATCTCTTCACCCCCGGTTATTATAAATTCGGTAGCGATATCGTAAAGAACACTATAGATGATGCCAAGATGGAAAAGGGTACTTGGTACAATCACGTTGACGAGAATAATGTAAACCACATTTATGCAACCGATGAAAACGGTACCCGCATAGAGGGTCTTGTGTATGCTAATGACAAATATTATTTCTTCCACGAAAACTCGGGTGAATTGGTGACCAGTAAAACTTATGAAACCATATTTATCTCTGCAGACAATAACAACGGAATTCCTGTAAAGAGCGGTGTATATACGCTTGATGCTGCCGGTGTTATTCAAAACCCCATTCTGACAACATCGGCAACAGCGGCAGCTACAGCCGACGGTGCTGAAACCGGCGGTATGACCTTCTCTGCAAGAGCAGAGAGCAATACTGTTGTATCCGCCGACACAGCAGCGACAGTTATTATATCCGCACTTCCCGTTGCATCCGACGACGAAGACGACGAATAAGCAAACAAGTGTTTGCATCCAAAATCGCATAAAGTAATTACAAACCGCATCTTTATCACACGAGGGTGCGGTTTGTTTTTGTGCTAATTTTTCAAGTGTTTGCATCCAAAATCGCATAAAGTAATTACAAACCGCATCTTTATCACACGAGGGTGCGGTTTGTTTTTGTGCTAATTTTTCAAGTGTTTGCATCCAAAATCGCATAAAGTAATTACAA